>JBDHYI010000009.1:0-77549 GCA_039811265.1 Chitinophagaceae bacterium | reverse complement strand
TTTTTAGCCCTGAAATGACTTTACTTTTATTGTCCATTTTTACACATTTTTGTGTAAACCTATTTTAGGACAAGACACTTCCTCAATGGTAGTATCTATTGCTTTCCACGAGTTTTGATAATATGCCTGTCTGCTCATACCAAGCCAAGAACATAGCTTGGCAAGTCCTATGTTCTGAAAGTTGTTTTTCATTTCTTCGATGGCTTGGTATTGTACTTTTTTCGGATGGGAATATTAAATTCCTTTTCTGCAATATCTACCATTGTAGAGAACAGAATAGCTTTCATCTCTGCATCTTTGAGCTGATTCTCCAATTCCGCTATTCTTTTTTTCAATTGAAGTGTTTCAAAGTCTTCGATTGTTTTATCTTCTGTTTTTACTTTTTTTACCATAACCGTATCCGTATTATTGGCTGTAAAATTAGGTCTTCTGGTTTTAACGGATGTATCATAACCTAATACCCGCATCCAACGAAGTAGTTGACCGTGTTCTTCTTCTTGTCCGGTGTATTTTTCCCATATCTCTCGTTTGGTACAACCCGAACTTAGAAGTTCCTGAATGATATGATGTTTTTCAGAATCCGTAAAATATTTATTCGGTTTTTGAATGATGATTTTTCCAGTTTTTAGTCCTGAAATGACTTTACTTTTATTGTCCATTTTTACACATTTTTGTGTAAACCTATTTTAGGACAAGACATATAGTTGACAGCAATTAACTTGATAATCAATTTGACATAAAACTCTGAGAAGGGGCAAAGATTTATGGATAAACGGAGTCTAAAATATTCGTTCCCTATAAAAAAAGTCTCAATTTTATTGAGACTTTTTTTATGTGTTTTAAATAATTAAATTATTCTTCAAAATGTAAATCCAAGCCCAGTCCTCTTAATTCATGAACTAATACATTGAAAGATTCCGGAGTTCCTGCGTTTGGCAAATTATCACCTCTGACAATAGCTTCGTATGCTTTAGCTCTACCTACGATATCATCAGATTTAATTGTGAGTAACTCTTGTAGAATGTTAGAAGCACCATAAGCTTCAATTGCCCATACTTCCATTTCCCCAAAACGCTGTCCACCAAATTGGGCTTTACCTCCAAGAGGTTGTTGTGTGATTAAGCTATAAGGTCCTATAGAACGTGCGTGCATTTTATCATCCACCAAGTGATGTAATTTCATCATATAAATAACCCCAACAGTAGCTTTTTGGTGAAAACGTTCTCCTGTTTCGCCATCATATAAATGGGTATGACACCAATCAGGTAAATTAGCCTCTTTAACTTTTTCGGCAATTTCTTCTTTAGATGCTCCGTCAAAAATTGGTGTTGCAAATTTAACACCCAATTTAACACCTGCCATTCCTAAAATGGTTTCATAAATCTGCCCAATATTCATACGTGAAGGTACCCCTAATGGATTAAGTACTATATCTACCGGTGTACCATCTTCTAAAAATGGCATATCTTCTTGTCTTACAATTTTGGCTACAATTCCTTTATTTCCATGTCGCCCTGCCATTTTATCACCTACTTTCAGCTTACGTTTGCTTGCCAAATATACTTTAGCTAATTTCAATACACCATTTGGTAATTCATCACCGATAGTGATATTGAATTTTTCTCTTTTATAACGTCCTATTTCTTCATTGTAACGAATATTATAGTTATGTAAAAGCTGATTTACTAAATCATTCATTTTTTCATCTGTAGTCCAATTTAATGGATTGACAGTAATGTAGTCAATTGACTTAATAGCTTTTTGACTAAATTTAGCGCCTTTACCTAAAACAATTTCACCATAATGATTAGTTACTCCGGCAGAAGTATGATTTTCTAATAATTTTTCAAGTTTGGCATAAAGGCTATCATTGATTTCTTCAAGATGCTCTTGATGAACTTTTTCTATTTTTTCTAAAGCAACTTTTTCTCTTGCTTTTGAATTTTTGTCTTTTTTAGCTTTTGCAAAAAGTTTTTTGCCAATTACAACACCTTCAATTGAAGGTGGCATTTTTAATGAAGCATCTTTTGCATCACCGGCTTTGTCACCAAAGATAGCTCGTAGAAGTTTTTCTTCAGGAGTAGGATCGGTTTCACCTTTTGGAGTAATTTTACCAATAAGAATGTCACCTTCTTTTACATGAGCACCTAAACGAATGATACCATTTTCATCCAAATCTTTTGTTGCTTCTTCGCTTACATTTGGAATATCAGGAGTAAGTTCTTCTTCACCAAGCTTTGTATCTCTAACTTCTAATTCATATTCATCAATATGTATTGAAGTGAACCAGTCTTCACGTACTACTTTTTCATTTATTACAATCGCATCTTCAAAGTTATAACCTTTCCAAGGCATGAATGCGACATGTAAATTTCTACCTAAAGCCATTTCACCTTCTTTGGTTGCATAACCATCTGTTAGAAAATCGCCGGCTTTTACGCTTTGTCCTTTTACAACATACGGTTTTAAATTAATACAAGTACTTTGATTCGTTTTGGTATATTTAGTAAGTTTATAAACGACTAAATCATCATTAAACGATATAATACGTTGAGTTTCACTTCGTTTATATCGTACGTGTATTTCATTGGCATCTACGTATTCAACAACGCCATCACCGGTTGCCGTTATTTGTATTCTTGCATCTCTTGCTGCTTTAGCTTCTAAACCTGTCCCTACAACTGGAACTTCAGGACGGATTAATGGTACACCTTGTCGTTGCATGTTAGAACCCATCAAAGCACGATTGGCATCATCATGTTCTAAGAAAGGAATTAGAGAAGCACTCAAACCTACAATTTGGTTTGGAGCCACGTCCATATATTCAACTTCTTCTTTGTCTAAAATTGGGAAATCACCTGTTTGACGCGAACGGACTTTATCTTCTATAAAGAAACCTTTATCGTCCAAAGGAGCGTCTGATTGGGCAATTTTCATATCATCTTCTTCTTCGGCACTTAAATAAACTTGTTTGCTATCTACTTTACCATCTTTTACTTTTCTGTAGGGGGTTTCGATAAATCCCATATCGTTAATTTTGGCGTGTACACATAATGTAGATATCAATCCAATGTTAGGTCCTTCCGGTGTTTCAATCGTACAAAGACGACCATAGTGAGAGTAGTGTACGTCTCTTACTTCAAATCCTGCTCTTTCACGACTTAAACCTCCGGGTCCTAAGGCTGAAATACGTCTTTTATGTGTAATTTCAGAAAGAGGATTTGTTTGATCTAAAAATTGTGATAATTGAGAAGTTCCGAAAAATGAATTGATAACAGAAGAAAGAGTGCGTGCATTGATTAAATCAATCGGTGCAAACACTTCATTGTCGCGTACATTCATACGTTCTCTAATGGTACGAGCCATACGTGCTAAACCAACTCCGAATTGTGCATAAAGTTGTTCTCCAACTGTTCTTACACGTCTATTGCTAAGATGGTCTATATCATCAATTTCAGCTTTTGCATTTGTGAGTAAAACCAAATATTTGATTATTGCAATGATATCATCTTTGGTTAAAACTTTTTTATCAATATTTAAATCAAAGCCGAGTTTTTTATTGATTTTATAACGACCAACTTCTCCTAAGTCATATCTTTTTTCTGAGAAAAATAATTTATCAATTATTCCACGAGCTGTTTCATCATCGGGAGCTTCAGTGCTCCTGATTTGACGATAGATATGTTGTACAGCTTCTAATTCTGAGTTTGAAGTATCTTTATTTAAAGTATTATAAATAATAGAATAATCACCTGCCGAGTCTTCTTTTTGTAAGAAAATAGATTTTATTCCTAATTCTATTATAGTATCAATATCATCTTCTGTTAATTGGGACTCCCTATCTAAAATGACTTGATTTCTTTCCATTGAAACAACTTCACCTGTATCTTCATCAACAAAATCTTCTGTCCAACTTCTTAAAACTCTTGCAGCAAGTGTACGACCAATATTAGCAGTAAGAGTTTCTTTATCAGCTTTAATTTCATCAGCTATACCAAATAAATCAAGAATATCTTTATCCGTTTCATACCCAATTGCACGCAAAAGCATAGTAACAGGGAATTTTTTCTTACGATCGATATATGCATACATGATATTGTTAATATCAGTAGCAAACTCCATCCAAGCACCTTTAAAAGGAATCACACGGGCTGAGTAAATTTTGGTTCCGTTAGGGTGGGTTGATTGTCCAAAAAATACGCCCGGAGAACGATGAAGTTGTGATACGATTACTCTTTCTGAACCATTAATAATAAATGTTCCCCTTGGGGTCATATAAGGAATATTTCCTAAAAATACATCTTGTACTTTTGTTTCAAAGTCAATATGTTCTTCGTCATTACAGCTGAGTCTTAATTTTGCTTTTAATGGGACGGAATAAGTTAATCCTCTATCTATACATTCATCAATACTGTAACGTGGAGGATCAACAAAATAATCTAAAAATTCTAATACAAATATGTTTCTGGTGTCTGTGATAGGGAAGTTTTCTTTGAAAACTTTAAAAAGTCCTTCGTTGTTACGCTTGTCCGGTGTAGTTTCTAATTGTAAAAATTCAGAAAATGAAGCTAATTGAATGTCTAATAAATCCGGTGTTTCTGTGCTTTGTTTGATTTTTCCGAAATTGTATCTTTCGGCAGTTTTTGCATTTTTTGTTGATGCCATAATGTATTTTAAACGCGTTTTGTTATATAAAAATATATAATCCCAAAAAGGTAAGCCCTTTTTAGTTATTTACTTGAATTTAAGTTAATAAAAAAAGAAAATGTGCACGTGCGTTGCCATTTTGGGAGTGCAAAAGTAGTAATAAATATTTTATTATCAAAATATATTTTGTTTTTTTTAGTATTTTATGATTATATAATTTCGTTTTTTGAATATTTTTGGGCAATTTAATTATTTCAAGTTTTTGTAATTTCGTTAAAAATAAAAAAAAAGAAGATAGGTAATTTGTTTTACAGGGTATTATTTTTATTAATTCATTTTTTTTTTTTGAAATACAAAAAAATAGTATAGTTTTGCACTCCCAAAAACATCAGCTATTTATAATATAGTATATAAATATCCAATATAGTTGCTGTTGTTTATAAAAATTAAAAACTATAAAACATGAAAAATTACGAATTAATGGTTATCTACACGCCTATTCTTTCAGATGACGAATTTAAGGCGGGGACAAAAAACTTGAAAAAAATCATCACAGAAAATGGTGGTGAAATTGTTGGAGACTATCCTTGGGGATTAAGATCTTTTGCTTATCCTATTGATAAAAAAACAACAGGACTTTATTATGTTCTTGAGTTTACAGCAGAACCTGCTTTTATTTCAAAATTACAGATTCAAATGAGTCGTGATGAATCTATCATGCGTACTTTATTAACTACTTTAGATAAACATGCGGTTGCATACAATGCAAGAAAACGTAATGGAGAAACAACAAATGTTAAATCAAATTCTTTAACTGAAAACACAGAAGCATAATCATGGCAAAATCAGATATTAAATACCTTTCAACAAATAGGGTAGAAATTAGACCAAAAAAATATTGCAGATTTAAAAAAATGGGGATTCAATATGTAGATTATAAAGATCCCGAATTTTTGAAAAAATTCTTAAATGAACAAGGTAAATTATTACCTCGTCGAATTACCGGAAACTCAATGAAATTTCAACGTAAAGTGGCTCAAGCTGTAAAAAAAGCAAGACAAATGGCTATTTTACCTTTTGTAACTGACCTTTTAAAGTAAAAAAACTATGCAAGTAATATTAATAAAAGATATAGACAATTTAGGTTCTGCTAATGAAGTAGTAGATGTAAAACCGGGTTATGCTCGTAATTTCTTAATACCTCAGAAAATAGCTATTGAAGCATCAGCATCAAACCTAAAAATGCTTAATGAAAAAAATAAAGTGAAAGCTAAAAAAGAAGTCGCTTTATTAAATGAAATCATGAAAGTAACTGAAGTGTTAAAAGAAAGTCCTGTTAAAGTAGGCGCTAAAACCGGTACTTCCGGTAAAATATTCGGCTCTGTTACTCCTATTCAATTAGCTCGTGTAATACGCGAACAAAAAGGATATGAAATTGATAGAAAAAGAATTACTATTGTAGAGGAAGTAAAAGAATTAGGAACTCATAAAGCAAGTATTGATTTCGGAAATTCAACTATTGTAGAAATTGATTTTGATGTTGTAGCTGAATAATTTTTTAAAATTACTATTAAAAATCGCTCCATTGGAGCGATTTTTTTATTTAAATTTAAGTTATCCACAAATAGAATTTTAATTTTCATAGATTAATTTTTAAGTTTAATTTTAATTTGTAAAAACTTATACTATGCTTAGAAAATTTCTATTCACATTATCCTTTTTATTAGCATTAGCAATTAATACAAAAGCACAAGTTATCATCAATGAAGTGGAGGCAGATGCAGGTAATTTTGAATCTTCGGGTGAATGGATTGAACTTAAAAATATTGGATTAAACGTGGTTGATATGAGTTGTTGGAGAATTACAAATGGAGGTTCGTTTCAAGTAACTATTCCTTCAGGGTTAACATTGCAACCTAATGAATACTTACTAATAGGAAATGATGCAAAAATGATGTGTCCAACTTGTGATTATAAATTTTTAAATTCCAAATTTGCTTTAAATCTATCCGGTTATGGATATGGAACCGATAATTATTCAAATACAATATTTCTTAATACAAATGATGTTATAAACGGAGGTTGTGGATGTTTGATAGGTAACGGTGGAATCAATAATGGAAATCTATCCGGCGATAGAATTGTATTGTTTGATAATAGTGGCCAAATTATTGATGCAATGATGTTTTCCAACGGTGATTATTATTCAGGAGGAGCTGCAATAAATATTAATTTCCCTGCTTTTAATGCTTGCCCGCCATTACCTAATGTGAATTTTCCTTCTAATATTGATGCGGTGTTCTCCGGAAGAACTATATGTAATGATTTGTCAGGTTGCAATTCATCATACGCACGCGTTCCTGATGGGAATAATGGGGCTATTGTTTCTTGGGGGCAATCCGGTAATCTTGCATGTGCAGGTTGCACAAACCCTTGTGGACCTGCAATCAATACAGCCAGCGAAGATCATCCAACGCCGGGAATTAATAATACTTCAGTAGCTTATACTTCAAAATTAAACGGGACAGATATTAATAATCCTTTGAATGTAGTTTCTGTTTGTGGTGCAACAGCTCAAACATTTGAATTTAAAATAAATAACTTTACCAATGTAGCACTTACTAAAAATCAGGCTACCGGAAATTTAGGTTCTTATGTAAGAATTGGCAATGCAAATCCAATAAATTTTACAACTGCTAATTTCAATAGCGTTACAGGTGTTACAACTTTATTATATACATTTACACCGCCAATAGGTACATCTACTTATGAATTTGTTTGGGGAGATGCTAACACAAATTGTGCATCTTGTCCCGGTTCAAATAACATAAATACTCCCAATGATATAAACTCACCAGAAAAAGAATGTTATGTCTATCGAAAAATTACATTTGAAAGAGAAGAACCTCTTGGTGGAACACCCTTAGTTTATTGTTCTTTACCCGGTAGTGTAACCATTAGCGGCGCTACCGGAACAAATATTAAATATACTTTACAAAAACAAACAGTTATAGCCGGACCTTATGTTACAATTGCCGGTCCTCAAAGCGGAAATTCTTTTGGCGGAATAATTGATGATGATGCTGACCCGGCTTTACCAAATTATCAAATTTTAGTATCATCAACAAATAACGCATGTGCAAACCCTTCGCCAATAATAGTGAGTGTTCCGAACTCATGTATTGGAAATCCTGCATGTGCAAAATATGAAACAACAGGGACCGGAATGCCAACTTTTAACCCTGCTAATAATTCGAGTGTTTGTGCAGGTTCTGATTTAAATTTCACAGTAAGTATAACCGGTGTTTGTAATACAGGAAATGTCGAATTGATGTATGATTATGATCCGGCTTTTGACCCTTATACACAAGGAGTTTCATTAGGTACAACTAATACAATTGTAGGAGCAACACCACCTACAACATTAGCAACCGGAAAAGTTATGATCAACGAATTTGTGCCAAGACCAGCACAAGGAGCTTGCCCAGGTACCCCAAATGGACAAAATCCTAATAGTGGTGAATGGATAGAGCTATATAATGCCGGTCCCGGTAGTGTTGATATTGGTGGTTGGATAGTTGCAGATGGAGATTGGACTGCAACCATTCCCGCAGGGGTAACTATGCCTGCAAATAGTTATTATTTAATTGGAGGCGGTGGTACTTATTGTTCAAGTGGGGTATTACCTGATTTAAATATTGAAACTTGTAATTGTGCTACTGTTTATCCGAATACGCAAGATATCATGAACTTGACGGATGCGAATGAGCAAATAGCTTTATTTGATTGTTCCGGTAACTTTATTGATGGTGTTCTTTGGGGTGGAGGTCAATCTATACCTGATAATGTTAATAATATAGCTATGGCTACAGGTTGTGGAGATTACATTACACAAAAAAATGTATCCATACCGGCTGCCGCCTCTTTTGCAAATAGTGGTGGTAGTTTTAGTGGCACAAATGAAGGTCGTTATAGAACAAGTGCAAATACATGGACTACTTTTACTTATGGTAACGGAACTCCAAAAGCGGCTAACCCAACTGTGTATAATGGTGCCGCACTTTCTTTTGGAACACAATGCCCACCGCCTCCTGTAACTGCAAATATTACTGTTTCTATGCCTGATACTTGTAACCAATTAACAAACACTAATTTTACAGTAAAAGCAATTTATCAACCGGAACCCGTTGCGCCATGTCTTAAAAGCGATGTTATTGCCTCAGCGAATTTTTCAATTCCACCTTGTGAATTATTAACTATTAGCGGCGATAGTTCTTATTGTGCTCCGGCTAACGCTCCCATTACTATAACAACTTCAAACAATTTAGTAGGTAATTATATTATTAATTTATCTAATGGAGTTGATAATACCAACATTAATCCTGCGACTGGACCGGGACCTTTTAATGCAACTGTTACGAACTCGGGTATATGGACTATAAGTTCTGTTATTCCACCTGCAGGTAAATGTGCACCTAAAACAGAAGGTAGTGCTAATGTGAATATTCTAACAATTCCTACTATTACTTTTGCACCAAGTTCTGCTCATACTTGTTATTTGTATGGAATTGATTTATCTTCATTAGAACCTCAAATAACTACTACTCCTCTTACTACTTCGTTCTTATGGTATGATGTACCAAGTGGAGGGACACCTATTAACCCTTTTGTATTTCCAACAACCGATACGGTTTTCTACGTATCACCTACAACAGGGGCACCTGCAAATTGTGAAGGGAATAGAGTGGCTGTTAATATTATTGTAGATCCTTTACCAAACATTCCAACAGTGGTTTGTGATGGAATAACAGCTACATATACACCACCAATTCCAAATTGCATACCAACGCCTTGTGCAACAGGTGTACAATACTCACCAAATGGTATTAATTGGAGCAATAATAACACATTTACCGCTGCTGATACGGGTTGGGCAGCGTGGGGTTCGCCTACAAATTCTTCATTATATCTAAGAAATGCGGCTTCGCCAAATTGTTATAATTATGTGACTTATATAAATCCTTGTTCTGCACCATTGCCATTAACATTATTGCATTTTAATGCAATATTAAATAAAAATCAAACTGTAGATTTAAAATGGAATACAATTAATGAAATAAATGTTTCTCATTTTGAGATAGAGAAAAAAGATATGCAAGGAAATTTCCAAAAGATATCTTCTATAAAGGCAAAAGGTAATTCTAAAGAAGAACAAAATTATTCTGATATTGATTTTAGCCCATATTCGGGTGTAAATTATTACAGGTTAAAAACAATTGACCATGATGGGAAATATACATATTCTAATATAGTAAGTGTGTATTTAGAAAAAGCAAATAACCTTATTTCATTATATCCTAATCCGACAGATAATGAATTGAACATTGATATAAACTCTTTGAGTAAAACCAATACTGAAATTATTATTTATGATTTATTCGGAAATGTAGTTAGTAAAAAAGAAGTGAATGTTTTAAAAGGGGTGAATAATTATAAAATGAATATTAATCATTTGGCAAAAGGAAATTACACATTAAAAGTTAGAATGCAACAAGAAACTCTTGTAAGTAAGTTTACCAAACTTTAAATATATTTACAGTATTAAATAATAGCACCATTTTAAGAATTTTAATGGTGCTATTTATTTTATATAATATAAATTTGCGAAAAAAAAGTGAAGTTTAAACACGTTTTATTGACGGTATTGATTGTCTTGATATTTGACCAATTTTCAAAAATTTACATCAAAACGCATTTCTATTATGGGGAAGAAATAAATGTAATTGGTAATTGGTTCAAACTTCATTTTATTGAAAATGAAGGGATGGCTTTTGGAATGAAATTTGGTGAAGAGTGGGGGAAGATTTTTTTAACAGTATTTCGTATTGTGGCTGTTATTTGGGGAGGTTTTTTTATCAATAATACTTTGATAAAAGAGAAATATCACAATGGTGTAATTTTTTGTAGCTCATTGATTTTAGCCGGTGCATTAGGTAACTCTATAGATAGTGTTTTTTATGGAAAAATATTTACCGAAAGTGGTTTTCATGTTGCTCACTTTGTACCATGGGGTGAAGGTTATGAAAAACTGCTACATGGAAGAGTTGTTGATATGCTTTATTTCCCTTTGTTTTCAGGTAATTTTCCGACATGGGTTCCGATATGGGGAGGTGAAGAGTTTGAATTTTTCAGACCGGTATTTAATATTGCAGATGCAGCAATTTCAGTTGGTGTGATTACAATATTTTTATTCCAAAAAAAGTTTTTGTCAAAGCAGAATGTTTTAAATCTTGAAGAAACACATTCGTAAAATATTATTTGTTTTTTAATTTAAAATAAAAATGAAATGAAAAAAAACTTACTTACTGTTATATGCTTTTTTATTTATTCCGTAGGAAGTTTTGCCCAAGATTTTTTTAATAAAAAGAACTACTTAAATGAACTTATTGGAAAGCCATTAAATATTCCTTATTCTTTTGCAGGGAATTTTGGAGAATGTCGCCCTAATCATTTTCATTCAGGCTTAGATTTTAGAACGGAAGGAAAAGAAAATTTACCGGTTTATGCTGTTTTTGACGGGTTCGTATCAAGAATCAAAATTGAGAAGGGAGGATTTGGCAATGCCATTTATGTTACACATCCTAATGGATATACAACAGTATATGCTCATTTGAATCGTTTTTTTCCTGCTTTAGAAAAATATACGCGAACGCAACAATATAAAAATAATTCATGGAAAATTGATTTTACATTGATGCCATATCAATTTCCGGTAAAGAAAGGACAATTGATTGCATACAGTGGGAATACAGGAAATTCCTCAGGTCCGCATTTGCATTTGGAAATTAGAGATACTAAAACGGAAAACCCTTTAAATCCATTATTATTTTTTACAGTAAACGATAATCAAAAACCTATTTTAAAAGAACTTGCCATTTATAATGCAGAAAAAAGTATTTATGAGCAATCACCGACTATTTTACAAGTGAACAACAACAAATTTAAAAAAGATACCATAGAAACAAAGGCTAATTCTGTTTATTTTGGGGTGAGAGCGGATGATTTAATACAAAACATGCCCGGAATATTAGGTGTTTTTGAAACAAGATTATATGTAAATGATAAGCCTATTTTTGCATGGCAAGTTGATAATATTAGTTACGATTCCACACGATATGTGAACGCTCATGCCGATTATAAATATAAAAAAATAAATAATAAATGGATCCAACTTTGTACAAAGTTGAAAAATGACAAGTTGAATATATATAAATCTTTTTCACCTACAAATGGTAAGGTGGATTTGTCTGATGGTAGTTATAAAAGAATAAGAATTGAATTATATGATGTGAGTTATAATAAAAGTTTTATTGAGTTTTATATAAAATCCAACAACACAAGTGCTTCTGTAACACCTTGTAATAACTTAATGAAAGCCGGTGTAAAAAATAAATTTTCAAACCAGAATATTTCTTTTGAATTAAATGAAGATGCACTGTATGACGATATTTGTTTTAATTATAAAACCATACCAGCTAATAACAACTATTCCGACATCTATCAAATTCATTATAGTTATGTGCCATTACATTCAAAATACAATTTAACTATTAAGCCTAAGAGTGAAATACCAAACCAATATAAATCAAAATTAGCAATAGTTAGAACTGATAATACCGTCAATTCAAAAACTAAAAACGGTAGTGCAGCTATAGTAACACCAAAAGGATTGGAAATCGAAACAAATGCATTTGGAAATTTTGAGATTGTGATTGATCAAAAACCGCCGGTGATTAGTACTACACTCAAAAATAATATGGATGTTTCTAAGTTAAATAAAATATCATTTCAAGTAACTGAAGAAACCACTTCATTAAAAAGTTGTAATTTGTATTTAGGTGACCAATGGTTAAGGTTAGTACAAAATAATAATACTTTTACTTATGAATTTGATGAAAAATTATCCAAAGGGAAAAATGAAATAAAAATAATTGCCATTGATGAAAATGATAATAAGGCTGAAAAGACATTTATTATTAATAGGTAATTAAATTTGTATTAACTAAACTAAATTAAAATGTTAGAAAAAGGAACTAAAGCACCCGCTTTTACACTAAAAGATCAAGATGGAAACAAAGTGTCATTAAAAGACTTTTTAGGAAAAAAAACAGCAATTTATTTTTACCCCAAAGATATGACTCCTACATGCACACAACAAGCATGTAACATTAGAGATAATTTTGACTTGCTTAAAAAGAAAGGAGTAGAAATAATCGGAGTAAGTGCCGATAGTCAGGAATTGCATACAAAGTTTAGA
Organism: Chitinophagaceae bacterium; assembly: GCA_039811265.1. Lineage (GTDB taxonomy): Bacteria > Bacteroidota > Bacteroidia > Chitinophagales > Chitinophagaceae > OLB11. The sequence goes on along the minus strand of JBDHYI010000009.1, from coordinate 64,585 downwards.
GAAAAACATCAATTGCCTTTTACACTTCTATCAGATGAAAGTAAAGAAATGCTGATTAAATATGGAGTTTGGGGAGAGAAAAGTATGTATGGAAGAAAGTATATGGGTATTTTTAGAACAACATATATGATAGATGAGAAAGGAAAAATTTTTGATATTATTACCAAAGTTCAAGCTAAAAATCATGCCGAACAAATATTGAAAACGTGGGGTTTGTATTAGCTTTTTATGATTAAAGTATTTATAAAAGAAAACTCATGGATTGCCAAGATTGCAGCTTATAAATTGAAAGCTGATAATTGTGCAATAGTAATTCATCGTAGCATTTACCTTTTTCGTATTACAAAAAAACAAATACTGCATGATAAGAAATTACTGAATCATGAATTAACTCATATATTGCAGTGGCGTAATCATGGTGTTATTAAATTTGTTTTTTTATATTTATATTACTCGTTGAAATACGGATATCAACAAAATCCTTTTGAGATAGAAGCAAGAAATAATGAAAATAATTTTGACATCGTTAGAAAGTTTACACTACCTGAAAATTAAATTTTTTAATTTGATAAAAATGTTACTTTTACAAAACACATGCAACAACAAATTACAGAAGGTATCAGCATAACGGTTGAAGTTTTTTACAATAAAGAACAATCAAATCCTTTATTGAATGAATACACTTTTGCATACAGAATATCAATAGATAATTTGGCTGATTTTCCGGTAAAATTATTAAAACGGCATTGGAGGATTTTTGACAGCAATGGAATAGTTAGAGAAGTTGAAGGAGAGGGCGTTGTAGGGCAGCAACCGGTTTTAGAACCCGGTGAATCTTTTCAGTATGTTTCGGGGGCAAGTATCAGAACCGATATGGGAAAAATGTCCGGTGTTTATCAAATGGAAAATATGCTCAATAAAAAATTAATCAAAGTAAGTATTCCTGAATTTGAATTAATTACTCCGTTTAAATTAAATTAATTTTTATAAAATAATATTTTGAACAATATTGCTTTTGTTCGGGTAATCTATCGTATAGTGCAGTCCACGACTTTCTTTTCTAAATTGAGCACTTTTTATAATCAAATAAGAAACAGTAATTAAATTTCTTAATTCACAAAGTTGAGGAGACAGGGTAGTGGTTTTATAGAGTTGTTCTGTTTCTTCATGTAATAAATCAATACGGCGCATTGCTCTTGCCAAACGTACATTACTTCGCACAATACCAACATAATCTGTCATTGCTAATTGCACTTCTTTTAAACTCTGAGTAATTAAAATCATCTCTTTAGGTTCGGTAGTTCCATTTGCATTCCAATCAGAAATATTTTTTTGCAAAGAGATTAAATCAAGTACTTTAATGGTATCATCAAAAGCTCTTTTTCCAAAAACCAAAGCTTCTAATAGAGAGTTACTTGCCAAACGATTAGCGCCATGCAAGCCGGTACTTGCACTTTCTCCGCAACAATATAAATTTATTATTGAAGTACGTGCAAGTTCATCTGTTTTTACACCACCACAACTATAATGTGCAGCCGGTGCAACCGGTATCATATCTTTAGCAACATCAATTCCAATACTTAAACATTTTTCATAAATATTAGGAAAATGTTCTTTGAATTTAGTCATATCCATGTGTCTGCAATCAAGATAAACATGTTCATCTCCTAATATTTTCATTTCATTATCAATTGCACGTGCGACAATATCACGAGGAGCTAAAGAAAGCCTGGAGTCATATTTTTTCATAAAATCTTCGCCTTTACTATTTCTTAAAATAGCGCCATCGCCTCTTACCGCTTCTGTGATTAAAAAGGATTGACCAAATCTCTTACCGGCTTCATATAAAGCAGTAGGGTGGAATTGAATAAACTCCATATTTTCAATTCGTCCTTTTGCACGATACACCATCGCCACACCATCGCCGGTAGCAATTTTTGGATTGGTCGTTGTACGATATACTTGTCCACAACCACCTGTTGCCAACATGGTTACTTTTGATATAATCTTTTCTATTTGTTGTGTTTTTATATTGAGAATATAAACTCCAAAACAAGTTATATGAGAGCTTGATTTTGTTACTAATTCACCTAAATGATGTTGCGTAATTAAATCAATTACATAACAATAATCAATAAAATGAATATTAGGATATTGATGTGCTTTTTCTAATAAGGCTCTTTCTATTTCCCAACCGGTAATGTCTTTATAATGCAGTATTCGATTTTCAGAATGCCCTCCTTCTTTTCCTAATTTATAAACCCCATTTTCTTCTTTGTCAAAATCAGCTCCCCAGCTTATTATTTCCTTTAATCGCTCAGGACCTTCATGCACAACAATATCCACAATTGATTTATTACATAATCCATCGCCGGCTATTAAAGTATCATCTATATGTTTTTCAAAACTATCTTTATTTAAATCAATAACAGCTGCAATTCCACCTTGGGCATATTTTGTGTTAGTTTCATCTTCATTGGTTTTGGTTAAAATAGTAATTTTTAAATCTTTATTTTGAATAGCTAAATTCACTGCATACGTTAATCCTGCAACTCCTGAACCAATTACTAAAACATCTGTTTCCATAAAAAAATATAATTTTCAAAGATAATGGAAAATTGTTTTCTATTTTTACCTTTTCAATTTTAATAAGAATAGAGTTATAATTGATATTTATGAAATTAAATAAACCGACTAGCATATTTTTTATTTTGTTTGCAATCATTATTTCATTTAATAATTTGAACGCACAACAGAAAACAAAGGGTAGGTATATTCCTACAAAATTTGATTCCGTTAAGAAAGTAATCCCTCCACAATATTATGGGAACCCTATAGAAGCAAAAAGGAAAGATTCAATAGCTAAAGCAGAGGCCCAAAGAAAGTTACAAGAAGAACAACAACGAATAGAACAAGCAAAAAAAGAAGCTGAACTTGCTAAACAAAAAAAAGCAGGGTCGAAAAAAGTTATGTTGGATAAATTAAATCAAAAAGAAACACAAAAAGAAACTACTTCAAAAGCTCAAAAAGTTAAAACTATAAAAGAAGAAAAAAACGAAACCCCTAAAACCGAACCCAAACCAATAGTAAAACATGAAGTAGAAAAAAAGGTTGTTTCAAAATATTCAAATAAGCAACTATGGACTATGTTGGAATGTATTCAGTATGCTTTAGACAATAATCTGCAAGTGGCAGAAGCAGAACTGAATAAGAAATTTGACGAGCTTTTATTAGAAGAAAATAAAAATAAACAATATCCTGATTTGAATGGCGATATTTATGCAGGTAAATCTTTCGGTAGAAATATAGATCCGGCAACCAATGTTTTTACTACTAAAAATTTTAATTATGGTATCCTTGATTTTAATTCCAAAACCTTATTATTTGGTTGGTTCCAAAAAAAATACGAAAATGAGAGATTAAGATTAAACATAGAAGCAAACTCAGCTCAAAAAGAGCAATTAGAAAATGATATTGCACTTAATATTACAGTAGGATTCATAAGAGTTTTACAAGCAAGAGAGGCAACAAAAATTATTCAAAATAAAATTCAAAAAACCTTAACACAACTTAACTCTTCATCATATCAATTTAAAAATTATATAGAAACAACGTTGGCTAATGATAGTTTGCAATATTTACAATCTAAAAATGCAGAAAAAATTTCTCTGTTAGAATTAAAAGCCTTAATGAATTTGACCTCAAGCAACCCATTTGATATTCAAACAACGCAAGTCGAAAACGAATGGTTTAAAAATTATCAGCAAATTTCAAATGTACAAGATATAGTAACCAATGCTATTAATAATAATCCATTAATTTATTATAATGAATTAAAATTATTATCATCCCAAAAAAGCCTTGAAATAGCAAAGTCAAAACAATATCCATCGCTTTCATTGTATGGAAATTTAGGAAGTGTTTATTCTTCTTCCGTTAAAAAAATGACATCTCAATACTATGAAGGAGTAAGCCAGATTGGTTATGTCAATATCAATGGTACAAGCTATCCTGTTACACAACCTGAATATTATTATACTTATCAAACACAAGGGTTATTTAATCAATTTTCCGATCATATTCGTGCCGGAGTTGCACTGGGCTTGAATATCCCAATTATTAATGGATATCAGATAAGGGTGAATATGCAAAAAGCAAAAATAAATATGGTATATAATCAGATGCTTTTTGATAGACAAAAACAAAAATTATCACAAGATGTTTTAATGACTTATGAAAATATTAAATTACTACAGAAGGAATATATTGCTTCGCAAAATGTGAGTAAGAAAAATTTAAATTTATTTAATTCAGTTAGCAATAAGACAATTACATCAAGTAATGAATTTATTGAATGGAACCAATTTTCAGAAAGCTATTTAAAATCGCTTTTAAACGAAAATGAAAAAAAATATCAATTACTTTTTAAACTCAAAATGCTTGATTATTTTGTAGATACTCCTTTAACTTTATAAGTCAATGTCAAAAGCAAAAAAACGTTGGATTGTTTTATTAATTATCTTAATTTCAATTATTACTTTTTTTAAATTATTTAAAAAAGATAAAGCAGTTCAAGTAGCTGTACAAGAAGTTGTTCAAAAAGATATTACTGAAACTGTTTATTCGAATGGAAAAATATATCCTTTGGTCACTCGAAAAATTTTTGCAGAAAATGCAGGCACTATTTCAAAATTATTCGTAAGTGAAGGACAAAAAGTTCAAAAAGGTCAAATACTGGCAACGATAAAGTCAACCAATTCAAAACCTATTTTTGATATTGCCATTCCACAAATGGGAATACAAGAATCAAAATCAAAAGTGCAATTTCAAAATGTGTATGCACCTATTAGCGGTGTAGTTAGTAACATAAATATTCAAGAAGGAGAGTCGGTTATGGGAAATTCTCAAATGATAGGGGCTGAATTAATGACTATTGCTGATTTAAGTGTTTTAAAGGTTGTTGTAAGCATTAATGAAAATGAAATTCAAAAAATTAATATAAATGATAGTGCTACTATCAAAACGGACGTATATCCTAAAAATACTTTGAATGGTTATGTTAGTAAAATATCACAAACAAATGAAAATATTTCATCTATGCAATCAAACATTGCTGCAATGAGTGACCAGACGACAAATTACTATGTAAGCATAATAATCAGTGATAACTCATTAAAAGAAATGAAAGAAGAGACTAAAAGAGAGGAACCTTTCAGAGAAGGGATGTCTGCAACGGTTAATATTAAAACAGATGAGCATTTAGGAGTCTTAGCCATTCCTTATGTTGCACTTACAACGCGAGATAATACCGACAGCGCAGAAAATTTTAATAATGAAAATCAAGAAATAAAAGAATACGTTTTTGTATTAAAAAATGATAATAAAGTTGAGTTGAGAGAAATTAAATCCGGATTAAGCGACAATCAATTTGTTGAAATTATAGCAGGATTAAACAAAGATGAAAAAGTAGTGATAGCACCTTTTGCAGCCATTAATAAAACACTTCAAAATGGGATGAAGGTAAAAGTTGTTTCTAAGAAAGAATTATATACGGACAAGGATATTGACTAATGAAAAAATTAATTTGATTTTAGTTCAATTGGTTTGTGACATGCTTTTGAGGCGGGGGACCATGATGCAAAAATGGAAATAATAATCACGGTTGCAATAACTAATAAATAATCAAATAATAAAGGCCTTATAGGGTAAGCATCCAATAAATAACTTCCATCGCCGGAAAGTTTTACAAAGCCAAATTTCATTTGTAGTAAAGTTAATATTAACGCAAAAAAACTTCCAATTACGGCTCCGGTGATACTAATCAAAACACCGGTTATGATGAACATTTTTCTGATTTGATTATCCTGCATACCCAATGTTTTTAAAATAGCAATATCTCTTTCTTTATCTATCACTAACATAGACAAGGAACCAATTATATTAAAAGACGCAATAATCAACATCAAAGTCAATATGGAATAAACAGCCCATCGCTCCGATTTTAAAATGAAAAACAATGTTTTGTTTTGTTCATAACGATTAAGTGCTTGCAAATTATATGGAGATATAAGTTCATTTAGTTTCTTTTTTAATGCAGTTTCTTTAGCGCCGGGTTTTAATTTTATTTCAATATTACTTATCTCTTGTTCATGATCGGTAAGTGCTTGCAAAGTTTCTAAAGAACAAAAAGAATATTCATTATCTAAGTCATTTTGAATTTGAAATACAGAATTAATCATCATCAATTCATTATTATAAGCACCGGTAGGATCAATACTGAAACTTGCATTTTTTTTAAAACTATAACATTGGATTGGTAAAACGGTTTCTTCATTGGCTCCTAAATTATTCGATACTCCCAAGCCAATACTTATAGCTGGATAATGATTTATGGAATCAAAATTTGTAACTCCGTATTTTATATTTTTATTAAAATGAGTAACAGCGTCATAAGCATTATCAACACCTTTTAACGTAACTATACATTGATTTTCTTCAAATAAGAGTAAAACTTTTTCTTCTAATGTTGCACTGACACTCTGAACTCCGCCTATTTTTTTTATTTCCTGAATTAAACTGTCGTTATAACGAAATTTATTTTCATGATTAGAACTGATTTTTATATCGGGATAAAAATTATTATATAAATCTTTAATAAAAAATTCAAATCCATTAAATACAGATAAAACTAAAATTAACGATGCTGTGCCTACCACCATTGCTAAAACACTCACCCATGAAATAAGTTGAATAGCCTGAGTTGATTTTTTCCCGATAAAATATCTCCATGCTATTCTGAAAATCATTGTAATTGTAAAATAATTAAAATTCTAAATTAAATGTTTGATGTATTGCAGGGACGTTTACGTTTTTAAATCCTTTTTTAAACAGTTTGGTTTGAAAATGTTTCTGAACGCCAAATTCGCCATGCACAACAAACACACCTTTTACTAAGTCCGGATTTTGACAAGATAAAAATTGACTTAAATCATCATAATCTCCATGTGCACTCATACTTTTAATAGAGGCAATTTTGCATTTTACTTTATAAAAATCGGTAAAAATTCTAACTTCTTTTGCGCCGGAAAGTAAACGATGTCCAAGTGTGTTTATAGAACAAAAACCTGTAAGCAAAACCTTACACCGAGGATTTTCAATATTATTTGCTATATGATGTTTTACTCTACCTGCTTCAGCCATACCGGATGCTGAAATGATTACCATAGGGTCTTTTCGATTGTTTAAGCTTTTAGATTCACTCACATCTTCAATGAATTTTAATCCTTTAAAATCAAAAGGAAATTTGTCGATTTCCATTAATCGTTGCACTCTTTTATTAAACAACTCAGAATGATTTTTGATAATTTCAGTTGATTTAGAAGAAAGCGGACTGTCAACGTAATAGGGTATGTTAGGGAGTCGCCCTTCTAATTCTAACTGGTTGAGTGCAAAGAGTAGCTCTTGTGTACGCCCCACGCTAAAAGCCGGAATGATTAACTTCCCTTTGTTTTCAACGCAAGTCTCAACGATATGTTTGTAAATATCTTCCTTAGAGTTATGATAGTCTTCATGCAAAGAATCTCCATAGGTACTTTCGATTAAAATATAGTCAGCTTGTGGGAAAGTATCCGGTGAACATAATATCACATCTCTGTAACGTCCGACATCTCCACTAAATGAAATTCTCTGTTCTGTACCTTCTTCTTTGATAGTTAAATGCACAGCTGCGCTTCCTAAAATATGACCGGCATCAGTATATTGAAATGAAATGTCATCATCTATTTCATAAACTTGTTTATAGGGAATTTTTACCAAAAGAGGGAGTACATTTTTAGCATCTTCTACCGTGTAAAGCGGACTAATCAAGGGTTGTCCTTTTTGTTCTCTTTTCTTATTGATATATTCAACATCCGATTCTTGTATGAAAGCAGAATCTTGAAGTAATACTCCCGTTAAATCAGCTGTTGCAGGCGTACAAAAAATTTTACCTTTATATCCCTCTTTTACTAATTTGGGCAAGAGTCCGGTATGGTCTATATGAGCATGGGATATAATAACATAAGAAATTTCTTTAGGGTCGAAGCCAAACGAACTATTTAACTTAAATGTCTCTTCTCCCATTCCTTGAAATAATCCACAATCTAATAGAATTTTTTTCCCGTTATTAAGATGTATAATGTGTTTTGAACCGGTTACCATTTGGGCGGCGCCATGGAAAGATATTTTCATTTTATTTTTTAAATTTCAAACTTAATAAATATTTAATTCGTCTATTGTTGCATTAATGCAAAATAATATTTTTTAACAAAACTAATTTACTTAATTAGTATTTGTCATAAAAAGTTATTTAATTTGTAACATTATTTTTTAAACATGAAAGTTTATAAACAGATAATTGCAATTATTATAATATTGGTATTTTTTAACTCTTGTCAAAAATACAATCAAATTGACAATACCCGAACTATCAAAACGCCATATACATTATTAATAGGCTCTTATGATGGAGCAATGTATAAAACGAATGATGCCTTGTATTTTAGTACATTTTTGCACGTCGATCAAACTGCTATAAGACAAATATTGGTTGCTGATTCAAATATTTTATATGTAAAAAGAAATATTTACTACAGTACGGATGATGGTAAAAGCTTTAAAGATTGCTATACAAATGTAACGCCCTATTTGGATTTATTTTACGAATATTACATTCCCAATCCGGCTGCTTATGATAGAAACACTAAAAAGGTTTATGTCTGCGGGCGTGATGGAGTACAAGTTAGTACAGATTTAGGCGCTAGTTTCACAGTAGATATGGGTTGGAATCCAAATCCTCCTGCCTCTTTTGACAAAATGAGGTCGATTACCCAATTAGATAATGGTAAATTATATTTAATGGGAGATTCTACCAATCAATATATAAAAGATGGAAACGGACCTTGGACTCAAGTACCGCAAACTGGTAATACATTACCAACAGATACTACTGTTTGGTATGTTGAACATAGTCATGATACTTTATTCGCAATTGATTTTTACGGAAAGTCCGGAGTTTATTATAGTGCTGATGAAGGGCAAAATTGGAGTAAATGTTCAGGGCTACCTGCCAAACGTGAAATACTTTTTGGGAATAGAGCATTTGGAAGTGATGCATTTTATGTAGGACTTGATAGTGCAGGTTTGTATAGGTTAAATGGAACAAGTTTTGAGCCTATAGGGGCCGGAATACCATGGGATGCAAAAATAAATTATGTTGAAGGCAAAAGAGTTGTTTATAGAACAGATGTTATGAAATATTACCTGTTCTGTAGTACAGATAAAGGTTTATATATTAGTGAATCTTCAGATGGTAGAGATTGGAAATTGTTGAAAAATGGCATGTTTAGTACATTAAATTAATCCGTATCTTCGTTTATATTATATATAAATGAAGCATATCCTTTTTTTATTATTATTCTTTAAAACTTTTTTTACCTTTTCAAATGATACTTTGGAATTAAAAAAAAGTATTCCAATTCAAGCATATAATTTTACGACAGACCCATTAGGCAATATTTATATTGTAAAATCAAATAATGCTGTTTTGAAATTTAGTAATACCGGCGATAGTTTAACTCAGTTTAATGAAATAAAGAAAGGAAAGATTACCCAGATTGATGCTACCAACCCATTGAGAATATTGGTTTACTATGGAGACTATTCTCAAATAATATTGCTTGATAATTTAATGAGTTTAAAATCACAAATTAGATTAAATACACCTTCTTTAATTAATGCTCCATGTGTTTCAAATTCAGCCGATGGAGGGATTTGGATATATGATCAAGCAGCTACCATTCAAAAAATAAATGAACAATTAGAAGCTAAATTCTCTTTGTCTTTAATAAATGTTTTTGATAAAATTCTATCACCCAATTCTATTACAGAACAAGATAGAAATCTTTTTATTGTAGATAGTTTAAACGGGATTTATCGTTTTGATCAGTTAGGTCTCTTTAAGCTAAATTATCCGTTTCAAACTAAGGAAATACAATACTTTTCGCCTTATCTTGTTTATTATCAGAAACCTTATTTAATTTCATATAATACAGAAAGTTTTATTGAAAAAAAAATAATATTACCACATCCTGAAGATATTTTTAAAGTAAGAATGGAAAAGAATTCAATTTATATTCTGAGATCAGACAGATTAGATATTTATAATTTGGATTAAAATTATTTTACAAAATAATTTCACTACCTATTCATGCTTATTTGAAGATAAAAAAATAAGAAAATATTTCTTACTTTTACATATTATACAATAAGTTGTTTATGATTGTAGCCGTTTATAATAGAGCTTTCAAAAAAATGGATATGCCGGTTTTTTTGCATCTTTTAGCGGCGTTAAATGAGCATTCGATAACACCTATTCTGTATGAACCTTTGTATGTTCAGTTAAAAGAAAGAATAGAATTACCTGAATATATCAGCTACTTCTCGGAACAAAAACCATTGCCTCCTAAAACAAAATATGTAATTAGTATGGGGGGAGACGGCACAATGCTTGATGTAGTAACCTTTGTCGGAAATAAGAAAATCCCTATTTTAGGAATAAATATTGGGCGTTTAGGTTTCCTATCGGCCACACAGCCTAATGAAATTGATGAAGCAATAAGTGCAATTATAAAAGAAACTTATCAATTAGAATCTAGGTCCTTAGTACATGTTGACTCAAATATTGATTTGTTTGGTGATGCCCCTTTTGCTTTGAATGAGTTTACATTACAACGAAAAGATAGTTCTTCACTTGTTAAAATTAAAACTTATTTGAATGGGGAGTTTTTATGTACGTATTGGGCTGACGGATTGATTGTTTCAACACCAACGGGTTCCACTGGATATTCGTTAAGTTGTGGAGGACCTATTATATTTCCGCAAGCAAGTAGCTTTGTAATAACACCGGTTGCTCCTCATAATCTAAGTGTAAGGCCGATAATAGTTGCAGATAGTAGTATCATCTCTTTTGAAATTGAAGGACGTGCAGATAAATTTTTATGTACATTGGACTCTCGCTCAGTTGCAATTGATAGTGAAGTTTCTATTGCAGTAAGAAAAGAAGATTTTGAAATATATTTAGTAAAACTGGAAGGGCAAAATTTCCTTAGTACACTTCAAACAAAATTAATGTGGGGCTTAGATCAACGTAATTAGCCTTAAATAAATCATTCTAATTTAGAAAGATGGAGCTTATCTTTTTTAAATAATTGTTGGATTTAACTTACAGCAATTTTTTAATTAAGTCTTCAATTTTAAATCCTTCAGCTTCGGCTTTATAATTTCGTACTACTCGATGTCGTAAAATAGGAATTGCTATAGTTTTCACATCTTCGATGTCCGGGCTGAATTTGCCATGAAGTAAAGCATAGCATTTTGCACCAAGTATTAAATATTGAGAAGCACGAGGTCCGGCTCCCCATGAAATATAATTCCTAGCTAAATCAGAACCGGATTCATTGGGGCGTGTTTTATGAACTAGTTGAACTGCATATTCCATAACATTATCTGGTACAGGTACTTTTCGTACCAATCCCTGAAAGTATAATATTTCTTCTGCACTCATAACTTTTTCTAACTCCACTTTTTTATTTGATGTTGTATTTTTTACAATTTCAAGTTCCTCTTTTAATGAAGGATAATCGAGCCAAATATTAAACATAAATCGGTCTAATTGGGCTTCGGGAAGAGGGTAGGTGCCTTCTTGTTCAATAGGGTTTTGAGTAGCTAAAACAAAAAAAGGAGAGGGGAGTTTGTGAATTTCTCCTCCAATAGTAACATGTCTTTCTTGCATGGCTTCCAATAATGCAGATTGTGTTTTTGGAGGAGTTCTGTTAATTTCATCTGCCAAAATAATATTTGAAAATAAAGGTCCTTTGATAAATTTAAAATTTCTATGTTCATCTAAAATTTCAGCACCGGTAATATCGCTTGGCATTAAGTCGGGTGTAAATTGAATACGCTTAAAGTCTAAATCAAGTACTTTAGCAATTGTATTTACTAATAAAGTTTTGGCTAAGCCCGGAACACCAACGAGTAAACTATGTCCATTGCATAAAATAGCAATTAAAGCACCTTCGATTACTTCATGCTGACCAACTATGACTTGACCTATTTTTTCTTTTAATTCTTTATACTTGCTTTGTAATGATTTTGCAGTTTCAACGTCCGATGTAAACATATTCTTTATAAGTTAATTCAATAAAATTAATTTGTTTTTTGTGCTATTTTATTTCTCCATTTTGAAATATTAGGGCAACTATTATATTCATCATCTATTTTAATATAAAAGACGGGAATTTTAGTTTCGAGCCAATTCATTAAATATTCAGTTTGTTTTTCGGCAAAAGCAGCTTGTTGTATTTTATAATAGTCTTCTTGTAAATTCGCTTTATGAGGTTCTGTTCTTTTCTTTAAATAGATGATTCTTACGAGTCGATCGCCCGATCTTTCATCAACGTATTCCATTGGCTTAGAATATTCTCCTACTTTCATATCGTTTACTGCAAGGGCTACCGAAGCATCAAGCGATTCGGTAACTAAAAGCGTACCGCCTGTTTGTGGGTCAGAAAACATACCTCCGGTATATTTGGTATTTCCATCATCACTATATTTATTAACAGCTTCTGTGAAAACAAATTTGCCACTTATTAAATTAGCTCTGACGCTATCAGCTTTTTCTATAGTTTTTTTAACCATGTCATTGGTTACTAATGGCTTTTTCAAAATATGTCTAAGCTTGGCTTTTTCTCCTTGTCTGTTAATCATTTGAATTATGTGAAATCCAAAACTTGATTTGACAATATCTGAAATTTCTCCATTTTGAAGTTTAAAGGCAGCTGCTGCAAATTCAGGGTCAAGTTCATCTCTACTCATAATACCCAAATCTCCTCCATTATCTTTTGAGCCGGGGTCTTCACTATACATACCGGCTGCTGATTCAAATGAAAGGCTCCCGTTAATTATTTCTTTTCTTACTTGTTGAATTTGTTCTAAAGCATAATCTTCAACCTCTTTATTAGGTTTGGGTTTAAAAACAATTTCTCCTACCTCCACCATTGATGGATAAAAAGGCAAACTGTCTTTAGGTATTTTATCATAAAAGGCTTTTACTTCCTGTGGTGTAATTTTTACGGAAGACATAACTTGATTTTGCGTTCTGTCTGCTAACAATTTATCTTTAAACATGGGTCTAAATTCATCTTTAATTTGATACACTGTTTTGCCTGCCATTTCTTCTAACTTTTCTTCAGAGCCATACATACTAACGAAATAGCGTATCCGATTATTTAATGCGCCTTCTATTTCTTCATCGCTGACACTTATACTGTCTAATGAAGCTTGTTCTAATAATACTTTTTGTAATAAACTTTGTTCAAGAATATGACATTTGAATGTGTCATCAATCGAAGGGTCTTCTCTTTTGTAATCTTCGAAAGCATTTTCAATTTCAGATTTTAAAATTATTTTATCTCCAACAATAGCAACAATTTTATCCAAATTATTCTCTTGCGCTAATCCAAGTTTAGTTATTAGTGAACCTAAAATAATGAATAAATAAAAGATGATTTTTTTCATAAAGTGTGCAAGTTACATATTTTTAAGATAGTAGTATTGATAGAGTTAAATCATTTAACAAAGATTTTCAAAGTTTAAAACTAAAAAAGAGAAAGCTCAATTTGACTTCCTCTTTTTATTTATGGATATTTATGTATATACTATTTATTATAAACTTTTACTACACAAATAAAAGGTTCAATTTTTTGAACTTGTTCTTTTCTACCGGAGGATTTTAAATAGTTGATAGAAAACTCACTTTTTGAAAAATCACTTGGTAAATCTTTAATTAATTTTAAAAGCGGTTTTGATTTTATTGCATAAGTAATTCCTTCTGATTGAGATTGTTTTCCGGAAATTATTCCAATTATATTTCCCGATTCGTCAATGATGGGTGCACCACTAACACCGGGAAATGAAGGTAGTTCAAGTTGAAATTTACTACTATCTCCTTCAAATCCGGTTGTAGAACTGATATAACCCTCATTATATACAATATCTGTTTTAGGATAACCTAATGAATAAATACGTTGTGCTACCTCAGGCGTATATTTTTTTACGGAATAAGGTACTTTTTCATTAAACTTAAAATCTTCATCAACTATTTTTAATATTGCTATGTCATTTCCTTTATCCAAAGCAACAATATTACATTCATGAGGAGTATTTTCTTTAGTGAAAATAAATATTTTATTATATCCGTCTATTACATGTTGATTTGTTACAAAATAACCATTTTGGCTGATTGCAAAACATGTGCCTGAATACTTTGCATCGCCTTGAGGTTGAACAATTTTTGATTTTTTAACATCATCTACTTCATTTTTTATTTCATTCTGATTTTTTTTAAGTGAATTGATTTCACTTCTAAGAGTTTGATATTGGATGCGTGTATCTTTTTTATAAATAGAACGGGCAACAGAAAAGGTTATAATAGATGCAATAAATGCAACAGATGCGGCAACCGAAGCTGTACGCCAATATTTATGAATATTTAATTTTAAATAATTCAATACAATGGTAGTATGGCTTCTTGAATTTTGATGTATTGCGTTTAATTCATTATGTACAAAATCAGCATGTTTTTTATAGTCAAAAGTTGACAATAATATCTGAAATTCTTCAACAGCTCTTTTCAATTCTTCATTGCGAGTCATATCCATTTCGAAGTAAATTCTTTCATTTTCGTCCATCAAATCGAAACAATATTTTTCGATTTGTTCATAAAAATTATTTGGTAATTCGTTCATTTCTATTGTTTTTTTCTTTTTCTGTAAAAAAAAGACTTCGAATACGATTCAGACATTTATATTTTTGAGTTTTGGCATTTTCAGCATTGGTATATCCTAATAGTTCTGCAATTTCATTCATACTTTTATTTTCAAAATAAAAAGCAGTTAAAAGTGTTTTACAAGGATTACCTATTTGATCCAAGCATGACTTGAGTTTGTTTACATTAATTTCAAACTCATGATGTTTTTCAATATCACTTGAAAATTCCAATGCTTTTGAATCATCGTTTTCAAGTAATACTGTTACTTTCATTTTTTTTGATGATAGCTTATTAATCCATAAGCGTTTTGCTATCGCTATCAAAAAAGTTGATATTTTGCTACTTAATTTCAAATCACCTTTTTGTGCTTTTTGGTACAAAATGGTAACAGCATCTTGAAAAACATCAAAAGCATCATCAGAACTGCCTTTCATTTTAAAAACCATCTTTTCAACATGCGGAAAGCATGATTTATATATATATTGAAAAGCTTTTGGATCGCTTTTTGCCAAAGAACTCAATAATATTTCATCATTCTGCTCGTATTGCAACTCTCTATCCATTAATGCTGATTTATGTAATTAGGTAACCCAAAAATCAGTCTTTTTTTTGTTTTTTAATAATATATTTTAAAAATGGTTTGTAAAATAGTAGCTTTTTTATAAAAATAATTTATTTCAAATTGATTTAAATAAAAGTAAATCAATATGATATAAATAATAAAAAAAAATATATAAAAAAAATATAAAATTTAAGGGTTACTTTTTTTAAATAATGACATTAATAGTAAACAATTAAAATAAATACAAAATGAAAAATTTAGTAAAATTCTCAATTTTCGCTCTAGCATTAGGTTTCTTTGCATCATGTTCAGAAGAAACTAAAACTGAAGAACCGGCAGCTACTGAAACAACAGCACCAGCTCCTGAAGCTACTCCGGCTCCTGAAGCTACTCCGGCTCCGGCAGATTCAACTGCAGCCGCTCCAGCTGCTCCAGCTGCAGATTCTACTGCTACTCCTGCTACTAAATAATTGAGAACAATCAAAAAGATATTATTGATTTACTTTAATATTTTTTAATGTTTAAAATGAGAACTGCCCCTTTGGGGCAGTTCTCATTTTATTGGAAATATTTTTAATTTTAATTATAAAAATAGCATAAAAAAACCGTTTCAATAAATCATTGAAACGGTTTTATTTATGTTTAAGGTATTATATTAATAATCCATACCCATTCCGCCACCGTGTGGCATTGCAGGGACTGCTGATTTTGGTTCAGGTTTATCTGCAATTACACATTCGGTAGTTAAAAGCATTCCGGCTATAGAAGCGGCATTTTCAAGAGCGACGCGACTTACTTTTGTTGGGTCAATTACGCCGGCTTTGAAAAGATTTTGATATTCTTCTGTTCTTGCATTGAATCCATAATCTCCTTTTCCTTTTTTCACTTCTTGAACTATCACAGAACCTTCTAAACCTGCATTTTCAACTATTTGTCTTAAAGGTTCTTCTAATGCTCTACGAATAATGGAGATACCGGTAGTCTCATCTTCATTAGCACCTTTACTTTTTACAAGGCTTTCAATTGCTCTAACAAATGCGGTACCACCTCCGGGGACAATTCCTTCTTCTACTGCGGCACGAGTTGCATGTAAGGCATCATCTACACGATCTTTCTTTTCTTTCATTTCAATTTCTGTTGCAGCACCAACGTATAGTACGGCAACACCTCCGCTTAATTTTGCCAGACGCTCTTGCATTTTTTCTTTATCATAGTCTGAAGTGCTGGTTTCAATTTGAGATTTGATTTGATTCACTCTTGCCGTTATATCTGCTTTTTTACCTTTACCACCGACAATAGTTGTGTTATCTTTATCTATTGTAATGCTTTCGCATTGTCCAAGGCTTGTCAAATCAGCATTTTCTAATTTATGCCCCATATCTTCGCTTATTACTGTACCACCGGTAAGAATAGCAATATCTTGCAACATTTCTTTTCTTCTATCCCCAAACCCTGGAGCTTTAACTGCAGCAACTTTGATAGTTCCGCGTATTTTATTAACTACTAATGTTGCGAGAGCTTCACCTTCTAAATCTTCTGAGATGATAACTAATGGTCGTCCGCTTTGTGCTACTTTTTCTAATATATGAAGAATATCTTTCATTGAAGATATTTTTTTGTCATAAATTAAAATCATAGGATTACTCAATTCGGCAATCATTTTTTCACTATTCGTAACGAAGTAAGGAGATAAATAACCTCTGTCAAATTGCATACCTTCTACGACATCAACAGTTGTTTCTGTTCCTTTTGCTTCTTCTACAGTGATGACACCTTCTTTACCTACTTTTTGCATAGCTTCTGCGATGAGTTTTCCTATTGCATTGTCATTATTGGCAGAAATAGTAGCAACTTGTTCAATTTTTTTATTGTCGTTTCCTACTTTTTCACTTTGAGATTTTAAATGTTCTACTACAGTTTGAACGGCTTTGTCTATTCCTTTTTTTAGGTCCATAGGATTAGCACCGGCAGCAACATTTTTCAAACCTTCTGAAATGATAGATTGTGCTAAAACGGTTGCAGTTGTTGTACCATCACCGGCAGCATCGGCAGTTTTGCTGGCTACTTCTTTAGCCATTTGGGCTCCCATATTTTCAATCGGATCTTCCAATTCGATTTCTTTAGCTACGGTTACACCATCTTTCGTGATATGTGGTGCACCGAATTTTTTTTCAATTACTACATTTCTTCCTTTTGGTCCTAATGTAACTTTTACAGCATTAGCTAAAGTGTCCACACCATTTTTCATTTTGTTGCGGGCTTCAATATTGAAATGAATTTGTTTTGACATATTTTATTGTTTTATGTTTTTTGTGTTTAAAAATTTGATTTTTGTGAAAAAATATAGTTTATATGATAGCTAAAATATCACTTTCTCTCATAATGAGTAAGTCATCACCTTCTAAACTGATTTCAGTACCTGCGTATTTTCCATAAAGTACTGTATCTCCAACTTTAACTGTCATAGGTTCATCTTTTTTTCCGTTTCCTACTGCGATAATAATACCGCGTTGTGGTTTTTCTTTAGCGGTATCGGGGATAATAATACCTCCTGCGGTTTTGGTTTCTGCTGCTGCAGGTTTAACGATCACTCTGTCATGAAGAGGAGTAATAGTTGTTGTTTTACTTGTCTTTGCCATTTTTTATTCGTTTTTTTAGTTTAAAAAAATTAAAATTTTCTGTATTATACTATTTATCATGAAATGTGCCAAGCAAAAGGAATAAGACATATTTACAGAAAATATTTGTTTTTGTCTTTTTTAAAGAAAATTTATTGACAATATTTCACTTAACTAAAGGTAAAATATCTTATTTGTCTGTATCATGATTTATAGTAATTAAATGATGAACAGGATTTTTTATTTTATAAAGATAAGTTTTTTTGTCCCTAACATTAGAGCAATTTTTCAATCCTAATTTCATAACATTTCATATTTTCATATCAAATATAAAATTTCCTTTCCAATATTTTATAATAGAGGGTAAATTAATAAAAAATGGAATGATACAATTTCATTCAATTTTTATTTTAAATAGCTATTTGAGATTGTATTTCAAAACTATTTAACGGCTGTTGATTTTTTTACTATATATACTCCTGCTAAAATAACTAAAGCACCACTAACTATTGACAATGTGAGTTTTTCTTTTAAAAATAAAATTCCCATAATTAAAGCAATCAAAGGATTGATATAAACATAAATAGATACTAAGTCGAGAGATAAATATTTTAAAGCATATAAATAACACATAAAACAAAATATAGACCCTATCATAATCAAATAGGAAATCCAAAGCCAGGTACTAAGAGGGACCGTTTGAATAGGTACATGTTGCCCACTTGCATAAACGGCTATAAACAATATAATTCCGCCAAAAAACATTTGCCATCCAATACTTGTAAAGGGGTCTAATTGTCTTTTGTTGAAAACGGTTAGGAGAGTGCCACTTGTCCATGTGAGTACACCAACTAAACAAATGATTATACCAAAAACAAAATTGTCATTTGAAAAATCTTCTATAAATGAACTCATCAAAAGAGCAACTCCTAAAAAACCTATAATTAATCCTATGAGAGAAATGGGTTTCACTTTTTGTTTTGTAAAAATATAATTTTCAATAAGCATTAGAAAAGGCATCAGAGATGAAAGAAGTGCCCCAAGATATGATGGAATATATTTTATAGCCCAAGTGGTCAATCCATTGCTACAGCTAATTAATAAGAAACCCATTAAAATATGAAATTTCAAATCGGGAAGAGAAGGGATTTTTTCTCCTTTTATAAAAAAATAAATAATAAGTATTAATCCTGCTATTGTTTGACGGACGGCTGACATTTGTAATGGGGGGATATCCGAAATGGTTAATTTTGATACGAACCATGTAGTACCCCATAAAATAGAGATAGCTAATAAAGCCCAAAGAGCTTTTGTTTTTGTATTCATTGAATAGAGAAAAGGAAAAACTTAAACTTGAAAAACACCTACATTCATTTCTTTTTCTATTGGAGCATGATTTGCTGCAGCAATTCCTTCTGAAATTACTTTACGTGTCTCAATAGGATCAATGATGGCGTCCACCCACAATCTGGCAGCGGCGTAATATGCGCTTGTTTGAGAGTTATATTTATCAATGATCTTAGAAAGCATTTCTTTTTCTGTTTCGGGGGTAATGGTTTCTCCTTTACTTTTTAATGAAGCAACCTGTATTTGAAGTAGCGTTTTGGCTGCTTGTTCGCCACCCATTACTGCAATTTTTCCGTTAGGCCATGAATAAATAAATCGAGGGTCATAAGCCTTGCCGCACATGGCGTAGTTACCTGCTCCATAGGAGTTGCCAATGATAATGGTAATTTTAGGAACGACTGAATTAGAAACAGCATTCACTAATTTGGCTCCGTCTTTGATGATGCCGCTATGCTCACTTCTGCTACCCACCATAAATCCGGTTACGTCTTGAAGAAAAACTAAAGGGATTTTCTTTTGGTTACAATTCATAATAAAACGTGCAGCCTTATCTGCACTATCATTATAAATCACGCCACCAAGCTGCATTTCATTTTTACCGCTTTTTACAATTTTTCTTTGATTCGCCACAATGCCTACTGCCCAACCATCTATACGAGCATAGCCACAAACGATGGTTTTTCCATAATCTTTTTTAAATTGGTCAAACTCGGAGTTATCTACAAGCCTTTCTATTACATCTACAACATCGTATTGTTTGTTATTTTCTACCGAAAGAAATCCATAAATTTCTTTAGGGTCTTTCAAAGGTTCAACAGATTTTATTCTGTCAAAACCGGCTTTTTCTTTGTGTCCGAGTTTATCAACGATACGTTTTATTTGGTCAAGACATTCTTTTTCTGTTTTAAATTTATAATCTGCAATTCCACTGATTTCAGTATGCGTTATGGCTCCTCCCAATGTTTGGATGTCAACATCTTCTCCTATAGCTGCTTTAGCCAAATAAGGCCCTGCTAAAAAGATGGAGCCGTGTTCTTCTACCATAAGTGTTTCATCGCTCATAATGGGTAAATAAGCACCACCTGCTACGCAACTTCCCATAACGGCAGCTATTTGAGTGATTCCCATGCTACTCATTCTTGCATTGTTTCTGAAAATTCTTCCAAAGTGTTCTTTGTCGGGAAATATTTCATCTTGCATGGGTAAATACACACCGGCACTATCCACTAAATAAATGATGGGGAGTTTGTTTTCTATGGCTATTTCTTGTAGTCTTAAATTTTTCTTACCTGTAATCGGAAACCATGCACCGGCTTTTACGGTTTGGTCATTGGCTACTATTACGCATTGGCGACCTTTGATATAGCCTAATCCGGCAACCGTGCCGCCGGCGGGGCAACCACCATGCTCTTTATACATTTCAAAGCCGGCAAAAGCCATTAATTCAATAAATTCAGACTTCTTATCTATTAAATATTCTATTCGCTCTCTTGCGGTCATTTTGCCTTTTTCATGTTGTTTGGCAATAGCCTTTTCTCCTCCTCCTTTTTCAATGACAGCAAGTTTTTTCTTCATATCACTGACTGCCAATTTCATTCCATCTTCATTTTTATTAAATTCTAAATTTATTTTTTTTGCCATATTTTTTAATTGATACTTGATTCAAAAATGAACGGACAAATATACGATGATTTGATACAGATGAACAAGAAAGCAATACAGACATTTTTTTGTTTGACTAATTTATCTTTTTTTCTTGTTTTAAAATATTTAATGCATCATACAATTTATCCAAATCGTCTTGTGTGTTGAAAGCTTGGATGGAAAAACGAATAAATTTTTTTTCTGATAATTTGGTAATAGGGATTTCTATTTTAAATCGTCCAAATAATTCATTTTGGAGGGCATCTGCATTTTGACAATTGATTTCAACACTACACATTTGTTTTATAAATGTTTCATTTAATGGAGCTAAAGATTTTTGATTGAAAAGTTGAAAAAATCGAGGAGCGTTTTGATAAATTAAATTGCGACAATTTGAGCGTACATTATCCCAATTATTTTGTTGCATATATTCTATTGCAGCCGGAATAGTGAGCATGGCTGAAAAATCTCTCGTACCTTGCATTTGATGATAATCAAAAAAAAGGGAATCGCTTGGAGTGTCACTTTGATAGCCCCAACTTATAACTAATGGGTCGAATAGATGTTGCCATTCTTTTTTTACATAAAGAAATGAACAGCCTTTTGGTGTCATCATCCATTTATGACAGGCACCGGTATAAATATCGGCTTGTAATTGGGTGAAGTCGAGTTGGGTTTGACCGGGAGCATGAGCACCATCTATAAAGGTCGGAATGCCTAATTCTTTTGCTCTTTTGCAAATTTCATTTACGGGAAGTTCAATGGCTGTGCTACTTGTAATATGACTTAAAAAAATGAGTTTTGTTTTTTTATTTACTTTTTTGAAAAAATCTTCAATTAATTCTTCTTTCGTTGTCAGTGGAAGTTTAGTAGTATGCGTTTTCCAGACTGCACCGGATTTGTTGCAATAATATTTCCATGTTTTTTCGCAAGCACCATATTCCAATTGGGAAGTGAGAATTTCATCGCCTTTTTTTAATGGAAAACTTTTTGCTATAATATTTACTGCATAAGATGGGTTCGTAACTAATACGAGTTCTTTTTCATCGCAGTTTATATAAGTAGCCAGTGCCTTTATGGAATTTTTTAAATTATTTGCAGCATTGATTGCCAGAAATTGAACGGGCTCTTTTTCAAGTTCATATTGCCAATATATATAATTTTCAAAGATAGGTTTGGGGCAAGCACCGAATGAGCCGAAATTAAGATAAGTTATATCATCTCTCAGTAAGAAATCTTTCTTAAAATTTTTCATTATAATAAATTATAAATTGATATACCAAAGCATACGCTGTCCTGTTGCACCCCATTCTTTCAGACTGCCTTCAAGAGCAGTTTGTAAAGTGGCATAATTTTTTTTATCGCCTTTAGTAGGCGGAATCAGCTCATTTTCATTTGCTAAATAATTATCCACATTTGTTGCAAAATAAGTAATGTTTAAGCGGGGCATTACAATACCTAATATCATTCCGGGAAGACCGTTGAACCCTTCGGGACCGCCATTGGTAACAATTGCATCTGTATAAAAAGCTATGACATAAACAGAATCCATTATGATTGTTTCAGCTCTCCGGCAATTAAAACCGGCTATTGTTCTAAATTCTTCTTTTATTTTCCATTGGAATGTTTTTAAAGTATCATTTATCAGATAGGTTTTTTCAAAAATATTTTTTTGAGCACTTGTTTTATGTTGTTCAAAATCAGTAAATACAATGTTTTTTTCAGCCGGAATCCCTCCCCACATCATTTTATTTTCCATAATTCCATCCTTAGCTGGTTTGTATAAAGTAGCTTGTTCGTTAAAAAACAATTCAAATATATCTGTTTTATATTTAGGCGTATTTTTCTTAATAGCATCTGCCCACGAGTCGTTCGTGTTATTTCTGGCTTTCATCATATCATCCATCATTTTGTGGCTGTTCAATTTGCGTTCAAAAGTTATTTTTCCTTTTAAATTAATAGGAGGTTTGTTGTTTTCATTTTGAGCATAGATAACCTGATAGATAAGGTTGATGAATAGAAAAATATATATAGCTTTTTTTGAAATCATAATCTTAATTTTTTGTTCAGTATATTATCTTCTACCTCTTGGACCGCCACCTCTCATTTTACCCATCGGTCTTTTTGGACCGCCACCTTGAGCATTTGCCATAGGTCCGGAAGAAAAATTCCAAATTGCGGAGATCATCCAATAACGACCTAATGTTTGGAAGTATCTTTCAGAATTTATATTATAGTTGGTATTGCGTTCGTAACCTTTGTTTTGATTTAAGATATCATTGATAGATGCTCTCCATTCAAGGTTTTTATTTTTTAACATTCTATAGCTAACATATCCATTCCATAATAAGCGCTGAAAGCTAGTGTTGTAAGGTGCTACAGGTGGTGTATATTGGTAGTCGGCATCTGTTCCTATTTCAAAATTGGAAGGAAGATAAAATATTAAATTGGCAGATGGGACAAAAGAGAAATAGCGTATGTTACGATTAGTTTGGATGCTGTTGGTTGAGTTCGAAAACATAGTGCCCAAGTCTAATGAAGCATACATTAAATTTTCTTTACTGTAAATTAATGATGGAGTTAAAGTGAAGTTTTGAGAGTTGGTATTGCCTTTGACATTGTTGGTAATAGTAGGCATTTGAGAAAAACCACCACCGATGTTGACTCTTCCTTCAAAATCGGTTTTAGGAATTTTACTACTAATTCCTCCCCAGAAATTGGCATTATAACCACCATTTAAATTTACATATTGTTTTATAGTACGTCCGAGATTATCAATATAGGTATTCATTGAAATAGAGTTGAAATTATTTGAGAATGAAATACCGGAGTAAATGGCTCTTGATGATAAAACTTTATAACTGAAATAATTCAAATTAAAAGACTGTACATATCCAACTTTCAAATCAGGGTTGCCGATGGTGATTTCAAGAGGATTGGTGTTGTCTTGTATGGGTTGGAGTTGGGTAATACTTGGTTGAGTTGTGGAGCCATTATAAGAGAAAGTCAATCTTCTAAACTGATCAAATTTATAATTGAATCGAAGGGTAGGGAAGAGGTTGATACGATTGTAATTATATTTTAAATTTCTGATAATATCGCTTTGGTCAAAAATAGAATATCGAACTCGTGTGCCGGCAGTGATATTGTATTTCTTTTCATTAAATTTCAATTCACTACCAAGAGTATGACTGATTACTTTTGAATCAAAATCATTACTGAGTGAGTCAATTCTAACAGTGTAATCCTCATCAGCAGGTTGTGCTTTGACTAAGGTATTTCTATTAGAGTTATTAAAAGAAGTATTGAAAGCGTAAGAAGTTTTCAACAAAAATTTTTTAGAAAGTGGTTCTGTATAAGTTAGTTCAGTATTAAAAGTATTGGATAACTGAGTTTGCTTTTTCTTTTGATCTAAGATTTGACTGATAGGATTACCAAATTGAAAGAAGGCATTATTTCCGGTTTGCATTCCTGTGCCTTCATTATTTGAGTAGGTATCTGAAACATTAAAAGAAATGGTTCTACCGGTTTTCTTAAATTTTCTATTGATGGTAATTGAATTATTTACTTTGATTGTTTTAGAATCGTTCGTGTTATTTCGGGAGCTATTGTTTATAGGTGTTTCGTCAATGGCTCTATTGTCGGTACTATTATTGGTATTACTTTCAACAAATACTAAGCGGTTGTTTGTTTTATAAATCAAAGTAGTCATACTATCAATGTTCCAAGTGAATTTTGCTGAAAGTTTATGAGTGTTTCTACTATTGAAAGAAGATGAGGTGTCGCTTGTAAAAAAACGTTTATTGGGTAAAAGATTTTCGCTATATGAAGTTTCTTTTTTAGTTTTATTAATACGTCCGAAAGAGTAATTAGCGTTAAGCTGTTGTTTTCCATCATTCCATTTGTTGGCATAATGGGTACCACCTACCCATGCTTTGGTAGTGCCTTCCGGTGTTTTTCTATTTCCCCAATCTATATCATCATCATCATCTGATGCAACCCACATAAAACCACCATCTTCATCCATCGATGGTCCTCCATCGTTGTTAGCATATTTGTTCTTATCTTCCCATCCCAAGCCTGTTTTTCCAATACTACTCATCAAACCATAAACGCTAAATTGTCTTTTGTTTTTAAAAGAATTGACCATAATTTGATTTTGCCAATTGTCTTTCCAACCTCCACCAAGTTCCACTTTTCCAAACTCACCCTTATTCATATTAGCTTTTAGTTTCAAGTTAATTGTTTTTTCTTCTTCTCCGTCATCGAATCCAGTAAATTGAGCCTGATCACTTTTTCTATCGAATACTTGTACTTTTTCAACAACTTTTGATTGAATATTTTGAGTCGCAATGGTAGGGTCGTCGCCAAAAAACTCTTCACCATCCACCAATACTTTTTGTACCTTTTCACCTTGTGCAGTAATTTCACCTTTTTTATTAACTTGTATGCCCGGCAAAACCTTTAACAAATCTTCGACCATGGCTCCTTGTTTGACTTTAAAACTATCAGCAAGAAATTCTAATGTATCACCTTTTACTTTAATGGCAGCTGTGTTTTTTATAATAACTTCTTTCAACATTTGAGCGCGTTGAATAAGCGGAATTTCTTTTAAGTTTAGTTTGGTATCGTTCGATTTTATATTAATATCATCAACATAATCTACGAACAAAGCATGTGAAACAAGAATAATAAAGTTTCCGGTGTCTTTTGTCTTTAATGTGAAAGAACCGTTTTGAGCACTTCTCGTATAAGTCATTAAAATGGAATCGCTTTTTCGGATAAGCGAAACAGATGCATAAACAACCGGTTTTAAATTAAAAGTATCTCTTAAAGTACCTTCTATTGTTCTGGTTTGTGCAAAAGAAAAGTAAGTTGATAAACTTACAAGAAGTAATAAAAATAATTTTTTAATCATAAAATTTTTATCAAATTCAAAAATACAATTTATCTCTTTTGGATTTTACAAAATTGGATTAATGGTATTTATAGGGGATAAATGGTGACTTGCTGAAAAATGTATAAATAATACAACTTACAACTAATAAATGAGAAAATATTATTTTTTGAAATAAAAAAATGTCTTCTACTGCTTGATAATTTTGGATACTTGTTTATGATTGTTGATGTCAATTAATTCAATAAAGTACAAACCATTACTGATATTTTTAAATTTAAAATTGTTTGAGTGGCGTTTAGTTTTTGAGTAAAAATAGCTTTTCCTCGAATGTCTTTTGGTTCGATTGATTTTAAGATAGTTGAGTTTTTAATTTCAATGATATCATTTGTTGGGTTGGGATATAAAGTTGTGTTGGAGTTTCAATATCGTTTTTGTCAGTATTTTGAGCCGGACTCAACTTAACTACCCATAAGTCTTCAGTCCCATGATTGCTGTTTACATCACCATCATTTGACCATGTAGATCCAGCTACAATATATCCACCATCATTGTTTTGTTTTATTGAGATACTTTCATCAAAAGAACTTCCGCCTAAACATTTTTACCATTGAATAGCTGCTGGTGCTTGAGGAAATAATAAATTACTTACAAAAATTGCAATTGCGGTAAATAGTAATTTTTTCATGAGGAGCTTATAGGTTTAAAAAATTTTTCCTCAAACAAATATAAAATAAATTATTTGTAAATTACTTATTACCTATATTTCCAATGAGTAATTTAAAATA
This sequence comes from Chitinophagaceae bacterium, assembly GCA_039811265.1. Classification (GTDB taxonomy): domain Bacteria; phylum Bacteroidota; class Bacteroidia; order Chitinophagales; family Chitinophagaceae; genus OLB11. The sequence continues at coordinate 37,863 of JBDHYI010000009.1, read as the reverse complement.
AAAATTACAGAAAAATATAGATGATCAGATGATGTTTATGATTTTATTTTTTAAGTTGTCTGGCTAATTTTTCTTCGATATTCGCAATCAAAGCCATAAAATTATCCCCTTCATCTGATGCTATAATGTCAGGACCGGGTACACCTAAAATCACTTTAGCAGATTTTTGATTGGTAGAATAGCTTTCATTGTTTTCCATGTGAATAGTTGCATACACGATTTTTTCTGATGTAAATCGTGTCAGATAAGTTAACATTTTTAGTATTCTTTCTTGTAATTCTTCTTTAGGAGTAAAGCCTTCAGCTTGAACATCTAATCGAATTCCTTCGTGATTTTTTGTGTATATCATAATTTTTTATTTTAGTTGTTTTAATAAAAAATGAATAAATTATAATTTTAATTTATTCATTTCATTATAGATATTTATATTAAAAGTTGTAGGCAAAAGTATATCTTTTTACATACTAAAAAAACTTAGTTATAAAAATTCTTGACCTAAATGATAATTTAGATTTTTTGTCATAAGCACCATTTCAAAATTCTTCAAAAACAAAAATACATTAAGCTTATTTCTCAATTTTTTTATACTATGGATCTTGAGTTGAAAAATTATTTTAAATAGGCGGCATACATCCAAACCATCTTTTCTTGTGAACGAATATAATCACTCATTAAAGCGTTAGTTCCTTCATCATTTGCTTTTTCAGCAATGTCAAGAATTTCTCTTTGTAATGCAATAATGATTTTGAAAGAATCTAAAATATCTTTTACATCTTTTTTTCCGTCAGCTACTTCTGAGCTTTCTTTCACAATAGCCTCTTTTTTATAATCAGAATATTTATGATTTGGAGTATGACCAAGAGTAAGAATTCGTTCGGCAACTTCATCTATTTTCATAAATAAATCATCATAAAGTTCTTCAAATTTTTGATGTAATTCAAAAAATTTATCACCTTTTACATTCCAATGATAACCTCTTACATTTTGATAAAAAATAGAATAGTTAGCAAGTAATTTATTTAGCTTTTGAGCAAGGATTTTTGATTGTTCAATATCTAATCCTATAGAATTTAATTTTGACATATTTTAAAGATTTAAAAATTAAAAAATATTTTATATACAGTACAAAATTACAAAGACTACAATAAAACCTAAGTTAAATTATATACTTCTTTTTATTCATTATTCATTATAAAATAATACAACTTATAACCGTGAGTTATATTTTATTTTTTGCAATAAAACTCCCTAAAAAATTTCAATAATGATTATAAATCACTCAAAAACGAAAGCTATATATGTGATTTTAAAATTGTTTCTAATTGATTGGCAGGTACAACACCTGATTGTCTCCAAAGGGCTTTGCCGTTTTTAAAAATCATTAAAGTAGGCACTCCTTGTATTTGGTTTAATTGTGCAATTTGCGGATTTTTATCAACATCAATTTTTACAATAGTTGCGCTATCACCAATTCGTTTTTTTAAATCTTCTAAAATGGGAGTCATCATTTTACATGGCCCGCACCATGTTGCAAAAAAGTCGATTAAAACCGGTTTGTCTTGATTAATAATTTCTTTAAATGTCATATTGTTTTTTTGTTATTATCTTTTTGAAACATTGAGAATAAAAGTCCACCCATGATAGCTCCATATAAGCTACTGTTGAGGGGTTTTGAAGTGATGGCACAAGTACCCGATGCACAACCTACATATTTCCAATACAGAAATCCGCTAATAGTGCCTACGGTAATACCTATAATGGTTAAAAGATTTTTAAGAATGAATTTCTTCATAAGTAATATCATTATTTTGCGTTTCTAATTTTGTGTTTCTTTCGTTTGGTATATCACAACAAGCGCTACCACCACAGCAACCAACATTAAATATCGGCATCAGTGTAAATAACCCTCCCAAACCCGCCATGAGCCATTCTTTCATTAAAATACTTTGAACAATAATAATTATTCCAAGTACTAAGCGAAAGCCTCTATGAAAGTTCCAACCTTTTAAAATTCTATTTGTCATTTTTTTCTTTGTTTGTATTGATTTTAAAGATAGCATAAATTGGGCAAAAATTGATAAAAGAAGTTAAAATTAATATGAGCGAAAAGCCTCCCAAGATAATTGCCGTAGTGCCTGAAATGAGATTTACAAAATAGCTGATTGCAATGATGAGAGCTAATGCAATACGTATTATCTTATCTGTTTTTCCAATATTTTTTTTCATAATATTTTATTTTTTTTCTAATATGATAAATACTTCTGAATTATTTCGTGGTTCAATGCTGTTGTAGCAATTTTCCATTTTTTTTATATAGAATAATTCATCAAATAGTAATTCGTATTCTTCTTTGTTTCCACCAAAAGGAGGACCGGGTTTGTCAAAATATTTGTTGAATAAAATGCCAATTATTTTTCCGTTTTTAGCCAGTAAAGAATGAGCTTTTTTTACATAATCTTCTCGTAGAGTAGGGGATATGGCACAAAAGAAAGTTTGTTCAATTATTAGATCGAAAGTGCCATTCAGTTTAAAAAAATCTTCACAAATGACGTGGATGTTTGGATATTTTTCAAACTTTTTTCTTAACCTGTTGCAAGCCTCAGTTGAAATATCTACAAGGGTAATATTGGTATAACCTTTTTCATATAACATCTCAGCTTCATAAGCATTTCCACAACCGGGTATTAAAATTTTAGCATTTTTATTTTTGTATTGAGTAATGTACTCATCAATAGCCGGTGAAGGATAACCTATGTCCCAACCGGTTTCGTTGTTTTTCCAACGCTCATTCCAAAAGTCATGATTCAAGGTTTTGGAAAAATCATTATGATGATTCATTTTGGTTTTCATTTTTATGCCTGATAAATTTTAGTTTGACATAAGTAATCCGTTTTTGGAATTGAAGTGTCTTTTGCAATAGCAGAGAAACCGCCTTCTATTTCTGTAAAATTACGATAGCCACGAGCTTGTAAAATACTGGCAGCTATCATACTTCTGTAACCGCCGGCACAATGAAGATAAAAATGTGTTTCGGGATTAATATCTTTTATCCATTCGTTGATATAAGCCAAGGGTTTATTAGTTGCTTCTTCAATATGTTCGGCAGCATATTCACTTTCTTTGCGTGTGTCTATGATTAGGTCTTTACCGATTTTTACATCTTTTTCAAATTGAGTTGCATTGATGCGATTCACCTGATCAACTTCTTTACCTGAAGCTTTCCAAGCATCAAAACCACCTTGCAAATATCCGATTACGTTATCAAAACCAACTCGGCTCAATCGAGTGATGGTCTCTTCTTCTTTATCATTTTCACAAACTAAAAGTATTTCTTGCTTTACATCAACCATCATTGCTCCAACCCAAGGTGCAAAATCACCGGCAAGTCCGATATTGATAGACTGAGGAATAAATCCTTTAGCAAAATCGGTATTGTTTCGTGTATCTAAAATTAAAGCATTGGAATTTTCTGCTATCGCTTCAAATTCAACCGGAGTTAATGGATTCATCCCTTTTGAAAGTATATTGTCAAAAGTTTCATATCCTTGCTTATTCATAGCCACGTTCATTCCAAAATAAGCAGGTGGTGGTAAAAGTCCGTCAGTAACTGCTTTCACAAAAGATGCTTTGTCCGGTTGATTAAGTGCATAGTTCATTTTCTTTTGATTTCCCAAAGTATCAACTGTTTCTTTCATCATGTTTTTTCCGCAGGCAGAACCGGCTCCATGCGCGGGATACACGATTATGTCATCATTTAATGGCATGATTTTTTTATAAAGACTATCATATAATAACCCGGCTAATTCTTCTTGTGTTAAGTTGGCTGCTTTTTGTGCTAAATCCGGACGACCAACATCGCCTAAGAATAAAGTATCTCCACTAAATAAAGCTGTTTCTTTTCCGTTTTCATCAATTAATAAAAAACTGGAGCTTTCTAAAGTATGTCCGGGTGTGTGCAATAATTTTATTTTTGTATCACCAATATCGAATATTTGATTGTCTTCAGCGACTAACATATCAAAACCGGCAGTAGCGGTAGGTCCATAAACGATAGTAGCACCTGTTTTTTTACTTAAATCAACATGCCCACTCACAAAATCTGCATGAAAGTGCGTTTCAAAAATATATTTGAGTTTAACATTGTCTTTTTCCAAACGTTCTAAATAAGGTTGAGTTTCTCTTAATGGATCAATGATAGCAGCTTCGCCATTTGAAGAAATGTAATAAGCTCCTTGTGCTAAACACCCTGTATAAATTTGTTCTACTTTCATAATCTTTAGATTTTAAAATATTTAATGCAAATTTCATATATTATAAAGAATTTTAGAGTAACTAATGTTACTTTAAAGTTAGTTTCTAATAATTTTAACTTATAGGCTATGTTTTTATGGTAGTTTTTTTGAAAATTATTTATTTCAAAAGTGTTTCTTTTAAAATGATATAAATACCCATGATAAGAACAAACCATCCAAATGATTTTTTTAGTTTTTTCCCATCAATAAAATTGGAAAGATAACTGCCGATTAATATTCCAATAACAGCTATGGCAGTTATGTTTAAAATAATTTGCCAATGGGCTATTTCTTTAAACGAAATGATAAAACCGCTTAATGAATTAATAGAAATAATGAGCAGTGAAGTGCCTACGGCTTTTTTCATTGGAATATGAAATAAATTGACTAAAACCGGAATAATTATAAAACCTCCGCCGGCACCTACTAAGCCTGTAATGAAACCAACGAACAACCCTTGTAAGGTGATTTTTATCAAAGCTGTTAAGTTGATATTTTGAGGTGGATTTTCTTCATTTTTTTTATTTTTTATCATACTGACAGATGCAAAAAGCATGAGTATTGCAAACAATAGCATGAGTAAAATATTTTTTGTTATAGTAAAAAATCCTATTTGCAAAATAGTTGTCGGGATAGCCGGTGTTATCCAAGATTTTGTTACAAAAACCGATATGATAGAAGGGATTCCAAAAAAGAAGACTGTCTTGAAATCGACTAATTGCTTTTGGATATAACTATATGAACCAATCAAGCTTGTTATCCCCACAATGAAAAGCGAATAGGTAGTGGATAAGGCTGCTTCAATACCAAAAAGATAAACTAAAACCGGCACAGAAAGTATGCTCCCGCCACCACCAATTAAACCTAAAGAAATACCAATTAAAACTGCTGCAAAATAGCCGAGAAATTCCATTTATAATTTTGAAACTTGCAAAAATAGATATTCTTAATGGTTAGTTTCGTAACTTATATTACTTAACTAAAAGAAGAATTTAATATGCGAATTTTATTTCTACCTAATTCCACCTCGCCAATTTCTTCTAATTGTTTTAATAACCTTGAAACAACAACCCTGGCAGTACCAAGTTCGTTAGCAAGTTGTTCATGTGTAATTTGTATGGTGGTGGATTGGGTAAGTGCCACTTTTTTATTTAAAAGATTTAAAAGTCGTTCATCTACTTTTTTGAAAGCAATTTCATCAATGATGTTTAATAACTCTTCAAAGCGTTTATGGTAAAGTTTAAAGATATAATCTACCCATTGTGGATGCTCATGTATAAAAAGCGAAACTTTATTGATAGGCAAAAACATAATTTCGGCATCTTCTTCAACTTCTGCTCTTACCTTGCTGGTTTCATTATGTATTCCGCCTAAAAATGACATGATGCAACTTTCTCCCGGCTTGATGTAATATAGTAAAATTTCTCTCCCGTCTTCTTCCGTTTTGATAACTTTTAAAATTCCATTCACTACAATCGGAAGTGAACGAATAGGGGCATTTTCATTTAAAACTATTTCTCCTACAGGATAACTTTTTATTATACTAAATTCTTTTAACTTCTCTAATAATTCCGGTGACGATTTGAATTCGTTAATTTTTTCGATATTTTCCATGAAAAATATAAATGTACTTGAATGTTTAAAGATAAAAGAATTTACATACTTTTAAAGTAAAAACTTTAAAAAGTAAGAAATAAAAAATGAATTGAAATAAATTATTGATTAGCAGGTGCCGGTTCAGGTGTTGGTGTACCGGTAGGAGCCGGTGCCGGAGAAGGAGTCGGTGCAGGAGCTTGTTGTACCGGAGGAGGAGCAGCTGTTTTGCCCGCATTCATTTCAGCACGTGTTTTTTGGTTTTCAGCACTTTTCAATCGAGGAGCTGTAACAAAACTCAAAAGAACAAAAGCCAATAATATAGCAGCAGTTATCCAAGTACCTTTTTCTACGACATCTGTACTTTGTTTGGCACCCATCATTTGATTTCCTAAACCTCCGAAAGTGCCGGATAATCCGCCACCTTTAGGGTTTTGGATTAATACAAAAAAGCCTAAAACGATACAGGCAATGATAATTAAAATAAAAAATACAGTTGTCATGTTTATAAATCCTTGTTTTTCTTCAAAATTTTAATACGGTCGGCAAAGTAAGCACTTTTTTCGGGATTTTGCAAACTTAATTTTTTATACATATCAATAGCCTTGTCAATTTTCCCTTGATTAGTCAAAATGACAGCCATTGATTCGCTTATGATAGAATTGTCAGAAATAGAATCCATTGCTTGCCTGAAAATATCATCGGGGATATCTTCATCTTCTTCTTCGGAAAGCTGAGTGAGTTTTTCTTTTTTCCAAGACGTTTTTAAAGCATTTTTCTCTCTTTGCTCTTCTTTTTCTTTTTCCGATTTTGTCTTAAAATGAAGCAACCAATCCGTAAAGCTCATCATTACCATTAAATCTTTTTCAGTACTTACAAAAACAGCTAAGCTTTCTTCTTTTTTATCGTCAGATATTAAATTTTTTGCATCATCGGTTTTAATATAGGAGCTTGTTTTAATCGGATTAGAGTTAGGAATCTCATTTATTAATTGAAGTATATCATTGTCATTATCAACATTATGTATAGTTTTGTTAAAGTGTTTATTTTGTTTTAATTCTTTGTAAAATTTTGCAAATAATAAAGGATTTGATTTGTAAATGGATAGTTGATTAAAACTTAAATTATTTAATGAGTTACCATTGTTTTGTAATTGTTGGTATGCAAAATTCAAATAACAAAGAGGAGTTGAAAAAGGATATTTTTTATATAGAGTTTCTAAAAATTCATGGTTGTCATCTAAAGAAAAATTGCTAATTGGTTTATTGAGTGCATGAAGAAATTGCTCTAATTCCATTAGGTAAAGGTAGTAATTTTATAAGAATATTTAGTTGATTTTTTTCAATTCTTTTAGAATAAAATGAGTTTGATTTAATTTTTGTTTTAATATTACAGTCACAATAATTATTAAAAGGAAGTATGGTTTTAAATTATGTTTGGATATCCTTTTTTGTGATTGGCTTTTTGGTTGCTTTGATGAAGCTACTTCTCAATGGAAATGTCGATATTTTTTCACAATTAGTGGAAGGAATTTTTACGACAGCAAAAGATGCGGTAGTCAGTGTAGGATTACCCCTTGCCGGCACCATGATCTTTTTTTTAGGATTGATGAAAATTGCGGAACGGGCAGGAGCTATCCAATTGATAGCAAGAATATTAAATCCTTTTTTAAAAAGATTATTTCCCGAAGTGCCTGATAATCATCCTGCGATGGGGGAGATGGTGATGAATTTTAGTGCCAATATGTTGGGGCTGGACAATGCGGCAACGCCTTTTGGATTGAAAGCCATGCAAAGTTTAGAAGATATTAATCCTAAAAAAGGAACCGCTTCTAATGCTCAAATTATGTTTTTGGTGATGCACACTTCCGGGCTTACCTTGATTCCTTTGTCGATTATTTCTTATCGAGTGTCTGCCACGATTCCCTCATTGGAGCCCGCTTCTATTTTTGTGCCTTGTGTGCTGGCGACTGTTGTGGCTACCTTAGCCAGTATATTAGTGGTGGGGATTAAGCAAAAATTGAAGTTTGACGGGGTTTTGCTCACATGGATAGGAGGTTTGCTTGCTGCGGTGATTGGTATTTTATATTTGATACAACATTTGCCAAATGATACCAAAGAGATTGTGTCGAAGGTGTCGGGTAATTTGATTTTGATGGGGATTATCGTTGCGATTGTGTTAGGTGGTTTATGGAAAAAAGTAAATGTGTTTGATAGTTTTATTGATGGGGCAAAAGAGGGCTTTGATGTGGTATTGAAAATTTTACCTTATTTGGTGGGTATGCTTGTAGCTATTCGTGTTTTTCGTGAAAGCGGAGCATTGACTTATGTGATTGATGCGATTAAATATGTTTTATCTTTTTCAAAAATGAATACTGAATTTGTCGATGCTTTACCGGTGGCAATTATGAAACCCTTTAGTGGGAGTGGTGCGAGGGGATTGTTGATTGATATTTATAATAATCCGGCATTTGGCCCTGATAGCTTTGTTGGCAAAACAGCCAGTATTTTGCAAGGCTCTTCCGACACTACTTTTTATATTATTGCTTTATATTTTGGAGCGGTCAATATCAAAAATATTCGTTACTCGGTATGGGCAGGTCTCATTGCCGATATGATAGGTGTTGTGGCGGCTATCATTATTGCTTACATTTTCTTTCATTGATTTTTAAAGAGAGAATGAAAAAGATTTTTTTATTAAAACAGTATTTCTATTACCTTTTACATGCAAAAGGCCCTCATGGTATTCATTCGCCGTTCGTATTTCAGTTTATCAATGAAGTTTTAAATGATAAAAGAGATTATTATTTTTTTGAAGAGATAAAAATGCTCAGACAGGAGATGTATCAAAATTCTAAATTGTTGAAAGTGCAAGACTTTGGGGCGGGGTCGCATATTCAAAACACGAAGGAAAGAAAAGTGTGTGATATTGCGAAAACGGCAGGTCGGAATGAGAAATTTGGAAAATTATTATTTAGGATGGTGAATCATTTTAAGCCTCAAACCATTGTCGAACTTGGCACTTCAATGGGATTAGCCACTTTGTATCTTGCGGGTACAAATCCTCAAAATGAGGTTTATACAATAGAAGGGAGCCCCGAAATTGCAGCACAAGCTCATTTGCATTTTGAAAAGTTGGAGTTAAAAAATATACATCAGATAGTAGGGAATTTTGATGATATATTGAAAGAAACCCTTCAAGAGATTGGGAATGTTGACTTGTATTTTATAGATGGAAATCACCGCAAACAAGCTACAATAGACTATTTTGAAATAGCCAAACCGCATTTGAACGAAAACAGCATCGTGATTTTTGATGACATTCATTGGAGTCAAGGAATGGATCAAGCATGGCAACATATCAAACAAGATTCTTTTGTCACTTTGAGTATTGATTTGTTTTTTGTTGGAATTGTCTTTTTGAAAAAAGATTTTAAAGAAAAACAAGATTTTATATTAAGGTTTTAAGCAGCCCTATTTCACCGTTGATGGATTTTATTTTTTTACAAAAAAAGAATTAACATTTTTTTTGATTTATAGAGAATAAAGAATATTTTGCATTCGGAAAATGCAACTTACGGATTTGGTGGGAAAGGTTTTCTTTATATGAGTTTATGATTGTCCTAATTTAAGCCAAATATTCTTTTCCCACATTGAAGATAAATTGATTAAAATAAATTTTTTGTAAAAAATGATGAATTTGTTTAAAAATTGAATTTAAAACAATAAAAATGAAAAACACATTATTGACAACACTTATACTGCTTGGCAGTATAAGTGTTTTTTCACAAACAAATTTTGGCAAAGAATGGGTAATAGGCAGGTCGGGATATAAAATTAAATTTGATAACCCCTTAACTCATGATACTTCAGGCATTTTTATATTCTTTGGCTTAGGTAGTTCTAATGTATGCGATAGTAGTGGCAATATTATACTGCAAAGCAATGGTATGAATGTGTATGACAGAAATATAAACTATATAGACGGAGGCGACACCTTAGCCACACCCGGCTATTACGAGGAGTGCGATGGTGATGGGCCTATTCCACAATATTCTTTATTTATGCCGATGGAAAACAAAAAGTACTATTTTGTAACTGCCACTATGAACGATACCATGCTGTACAATTTTCATAATATACATGGGTGGAAAGCACCGTACAATTTGCTGCTTTACAATGTAATAGATATGAATATGAACGGCGGTGCAGGCAAGGTAGTAAAACGTATGGTTCCTATTGTAGAAAATGTAGAATTGTTAAAAGTAGGCATGCAGGCTTGTCGCCATGCCAATGGCAAGGACTGGTGGCTGCTAAAGATGGCAGGCGATAGTGTAAATGGCAATCGTATATTTAAGTTCTTGTTTACACAAGATAGTGTATATAATATGGGTGTGCAAACCATGCCTTACCCCTTTGAAGGTTACTTTGACCTGTTTGGGCAAATGCAGTTTAGCCCTGATGGCAATACATGGGCATTTGCAAGGTCTCGCCTACCAGGAATGAATTATTTATATTTAGCCAATTTTGACAGGTGCACAGGTATATTAAGTAACTTTAGCAAAATTATACCCCCCCCCCAGGCAACGGGCTTTCCGCCGGGAGATGTGCAGGCAGATACTGCCAACACAGGCTTGTGTTTTTCGCCCAATGGTAAAAACTTATATATAAGCCGCTACAGTCATATATTGCAATACCATATACCCACACAGTCGTTTTACAAAGTATATGGTATGGATACCACTTACGACTATTTTGCAGGCTATACCAGCCTTGCTTTAGGGGCAGACAATAAGGTATATATAAGTTATTTTCATAATATAAGCAAGCAAATGAGTGTAATAGACAACCCTGATGGTATAGGTGCTACCTGTAATTTTTGCAGAAAATGCTTGCAAAGCAAAAATCCACAAACAATTTATGGTCTCATAAAAACCATACCCAACCTACCCAACTACGAGTTAGGTGCAGATACTACCAAGCCCTGCTGGCCCCTGAGTAGCGGTGAGGTATATAAGCAAAGCAGCAAAATAAAACTCTACCCCAATCCGTTTAATAATGACCTAACTATAGACTACTCGCTACAAATAGGCGAAGTGAGCAAAATAGTTGTATATACGCTGTTGGGTGTGTCTGTATATGAAACCGAACTATCGAATACGGTAAACAGGGTAACTATGCAATTGCCAAATTTACCAATTGGTGTATATTTGTATAAGTATTTTGTAAACAACCGTTTAGAAAGTACCGGGAAACTATTAAAACAATAAAGATGAAAAACATATTATTGACAACACTTATACTGCTTGGCAGTATAAGTGTTTTTTCACAAACAAATTTTGGCAAAGAATGGGTAATAGGCAGGTCGGGATATAAAATTAAATTTGATAACCCCTTAACTCATGATACTTCAGGCATTTTTATATTCTTTGGCTTAGGTAGTTCTAATGTATGCGATAGTAGTGGCAATATTATACTGCAAAGCAATGGTATGAATGTGTATGACAGAAATATAAACTATATAGACGGAGGCGACACCTTAGCCACACCCGGCTATTACGAGGAGTGCGATGGTGATGGGCCTATTCCACAATATTCTTTATTTATGCCGATGGAAAACAAAAAGTACTATTTTGTAACTGCCACTATGAACGATACCATGCTGTACAATTTTCATAATATACATGGGTGGAAAGCACCGTACAATTTGCTGCTTTACAATGTAATAGATATGAATATGAACGGCGGTGCAGGCAAGGTAGTAAAACGTATGGTTCCTATTGTAGAAAATGTAGAATTGTTAAAAGTAGGCATGCAGGCTTGTCGCCATGCCAATGGCAAGGACTGGTGGCTGCTAAAGATGGCAGGCGATAGTGTAAATGGCAATCGTATATTTAAGTTCTTGTTTACACAAGATAGTGTATATAATATGGGTGTGCAAACCATGCCTTACCCCTTTGAAGGTTACTTTGACCTGTTTGGGCAAATGCAGTTTAGCCCTGATGGCAATACATGGGCATTTGCAAGGTCTCGCCTACCAGGAATGAATTATTTATATTTAGCCAATTTTGACAGGTGCACAGGTATATTAAGTAACTTTAGCAAAATTATACCCCCCCCCCAGGCAACGGGCTTTCCGCCGGGAGATGTGCAGGCAGATACTGCCAACACAGGCTTGTGTTTTTCGCCCAATGGTAAAAACTTATATATAAGCCGCTACAGTCATATATTGCAATACCATATACCCACACAGTCGTTTTACAAAGTATATGGTATGGATACCACTTACGACTATTTTGCAGGCTATACCAGCCTTGCTTTAGGGGCAGACAATAAGGTATATATAAGTTATTTTCATAATATAAGCAAGCAAATGAGTGTAATAGACAACCCTGATGGTATAGGTGCTACCTGTAATTTTTGCAGAAAATGCTTGCAAAGCAAAAATCCACAAACAATTTATGGTCTCATAAAAACCATACCCAACCTACCCAACTACGAGTTAGGTGCAGATACTACCAAGCCCTGCTGGCCCCTGAGTAGCGGTGAGGTATATAAGCAAAGCAGCAAAATAAAACTCTACCCCAATCCGTTTAATAATGACCTAACTATAGACTACTCGCTACAAATAGGCGAAGTGAGCAAAATAGTTGTATATACGCTGTTGGGTGTGTCTGTATATGAAACCGAACTATCGAATACGGTAAACAGGGTAACTATGCAATTGCCAAATTTACCAATTGGTGTATATTTGTATAAGTATTTTGTAAACAACCGTTTAGAAAGTACCGGGAAACTATTAAAACAATAAAGATGAAAAACATATTATTGACAACACTTATACTGCTTGGCAGTATAAGTGTTTTTTCACAAACAAATTTTGGCAAAGAATATCGTTTCTAAAACTAAAATAGGATTTTGGTTTTCAGCAACTAATAAAAAATCATCGAATCCGTTTTTAGAATGTTCAAAGTCATCACCCAAGTCATTCAGTTTTATGGGTGATTCCAATTTGATAGTTGCTTTACCCTTATCTGTGTCTAAGAAAAGCCAGCCAGCTTCTTCAAGAAGTTTATTTATTTGAATACGAGCCTTTGCTTCTTTTACTGACATTTATTTAAATTTAAATTTTAAATGGCTAAAATACGATTTTTTAGTTTCTTACACATCTAAGGTGCATGGTTAAAGTTAGCTATTACTCTTATGTTAAACGAAAATACTTGGCTACGCATTTGGCAATATGATTGATGTTGGTAGTATTCCCTTCTTTATTGTAAAAAAACAATCATTATTGGAAACTAAAAACATTCCCCCCATTACTCTCATATTTTAAACTTAATATTTAATTTCTGTTTAACCCAAATTCCGCAATAAAAAAAATACTAATATGAGCCATCATTTCTAATACAAAATCTAAGCTTATTGATGTTCCATAAGGCACGAAGTGCGTCACTAAGTAAAACCTGCACGCTTGCCGTGCAAGTTTTACACACGATATACTCGCCCAGCCCGATAGGGCTGAACAAACAACAACATAAATCCCTTGTGTATAGCATTGGAGTTTTTTAATGATATTTTATCGGAAACACAACACCCAAAAGGATTTGGACATGGTATCGAAATTTAAAATTCAATCTTAATGCGTAATCTGAGTTTAAGATAAATTACTAAAACAGAAACAGCAACAAAAGGAAATGTCAGTTGGGGTAAATTTAAGATTAAAACCAATTTTGTCAATATGAATGCTATAAAGACTGCTAATAAACATAAAATGAAATTATGGAAATCAAATTTTGAAAATACCAATGAAGAAAGAATGGCATTAAAACAAAATAAACCTTCAAATGCAAATTCGGCTTCAATATTAAATAATGGATACACCGCAAGGGAAATAAAAGCAGCTAAAATGCCATATAAAGCCGCAATTCGAGAATTGAGCAAAACGCCCAACCAAAATAATAAGCCGACAATAAGATTATTTTGGAAAATGATTTGAGCAAATCCTTTTAAAAACATCGAAATAAATGAATCGTTTAATGGGGTAGAGGGATGGATATTGAGAGTGAAAAAAAGATTATTTTTAGCACAAAATAGCGCAAGCCAAGTGATGAGAATAAAAGGTAACGTAAAAAGAGTATATTTTTTGACAATAAAAAAATGATGAATAAAAGTTGCCAAAATAGCTCCCGACAAAATAAATAACCAAAGAAAAATGGAATGTTTAAAATAAAATACAAAAGCGACTCCGACAAGTGCCGCATTAAATCCGTATAATCCTTTTTTAATATTTTCTAAATCCGCTTTTAAAAAATGAGCTAGCATAGTACCAAGCAAAGCAGAAATAAAAGCGGCAATACCAAATGAAAAATCAGCATATAAAAGCCCAACGAAGAATAATACACCGGTTAATGCATTCTCTTGCAGCATAATTTGACCAATTCCTGTAAAAACAAGCTTTAAAAAGTCAAAGTTTAGAAAAGGATATTTTGAAAATGCGTATAATTTTGACATTGAATAGAAGGCAATTTTATTTTATTTTCATAATAATAGATAAAAACTAAGAGGTTAAAGTCAAATAATAACAAAACAATAACATTAAATTGAGAGTATTATTGAATATAAAATAAAAAAACTTTCAATTTTTAAAAAAAATATTCTACCTTTGCACCTCTTAAAAATTCTATGGGTAAACAACCATTAATAAAACAAGACGGAGTGATAGTAGAAGCATTGAGTAATGCTATGTTTAGAGTGCGTCTTGAAAATGGTCATGAAATTATTTCTACCATATCTGGAAAAATGAGAATGCACTATATTCGAATTGTACCCGGCGACAAAGTAGGAATTGAAATGAGCCCTTATGATTTAACAAGAGGAAGAATTATTTTAAGATATAAATAAAACAACATGAAAGTAAGAGCTGCAATTAAAAAAAGAAGTGCTGACTGCAAAATTGTTCGCAGAAAAGGAAAACTTTATATTATTAACAAAAAAAATCCTCGTTATAAACAACGTCAGGGGTAATAAAATATTGATTAACAAAATTTAAAACTTATAATAAATAAAAATGGCTCGTATAGCAGGTATCGATTTACCAAAAAACAAAAGAGGAGAAATAGGTCTTACCTATATATATGGTATAGGACGCTCTACTGCAAAAGAAATTCTCACAAAATCTAATATTGATTTAGATAAAAAAGTGAAAGAATGGAATGATGATGAACAAGCTGCAATCCGTAATTTTATTAATAGTGAGTTGAAAGTTGAAGGTCAATTACGTTCAGAAACTCAAATGAATATCAAAAGACTTTTGGATATCGTTTGTTATAGAGGGTTACGCCACAGAAAGGGATTACCTTTAAGAGGCCAAAGAACAAGAACTAATTCACGTACTCGCAAAGGACGTCGTAAAACAGTGGCAGGTAAGAAAAAAGCACCTAAAAAATAATATCAAACTTTTTTATAAAATAAGTTTTTTAAATAATAAAATAATTACTAAAGCAATATAATGGCAAAAGCAAACCAACAACAAAGTGCTAAAGCAGCAGCAAAAAAAAGAGTAGTAAAAGTAGATGCTCACGGAGATGTGCATGTAACAGCAAGCTTTAACAATATCATAGTTGCATATACCAATAAACAAGGTCAAGTAATATCATGGAGCAGCGCCGGTAAGATGGGATTTAGAGGTAGTAAGAAAAACACACCTTATGCAGCTCAATTAGCCTCTCAAGATGCCGGGAAAGTGGCATTTGATGCAGGTATGAGAAAAGCAGATGTTTATGTTAAAGGGCCCGGTTCAGGAAGAGAAAGTGCTATCAGAGCCGTAGCCGGTTCAGGCATTGAAATTACTTCTATATATGATGTGACACCATTACCACATAATGGTTGTCGTCCTCCCAAAAAGAGAAGGGTATAATTACCAAATTTTTTAATAGGTCAAAATCTAAATTTAGGGTTTTATATGAGTTTGACCAAAAACAAAAAATAATATTTATAGAGAAAATCCACAAAATTAAAATATGGCAAGATATACAGGACCCAAAACAAAAATCTGTAGAATATTTGGAGAACCAATTTTAGGAAATGCCAAGTATTTACAAAAAAACAGCAACCCTCCCGGACAACACGGAGCATCGCGTAAACGTAAACAATTAGGAGAATATGGTTTACAGTTACGTGAAAAACAAAAAGCAAAATATACTTACGGAGTTTTAGAACGTCGTTTCCGTAATACATTTGAAGAAGCAGTACGAATGAAAGGAGTAACCGGTGAAAACCTAATCGCCTTACTTGAATCAAGATTAGACAATACTGTTTATCGTTTAGGATTAGCTGAATCAAGACCGGCAGCAAGACAATTGGTAGCACACAAGCATATAACAGTTAACGGGCATGTTTGCAATATACCATCTGCAAAATTAAAACCCGGAGATGTAATAGGATTTAAAGAAAAAAGTGCTGCAAACTCTAAAATCACTTCAAGAGCAAGAGGTAAAGATCCAAAAATAAACTGGCTTGATTGGAATGAAAAGGAAATGAAAGGAACTTATATCGCTCATCCGGAAAGAGCAAGCGTACCGGAGAATATAAAAGAATCGCTTATAGTAGAGCTTTATTCTAAATAATAATTTTTCATTCTAAAAAACAAAATAAATATACAAATGGCAATTTTAAGTTTTCAAAAACCAGACAAAATTGTTTTACAAAAAGCAACTGAATTTGAAGGGGTATTTGAATTTAAACCATTAGAGCCGGGCTTTGGAGTTACAGTAGGAAACTCACTTAGACGTGTTCTTTTAAGCTCTTTAGAAGGATATGCAATTAATGGAATAAAAATAGAAGGAGTAGATCATGAATTCACAACGATTAAAGGCGTAACAGAAGATGTTACTGAATTAATACTTAACCTTAAACAAGTTCGTTTCAAAAGAAAAAATGATATCGAAACAAGTAGTGAAAGAATTGAACTTATTATCAAAGGAAAAGAACAATTTACAGCAGGAATGATTGGTGATGTGACAAATTCGTTTGAAATCACTAACCCTGATTTGGTTATATGCAATATGAATCCAAGCACTACTCTAAAAATTGATTTAAATGTAATTAAAGGCCGTGGGTATGTGCCGGCTGATGAAACAAAACCAAAAGAATTCCCTATTGGATGGATTCCGGTGGATAGTATTTTTACCCCTATCAAAAATGTAAAATATACTATAGAAAATACACGTGTTGAACAAAGAACTGACTTCGAAAAATTAATCTTAGAAGTTACAACAGATGGGACTATTCATCCGGAAGATGCAGTAAAACAAGCATCTCGTATCTTAATTCAGCATTTAATGCTTATAACTGATGAGAATATTACTTTCGACACAGGAGATTCAGAAAAACATGATGTGGTAGATGAACAAACTCTTAAACTACGTCAAATTTTAAAAACACCACTCGAAGATTTAGACCTTTCAGTAAGAGCATTCAATTGCTTGAAAGCTGCTAAAATTAATAGCCTAAGCGAATTAGTTCAATACGAACAAGATGAATTGATGAAGTTCAGAAACTTTGGACAAAAATCTCTTTCTGAAATTGAACAAGTTCTTATAGATAGAGGCTTAAATTTTGGAATGGATTTATCAAAAATAAATTTTGAAGACCTTTAATAAAAAATAAAAAGATTTATATTAATCTAAAACTATTAAAATGAGACACGGCGTAAAAATAAACCATTTAGGACGTAAAACCGCACATAGAAAAGCATTAATGAAAAATTTAGCTATTTCATTAATTGAACATAAACGAATTACAACAACTTTGGCTAAAGCAAAAGCATTAAGAGTATTTGTAGAACCTTTATTAACAAAATCTAAAATCGATGATATGCACAATCGTAGAATTGTTTTTAGTTATTTGCAAAATAATAGTGCCATTAATGAGCTTTTCAATATCATTAGCCCAAAAATTGCAGATAGACCGGGTGGATATACTCGCATTATTAAATTAGAAAGAAGAATGGGAGATGCTGCTGATATGGCTTTAATTGAATTGGTGGACTTTAATGAAATATACAACACTTCTGATAAAGTTGGAAAAGAGAAGAAAAAAACAAGACGTGGTAGAACTAAAAAATCTGCTAATGCTGATACTGTTAAAGAAGAATCTACCGAAAATGCAACTACCACTGAGGATACAACTACTACTACTGAATAATTGTAAATTTTTTAAAATTTTGATTTCTAAGGTTGTCATGAATATGATAACCTTTTTTAATAAAAATAAAATATATGCCCATTCAAGATTTTGATACTAACTCAGTCGGCTTAGCTGATAACAATATTTTTGGCTTACCATCAACTATGGACAATTCAAAACTAGTTTTAATTCCTATACCATGGGAAGTAACCGTATCGTACAGAAATGGAACTGCAAAAGGACCCGAAAAAATATTAGAAGCATCCTATCAAATTGATTTATTCGATTTAGAATCGCCTAATATGTGGAAAGAAGGCTTTTATATGTTGGATTTCAATAAAGATATTATTAAAAAAAATGATTATTTAAGACATTGTGCAGAACTGATAATTTCTTTTTTAAGTGAGGGGGGCAATACTGCTGATAATTTACAACTACAAAAAAAATTAAATGAAATTAACCAAGGTTGTGTACAGCTTAATGATTGGGTGTATAATGAAGCAAGCGAATTACTAAAGAAAGATAAGTTAGTTGCTTTGATTGGTGGAGATCATAGCACACCTTTAGGACTTATTAAAGCTGTGGGTGAGCATCATGGCGATTTTGGGCTTTTGCAAATTGATGCACATGCAGACTTACGAAAAGCCTATGAAGGATTTACTTATTCTCACGCTTCCATCATGTATAATGTACTGAACGAAGTACCCCAAATGAAAAAATTAGTACAAGTAGGAATAAGGGATTTTTGTGATGAAGAATATGAAATGATTCAAAATAATCCTGATAGAATAACTACATTTTTTGATAATGTTGTAAAAAGAAGAATGTTCAATGGCGAAAATTGGAATCAAATATGCAATGATATAGTAGATGAGCTACCACAAAATGTTTATATAAGTTTTGATATAGATGGTTTAGACCCTAAGTTATGTAAAAATACAGGAACTCCCGTACAAGGAGGATTTGAAGCCGAGCAAGTATTATATCTATTTAATAAAATAGTTGAAAGTGGTAGAAAAATAATAGGCTTTGACCTAAATGAAGTAAGCTGTGGAGAAGATTCAACGGATGCAATTGATGCAAGTGTAGGAGCAAGAACATTATACCGAATGTGCAATTTGTTTATGAAATCTTTTTTGAATGCTTGAGCAATATCAATTTAGAATTTTATACCCGGATATGCACAAACGCTTTATGCAATGCAGGTCAATGCATATAATGTCAGCTATTTTTATGTGTATTTATTCACTCCGCTTTCTAAAAAATATTAATGAAGATTGGCTAATGCTATTAATGATTTTACCTATATCATTTGCCATTTTATTCTTTTCGCTTTTTAAAAAAGAAATTTTAATAAATCAACAAAATAATAGAACATTCAGAATAGTGGAAATCGGCTTTTTATTTATGGCGGGCTTACACTTTTTAAATATTAATGATTATTTTCCGATGTTTTTATTCTTCATGATTTCCTTCATCTTGATTTTTATTTTATATATGGAACAAAGGATTTTTAATGAAATGTATATTCAGATTTCAAATGATAAAATTATTGTACCGACACCAACTTATGATAAAAAAATTAATTGGAGTGAATTACAACAAATTCAAATTAAAAATGAACATTTAAGTTTTTATTATAAAAATAGTCATATCAATCAATACAGAGTTATACTTAACTTAAACACAGAAGAAATTGAAAATTTTTTATCTTTTTGTAAAAATCAAATCAACCATAAATAGCCTCTTTTTTATTTAACTTTGCAAAATGCAATTACGTCAATCACCTTACATCCTTTATTCAGACGGGAAGGGTAATATATTTGAAGATGAAAGTTTATATGCACTTGGTCGAACAGGATGGGATGCAGTAAAGGTAGAATTAGAAAGTTGGATTGAATTACCCGAAGGTGGTAATTTATATGAATTACCGGGTAGAAAGGGGATAGGCATTGATGTGAATACAGGAGAACTTAGACTGTGCGATAAAGGCTGGGCAGTTGCAGCATTTATCCCACCTGCTTATACAGGACTTTATTTAGCACCTTATGAAACTTTAAAAGATGCACCTACATTGCCTTTGTTTTGCTATACGGCTACCGGATGGTATAATAACAAATTTTATGTTACAGCTCTTAGAATTGAGAAAGATATTCGACAAGATAAAAGTGGATATAATGAAGATAAAATTCAAATCGGAGTAAAAAGATTTACAGAGACCTATTCGCAAAATCGTTTAGTAAAACATTTAGCAAATACTTGTTGTAATACTTATCATTGTCCTGCTGCAAGAAATTTTTTCTTAGGACGATGGGAATGTCCCATACCATCATCACCCGCTTGTAATGCAAACTGTTTAGGATGTATATCTTTTCAACCTGATGATGAAAAAATCGTTTCTTCACATGATAGATTAACTTTTAAACCTACTGTCGAAGAGATTGTAGAATATACCGTACCCCATTTAGAAACGGCACCTTTCCCAATCATTAGTTGGGGACAAGGTTGTGAAGGAGAGCCATTGCTCATGTGGGAAACCATAGAAAAATCCATTATTGAAATAAGAAAACATACTTCAAAAGGGTGTATTAATGTCAATACGAATGGTAGTAATCCTAAAGCAGTTAAACGATTGATGGAGGCCGGTTTGAACAGCATTCGTGTGAGTCTAAATTCATTTAGGGATCAATACTATACGCCATACTACAGACCTAATAATTATGAGTTGAAAGATTTATTAGAATCTTTAAAAATCGTTACCGACATGGGAGGATGGGCATCAATTAATTATTTTGTATTTCCGGGAACTACGGATAGTGAAGAAGAAGTAGAAGCTCTATTGAAAGCAATCGAATATACTAAATTAAATATGATACAATGGCGTAATTTTAATATTGACCCTGATTGGTATTTGACTAAATTAAATATTACAGATACCGGGCCATGTTTTGGAATTAAACAAACATTTGATATTATTCATGAAGAATACCCACATGTGAAATATGGGTACTTTAATCCACCCATCGAGCGTATTAAAGGTAATTACGATGAATCATTTGCACATTAATTAGTTTCAACTGATTTCTAGCCTACAAATTCTAATGCTTTTTGTACCAAATTTTTAGAACCGATAAAGATAGGTACTCTTTGATGTAATTTTTCAGGTTCAATATCTAAAATAGGGGTTTTACCTGTATGTCCCATACCGCCGGCCATTTCTATTATATAACTCATAGGGTTACATTCGTAAAGAAGACGCAATTTCCCATTAGCATTTTTACTATCTGCAGGATACATAAAAATACCTCCCTTAATTAAAGTTCTATGTAAATCAGCGACCATACTTCCTATGTAACGATGAGAGTAAGGGCGTTTACTTTCAGGGGCATCTTCCATACAATAGTTTAAAAAACTCAATAATTTATCGTCATACTTGCTTGAGTTCCCTTGATTGATTGAATAAATTTTTCCATTATCAGGACATTTCATATCCTTATGTGATAAGCAAAATTCGCCAATACTTGGTTCTAAAGTAAATCCATTTACACCTAAACGAGTTGCATAAACCAACATGGTGCTGGAACCGTAAATAACATAACCGGCAGCCATTATATTTCTTCCTTTCTGTAGGAAATCTTCTTTTGTACAAGGTTTTCCTAATGGGCTTACTCTTTTATATATACAAAAAATAGTTCCAATAGAAGCATTTACATCAATATTGGAAGAACCGTCTAATGGGTCAAAAAGAACTACATATTTTGAATTAACAGAATGTTCATCATCAAATGCTACAAAATCTTCATTTTCTTCGGATGCTATGCCTGCACAATCACTACTATTTCTTAAAACATTTATTAATGCGTTGTCTGCAAAAACATCTAGTTTCATTTGCTCCTCACCATGAGTATTTTCTTTCCCATGAGAGCCAATAATATCCACCAATCCGGCTTTGTTTACTTGCTTATTAATAAACTTACAAGCCAAACCAATGTCTCGTAATAAAGTGGAGAGTTCTCCCGTTGCATTTGAAAATTGTCTAGTTTGATGAATAGTAAATTCATCTAATGTCATTAAGTGTCTGTTTGGATTCATGGCACAAATTTAGAAGTGTTTTTTATATAAAAAAATATTTGAATCATTGAAAAATTTATATGCACATCATTTTTTTATAACCATAAAAAAAGAAATACAAAAAGATAGGACGAAAGGCAAAAAATCCTAATTTCGCGGCACTTTTTTAATCATTCAATAATTAAAATATGGCACAAAAAATCAGCATGAATAATGGTAAATTACAAGTACCTGATGAAGTAATAATTCCTTTTATTGAAGGTGATGGTATTGGTCCTGATATATGGAAAGCAAGTGTAAAAGTTTTTGATGAAGCTGTTAAACATGCTTATAATGGAAATCGCAAAGTCGAATGGAAAGAAGTGTTAGCCGGTGAAAAAGCTTTTAAGGAAACAGGTAGTTGGATGCCTCAGGAAACAATGAATGATTTTAAAGAATATTTGGTAGCCATAAAAGGCCCATTAACAACCCCGGTTGGTGGCGGAATAAGAAGCCTCAATGTAGCTCTACGTCAAGAATTAGATTTGTTTGTTTGTTTAAGACCTATACAATTTTTTGAAGAAACTCCTTCACCGATGCGACATCCGGAAAAAGTCGATATGGTGATATTTAGAGAAAATACAGAAGATATTTATGCAGGTATAGAATTTATGGCCGGAAGTGATGAAGCAAAAAAAATGATTTCTTTTTTAGAAAATGAATTAGGAATACATAAGATAAAAAATTCTTCTAATACTTCTATTGGTTTAAAACCGGTAAGTAAAGAAGGAAGTGAGCGATTGATCAGAGCAGCAATAAAATATGCAATAGAGCATAAAAGATCCAGCGTCACAATAGTGCACAAAGGAAATATTATGAAATTTACAGAGGGGGCATTTAAAAATTGGGGATATGAATTAGCTGAAAAAGAATTCGGGCATATTGTTTATACTTGGAATCAATGGGAAAAAACAAAAAGTGAAAAAGGAGAACTTGCTGCAAAAAATGAAATGGATACTGCCATCAAAGACAATAAAATTATTATTAAAGATATAATAGCAGATAACTTTTTACAACAAGCACTTTTAGCTCCGGAAAATTACAGTGTGATAGCAACACTCAATCTTAATGGAGATTATATCAGCGATGCTTTAGCTGCTCAAGTTGGGGGAATTGGTATTTCTCCGGGAGCAAACATAAATTATAACTCAGGACATGCCGTTTTTGAAGCTACGCATGGGACTGCACCTCGATTTGCCAATACAAATACGATGAACCCTTCGTCTTTAATTCTGAGTGGAGCTATGATGTTTGAATACATTGGATGGACTGAAGTGTCTGTGATGATAAAAAAAGCACTTAGCGAAGCAATTAAAAGTAAAAGAGTTACTATTGATTTTTATAATTTAATGGAAGGCGCCACATTGTTAAACACAAGTGAGTTTGCCGATGAAATTATTGCAAATTTTTCTTATGAAAATATAGAGGCTGTTTAACTTAATTAACGCAGAATATTTTTTGTTGAAAAATAAAACTATCGTTGAAATTCAATTACACTTAGGTTTTTAAGCCTATCATTGTCAATATCAAATTTTACTAAGGTATTAACCTTTTGCCAGCCTTGTTTACCCGCTGCACCGGGATTGATATGTAATAATTGGTTTTCATTGTCCGGCATAATTTTTAAAATATGAGAATGCCCACTGATAAAAACATTTGGTTTCAATTGTTTAATGAGTGGTTTAGAATATGAATTATATTTAGGAGGATAGCCACCAATATGAGTCATCAAAACTGATACATTTTCAATTTTAAAAAATAAATATTCAGGGTATCGAATTCTTAATTCTTGACCATCTATGTTACCATAAACGGCTTTGAATGGTTTAATTTTTTCTAATTCATCACATAAATTTTTATTACCCAAATCACCGGCATGCCATATTTCATCTACATCGCTAAAGTGTTCTAAAACTTGTGGAGCCAAGTACCCATGCGTATCTGATAATAAACCGATTTTTACCAAAATTTGAATTATTGAAGTATGACTAAATGATAATTCTTTTTTCCTTTTTGTACTAAAATATATTTGTCATGCATTACATCACTTTCTTTTATTAAATAATTAAGGTCAGTCATTTTTTGTTTATTTAAACTAACGCCCCCATTGCCTGTCATTTCACGAGCTTTTGCTTTTGATTCAAAAATTTTTGTTTCAGATAGAAAAGAAACGATATCAACACCGGTTTTGATTTTGGACAAGTCATAAGAAAAAGTAGGTACTCCATCCATGATTTCGAGCAATTCGCTCTCTGATAGTTTTTTTAATTCGTTCGCAGTATCATTTCCGAAAAGGATAAGTGAAGTTTGAACTGCATATTCATATTCTTCTTTGCTATGAACCATTGTGCAAACTTCTTTTGCAAGTGTTTTTTGTAATACTCTTAAATGCGGCGATTCACGATGTGATTTTATCAATTCTTCAATTTCATTTTTGGAAAGAAAAGTAAAAATCGAAATATATTTTTCAGCATCTTCATCGCTTGTGTTCAGCCAAAATTGATAAAATTTATAAACTGAAGTTTTGTTTTTGTCTAACCAAACATTTCCGGATTCTGATTTTCCAAATTTACTACCATCGGCTTTTTTTACTAAAGGAGCTGTCAATGCAAAAGCTTCATTACCTGATTTTTTTCTGATTAGTTCTGTGCCGGTAACAATATTTCCCCATTGGTCTGAGCCTCCCATTTGTAGCTTCACTTGATGGTTTTGATTTAAATAATAAAAATCATAACCTTGAATGAGTTGATAAGAAAATTCAGTAAAGGACATTCCATTTTCTAAACGATTTTGAACTGAATCTTTACTGAGCATATAATTGACTGTGATAAATTTTCCCACATCTCTGATGAAATCTAAAAAGGTATAATCTTTAAGCCAATCATAATTATTTAAGATTTCTGCATGGTTTTTGAGTGAAGTGTCAAAGTTTAAAAATTTTTGTAGTTGTTTTTTTTGCGATTCTAAATTATGTTGAATTTGTTCGATAGGCAACATATTTCGTTCGGTTGATTTCCCGGAAGGGTCTCCAACTCGCCCGGTTGCTCCACCAACTAATGCAATTGGTTTATGACCTGCTTTTTGAAGATGCATCAATAAAATAATAGGGACTAAGTTCCCAATATGTAAAGAATCAGCAGTAGGGTCAAAACCAACATATCCAACAGTCATTTCCTTATTCAGTTGTTCTTCTGTTCCGGGTATCATGTCTTGGAGCAAGCCTCTCCATCTTAATTCCTCAATAAGATTTATCATTTCACTTTTTAATTTAAAAACATGCAAATTTGCTGATAAATTATTTCATAATTTACATTTTTGATTGCTTATTTTAATTATTTTTGTTAGTTGATGTATAATTAATTGTACTATTATACGTTAAATTTTATAAAATTAAAAATCAATGACATTGAAAAAGTCTATTTTGACGGTATTAATATTTGTTTTTTTTAATAATGCCATTGGGCAAAATCGCAAATATGTAAATGAATTTTTGAATTTAGGGGTTGGGGCAAGAAGTTTTGGAATGTCAGGGGCGCAAGTAGCAAGCGTTAATGATGTTACTTCAGCATTTTGGAATCCTGCAGGTTTAACGCATGTAAATACCGATTTTCAAATAGGTCTAATGCACTCTGAATATTTTAGCAGTATCGCAAAATATGATTATTTAGGAGTTGCCTATCCTATGAAAAATAAAAAAGGAGTTTTGGCTGCATCCTTTATTCGCTTTGCAATAGATGATATTCCTTATACACTTAATTTAATACAGCCTGATGGAACAGTTGATTACACAAAGATAAAAGCAATTTCGGCAGCCGATTATGCCGGATTAATATCTTATGCACAAAAATTAAAAATTAAAAAGTTTGCTGAAAGAGATGATATTGATATCAATATTGGAGGTAATTTAAAAATCATTCATCGAAATGTAGGGAGTATGGCAAATGCTTGGGGAGCAGGTATTGACATTGGATTACAAGGCTATTATAAAAAATGGAAGTTAGGTGCGATGTTAAAAGATATTACAACTACTCACACATTGTGGTCTTTCAGTTTTACTGAAAAAGAAAAGCAAGTCTTAGCCCAGACCGGCAATGAAATAGTTTCTAAAAGTTCTGAAATGAACACTCCTCGATTTATATTGGGAGGCGGCAGATATTTTAAAATTGACAAGAAAATAAATTTATTAGCAGAGGCCAATCTTGATATTACTACTGATGGTAAACGCTATGGAAATATCATTAACATGAATCCATTTAGTATTGATCCGAAATTAGGGCTCGAAATGGACTATAACCATTTGTTTTATTTGAGGGGCGGTCTTGGAAACTTTCAAAGAGTTTTAGATGATAATGATACAACAAATACAAAAAAACGTACTTTATATCAACCCACTTTAGGTGTAGGTGTGAAATTAAAAAGTCTTACAATTGATTATGCTTTTTCGAGTTTGAATATTCAAGGAAATCCTTTGTATAGCCATTTTATTTCATTAAGATTAAATATAAATAAGAAAAACAGCACATTTGGAATTGCCAATACTGATTTAGATGACAGAGCAAACCAAATTGATAAACAAATAAAAAATAGAAAATAGTTGAAATGATACAAAGATTTAAAATATTCTTTTTCCTTTTTTTTCTATTTGGAATAAAGAGCTTATATGCTCAAACTTATGGAAATGAGTGGATAAATTATAATCAAACTTACTACAAATTTAAAATATATAAAGACAGTATTTATCGTATTCCCATATCTTCATTATTTGCTTTAGGAATGCCTAATTCTGTAGAAGGAAAACAATTACAAATTTTTAGAGATGGCAACGAAGTTCCTATTTTCGTTAGTAGTGAGGGAGCTTTAAATGGAAGTGATTACATTGAATTTTGGGGAAGAAAAGCAGATTCAAAAGTTGATGAACCTCTCTATAAAAATACAAATGATATCCTGAATTCAAATATCAATTTAGTATCTGATACAGCTTATTATTTTATTACTTTTAATAATTCAAACTCTAATAAACGATTTACACTTTTAAATAACGTAATTCAAAATCCTCCTATCGCAGAAACTTTTTTTTGGGATAAAATACAATTAGATTATCGAAATGTATTTAGTGGAGGAAAGTCCTATGAAGGAGCTAATGTCGTACCGGTTAGCTATCAATTCTCTTCACAATATGAACAAGGAGAGGGCTATTGCAAATCGTTTACTGCTAACAAAGATTCTATTGTGTTTACATGTCAATTTCCTTATAAAGTGGGTGGATTATTTGCAACAGTCAATACAGCTGTCGTTGGTAATTCATATTTAAATGACCATTGGTTAAAACTATATGCAAGCAGTAATGAAATTGCAGATGTCCATTATGGAGCCTTTGAAAGTAAAAAGATATCTGCTACTTTCCCAATGACCTATTTAACAGCTCAAAATAAAGTATCTATTCGGTATTCACCAATGAATAATAATCCAAATTTTCCTGATAGATTTGGTATTTCGTATTCTTATTTGCGTTATCCCCGTTTGTTTAATTTTGGAAATAAAGAGTCATTCTATTTTGAATTAAATCCAAAACTGCAAGATTATTACTTGGAAATTCAGAATTTTAATTATGGAAATGTTTCGCCCCGATTATATGACTTGGGTGAAAATAAATATTTAATTGGTGACATTTCTCAGTCAGGTGTAGTTAAATTTATGATACCGGCATCTAACTCAGTGAAATCATTGATACTTCAAAGTTATGGAGGGAATGCTTATGGACAAGTAAGCGGTTTAGAGCCTATTGTATTTAAAAATTATACCCAAACAGCAAATCAAGGAGATTATATTATTATCACACATAGTGCTTATTTTAATGATGGGAATGGTTATAACAATGTGGCAGATTATAAAGCTTATAGAAACTCTGTTGAAGGCGGTAGTTTTTATGTAACAATTGCAGATGTAAATGATATTTATAATGAATTTGGTTATGGATATCAATTTAGTACATTAGCATTGAAAAATTTCCTTCAATATGCCGTTAAAAACCAACAATGGTCTTATACACCTAAATATGCTTTTATCATTGGAAAAGGATTAAGTTATTACCGTTACAAAGCATATTCTGAAACTCCTTATGATACATACCCTTTTTATGCAATACCATCTTTTGGCGATCCTTGTTCTGATATATTATTGACCGATTTTGATAAAAATAATAAGCCCCAATTGCCTATTGGGAGGTTAGCGATTATGAATGGAGCCGAATTAAAAAATTATCTTGTTAAATTAAAAGATTATGAATCGCAACTAAATGATATGAGCCATCAGGTGAGTGATTCCACTCTTTGGAAAAAAAGAGTATTGCATCTTGCGGGAACAAGAGATGCTGTGCAGCAATTACCTATTTATCAAGCTTTACTCGGACAAAGTAATATTATTTCATCTCCTTATTATGGAGCGGATGTAACTACTTTAAGGAAAAGCTCAACGGATGAAATTGAATTGATAAATAGTAAAATTGTGGATGATTTATTTAATGACGGAATTTCACTTCTGCAATTTTTTGGACATGGCTCTTCACAAAACTTAGATTATAATTTAGATTTTCCCGAAAATTATAAAAATTATAAAAAATACAATGTATTTATTGCTAATGGATGTAGTGCCGGAGATATGTTTATTTTGCAAGGAGCTAAGTCATTGGGTGAGCGATTTGTATTAGCACCTAATGCCGGTTCAATTGCTTTTATAGCCAGTAATAACACAGGATGGGTTAGTCAATTAAAATTTTTCACCGATACATTATATTCAAATTTTGCTTTAAAAAATTATGGAAAATCATTAGGAGTACAAATGATGCAAAATGCATTGGATTTACATGATAAAGCACTCAATGATGGAAATTTAAGAACGCATATTGAACAAATTGGTTTGGATGGAGATCCGGCAATAAGATTATATAATTTTCAATTACCTGATTACGCAGTTGAAGAGAAAGGAGTTAATTTCAGTGAAATAAATTTGACAAGTTCTATAGATTCGTTTGGTGTTCAGGTTTTGATACATAATTTAGGCAGGTTTCAAAAAGATACTTTTGAGGTAAACATAACAAGAACATTGCCCGACAATAGTATAGAAAATATTCTTACTAAACAATATAATGGTTTGGCTAATACCGATACTATTCGTTTTAAAATTGCAACCTATGGCACTAATGGATTAGGAGTTAATTCACTAAATGTTTCCATAGATGATGCAAATTTGGTAACGGAAATCTCTGAATTGAATAATTCAATTAAACGAAATTTTATTATCTATAATGACGATTTAGTACCTGTTTATCCTTATGACATGTCAATTGTAACAAGTCAAGGCGTTACGCTTAAATCTTCTACACTAAATGCTTTTATTGATTCAAGAAAATATGTAATTCAAATAGATACAACCAAAAAATTTAATAGCCCACTTCTAAAAGCTATTACCATAGAAAGTTCGGGAGGTGTAGTTAAATGGCAACCTATGATAACCATGCAAGATAGTGTAGTTTATTATTGGAGAACTGCAATGGATACTTTGTATGGAAATCATACACACAAATGGACTAATAGCTCATTTATCTATTTAAGTCAAAGCACTCCCGGTTGGAATCAATCACATTATGACCAATTTAAAGAAAATGAATTTACAGCAATACATTTAGATTCTGCTTCACGATTGATAAAATTTGATGATTTAAATAAAAAACTTCAAGTTCAAACGGTATGTTTAAGAGGCCCTTCTCCTTATGACTATGGCGCCTTTAATTACTTAGCTAAAATTAATGGGACTTCAATATATACCTACGGATGCGGGACAAGGTTATCAAATTTACAAGTAATAGTAATAGACAGTATTACAGGCAAACCATGGAAAAACCGTCAACAAGCAGACGGCAGAGGTAAGTTTGGTAGTATTGCGCCTTGTAGAATGGATTTTGGTAATGGTTTTGAGGATCCTTTCTTTGAGTATTGTATGTATTTTGAATCAGATAGGAATAGTTTTATGCAGTTTATGGATTCTATACCTAATGGGAATTTTGTCTTAATCCGAAATCGCGTTTGTGTTGGTAAGCCGTGTGGTGTATTAAATGCAACATTTATAAATCAGTGGCAAGTTGATACAATGATTTATGGCGTAGGCAAATCGGCATACCATAAACTTAAAAACATGGGCTTCACTCAAATTGATTCTTTTACAAAAAATAGACCTTTTTCATTTTTTATGCAAAAAGGTAAACCAAACTCAATAATTCAGCATGTAGGAATAGATAGCACCGTTAATCTTTATGCTGAATATGATTTTAAAGCATCAGTTTATGATGGTAATATGAACTCCACCAAAATAGGACCTGCGAAATTGTGGGGATATTTTTATAGAAAAGCATTTACAACTGATGGGCAGCCAACTGATACTACGTCAATTCAAGTTATAGGCGTGGATACTAACGGAACAGAAACTATTTTGACAAAGATAATAGGCGATACTTCATTGCAATTTATTAATGCTAATCAATTTCCTTTTATCAAGCTTAAATTAAATACAGTGGATAATATACATGCAACGGCAGAACAAACAAAATACTGGCGAGTGCATTATCAACCGGTTCCGGAAGCAGCCTTAAATGCAAATCGTTATTTTGTATTAAAGGATACTATTGGGCAAGGGGAAACACAACACTTTAAATTAGCCTTAGAAAATCTTACCGAAATTCCAATGGATAGTTTGCTGGTAAAAATCAGTTTAGTAGATAAAAATAAAAATATCAATACCATTGCAACAAAACGATACAAACCATTACCAATTTTAGATACAATTCATATTGATTATGATATTAATTCATTGAGTTTACGAGGCGAACAAACTTTGCTTATTGAAGCAAATCCAAATAATGATCAGTTAGAGCAATACCACCCTAACAATATTGGTTACAAAAGTTTTTATGTCATGCCCGATAATAATAATCCACTCTTAGATGTAACGTTTGATGGTGTGCATATTTTTGATAGAGATATTGTTTCAGCTAAACCTTCTATTTTAATCACTTTAAAAGATGACAATAAATATTTGGCATTAGATGATACGTCTTTAGTTTCTGTATTTATGAAATACCCCGGGGAGGCACTTGCTATCGAACATCAAATTCCTTTTGACGGAAATATATTGAAGTTTATTCCGCCAACCAATATTAACGAAGGTAAAAATAATAAAGCCCGTATTGAATTCAACCCGAATTTTACAGAAGATGGAAATGATTATATTTTAACAGTAAGAGCAAAAGATAAAAGTGGGAATAGTGCCGGGCAAAACTCATATAAAGTACAATTTGAAGTAGTGAATAAACCGTCTATCACTAATTTAATCAATTATCCGAATCCTTTCACGACATCTACTCAATTTATATTCACCATTACAGGTTCACAGATTCCAAGCAATTTGAAAATACAGATTTTGACACCAACAGGGAAAGTGGTAAGAGAAATTACCAAAGCAGAATTAGGAAATTTACATATTGGTAGAAATATAACCGAGTTTAAATGGAATGGAGATGATCAATTCGGTAAGCCACTTGGTAATGGTGTTTATTTATATCGCTTTATATCAAATTTAAATGGACAAAAAATGGAGCATCGAAATTCAGATGTTGATAAATGGATTGAAAAAGGATTTGGGAAACTTTATATTATGAGATAGAATTTAACTTTTTTAAAGAACGTAGAACAAAAGAGTTTTCCTTATGAAGATTTAAATATTTCACCTCTATCGGATTATAATTTTTGAAAAAACGATTGACAGAAGGAATCATACTCCCTTCAAAGTCAAAAAATAATTTGTCGTTTTCGGTAGCATAAATAATTGCATGATGCATGAGTAAACTCATAGCTCCGCTTCCATAAAAATTTGCATCTGTTCCACCGGACAAATAATAAGCTGTTTCATTATCATATACTAAAAGTAAAGCAGCATGAAGGTTTCCTTCTTTGTCTGATGCAAAAAATAATTTGCCACAATTATGTCTTTCACACAAACTCCATACTTTATGAAAAAACTCAAAAGGAACTTTTGGCAAGGAATTTTGTTTTAAAAAAGTTTTTTTATGTAATTCATAGAACAACGAAATGTCATTACTTGATTGAATAATTATATTTTTTGTTGCTTTTTTTATTTGTCTTTTTAAAGAAGGTCTGTATCTATTTTCAATATTTGAAATATCATTTAGCGGTAAAATATTTGTGATTTTGGTTGATGTAAATATTTTATCAAATTTTAAATCGGTAGAAATAGTTGGATGTAAGTCTAAATTGATTTCATCGAAAGAAGGTAAATTTTGAAGTAAGTTGTTAACTAAAATTTGTTGTATTGAAAAATCAAGATTATTACTCGAAAACAACAATCCTGAATAGGGTGTAAGATGAGGAGTTCTCAAAAAATTAAATAAGTATTTTTTTTCAATAGAATAAACAAAAAAGACAAAATGATTTCCATGCTCTGCGTAAAGTATTTCCCAATTATCCATAATGGTGTTTAACCAAAAAGGCTCAAAAAAAAGAGGCGCTTTGTGTGTTTTGCAAAATTGTTCATATTTAATTTTTGTCGTCAATTAAATCGAATGGCTTTTGTTGGTAATATTTTTTGTATAATTATAGCCGGTAAAATCATAATGGATAAACATAAAAAAATCGTACCGATAATGATGGATAATAGAGTAGGGAAGTGAATATAAATAGGTACCTTTTTTATAAAATAAATATTTTCATCTAAAGAAATTATTCCAAAATAATCTTGCAAAAAACAAATGCCAAGCCCTAAAATACTTCCTAAAAGAACGCCCAATGAAATAATATAAAAACTCGATACTAAGAATATCGAGCGTATATTTCTATTGGACATACCCAAAGATTTTAATATCCCAATCATGGGTACGCGTTCCATAACTAAAATTAAAAAAGCGGTTATCATATTTATCGCAGCAATAGCCAGCATAATAATAACAATAATCCTTTCATTCATTTTCATCATTTCAAGCCATGAGAAAATATTAGAAAATCGCTGTTCTAAAGTGTAAACTTCTAAAGGGGCATCAATAATATTTTCTTGAATTTCTTTTTTTATATATTGAGAAAATGATTTGTCTTTTAAATAAATTTCATAACCTTGAATAATATTTGTGCTATCATCATTTATCTTACTTAAAAACAATTGATCGGCTAAAATAAAATGTTTGTCATAATCTTCTAATGCTGTATTGTAAATGCCTACGATATTTACTTTTCTTGCTTTTGGGGTAAATTCATTTTTATTTAAAAAATATAAAATAACATTGTCATTGAGTTTTAATGAGAATTTATTGGCAAGCGTTTTTGATAAAACAACTTCATTAGAAACTTCGCCTTTTTTAAATTGAATAGCACGACCTTCTATCAAATACTCAGGAGAGAATAGTGGTACATTATCATTGTCTATTCCTTTAATGACTACACCTTCAATAGCATCTTTGGTTTTAGCTAATGCAGATTGAACCGTATATGTATGAACGCTATTTACTTCTTTTAACTCTAAAATCTTTTTTATTATAGTAGAGTCAATTTCAATTTTATCATCATTTAAAATATGGGTTTCATCTCTTAGATAATTTGTAATTTGCAAATTACCCCAACAATCATAAAACTTTTCACTGATTATTTTTTGATATCCTTTTGTTATGGCAGTGCCAATTATCATAACGCTGGTGCTTAATGCGATAGCCGCAATGGCAATGCGTACAATAAAAGAAGAGAAAGACTTTTTTTGATCAAAAGCTATTCGATTGGCAATGAAAAATGGTAAACGCATTCCAAACTCAAAGAAACAATTTTTTTGAGATATTTTACGACTAAATTAAAATAAACAATACTTTCTAACTAAATATCTACAATTAAAGAACCATAGATAAAGGATTTTCTAAAATTGATTTTAAAGTTTGAAGGAATTGAGATCCTACTGCTCCATCTACAACTCGATGATCACAACTTAATGTTAATTTCATAATGTTCTTAATTACGATTTGACCGTTTTCAACAATAGGAGTAGGGCTGATTTTACCAACAGCCAATATACAAGCATCCGGAGGATTGATAATAGCAGTAAATTCATCAATATCCATCATACCTAAATTAGATATAGTGAATGTATTTCCGGAAAATTCTTGAGGTTGTATTTTTTTATTTCTTGCTTTATCATACAATTCACTTGCATCGGCAGCAATCTGAGAAAGTGTTTTCTGGTTTGCAAATTTTATAACCGGAACAATTAATCCATCAGGTAAGGCAATAGCACTGCCAATATGAATGTGATGATTTTGACGGATAAATTCACCCATCCAACTGCTATTAACTTCCGGATGTTTAGTCAATGCAATAGCAACCGCTTTTATCATCATATCGTTGATAGAGATTTTTATATTGCTAACTGCATTTATTTGCTTACGCGCATTCATTAACTGATCTAATTGAACAGAAGTTTTCAAGTAAAAATGCGGAGCGGAGAATTTACTTTCAGCAAGTCTTTGTGCAATTATTTTTCGCATTTGAGAGACGGGAATGTCTGTGTAGCTTTCATTTGAGGCAATTATAGGTGCGATAAATTTATTTTCATTACTTGGAGCAACTTTACTTATACTTGTGTCGCTGATATTCTCTAAATCTTTTTTCACAATTCGACCATAGTCACCGGTACCAACAATTTTATTTAAATCAATACCTTTTTCTTTTGCTATTTTCTTTGCTAATGGTGATGCTTTAATTCTTCCATTTTCGGAATGAGAAGTAGCAGGAGATGGAGATTCATTTTTAACTTCATTAGATATTTTATTAGTGATATTGGAGTCACTTTGCTTAGTATCGTTTTGAATGTTTGAACCAGCCAAAATAGACGCTAAATAGAGATTGATATCCGTATCAGCATTACCTACTATTGCAATTACATCATTCACTTTTGCAGACTCACCTGCTTTTACGCCTTGATATAATAAAGTCCCTTCAACATAACCAACGACTTCCATAGTTGCTTTGTCGGTTTCAACATCAGCTAATGAGTCATCAGCTTTTACATAATCGCCAACCATTTTATTCCATGAAACGATTTTCCCTTCTTTCATTGTATCACTTAACAAAGGCATGCGAATGATTTGAAGATCTTTAGGAATTTCTATTTCGTTAGATTTGTCATTTGAAATATTGCTGTTGTCTTGAGTAGAAGTTTGAGTTTCTGTTTGTGTCGGTGCTGTTTCTTGAGTAGAAGAAATATAAGAAGAAATGTCTTCACCCTCATTTCCTACAATAGCGATTATATCATTCACTTTTGCAAATTTACCGGCTTCAACACCTATGTAAAGTAAAGTGCCATCAACATATCCTACCACTTCCATGGTTGCTTTATCGGTCTCAACATCTGCCAATGCATCATCAGCTTTTACATAATCACCTACTTTCTTATTCCATGATACAATTTTCCCTTCTTTCATCGTATCACTTAGCAAAGGCATACGGATAATTTCAGCCATATCTTATTTTTAATTTTCCCCAAAAGTAATACTATTTTATTAAAAGGGAAACGAATAAAAATTGAATTTTTGAAAAGTGATTTTTATTTTATTTAATAAAAAAAATGAGAATTGAAACAAAAGAAAAAACGCTCAAAATATAATTTGAGCGTTTGATTTTTGCGGACCGGACGGGACTCGAACCCGCGACCTCCGCCGTGACAGGGCGGCATTCTAACCAACTGAACTACCGATCCTTGGGTTAAAATGGAGTGCAAAGATAATCAACTTTTAAAAAAATCAAAATCTAATTTAATCATTTTTTAAAAAATCACTTTTTTCTTTGTAGGTTTACATTTCAAAATAGTTAAAATGCAATATTTAGATTTTGAAAAACCACTTGCCGCTTTGGCTGAAGAAATTGAAAAATTGAAGGAGTCTGCTGAAAAAACAAAAGTGGATATGAGTGAAAGTATAAAGAAAATAGAAGATAAAATTGAAGAAACTAAAAAAGAGATTTATACTAACTTAACTGAATGGCAGAAAATCCAACTTAGTAGGCATCCTGACAGACCTTATACTCTATACTATATCAAAAATATTTTTTCGGATTTTTTAGAATTGCATGGAGATAGGAATGTCAAAGATGATAAAGCAATTGTTGGTGGTTTTGCCAAATTAGGTAATCAATCTGTAATGGTAATCGGACATCAAAAAGGGTTAAATACTAAAACAAGACAGTTGAGAAATTTTGGTATGGCTAATCCTGAAGGATACAGAAAAGCATTAAGGTTGATGAAAATGGCTGAAAAATTTAATAAACCTATAATCACTTTTATTGATACACCTGGTGCCTATCCAGGATTAGAAGCGGAAGAAAGAGGGCAAGGCGAAGCAATTGCTAGAAATCTTTATGAAATGACTACTTTGCAAGTTCCGGTAATATGTATTGTCATTGGCGAAGGAGCAAGTGGAGGCGCTTTAGGAATTGCCATAGGCGATAAAGTCGCTATGCTTGAAAACACTTGGTATTCTGTAATTTCACCTGAAAGTTGTTCAAGTATTTTATGGCGTACTTGGGATTTTAAAGAAAAAGCAGCAGAAGAATTAAAACTAACTTCAAAATATATGAGTGAGTTTGGACTAGTTGATGATGTTATTGCAGAACCATTAGGAGGTGCCCACCACAATCCGCAACAAATGGCTGCAAGTATTAAAAAATATATAGAAAAAAACATTAAAGAACTTTCTAAACTCGATGCTGAAACTCGAATTAGCAATCGCATTGAAAAATTTTCAAAAATGGGATTTTTCGAAGAAAAAAAATCATAATTTCATTCGTTAATTTTTTATTTTTTAAATTTTAAAAGCTGATTTTTAAAAATGATTTAATCTACATTTGTACCCTTAAAATTTTATTATGTCAAATATTACATTCACAATGATTAAACCCGATGCAGTGAAAGCTGGTCATATCGGAGCAATTTTAGCAAAAATTAATGAAGCAGGATTTAGAATTAAAGCAATGAAAATGACAAAACTTTCTGCAGAAAAAGCAGGTGGATTTTATGCAGTTCATAAAGAAAGACCTTTTTATGGTGAATTGTGTGAATTTATGAGTAGTGGTCATATCGTAGCAGCTATATTAGAAAAAGATAATGCAGTGGCAGACTTCAGAAAATTAATTGGTGCTACTGACCCTGCTAAAGCTGAAGAAGGAACTATCAGAAAACTTTTTGCAAAAAGCATGGGTGAAAATGCAGTACATGGTAGTGATAGCGATGAAAATGCACTTATCGAAGGCTCTTTTTTCTTTTCAAACCTTGAACAATTTTAATTTGAATAAATAAAACAAATTAATTCTAAAATAAGAGAGGCTGTCATTGACAGCCTCTCTTATTTTAGAATCGTTCTCTACAGCTTAAACCCAAATCCTAATACCAAAGTGAAATAATAAATTGACCGATAATTTGTTATTTTGATTTAATGCTTATATTTGATCTTTAATATAATTCATTACGTCATTTGCATTAATTATTCCAGTAAAAGAATCAATTCAGGACTTGCGGAAACTGCTTAAAAAATCACAGCCCATTTTTGTTCCTCGTATTAAAATGTTGATAGAGATGAAAAAGGAAGGTGC
>JBDHYI010000008.1:0-78220 GCA_039811265.1 Chitinophagaceae bacterium | reverse complement strand
CAGTAAAAAATACAGCCTAAAAAATGTCCACTTGAACAAAAGGTCTAAAAAATAGCCTAATTTTTGTCTATTATACCTATTTTAATGATACAAAAACATCCATCCCCTGGTTACAGAAAGTAGGTACTTTTTTATTTAATAAGTTAATAAAATTATACCTTTTAAAACAATCAGAACCTTATCAAGCTTTAAAAACAAATAATCAAAAGTTGATTCAACGATTTTTTAATGATTTTCATACTCCGATAAAAAACAAACAATATGCAAAAATCATCCCGATTTTGCTCATATTGTTATTGAGCTCTTTTATAATGAATGCTCAACTGATTATTTTAAAAATAACAAATATCAAAACAAGTCAGGGACAAATGTGTATAGCTTTTTTTGAAAACCAAAAACAATTTACAACAGAAGCACCCGTTTTTACTTTAAAAATTCCTAAGTCTTCCGTTCGAAATGGAAGTATGGTAGTCAATATTCCTTTCAAACACGGTAATTATGGAATATCTGTATTAGATGATGAAAATGAAAACGGAAAAATGAATTATAATCTTTTATCGATTCCGGCAGAAGGTTTTGGTTTTTCAAACTATTACCATAAAGGAATTTTAAAACCGAGTATTAAAGATTTTAAATTTCAAATTAATAATAACGAAACAAAGGAGATTTATGTCAAATTGAGATATATAGATTAAGTAAATTCAAGAAGTGTTATTTCGGGTAAAATTCCGACACGTCCCGGATAACCTAAAAACCCAAACCCACGATTAACATAAATAAATTGATTTTCTTTTTGGTATAAACCTGCCCATTGTTTATAAGCATACTGAGCTACACTCCAACGAAAACCCGGAATTTCTACTCCAAACTGAAATCCGTGTGTATGACCGCTTAATGTCAAATCTATATCTTTGTATTTAGTATTAATTTCGCCATCCCAATGAGTCGGGTCGTGTGATAATAAAATTTTAAATGGATAATCTGCTGTACCCTGATAGGCTTTTTCTAAACTCCCATAAGTCGGAAAGCGATGATTAAAAGAAACATTTTGTACACCTAATAAAGCGATTTTATCATTTTTATTTTCCAAAACAACATGTTCATCTAAAAGCAAATGCCAGTCCATATTACGATGAATTTGTTTTAGTAAATCTAAATTTTTCTCTTTTGCCTCTTTACTCTCCCACTCTATATAATCGCCATAATCATGATTTCCTAAAATAGAATAAACTCCCATAGGTGCTTTGATTTTTTTAAAAACATCAAAATAGTCTTGCATTTCGCTGCTCTTATTGTTCACTAAATCACCTGTAAAAAATACTATATCAGCTTTGAGTGAATTAATCAATTCAACTCCTTTTTTAACGGCATTGATATTATTAAAACTACCGGAATGAATATCTGAAATATGGATTGCTTTTAAACCTTTAAATGCAGAAGGCAGATTATCAAATTTCAACGGTATTTTTTTTACTTTGTATTTATAACGATTGGTCATGCCATACAAAATGGTTGTAAATATACCGGCACCAAACAATAATGCTACCGTATTTAAAAATTCTGACCTTGACATTCCTTTACTCGTCTTGACATCTTTAATATCATTGTAAGAGAAAAATGAAAAAATATAAAATAGTCCTCTTCTCAAATCGTCTAAAAGTAAAACGAGCGAAATGAGAATTTTGGCACCAAGCAAAGCAAATGAAAAACCAAAAATGAAATTTTTAAGTGTTTTACTAATTTCAATCGTTCGTAAATAAGGAAAAAATAAAAACATCAAAATAAAACTTACAGAAGTTAATATGTATAAAGTATTTATAGTGATGCGGACAGAAGGTCTTACAGATTTTAAAGTAAATCGAAGTGCCGTGAACGTGTAATACTCAATAATCGCAATGAATAAAAATATCAGAGCAAATCCAAAGGCAGGCATCCTTCTCATATCAATTTAGTATTGAATGAACCCTTTAATTTGATTCTTGATAACTTGTATCGTCATTTCATTAGAAAACATATCATCTTTTAATTCACTATTAATTCTGGATATTGGTAGTTTATCAAAATAAACTGACATTTTCATATAGTGACACATATTTGTAACCACATCTAAACCTCTAAGATTACCGGCTCTACCATCAGCGATACCAACTAACATAACTTTTTTAGTGTGCCAGCATTGTTTAATATCAGAATTATCAATCATTAATTTGAAAATACCCGGAAAGCTTCCATTATACTCAGGCATTATAAAAATAAATTTTTGTGTTGGTATTAAAAGCTCTTTTTCTAATTTACAAAAAAAACTGTCTTTATATAAAGAGTTTAAATCTTCTAATGAAAACAAATTAGCATCTACACCAAATTCCTTAAAAAACTTTTGATATTCTTTCGCTACTTTAAGTGTATTGCTGCCGGGTCGGTTTGTGCCTGAAATAATTGTGTACATGGTGGACAAAGTTATTATTTTGCGTTGTACCATTGAATTATTTTTTCCAATTTATAAATAGTTTTTATCTATAAAACAATCATATAATTATAGGGAGTTAAAAACTAAAACAAATTGACAATATTTTGTGTTTTCAAAAAATTAAGTTTATTAAAATGAATTGAGAAAGATATGTAATGTTCAAAACGTTTTTTACCATAAATACTTTTTCCATAATCACGATAATCTTTACTCATCAGTAATGGGACGTATAAATTAGCAAGACCATTCAGTGCGTTCAATTGTATTCCGGCGTCGTAAACCATTTTATTGCCGCTTGGATTTAATTTTCCGGCATTGGCATAAGTACAAGCATCAAAAAACAATTGTAGTTTAAGTGGTAATTTCACAGGGAATTTCAATGGAATATCAGAACGTAAATTAATTGCTCCCAACCAATTGTCATTTTCTCCAATCATATTAGACAAGCGATTGGTTTTTATTTTCATCCCGCCTTCTTCCATATTAATTTGTTGTGATAAAAACCCATCTTGTTGGTTTCTGGCTAAATAATTTTCATCATATAAAAAGTCTGAATAGCTTGCATTAGTAGCATTAAGATAATTTTCTCTTGCATAGTAATAGATAGAATTTGGAAATTCAAAAAGTTTACCCAAATAAACTCTGAAATAAAATGCTTTATTTTCGAGATGATAATTAACTTTCAGATTAGTTGTCAAACCAACTTTTAAAAAACTATTTCTCAATATTGCGGAAATTCTATAGTCATACGGATTAAGTGTTCGATTGTTTTTATGGGTAAATTCTGCTTTTAAATAATTTATTTTCGCATAGCTTCCGGGTAAAGGTTTATACACCGAATCAGGGTTCAATTTAGAAAAAGATAAAGTTTGTTTGTGTATATTATAAAACTTAAACACCAAGTTATTACTAATTGTACTTCTTCTATTTTTTTCTCTAAAATCTATATCTAAAGAAGGTACAACTTTAATAAATCGTAAATAAATTGTATTGGGTATATTTAAGTTTGTTGAGTAAAAATGAAATGAACTCCCTTGTACAGCTAATGTAATTTTATGAAGTGATTTTGTAAAGAAAGAATAACCGGCAATACCCGTTCCTACAAATTGTTTAGACCCGAAACTATACATAGGTGCTAACGCAAATTGGAAACGATTATTTGGCAGTTTAATATTATGAATTAAAGCACCTAACATGAATTGGTCATAATAATTATAGCCCAAAGAAGGTAATAAATAAATTTGGTTTTCTTTTTTCAACCCCAAAGAAGTGCCTGCACCTATTTTCCATTTTGATTTGTGAAATAAAGCATTGCGTCTATATTCATTATTACTGATATTAATTTCCGGAATAGTTTCATTTGCATTTACAACTATCTTATCTACTTCATTTATTTTATCATTAAAAATGACCGGTTTATTTTGAGGATATTCAAGCCATTTAGTTTCAATGATACTGTCTTTTTTCATTGAACTAATTGAAACAGGTCCGGGAAAATTCATTTTATTTTTAACGGTAGCGATGATTTGATTTTTATCAAATTTTGTTTTATTGATTGCGAAATCCATTTTTTGAGTAGTATTGATTCCATTATCAAAAAACCAATTCAAATTTTCCCCTGAAGTTTCTTCAAAAATCTTACGAATATCTTGCGGATAAGGATGTTTAAAATGCCACTGCTCATAATAAGTATTCATACACTTTTCAAACATTTCATCTCCTAAATAATCGTTTAAATATTGAAACATTCGTGCCGTTTTTTCATATACCATACCGGCATAATTCAGTTTTGTGTAATCAGCCGAGTTATTCTCAATTGCCTGATCTTCTTCTTGTTTTGCCATTAAAGGATATAAAAGATCTTCACCGGATAGTTTTAATAATAGATTTGATTTTTCTTCAGTACTTTCCAGTTTAATTGCTTGGTCAATTTTCTTCTCATAAAAACTATTAATCCCTTCGTCCATCCAA
This sequence comes from Chitinophagaceae bacterium, assembly GCA_039811265.1. GTDB lineage: Bacteria > Bacteroidota > Bacteroidia > Chitinophagales > Chitinophagaceae > OLB11. The sequence continues at coordinate 73,782 of JBDHYI010000008.1, read as the reverse complement.
GGATGATCTCTTTCATTGCTACCTAAAATTCCATAAAACCAATTGTGCCCAACTTCATGAATAATAACTGTTTGAAGCGTTGATTTATCATTTATTTTTCCAATAACAGTTACATTCGGATATTCCATACCTCCTCCGGCTAACAAATAACCAGCCACAACAGAAGCTTGATTATAAGGATAAGCACCAACATGTTTGGATAAATATTTTATAGTCTTTGCTGTGATTTTGCTACTCCCTTTATAATAGGGTATCATTGATGGTGGAAAAAAACTAAAAGAAGAAAATAATTTTTGATTAGGCAAAGTATCTATGCTTTGTTCTATTATAAATTGTTTATCGGCAAACCAGGCAAAATCATGTACATTTTTTTGTTTAAAAGTGATTGTTTTAAAGGTGGGTGACGTTTCCGGTATTGTTTTTAATTTTTCTGTTAGTGTTGAATCATTTTGCAACATTCTTGTTTTCAAAAAATCAAATTCAGCATCGTTTTGTAAATCTCCTGTTGCTGCAACGACATAATTTTGTGGCAATGTAATATTTACGGTAAATGAACCAAACTCACTATAAAATTCTCCTTGATCTAAATAAGGCATAGGATGCCAACCAAATCGGTCATATACAGCCGGTTTAGGATACCACTGAGAAATCTGATAAGTTTGATTATGATGCCCTAATCTTGAAAATACTTCAGGCAATACAACACGAAAAGGTGTAGTAATTTCAGCATTTGAATGAGGTAAAATAGGATTTAACAATTCAAGTACAACAATATCCGGATTGTTATTATAGTCACTTTTATTTACATTCTCTCCATTTACTTTAAATTCTAAACTGTCTATAAAACCTCTTTGATCTGGTTTAGAGAAATAGAATTTGGTTTGTTTGTTTTCAACCATCTGTTCGCAAAAAGCTGACTTGTCGTTTCTGTAAGCATTTGGCCATAAATGAAAAAATAAAAATTTTAATGTATCATCTGAATTATTTCTATAATTTATTTTTTCAAATCCATATAAAATATGGCTCTTATCATTTAAACGAACATCAATTGTATAATCGACTTCTTGTTGAAAATATTGTTTTTGGCTATAACCAAACTGTGAAAAAAACAAAAAAAACAGTATGTAATATTTTTGCATAAATAATTTTATTTTCCTCTGCCTTGTAAAATAACAATAATAGTATAAATCATTATTTTAAAATCAAGTACTAAAGAACAATTTTTAATGTAAAGTAAATCATATTTCATTCGCTCAATCATTTGATTAACATTTTCAGCATAACCGTATTTTACCATCCCCCATGAAGATAAACCCGGCTTTACTTTATGTAAATATTTATAGTGTGGATTCGTTTCGGATATTATATCAATATAATATTTACGTTCAGGACGTGGACCAACCAAAGACATTTCACCTTTTAGTATATTATAAAATTGGGGGATCTCATCAATTCTCCATTTTCTCATTACTTTACCCCATTTGGTAATTCTTGGGTCAGATTCACTGGACAAGGCAGGTCCTTTTTCTTCTGCATTTTGTTGCATACTTCTAAATTTATAAATCCAAAACGGTTTACCATAAAGCCCTATTCTTTCCTGTTTGTAAAAAATAGTTCCGGGTGATGAAAGTTTAACTTTAATTGCGGAAAAAATATATAAAGGACTAAGTAAAATCATAACTAAAACCGAAACAACAATGTCAATTGTTCTTTTTAAAACCCTTTGCCAATCAGGCATTAATTCAGGATAGATTTCTATTAATACAGCTCCAAAAACATTACTTGTTTTTACTGAACCTGAAATAATATCATATAAATCCGGTGTAATTTTTATAATAACTTTTCGATGAGAAAGTTGTGCTAAAATATATTGAAGTTTGTCATGCTCAGAAGTGTCAATAGCAATGATAATTTCTTCGATGTGGTGCTCATCAATTATTTTTTCAAGTTCGTTGATACTACCTAATTTAGGTAAATACTCAATAAGTCCGTTACTTCCAAATTCATCAGCATAAACAAACCCTTTGAAAATATAGCCAAGCTTAACCCTATTAGAAATTACTTCTTTATATAATTGTACTGCTTGCTTATTACCACCAATTATCAGCGTGTTGTAGCCAAATTTATTATTATTAATTTGTTTTTTGATAAAATTAAGTACCAAAGAACGACCAATGGAGGTCATCCCAAATTGTAAAATAAAGTAAACAAAAAATGACTTATAATAATAATGAAAATCATTATGATTATCATCTAAAAAAACAAAAAAATAAAATATGATAGTTCCAATTATAGATATAATAAGCGTTCTATAAATTTCAATAATTCTTGATTTTCGATACGGATTAAAATAAGCTCCGGAAAACGTGTGTAATATGTTCCAAAAGATTGGAATGATTAAAATAAGATTAAAAATATCCTTTTGAGTTAAACTCTGAAAAAAAGCATTGAATGTTATAGGGACAAACAAATTTTTCCTATAATACAAAAAGACAATCCAAGCGAGAGCAGCAAAAACAAAATCTGCTATGATGTATAATGAAATTGCTATTTTAATCTCACGCTTCATTCAAATTAATTAAAATATATGATTTTAAAATTATCAATAAGCGTTAATGAAGATACTTTGTCATTAGGTAAAGAACCATAAAAAATAATTTTAAATTTTGCATTTTGAAAACCGGTTGTATAGCCTTTTAAATTTATATAAACCTTATTCCAAGTATCTCTGGGGTTAAGACCTATAATATCAGAAGTAATCAGCGTTCCATTAGAATTTATTTGTATGGCTACAATAAGTCCTATATCCGTTTTATAATTCAACTCCATATAACAATCTCTATTACTTGGTACCGAAAATTCTTGCGACGTTATACTCGAAAAGCCTTTTATGGTGTCATGTAATGCGACTTTAGCTGACCAATCTCCTTCAAACACTTCATCGGGGTTATTTGTTTTTATAAAAGTGGCATCTCCATTGTTTGAAGTGAGAGAATTACCTTGTTCAAAACTTTCTATAAAATATTTTACCGATGGAGTATCAGATGTTCTATAATTAAAAACAGGGGTATGATGAATGATTTGAGTAGGATTAGCGTCAAATGTAAAAGTATCTACTGTATAGAAAGGATATTTTGCTCTGGTACCGCTTAATCCATTATCCCAAATACCGGCAATGATTTGTAGTTGTCCTTTGCCCTCTGCCAAAACGGGGATTTTAGCAGGCAATTGATAAGCCCCCAAGATTTCACGGTTATAATAAACCCATACATCTGTAATTTTATTCGATACACTGCCATGAATTTCATTATGAGTAGGCACTAATTTGACACTATCTATTTGAATATAGGTTGGTATTTTTTCTTTTGGATTAATGACATTACAAGCCTCAAATAAGGCTATAAAAGCAAAAAAAATAATAAAAAAAATATTTTTCATAAAATATGTTTTTATATAACGAATGATATTTAGGATTATTATTTGCAAAGTTTAATTTTTAAACCATTCTTTTTATAATTGAAGTTGAAAGCGTATTTGACAATATATAATCTAACAATGTATTTCTCAAAATTTTATTTTCATTGTGACTATCAATTATCTCTTTTATTTTTTCTTTTGTTATATTATTTACTATTTTCTCATTTACTTTTTTGTCTATCGATAAATTATACGTTGTAAATTCAAATTGAGAATGATTATAAGGTGCACAAATATTAATTTTTGTCATTTTTTCCTCATCAATTTTAGAAAATTTCAGAACAGCACTTTTGCCGTTTTTAAATTCTAAAAAGATTAAAATTAAATCAGGTGCATCAGCATAAATTGGGTATTTTTTTGCAAAAACATATCTAAGGTCTTCTTTTATATAATAGGTGATATATCTTGTTGCTGTATGAATGTCATTTAAAAATAATTCTGAAATGTTTTGCGATTCGCTTTTAGGATAGTTTAATTCTAAATTTATATGCTCTGCATCTTTTTTTATAAAATTTTTAATATGTAAATAATAGCTATCGGGCTGAAACACATTACATATTAATTTAGCTTCTGTTGATATTTTATCTGCTTCTATAAGATTGTCAACTGATAATTGAGCATGATTGATAAATATATTTTTTCCAAGTTTTAAAGCATTTTCAATTAGGAAAAAAAAATGATTATTTACAAATTCAAAAATCAAAGAATCACTTTTCTTAATACAATCTAAATAGATATCATTGTCGTTGATCGCATCATCAATTGTAGAATGAAAAGTTTCAATTTTTTTCTCATGTAGTAATTTTTGGAATAAAGTATTAAATTCTGTTGAACCGATTATTCCCAGATGATATTGATAACCCATTCTCTTATCTATAAGCTCACTAATATTTTTTAAATAAATGTTTAATTAACTTTTTCCATCCATTGATGATTGTCTTCAATTTTTCCGTATCGAATGTCTGCCAATTGTTGTGCTACCCATTTAGATTTTTCCCATTGTTCAATAGGAGGTAAAACCATACTTAAACCATCATAAAAAAGTTCAGAAATAGGTGCAATAACTGCTGCTGTGCCGGCACCAAATGCTTCTTTTAATTCTCCGTTCAAATAAGCATCTTTAATTTCATCTATTGATACAGGTCTTTCTTCAACTTCAATTCCGTTTTCTCTAAATAAAGTCAAGACACTATCTCGAGTAATACCGGCTAAAATAGTTCCTTCTTTCAAATCGGGTGTTACAATCTTATTCCCAACAACAAAGAGTACATTCATAGTTCCGATTTCGTGAATGTATTTATGTTGTACGCCATCCATCCAAAGATTTTGATCATAACCTTTTTCTTTTACTTCCAAAAGAGGTAACATCGTTGCACCATAATTCCCTGCAGCTTTTGCAAAACCGGTACCTCCTTTAAACGCTCTTACATAATCGGTTTGTACAAATATTTTTGCAGGTTGATTATAATAAGCTCCTGCTGGAGAATTAATAATCATAAACCTAAATTTTTCAGCCGGTTTAATTCCAATAAATTCATCGGTAGCAAACATAAAGGGTCTTATATAGAGGGCAGCACCTTGCGTATCCGGTACCCATGCAGAATCTATTTCTATTAATTTTTTCATGCCGTCAATAAATATTTCAAAAGGAACTTCCGGCATAGCCATACGTTTAGCAGAAATATTAAATCTTTTCCAATTATCCTTGGGTCTGAAAATCGCAATTTCTCCATTATGGTTTTTATAAGCTTTTATACCTTCGAAAATAGATTGACCATAATGAATAGAACTTATTGCCGGACTCATTGATATGTTACCGAAAGGAACGATTTCGGGCGTTTCCCACTCTCCTTTTTCACAATCGGCAACTAACATGTGGTCTGCATACACTTTTCCAAATTGAATATTATTACTATCAAATTCTGAAATTCTACTTTTTTCTACTTTTGAAATTTTGATGTCCATGATTAGTTTTTTTTTACAATTAAAATAATAAAATAAAATTCTCCTTTAAGGAATATTGAAATTTCCCTTTCTTTGCAAAAGAACAAAAAAAAAACCATATTTGCTAAATATGAACCCTTTTGATTTAATTCCAATCTATACCAATACGATTTATTCGTTTTCAGAATTAAAAAAAGAAGATTTTGAAACATTTGGTGGTTTTGAACGTGCAGTTCTTGTGTTAGTAAATAAAGAAGAATGGGATGATGATAATAAAGATTTTATAAAGAAAATCCTGACTACTTGTAAATTAAATGAAAGTGATTATTTAATAATTCCGCTAAATAAAAATCAATCTTGCTTTGAGGCAATACGTTTATTTCCACCGAAAATTCTTTTTTTATTCAATGTTCCCTTTGAAACAAATTTCTTTAAACCAAACAAATCAATAAATAAACCTTTTATTTATAATAAAATAAAAGTGGTGTTAAGCCATTCTTTAAATGAATTAAAAACTGATAAAGAAAAAAAGATGGCATTGTGGAACCGTTGTATAAAGCCCCTTTTCCTTAATAATGAACTTGTTTTTTGTACAAACAATCATCATAAAATAGAAGAAGTTACGCAAATATTAGGTTCTCAATTTCGATTTTTAAAATTAAATGAAATTGGATTTAATGATAACATTGAAGAGCCATTTATGACTTTGGAAGAAAACTCAATGATTAAAGCTAAAACAGTATTTGATTTTTGTAAAAAAAATTGTTTTGCAGAAGATACCGGTTTGTTTATTGAAGCCCTAAACGGTGAGCCCGGTGTTTTTTCAGCAAGATATGCCGGTGAAGAAAATAATTCACAAAAAAATATTGAGAAAGTACTTCATAAATTGAATCAATCTGAAAATCGAAAAGCTTATTTTAAAACAGTAATAACCTATATAAGTGCAAAAGGTTCATGGCAGTTTGAAGGTGCTTGTCATGGTGTTATTGCTCACCAAAGTACAGGCAGCATCGGATTTGGTTACGATCCCATATTCATTCCGAATGGGTATAGTCAAAGTTTTGCAGAAATGAAACCGGAAGAAAAAAATAAAATTAGTCATCGCAAAAAAGCATTTGAAAAATTTGCTTTTTTCTTAAAAAATAATTTTCATATTTAAACCATGAGAATAAAACTATCGTTTGATGAAAAACCCATTTACGCTATTTTCATACCGGTAAGGATAACTGATATAAATTATGGTGGACATGTTGGAAATGATGCGATGTTGGCTATTATTCACGAAGCAAGATTGAGTTGGCTTAAAAGCATGCAATATTCCGAAATGGACTTAGGTGGATGCGGAAGTATTATGGCAGAAAGTTTGGTACAATATAAAGCTGAGTCATTTCACGGAGACACTTTGAAAATAGAAATTTTAGTCGAAAATATTACCAATGTTTCTTTTGATATTATTTATAAAATAACAACTTTACGTGTAGAAAAAGAAATACTTATTGCAATGGCAAAAACAACTATGATTTCTTTTAACTACCAACAAAGGAAAATTGTTCCTCTACCAAATGAATTTTTGAAAAAAATCAATTTGTCATAAAAAGGAAAATAAAAAATAATGAAAAATTTAAATCGTCATTTACTTATAACAATTTCTTTGTTTATAATATTTTTTTCAAAAACTATTTCAACAAATGCTCAAAAATTCACACATGATGTTGATTCTTTCAGAAATGTTGTACAAGATGGATTTGATTTCAACTACCCTATTGAAATAAGTGATACATTAAATTTTATTAAACAAGGGTTATACTCATTTGTGAATTATGATAACACCTCTACTTTCGACGATATTTTTATGTGCTACGAGCCAGGTTACAAAAAACTCCCAAATCCAAGATTTTCAAATTATCATAATACAGCAGTGTCAATGAAAAGAGATATTCGAGTTTTGTTTCTATACTATTTAGATCAATATCTCATACCTCCATTAAATAATACAAATTGGGTTGATAAATACAGTGAAATTTCTTTAATTGATTTGAAAACCAAAAAAGAATTTGAAATTCAAGGGGATAAAGCTTTTGAAAACGTTATAGAATTATATCGAAAATTAATTATAGCTGCTGAAAAAAAAGAATTTAAAGTAAATGTCGTAGAGAAAAGACAAATTTCTATGTTAGAATTTATTGGTTATAAATGGCTAATAAAAAACATTGAATAAATAATAAAAATGATTGTTTGAATCTTAAATTAAAAAATGTAGTATTTTAAATAATATTTGTATTTTTATTAACTACATATACTTTATTTTTACAAAAAAAATTTTTTGAAAGATACTATGCATAAAAAACCAAGTTTATCTCTCCTTTTACTTCTAATAATTGGAGTTTTTTTTTCAATACGAATGATAGCAGACAATAAAGCTATTCATTATATTAATGAAGATAATAGTGATCTAAATATTGAACCTTTTACTCCACAAGAAGAAGACATCACTAAGAACCAAGCAATAGAACAAACCATTATGATGATGATAAATAGTGGTCACTATTCACCCAAAGCAATTAATGACGACTTTTCAAAAAAAGTTTTTGATAAATATATTGAGATTAGCGATTATGGAAAATTATTCTTGATACAAAGTGATATAGATGAATTAAAAAAATATGAGTACTTAATTGATGATGAGATTAAGCAAGGAAAAACAGAATTTTATGATTTAGTCTCTGCTCGCATTAAACAACGAATTGCGGAAACTGATACTTTTTACAAAGAAGCCTTATTAAAACCATTTGATTTTAATGGAAATGAAGTCATTGAATTAGATGGTAAAAAATTAAATTGGGCTGAGAATAAAGAAGCACTTAAAAACCGTTGGTATCTTTCAATGAAATACAGAGCTCTCGCCAGATTTGAAGAATTGAAAGAACAACAAAAAAAAGCAAGCGATAAAAAAGAAAAAGACAAAACAGATGCTCAATTGGAAATAGATGCTCGTGAAAGTGTCAAAAAGAACATGGAATTTTATTTTAAAAGACTTAATAAAATTTCAGATACGGATCGTTTCGCTTCTTATATGAATAGTATTTGTCATGTCGTAGATCCGCATACCGATTTTTTCCCACCAAAAGACAAACAAAGATTTGATGAAGAAATGAGTGGTAAATTTTTTGGCATTGGTGCAGTTCTTCAAAATGAAGATGGAAATTGCAAAATTAAATCTATTGTAGTCGGTAGTCCTTGTTGGAAAGAAGGTCATCTTAAAGTAGGTGATGTTATTTTGAAAGTGGCACAACAAAACGAAGACCCGGTTGAAATATCCGGTTGGGACATTGAAGAAATCGTTTCAATTATTCGTGGTAAAGACGGCTCTTTAGTAACATTAACCGTAAAACATTTAGATGGTAGTGTAGAAGAAATAATCATCAAAAGAGGAAAAGTTGAAAGAGAAGAAACCTTTGCTAAATCATCTATTATCAAAGAAGGTAATTCTAAGATAGGCTACATTTTACTACCCGAATTTTATGCAGACTTTCAAGATGCCGGTGGAAGAAGATGTGCTACCGATATGAAAATTGAGATCAATAAACTCAAAGACGAAAATGTAGATGGTATTATAGTTGATCTAAGAAATAATGGAGGTGGCTCATTAACTGACGTTGTAGAAATTGGAGGCTTATTTGTAAACAAAGGTCCTATGGTACAAGTAAAATCTAAATCAGAAAATGCTCAATCAATGAATGTGCGTTCAAGTGAAGCTCTCTATAACGGACCTCTTGTAATACTAATTAATCAAGCTAGTGCATCTGCCTCTGAAATATTAGCGGCAGCAATGCAAGATTACAAAAGAGCAATCATTATGGGCTCAACTTCATTCGGTAAAGGTACCGTTCAAAGAGTATTTCCGATAGATGATTTCTTTCAAGGCGATAGAAGTTTACTACCTTTTGGTTCTCTAAAATTAACATTACAAAAATTCTATAGAATCAATGGAGGCTCCACTCAACTGAAAGGCGTAACTCCGGATATTAAAATCCCTGATTTGTATCATCTCATAGACATTGGTGAACGCAAAGACTCTAATTCATTAGTTTGGGACCAAATAGCCAAAGTCGATTACAAACCGTTGACACCTTCTGTTGATTTTCAAGATTTAATTTCTAAATCAACAAAAAGAATCAACTCTGATCCAACTTTTGACTTAATAAATAAAAATGCTATCCGTGTAAAAAAACAATCAGAAGATAATAAATACTCTTTGAACAGAGTAAAGTTTGTTGAACAAATGAAAGAAGCAAAAGAATTCTCCAAAAAATTAGAAGACATAGAAAAAAGTAAAAAAACACTAGCGGTTAATAATCTCAAAAAAGATTTAAGCAATATTCAAAAAGACACTTCTTCCATTACTAAAAATAATGAATGGCTAAAAACAATTAAAAAAGATCCTTACATCATTGAAGCATCTAATGTAGTTCTTGACTGGATAAAAGCAAGTAAACAAACTAATACTGATGCAGTACTTAATAAAAAAGGTTAAAAACTGCCATCTATGAACATTCATGAACTCCCACAAGATAAAAAGAATTTTAAAGATGGTAATAATGCACCGAAAAAAGTTATTTATGTAACAAAAGATGATGGGGAATATACTCAAAGTCAAAGCGTAGGCTGGGAGCCTGAAAACTTAATATTAGAGCAAGTGTGGAATGATATTGAGGAGCAATTAAAAGATGCAAAAAAAGCTGTCTTAAATAAAGAGAAAAGTCCGATATACTACTATATGATTAAAAATAGAATGGACTTAAATATTCTTTCAACTTATATGGGAAAATGGAAATGGATAATAAAAAGACATTTTAAATATACTGTTTTTCAAAAGCTTTCTGAAAGAACATTAAATAAATACGCACAGGTTTTTAATATCCTACCGAAAGAATTAAAAAACCCGTTTCTTTAAAAAATAAAGAATCATATATTTACAAAATGATTATTCCTTTTGAGCATCATGCACAAGCTCACTGTGAAAGCGGTGTAACTTCAAACTTATTAAACTTCCACGGATTAGATATTTCGGAACCAATGGCTTTTGGTATTGGCAGTGGTTTATTTTTTGGACATATTCCCTTTATCAAAGTGAATGGAGTTCCCGGTACTACCTATAGAATTTATCCGGGACAGATTTTCAAAAATGTGTGTAAACGATTAGGCGTTCAATATCAAAGTAATACTTTTCGCAGTGTAGAACAAGCTATGAGGAAATTAGATGAAAATATAGAACAAAATATCCCTACCGGTTGCCAAGTTAGTGTGTTTTTTCTCCCCTTTTTGCCGGAAATATTTCGTTTTCATTTTAATGCTCATAACCTTGTTATATTTGGCAAAGAAGAAAACACCTATTTAGTTAGTGACCCGGTGATGGAAACAGCTAATAAGATTGAATCTGAAGATTTGATTAAAGCCCGCTTTGCAAAAGGATTTCCGGAGCCGAAAGGCAGAATGTATTCAATTACAAAAGTTGAAAAAAATTATAATCTAAAAAAAGCCATTCAAAAAGGAATATCTCAAACCTGTATGTTTTTGCTATCCCCTCCTATTCCCTATTTTGGATTAAACGCCATTAAATTTCTTTCAAAAAAAATTGAAGAATATCCTAAAAAACTTACTGATAGACAGACCACGCTCTATCTTGGTAACATTATAAGAATGCAAGAAGAAATAGGAACAGGCGGTGCAGGGTTTCGATATTTATACGCTGCTTTTTTACAAGAAGCCGGTATTAAAATAAACAACAATGAACTTATAGCCCTTTCAGAACGAATGACTTTCATTGGCGACAAATGGCGAAATTTTGCTTATCATACTGCAAGAATATGTAAAGCCCGTACATCTGATATTATTGAAATTAAAGACTTATCTTCTTTGCTTTTAGAAATATTTCACGATGAAAAATCTTTTTTTACTGACCTAAAAAAAATAAACAAGACCTTATAAGTACTCTATACTGTATTGAGTGTAATAGTAAAAGTACTTCCAACTTTTAGTTCGCTATTTACACTGATTTTTCCGCCATGCAAATCAATAATAGTTTTTACATAAGTAAGTCCTAATCCGAAACCTTTCACATTGTGAATATTACCGGTATGTGCTCTATAAAACTTCTCAAAGATATGAGACTGTGTTTCTTTATCCATTCCTATCCCATTATCTTTAATTTTGATTTGAATGGTATTGCCAATATTTTTAGTACTCACTTCAATTTTGGGATACTCTTTTGAATACTTCATGGCATTTTCAATTAAATTGAAAATAATATTTGTAAAATGCACCTCATCTGCATTTACTAATGGTTTAGTCGCATCGAGAGTTAAAATAAATTGAGCTCCCAACTCTTCCATTTGTAACCTTGTATTTTCTTCAACTTTTTTCAATATATCATGAACATTTATTTTTTTATATTGAAGTTTAATCTGGTCTTTCTCAAGTTGGGCTGCTTGTAGAATTTTTTCTACTTGCATATTCATTCTCTTATTTTCTTCTTTAATAATGCTACTATAATAATTGATTTGTTCAGGATTACAAACTACCCGCTCATTATTTAATGCATCTGTCGCTAATTGTATTGTAGCAATAGGTGTTTTAAATTCGTGCGTCATGTTATTGATAAAATCCGATTTTATTTCAGATAATCTTGTTTGCGTTATCATGGTTTTAATAGATAAAACAAATGAAGCAATTATGACACAAGTAAAAATAGTAGCAAATAATATGAGAGTGGCTAAATAATTTTTAAAATAATTAGTAGGCTCAATATAAACGTTTAATATTTCGGAATTAATATAAACATCAGGATTTAGCAGGACCGTATAATTATTTTCAGATTCAAAATAATCATTTTTATATCCACTGCTAAACATGATATTATTTGATGTGGCATTCTGTAAACAAAATTCAATAGGTTGTTTAATTCCATTTTTTTTAAATTCTCTTTTAATCAATTCTTGTAATTGAATATTCGATAAAATACTTTGAGTAGGGATTGCACTACCAATTGAAATAGGTTGCATGTGGATTTGAAATCCTAAAACAGATTGATTTTTTTTCTTATTGATAATTTCTTTTACATTGTTCAAACTATTATAAATATTATGATAGTATTGTTCTTTATTTAGCTTCATGGTGCTTTTTATCCAGTCAACCTGAAGATAAATTATCCCCAACATTGAGATGGTTGTCAAAGCAATAAGCAATGGGAAAATTTTTTTCACAAAAGCAAAAATAATTAGATACAGCTTTTATTTTTCAATTTATACATATTTTAACCTCTTCAAATTTTTACAGAGTAAAATTGATAAGAATCATTTTTTATTTATAATTACTTAAAACAGATTCGCCCCCGAATGGGGGGCGAATCATAATTGTTGTATTTCTCAACAATTAAATACATACTAAAAATTTTATCTTTCTTATTTTTCGATTAGCTCAAAACTACGTTTTACAAAGTTTGTCAACTCTTCTCCTTTCAATAAATTTTGTGAAAGTTTGGCTATATCCATCGCTTGTTTGATTTGTATAGCTTGGTTTTCTTTATTTTCATTATTCAAAATATTTTGAACCAATTTACTATTTGTATTTACAACCAAATTATACATATCCGGCATATTATTCATTCCAAACATACCTCCTCCATAAGCACTCATTTCTTTCATTCTTCTCATAAACTCAGGTTTAGTAATGATAAAAGGCATTGCATTTTCACTTAGAGATTGAAATTGTATTTGAAAACTTTTATCAAAAATAGCATTTTCAATACTTTCTTTTAATGATGTTTCCTGCTCTTCACTTAGTTTTGATTTTTCATCCTCACTTTTTTTAATCAATTGATCAATATGATCTGCATCCACTCTTACAAAACTTAAATTGTTATTATCTGATTCTAATTTTTGAATAAGATGTGAAACTATCGGCGAATCAAGTAGTAATACCTCATAACCTTTCTCTTGCGCCTGTGAAATGTAGGTATGTTGTGCCTCTTTGTTTGCTGCATATAAAACAATTAATTTATTGTCTTTGTCAGTTTGTTTTTCTTTTAGTTTTTCTTTTAGTTCTTCTAAAGTTAAATATTTATCATCAACAGTAGGGAATAAGAAAAATTCAGTGGCTTTTTCATAAAACTTAGGTTCAGACAACATTCCATATTCTAATACGATTTTAATGTCATTCCATTTCTTTTCAAAATCACTTCTATTTTCATTAAATAAGGATTTTAGTTTATCCGAAACTTTTTTAGTAATATAATTTGATATTTTTTTTACATTTCCATCAGCTTGCAAATAGGATCTTGAAACATTCAATGGAATATCGGGCGAATCAATCACACCTTTTAACATTATCAAAAATTCAGGTACTATACCTTCGACATTATCTGTTACAAAAACTTGATTTTGGTAAAGTTGGATTTTATCTTTTTGAAGTTGAATATCATTACTCAATTTTGGAAAATATAAAATTCCGGTAAGGTTAAATGGATAATCAACATTTAGATGAATGTGAAATAAAGGCGACTCAAACTGCATAGGATAAAGCTGTCTATAAAACGTTTGATAGTCTTCATCCTTTAAATCAGATGGGGATTTAGTCCATGCCGGATTAGTAATATTTACAATATTTTCAACTTCTATTTCTTCGTCTTTAGTATCATCGCCTTCTCCTACTTTTATCATTTCTTTTTTCATGCCAAACTGAATAGGAATTGGCATAAAACGATTATACTTTTTTAAAAGTTCTTCTATACGATAATCATCAAGAAATTCTTCAGAGTCTTCAGCTATGTGTAAAATAATTTCGGTGCCCCTTTCATTTTTAGTTGAAGGCAATAAATTAAATTCAGGACTGCCATCGCATAACCAATGTACTGCCGGTTCGTCTTTATATGATTTTGTAATTATTTCTACTTGATGAGCTACCATAAAAGCCGAATAAAAACCAAGCCCAAAATGTCCTATTATACCTGCATCTTTGGCAGTATCTTTATATTTTTCAAGAAATTCTTCAGCTCCTGAAAATGCAACTTGATTAATATACTTTTCAACTTCTTCGCCCGTCATTCCTATTCCCTGATCTATAATATGGATTTTTTTACCTTCTTTATCTACTTTGACTTCAATTTTCGGATTTCCGATATCTCCTTTTACTTCACCAATATTATTGAGGTGCTTTAGTTTGATGGTAGCGTCTGTTGCATTAGAGATAAGTTCTCGTAAGAAAATTTCATGATCGCTGTATAAAAATTTTTTAATTAATGGAAAAATGTTTTCTACTGATACATTGATTTTACCTGATGCCATAATAATTTTTTTTTATCTATACTCAAATAAAATACCAAATTGGATTTTTATGACAAAAAAGCAGGTCGTATCTTTTATTCTAAGGCTAAAAAAAATCTTTTAAATTTCTTAATTCTACATTAAAAATGTCTTGAAAATGAAATTTTATTTTCTCTTCAACTTCTTTGATATTTAATTCATTGCCAAGCTCTTTTTTCATACTTGTAACTTGTTTATTTTGAATTCCACAAGGAATAATCATATCAAAATAACTCAAGTCAGTATTCACATTTAAGGCAAATCCGTGCATGGTAACCCAACGGCTCGTCTTAACACCCATCGCACAAATCTTTCTTGCTTTATGCGGAATAGCTGTATCTATCCATACTCCCGTTTCGCCTTGACTCCTTTCTCCTTTAATCCCATATTCGGCAATCGTTCTTATAATAATTTCTTCTAAATTTCTCATGTAGAGAACAATATCGGGTTTTATTTTTTCTAAATCTAAAATCGGATAGCCAACGATTTGACCTAATCCATGAAAGGTAATATCGCCGCCTCTGTTTGTCTTAAAAAAGGAAATACCTTTTTGTTTTAAATATTCATTATTTACCAATAAATTTTCGATGTGACCACTTTTACCCAATGTAAAAACGGGAAAGTGTTCGCATATCAAAAAATAATGTTTTGTTTCTTCTTTTTCATCAGTACGTGTTTTTAATTCCCTTTCACGATTTCTTTTTTTTATTTCTAAATTTTCTGCAAGTAAATTTTCTTGAAAATCCCATGCCTGCTTATATTCTATCGTTTGTAAATGTTGAAATTTTACTTTTTCCATATTGAATTAAAAAATTAAATAATACCTTTTGCTTTTATATATGTTTTCCACTTTTCAATCATTCTTTCCATTTCAATAGGTAAAGGACGGTCAAATAATATCTCTTTGCCACTGCTTGGATGAATAAAGCCCAATGTTTTTGCATGAAGTGCCTGTCTTGGACAAAGTTCAAAACAGTTTTCTACAAATGCTTTGTATTTACTAAAAATAGTTCCTTTTAAAATTTTATCTCCACCATACATCAAATCATTAAAAAGGGTGTGCCCAATATATTTCATGTGTACTCTTATTTGATGTGTACGTCCTGTCTCTAATTGACATTCGATGAGTGTTACATAATTAAATCTTTCTAAAACTTTATAATGTGTAACGGCATGTTTTCCTTTTTCATCATCGTCATGATAAACTGCAAACAACTTCCGAAAACGCTCATGCCTTCCTATATATGTTCTGATAGTGCCTTCGTCATTTTCGACATCGCCCCATACCAAAGCTTGATATTTCCTTTTAACGGTATGATTCATAAATTGTTCAGAAAGACACAACAAGGCTCTTTCTGTTTTTCCTATAACTAATAAACCACTGGTATCTTTATCAATTCGATGTACCAAACCTACTCTGGGAAGCAACTCCTTATTCGGATCATTTTTTAATAAATGAAAAGCGACTGCATTCACCAATGTACCGGAATGATTTCCATGTCCGGGATGTACTACCATACCGTAAGGTTTATTTATAATGATGATATCTTCATCTTCAAAAACAATATCAAGAGGAATATCTTCCGGAATGATTTCAGTGCTTGTATATTGTTGATAATCGTAAACTATCAAATGGTCATTTGGTTTTATTTTATAATTTGATTTAATCATTTTTTGATTGACTAAAACCAATCCATCATCTATTGCTTGCTGTATTTTATTTCGAGTTGTATCCGGAATGCGATGTAAAAGAAATTTATCAATTCTAAGGAGTTCTTGTCCTTTGTCAACAATTAAATCTAACAATACTACTTTTTCTAAGGAGTCTTCACTTTGAAACTCATCATCATCCCACATTTCATTGTTTGTAGTATTTTTTTTCATTGAATAGCAAAAATAAGTTTTTTGTTATGTATTAAAATTTCTATTTAAATTTTATTATTCTGATTCTATTAAACATTTAATTCCTGTTTTAAATAAACTCCCGTTAAGCTGTTCTTTGAAGTTGCAATTTGTTCCGGTGTGCCTTTTGCTACGCACTTACCACCTTCATTTCCTCCTTCTATCCCGATATCTATAATATAATCAGCTACTTTTATCACATCTAAATTATGTTCAATCACTAAAACCGTATTCCCTCTATCCACTAATTTTTGTAATACTTGTAACAACATTTCAATATCTTTAAAATGTAAACCTGTTGTTGGTTCATCTAAAATATAGAAAGTATGTCCGGTATCTTTTTTAGACAATTCAGTCGCTAGTTTTATTCGTTGGGCTTCACCACCACTTAAAGTCAAAGCGCTTTGTCCTAAACTAATATAAGACAACCCCACATCAGCCAAAGTCTTTATTTTTCTATGAATGGAAGGAATATGTTTAAAAAAATCAACAGCTTCAGCAACCGTCATTTCTAATATATCCGCTATTGATTTTCCTTTGTAACGGATTTCTAAGGTTTCTCGATTAAATCTTTTACCATGGCATTTTTCACAAAGAACATGCACATCAGGCAAGAAATTCATTTCTATCGTTTTCATACCGCCACCTTCGCAAACTTCGCATCTTCCGCCTTTCACATTAAATGAAAATCGTCCGGGTTTGTATCCTCTTATCTTTGCTTCCGGAATTGTTGAATACAACTGCCTAATATCACTAAAGAAGTTACAGTATGTTGCAGGATTGCTTCTTGGAGTTCGCCCTATGGGAGATTGATCAATGTCTATCACTTTATTTATATATTCTAACCCGCTAACCGTTTGATATGGTAGTGGCGGCGTTTTGCTTTTGTAAATATGCTGCGATAAAATTGGGTATAAAGTTTCATTGATTAATGTAGATTTTCCACTCCCTGAAACACCGGTTACACAAATAAATTTCCCAAGTGGAAACTCCACTTGTACATTTTTTAAATTATTACCGCTTGCTCCTTTTATTTTTATACTTTGCCCATTTCCTTTTCTTCTATTTTGGGGTATTAGTATTTGAATCTTCCCACTTAAATAATCAGATGTTAATGTATTCGTTTCCATAAAATCGTCCAAACAGCCTGCATTAATAATTTCTCCTCCATGTTTTCCGGCTCCGGGTCCAATATCAATTAAGTAATCAGCTGCAAGCATTATATCTTTATCATGTTCTACAACAATGATAGTATTCCCAATGTCTCTCAAATCTTTTAATGCCTTTATCAATCGTTGATTATCTCTTTGATGTAAACCGATGCTTGGCTCGTCTAAAATATAAGTGATGCCTTTTAATTTAGAACCTATTTGAGTAGCTAATCGTATTCGTTGACTTTCGCCTCCACTCAATGTTTTAGTTGTTCTATCTAATGATAGATAGTTTAAACCAACATCCAATAAAAAATCTAAACGTTCACGAATTTCTTTCAAAATCTCTTTTGCAATTTTATTTTGAACATTCGTCAATCTATCTTCAATATTATTGAACCAGTCTTTGAGTGCTGACAAATCAAGTTTACTTAATTCTGCAATGTTTTTTTCATCTATTTTAAACCACAAACTTTCTTTTTTCAATCTTGTTCCATCACACATAGGGCAAGTACATAATTTCATAAAACGTTCTGCCCATTGTTTAACATGTTCACTGCCGGTATCATGAAACCATCGAACAACCATATTTATAATTCCTTCAAACTTTGTTGAATAAGTCTCTAAGCTGTTTTCATAATCAATTTCCAAATCTAATTTGGCATCTTCGCTACCCCATAATAATATGTTTAATACTTTTTCATCAATCAAGCGAATAGGCTCGTTTATATCAATATTGTATTTGGATGCTATACTTCTTACTTGTTTGTAAACGTAAGTATCTCTTGCTAAGCCTAAAGGGGCAATACCTCCGTCGGCAATACTTACTTCTTTATCAGGTATCACTTCGTTTAAGTCTATTTGATAAACTGTTCCGATGCCTCTGCATTTTGGACAAGCACCATAAGGTGAATTAAATGAAAATGAGTTTGGAGATGGCTCATCATAACTAATTCCTGTTTCTTCACATATCAAATGTTTTGAGAGCAGTAATGGCTTTACATATTCATCATTATTTTCTGAATGTTTTAATACCAAAAGTTGGTTATTGCCGTGTTTTAAAGCACTTTGTACACTATCAACTAAGCGATATCTATTTTCTTTATCAATTTTCAAGCGGTCAATTACAATTTCAATATCATGAATTTTATAACGATCTACTTGCATTTTTTCTTTAAGTTCTAAAAAAAATCCATCAACTCTGACTTTTAAAAAACCTTGTTTTCTTAATTGTTCAAATAATTCTCTGTAATGCCCCTTACGCCCCTTCACAATAGGTGATAGAAGAATGACTTTTTCATTATTGAAATGTTCAAAAAAATAATTAATAATTTCTTCTTCACTATAACGTACCATTTTCTTACCGGTATTATAACTGTATGCCTCTCCTATCCTGGCATACAGCAAACGAAGAAAGTCATAAATTTCCGTTACAGTACCTACGGTTGAACGTGGGTTTTTGTTTGTTGTTTTTTGTTCAATTGCAATAACAGGTGAAAGTCCATCAATCTTATCTACATCAGGTCGTTCTATATTGCCTATGAATTGCCTTGCATAAGCTGAAAAACTCTCCATGTATCTTCTTTGTCCTTCGGCATGTATCGTATCAAATGCCAATGAAGATTTTCCGCTACCACTAAGTCCTGTAATGACAGTGAGTTTATTTTTAGGAATTGAAATGTTTATATTTTTTAAATTATGAACTTTTGCTCCGATGACATCAATCGTCTTTTTCATAATTGTAAAGGTACAAGAAAGCGTTTTTTCTATTTATGTTTAAGAGAAAAATATAGCAAAGATTTTATAAAAATTATGATTTTATTGCCCCAACAAAAACCGTATCATCAAACCGGCTCTTGTAGTTGTAATAGGGAAAGCATTAGATACATAAGGGATACTTTGTCTTCGGTCATAGAAAAAGCGAAGTGTAACACTTTGTGTAAGAATGTAATCAATAGAAGGTGAAATATTGATGACGCGTTGCCCTCTTGTAGGCTGATGTATATCTTGGTCTAAACGATTCAATGTAGTAAGGTCATCTCTAAATCCTAAATCTAATTTTATATTTACATCGCTTTTATATTTACTTAAACCAAAATAAGGAGTGTTGATAGTTACATTCTTCAAACGATAGCCTCCACCAATCGATATTTCTTTACTTTTAGTTTCACTTAACTGAAAATCAACCAAACTCATACTTAAAATCCTTGATTTTTTATATTCCACATGTAAGTTCAATGAGTTTTTGAAAGTAGCATCTACTCCTAATAATGGGCTGAAACTTTCATTTATCGTCAAGTTTGGAATCATGAAATAAGGAATATAATTATTCGATATTGAATCTATAAATGAAGGGAATCCTAATGCAAAAACATCTCGATATAGTAAGGCTGATGTAAAGCTATTCATACTTAAAGTTCCGGTGTAATTATGAGTTAAAACAAAACTTTGAAAGATCTCTTTAAATGCTTTTGTCCTTGCTAAACCGGAATAATTGATTCTCCAGTTTGGTAATGGCATAAGATTTTTAAAAGGATTCGCTCTTACATTTTCATGAGATGTGTTGACTAATGGGAAAGTTTTAGGGTCTTTTTTGGTGTAAGCCGCTAGAAAAGCCGGAATTAATACATCTTGCGAATATCTATTATAACCTTTGTAAAATTCAGGATCGTTTGGATCTCTAACACCTGCAGTATAAGGATTAATAATTCCTAAACGTTCAGAAATTATTTTTCGATTTTCACTGAATTTGGAGAAAGAATTCGATGAGCCTTCTATTGTATTGGCTTTTTCAAACATAGTTTTAATAGCAATATATGAAATAGAAAAGCCTCCATTTTCATAAGGGTTTAAGTGAGCATATTCATTTCCACCGCCGAGCGTATCTTTAAATAATTCTGTGTAACCTTTATTGAATGTTTTATTCCAATTTAAATCAACTTTAAAATCTTTAAAAGGTTCAAGATTAATTGCAGCGTTAAATGTTTGTGCATATTGCTGCTGGAATGGCATATTAAACAATGAATCCCTGGTCATTACATTATCTCTTCCTTTTCCTTCGAGCCAATATCTGTCCGGCTGATAACCGAAAGCAAATGGCAAGCCGCTTCCATTTGAATTTCTGAAATTTGCACCAAGGAATTGAGTGCTATCCATATATCCCGGGAGGATGGTCCCCATATTTTCGGTGTAATTAATAGTAGCTCTTTTCGCCATCATTAAAAAATTTCCTAGAATACGAGCTCCATCAGAAGGATTAGGCATTGTTTTTTTCTTTAATTCTTTTTTAGCTAAAGCTTCTTTTTTCTTTTCTTCTTTTAGTTTCAATCTTGCTTTTGCAATTGAATCCTTTCTGGCTAAATCGCGTTCTTTTACATTTTCAATAAAAGCACCCGGATTGTTATTTACTACATCTGTTTCGGTTTTATCCGTTTTGTCTTTTTTCCTTTCTTCTTTCTTATCTTTTTTTGTTTCCGAATTTGCCGTCATGTCATTTGATTCATCTTTATTTTGATTTTGTGGAGATGCTTTATCGGTTTGTTTACCTCCACTGCCTATAGTTTTTTTATCCGGCATTATACTTTTTCCTTTTATATTTTTTCCGGTTGGCTTAGGGCTATTAATTGCTTTTAAATATTTCACTTTATTATATAAAGTCGTAAAATTGAGTTCGCCATTGATTTGTCTATTTTGTGTATTCCCTTCTACATTCCCCAAGTCTTTAGCAAGTAGTGATGCTGCTGTCCAATCAAAAGTACTTCCATAAGTTGCTCTCAATGTAACCCAATCTAAAAGAGGGAATTTCTTTAATGGCACATTATAACTTACATTAAGCGATTGATTATAAGCTGTATTTCTTCCTAGCCTTTTTACATTATTCCAAAATGTGTCTTTCTTTTCAGGTGTATCTAATTTTCCATAAGGTTCATCAATGCGAGAATGGTTGGTGGCACTGTAGTCTAATGATATTGATTTAGTCAAATCCCAACGTAAACTATAAGTTCTATTCCAAGTGAAAAATTTATAATAAGTGGGATCTATTTTATATGGTCCTTCATCTATATTACGAATTTTTGTTTCTCCTACAGTTCTGTTTAATGAATTTCTCATATTAAAGTTAGTAGGAATTAGTCCTATGTTAAAATCTCTTATGAGTTGGAAGTATTTTCTTTTTTGAGGTATTAATCTTTTGAAAGGTTCTATAGATACTGCTTTAACACTATAAGCATAACCTAAGCTAGCTGCTTGTTCAGTAAGTTGGTCTTTTTCGATTAAAGGAGTATGTTTATTTGTTTGAGTATATGAATAACTTACATCAAAATTTTGCAAATCCCAAGGTTCTTTTTTCTTATTTTTAGTTGGTGCGATTCTTACATTTTGAAAATTGATACTTTTAATAGATGTATAATCCTGAGCTAAACTTTTTATTGAGTCTTTTTGTTTTCCTGAATATTCCTTCGTTTTATCTTTTAGTTTAATATCTAAATCATAAGGGTCATAAATAGGATTGCTTACTGTTTGTGAATACCCCGCAAAAATAGGTAGCTGCACTCCCCATGATTTAGGGGCTAACTTACCGGCATTGATATTGGTAGATACGTCAAATTGAGAGAAGTTATCACGGTATCGTTGGTTTATTTTTTGGTCAATGTTTCCATAACCATCAGTATGCATGCTACCACTCATTTTTACATTTCCTAAATCAGCTAATTGAATTTCAGTAGAACCGGTTGCAGCATATCCTCCTTTTTCATTTAAATTTGATAAACGCAATTCATTAAACCATACTTCGGCACATTTTTTAGCACCATCATCCGTTGGATTGTTTGGTGATTTTTGAGGATTTAAAACTCCAAGCATTGCCATTTTTGCATCGCCTATATTTGGATTTCCAACAACTTTAATATAATTCCCTTTGGCATCTGTCATTTCAAAAGGAAGAGCATAATTAATTCCTTTTTTATTTCTTGTCATTTTTGCATTGACAAGGTCCTCAATATTTATTTCAAAATTATTTTCATCAGGCCAAATTAAAAATGGATCTCTGGCTCCCCATTCTGTAAATGTTAATGGAACTTGATATTCATAATAGTTTGCAACAAAATCACTACCTAAACGTATGAATGCTCTTAAGTCTCCTTTTTTAAGAGGTGCTGTTTCTCCATTTTCGGCATGAACAAACATTTTAATGGTTTTAAATTGTCTTAAATCAATTCCTAATGATTTGAATGCACCTCGTGAATCTCCATCTTCAAGCCCACATACTTGAATTGAAAGTGATTGTTCATTTTGTTGTATAGATTGTCCGTTTGAAACTTGTTGTAATTGTCTTTCAATACCGGGCGGCGATACATAAGGTATTGGAGCTCGACTGCTATTTTCTTCAATACTTACAGAATATAAATTAAATGAAGTGGCATCGTTATCATTATTGGGAATTAGTTCACCCGGTTTTTTCAAGGAGAAATTATATTTTCTCCATTGGTTTCTTCCTAATTCAAGTCTGGCAAAACGAAGTATTACGCTATCCTGAAATCCTGTTAAATACATTCTCACGAATCGAATTGATTTGAAGTCAGATATTCCACCAACTCTGTCAGTAAATTCTTTTATAGGTACTTTAAATTGATACCATGTTTCATTTTCTGTATTTCCATTTGCTAACTTTACAGGGGTTACTTGTTTGTTTACAATATAGTTTGTACCAACTTGCATATTGGGTTTTATGTCAATCCTATATTGAAAATATTGTTCATTTTCATTTAGGGTATTATCTCTATTTAAGTCTTCTGATTCCGGAATGTTAGTGAAAGCATTAGAATATTGTGCATTATTGTCAGTAACGGGAGAATTACCTTGTGAGTTATTATAATTTCGATAGCGTTTCAGAATCGGCATTGCTACATTATCAAAATCTTCACCCCTAAAATGATGAAAATCATCTCCTGATGGGTCTTTTGCTGCATTTAAATAAACTTTAGAAGTGGTGCCAAAATTATTTTTCAGTTCATCTAAAAAATTTAAAAATTGTTGTGTTTCTTCATCATTGTTTAAACCATCATAACCAACATCCTGTGCTGCTCTTGCAGAGGGGTCATTGTCAAATGCAGGTGTTATTTGTTGTTGGAAGTTAGGAATTTTTGACCAAGCCGTTGTGGTGATTTTTTTATTATCCGGTGGATAAGGCAATCCATTTTCAAAAAACTTTTTTGAATCTTTTAAAATATCTTCTGAAATATTTCCTAAGTTAATATAAAATGAACCTCCTGAACTTGATGGATTTTTTATATATGGATCCATTACCCAAAATTCAATAAATTCAACATTTGATGTTTCAAAATCGCTATTATCAATGGCTCTCATAATGCCTCCCCAACGCTTTTCAGGAGATAATAATTCACCATCGGTAGTAATATTTGCAGCATCAAAATTGTATGGTCCTCTTTCTTTTGGATAATAAGCCAAATCAAATGTGGGTAAATTTCCTTGTAATGTAGTATATGATTTTAGAGGAAAAACATCTTGTTGTTGCACCAATCTTAAATAATGATTTGAAAGCTGTGCAGTATCTTTTTTAAGATGATCCGGCATACAATTTTGGGATGGATCTACCAAGCAAGGATCTAAATTATACCAAGCTACTTTAGCTCTATTTTTACCATAATTTAAGTTATTGACTAATGTTGCTTCAGGAAATAAGATATTACCATATTTGTCCGTCGCATCTTGGGGGGCACTGGATATTGCCCAACTTGTAATAGGAAATCTTAAATCATAACCACTTTTTGTTCCTTCAAAATCATCTATATAAATATTTCCATTTCCATTTTGATCATTAATCAATTTATTATGACCGGGAATAAGAGTTGCAACTTCTCCCCTAGCATTTATCATAGATGGAGTGTTTGTTGAAATCAAAGGTAGTTTATCTATAAATCGGGTTACATTAGGTAAATCACTTTGGTAATTAAAATCTAATCCTAAAGCAGTATTTTTAATTGGGTCATCCCCATAAGTCACTTTGGTAAAATAAGGGCGTTCTGAAAGTCTGAGCATCGTACCTCCAATCGTAAACTTGTCATTGATAAAGTAATCAAATCTTGTCCCGGTGAAATTTTGAAGCTGCATACCAAATGTTGCACTATTTTCAAAGGATACATTAATTGGGATTCCGGAACTTAATACTCCTGAATTTATAATTTTTAATTTTCCGATACCGTAATCTACGGTATAATCAACATTTTCAGTAAGTTTTTGCCCTCCTGCATATACTGTAACCGAGCCTTGTGGTATGTTAAAACCACCTAAATATATTTCTGAACCACTCGCTGATTTGTAAGTTCCTTTTAGTAAAAAGCGATTATATTGTGGAAACTGAATTGCAACGTTTTTAGTAGAGTCATAAAGTATATTGTATAAATATTTTTTCTCAAGTTGGGTACTCCCTCCTAACATTGGTTTAAGATCATTTCCGAAAGGTTCCAAAACAGGAAACATCACTCTCCCATTTTGAGAGTTGATAGTAATCCCTTCTACAAAGTCAAATCTACCATCGGGTTGTGGGTCATTTTGACCGTTTAATTTATCTAAATTTAAAAGGGTAATTAAAGGGATTCCGGCTTTTGGACCTTCGGGCAGGTATCTTTTTTCTCCACCACCGGGATCTAAATACATTACATTTAAAATAAAGTCTTCCTTACTAATTCCGGTAGCACCTAATGAATAAATATTTTTCATCATTAATTTCCATAAAGGCACAGTAGGATCGGGAGATGTTGATTTTAGCATTTTCAGAAATAGCACTTTCGGGCTAATACTATCCGGTGGCAGGTCTTGTGCAAACTCACCTACTTGATATACTTTACCATTGTTTGTGTACTGATAGGCTACACCCACTACATCATCGGGTTGTAGCATTGTATTAATGGATACGAAACCTAATTGTGGATTGAAAGTATATTCTGTTGGGTTTAATTTGCGGGCAAATGTTTTTTCAAAATCTACTCTTCCTTTTAAACCTAAACTTTGTAATGAACTCACAACATTACCAATCTCTCGGGCTCCATTCGATTGTATGACTTGCGTATAGAGTGTATTGGCATTATTATCTGCTTGTCCATCTGATGATTTAAAAAATGTATTTCGGTATGGTTGAGGTTCTCCCAAATCTTGAAAGGCTACAATATCTCTTGCATTTTCGACGGTTCCGGTTTTATTGGTTATCCATACTTCCAACCTTGTAATATTATTTAATGAATTGATTACCGGATAGTCTTTGAGTGCAACGTTAAAATTGTTTCTAAAAGTTTGTGCCAACAAAAAGTGTCTAAATTCATCATAATTATCTCCTGAAATGGAGAAGTTTTGTGTTTGAGTGCCCCCTTTAAGCGAAAAGCTTTCTTTTTTGGATTTTTGTTGGGAAACAACGGCATTTACCATCAATCTTCCAAACTGTAATTGCGTTTTAACCCCGAATAAAGATTGCACACCTTGAATTAAGGAAGTTCGTAAAGGAAAACTGATATAACCGGCTTCAATTTTTTTGATAATATCGTCTTCTTGTCCTGTATAATTTAATTTTAATTGATTTTCAAAATCGAAAGTCGCTTTGGTATTGTAATTAAAATTGAAACGCATTTTTTCACCGACTTTCGCCAGTAAGTTTACGTTCATATTCATGTCAAAATCAAAGATACCGTACTTCTGAGCTCTTTGTACTAAAGTCGGATTTTTTACATTCTGCCAATTACCGCCAAAGGTCAAATCAACATTACCTTGTGGTTTTACCTCAATGGTATTACCTCCGAATATTCTATCAAAAATGGCATTTCCCAAATTAACTTTAGGAATGACCCCTCCATTTTTAGAAATTTGCATTAAGGAATTGGCTCTCTTTTTAAAATAAGCCTCTTCATCTTTCTGCGCTTGATATTTCAAAAACTCATCGAATGTCATATAAGACGGTGCCCTATAATATTCACGACCTACTTTTTCGGTAATAAAATATTGTTGTGTATTAGGGTCATAATCTACATCGGTATTTATGTTTTTAGGGTCTTTTAAATCAAATTGGGCAGGTGGTTTATCGTTGTATTTATCACCAACCCTATCTTCTATCGGAAATACAAGATTTGGGTTTTCTTTTTTATTTTCAGGTGTATCAGTGATAGGCACATCATAATATGCGTGATTAAACGGCTTGGCTGTACTCAAGTACATTGCCCAAAAAGTCATTGTAAAAATGATGACAAACTGAAACAGATATTTAAAATACGAGTTCAAATGCAGCTTAAATGTTTTTCAATGATAATTTAATAAGTGTTTCCAATTCAATATTCTTTTCCGTTTTTAAGACTTTTTGTATTGCATTATAAGCTGTATTTCGTGCAATACCAAGACTCACCAAAGCATTTAACGCATCGCTGTCCATTTTATTATTTATGGTAGGAATAATATTTTCCAACGGTTTGTTTTTAATTAATTTTTCTTTCAATTCAAGAATTAATCGTTTAGCTGATTTGGGACCTATTCCTTTAATTTTTCCTAACAAAGATTCATTTTCTGTAACGATGGCATGATGAATTTCATCCGGTTTCATACTGGAAAGCATCATTCTGGCGGTAGATGCACCAATGCCACTTACGGTAATCAAATGCAGGAATAAATTGCGTTCTTCTTCATCAAAAAAACCATAAAGCGTATGAGCATCTTCTTTTACTTGTAAATAAGTATATAAAACGCCTTTTTCTAAATGCTGAATTTGTGAATAAGTATTCAATGAAATATTGACTTCATAGCCTATGCCATTCACATCAATCCATACATAAGTTGGTGTTTTGGTAATATATTTTCCGTTTAAAAAACAAATCATAATAAGGTTTACAAATATATAATATAATCTTAAATTACGTCATTTCATTTAAACCAAATTATGCATTCATTTCTATATTATTAAAAATATTAAAAGTGGTAATTAGGTTTAATTGGCTCTATACTAAAAAAAAGTTTTATTTGCAATTGTATCATCAGTTTGATATGTTTTATTTCCCATTAAATGAAATCAAACGACAACATATTTAAATTTTATTTTTCAAAGTACTTATACTTACTGATTAGTTTGTATTTGTTCGTTTGGATAGCTATTCGTAGTTATAATTTAGATTTCACAAATGATGAAGCTTATTCGTTTTATAATGTGTATTTGAAACATTATAAAATGATGTTGGGAACGGCTAATACGCATTGGATTAATTCTCTTTTTTTATTTATTGAAAATATGCTTTTAGGCAACAAAGAATGGATGTTGAGGATACATTCGGTTTTATCGTTTGCAGGAGTGAGTTATTTTTTTTATAAGATTTTTGAAGATAAAATTAAAATTCAACAGTTGTTATTCGGTATTGCCTTTTTTTTATTGAATGTATATATTTTCGATTTTTATTCCTTAGCAAGAGGTTATGGTTTAAGTATTTTTTTTGAAATAGTTTTTATTTACCTTTTATTAAAAAAAGAAGACAATGGTAAAAATAAATTTATTGCTTACGCTCTTTTAAGCCTTAGTATTTTTAGTAATTACATGATGCTTTTTTTAGGGCTTTCCTATATTATTTTGGATTTTATATATTTATTATCTAAAAATAAAAATCTTGGGAAGTCAATTAAAACATGGTTGTTACATGTTAGTCCGTTTATTTTTTGTTCCTTAATCACTATTCCTAATTTAATTTTTATAAAAAGAAGTGGCGATTTAAATGAGGGTCAAGCAAATGGATTTTTGGAAGATAGTATCGGAGTATTTATCTCAAGAAGTTTTGAAACATTCTTTACAACACAAACTACTGCTATTATAGCGTCTTTGTTGTTTTTTTTAATTATTTTGTTTTTTTATTTTTTTAAAAAAGAAATTGATTCTAAGTATCGATTATTATTTTATGTATTTTTTATAAACGTTTTATTAATAGAGTTTTTTTATATTTTTTTAAATGTTCCTTTTTGTTTTGGGAGAACCTCGTTATATCTCAATGTACTTTTAATTATTTTACTTATTTATACTTTTTCTTTTCTTATTGAAAAATCTAAATTCCATTTTGAAATTGGGTTCTTTGTTTTTTTTATGAGTTTTATTTATTTTTTGTTTTACAAAAATATGAACACGACCGTTGAATGGTGGAAAAGCCAAGGCATAAAAGAAAGCATGAATTATTTATTAAATGAAAGTAAAGAAGATATTGGAAATAAAAAATTGGGAATGCACTTGGCTCAGTACGGTACATACGTTAATTATTATAACTTATTAAATCATTACCCATTTAATGATACGGTGTATTCTTTTAGCGAATCCGCCAATGATCAATACGATTCAACTACAATTCAAAAAATTTATACTTTAGATTATTTAATTTTACTTAAACCTTACGCAACGCAATTTGATACTTCTCGTTTTCAAATTCTAAAATATTATCAAGATATGAACTCAGATTTAATCAAATTGAAAAAATAATATGATTATTTCTCTTTAAGCCAATTAAGTATTTCTTTTTCATCTAATGTGATGTAATTAGGCTCT
Organism: Chitinophagaceae bacterium; assembly: GCA_039811265.1. Taxonomy (GTDB): domain Bacteria; phylum Bacteroidota; class Bacteroidia; order Chitinophagales; family Chitinophagaceae; genus OLB11. The sequence continues at coordinate 44,383 of JBDHYI010000008.1, read as the reverse complement.
TTAATGATAGTTGTATCATTTACCCATTTAATAGCAGGCAAGCTATATCCTCCGGACATTTCAGTATATTGTTCAGCACCATTAAACATTGAATAAGGCACATTATTCATACGAGTTTCATTAAAAAATGTTTCTAAATTTGTTGAATCTCCATTTAAAATTGCATAGAATGGTATTTCGGGGTATTGTTCTTGCATAATACGCACACGCTTTGCTGCTTTTTTACAATATTTACAAGTAAGGCTAAGAAATAAAAGAACATGTTTACCTTTTCTCAACTCAACATTTGGTGGAGGGTTATTAGGCGATTGGTATAAAATACTCAAAGGAATAGGGATATTCAATTCTTTTTCTTTTTCATAAATATAAATACTTTCAGGAGGGCTAATTATAAAAGGTGCTGCCAGTGCAAAAACAGCAAGAGCAAAAGTGAGTGTGGATTGATGCTTAAACGTCCACTCAAAAGCTAGAAAATAAAGTATCAGTATTGCTACAATTAAAACAATATTTTTGATAATGGATTGCATGGGAGTCATCGAAATGACTTCACCGAAACATCCACAGTTACCGCTATTCCCTTGTGTTTTTAAAACCAAAATCAAATAAATAGTAAAGGCAAGTAATAGTGCCAAAGCAGCCGGAATAGTCATTTTTTTCATTCTTAAATGAAAAATAAAAAACACTCCCAATAATAATTCTACTCCGATAAGTAAACGTGCAGCCCACTCCGCCATTGTCCAACTGAAATGAGTCGTTTCAACAATAGTCCAGCCAAATTGCTCAAGCGTTGGGAGTTTTGAAATAGCAGAAAAAATAAAAATAAAACCTACGATTACGCCCAATGTAATTCCTATTATCCTTTTAAATGAGTATTTCATTTTTTATATTTAATTATTTGCCTTTTGTTTTTGTTTTTTCACATAAGCATCTACAGCTGCTATCGCCACCATATTTACAATTTGCCTTACGCTACTGCCTAATTGCAATATGTGCACCGATTTATTTATACCCATTAAAATAGGTCCTATTGCTTCGGAATTACCTAATTCCATCATCAGATGATATGCAATGTTTCCGGCCGCTAAATTCGGGAAGATTAAAATATTAGGTGGATTATCAACGAGTGTACTGAACGGATAGTTTTCTTTTAATAATTCACTATTAAATGCAACACTGGCTTGAATATCGCCATCTACAATCAAATCAGGATATTTCTCATGAAGTATAGTAACTGCTTCTTTTACCTTTTTTGATTCAACTAAATTACTGCTACCAAAATTAGAATACGATAGCATAGCTACTCGAGGTGTGATATTTAAAGCACTTAGTTTTTCGGCAGCTAACAATGTAATACCCACTAAATCTTCAGCACTTGGAAATTCATTTATGGTAGTGTCAGCAAAACAAATTGGCCCCCTTTTGGTAAGCATGACATACATTCCCGCAATCTTTTGGATGTTAGGTTCTACTTTTATAATTTCCAATACCGGCTTTAATGTATCGGGATAATTTCGTGTCAATCCACTAATAAGAGCATCTGCTTCTCCTTGTTCTACCATCATACAGCCAAAGTAATTACGTTCTCTCATTATTTTCTTTGCTTCATAATGATTATATCCTTTTCGGTGTCTGCGTTGAAATAATAATTCCCCATATTCATTTCGTTTATTTTCAAATTCGTCTGCTTTAGGGTCAATTATTTCTATATCTTTTAAATCTAAATTATTAGCTCTTATCAATGATTTTATTTTTTTATTATTCCCTAATAAAATCGGAATGGCAATACCCTCATCTCTCACAATTTGTGCGGCTTTCAATGTTTTATAATTTTCTGCATCTGCAAAAACGACTCTTTGTTTATGCTGCTTTGCTTTATTAATTATAACCCTTAAAATATTATCATTATTACCCAATCTGTTTTGTAGTTCTTCTTCATAGGCTTTCCAATCCGTAATTATTTTTGTTGCCACTTTTGATTTTACAGCTGCTTTTGCCACTGCTAATGATACAACTGAAAGTAGCCTTGGGTCCATAGGTTTTGGTATGATGTATTCGTGTCCATACATCATATTCTTTTTTTGATAAGCCATATTGACCAATTCCGGAACAGGCGTTTTTGCCAATGCTGCCAAAGCTTTAACGGCAGCTAATTTCATTTCTTCATTAATAGTAGTGGCTCTAACATCCAATGCTCCTCTAAAGATATAAGGAAAACCCAACACATTATTCACTTGATTAGGGTAATCACTCCTACCGGTCGCCATAATAATATCCGGTCTTGCTTTTACCGCAATTTCATAATCAATTTCCGGATCCGGGTTTGCTAAAGCAAAAACAATGGGCTTTGGTGCCATCATTTTTAACATCTGTGGATTTAAAATACCTCCTTTCGACAATCCTACAAAAACATCGGCTCCTTTCATTGCCTCTTCTAAGGTTTTGGATTTTGCTTGGGTTGCAAATTTTTTCTTTCTATCGTCTAAATCTGTTCTCTCTTTTGAGACCATTCCTTTGCTGTCAAACATGATAAAATTTTCAACATTGGCACCCAACTTGATATATAAATCGCAACAGGCAAGTGCTGATGCTCCTGCACCGCTAATGATAAATTTAGCTTTTTTAATGTCTTTCTCTTGTAACTCTAACGCATTTAATAAAGCTGCCGCTGAAATAATTGCCGTACCATGTTGATCATCGTGCATGATAGGAATTTTTAATTCTTTTTTCAAGCGTTCCTCTATTTCAAAACATTCAGGAGCTTTAATATCTTCTAAATTTATACCTCCAAATGTCGGCTCTAATGCTTTTACAATTTTTATGAAATCTTCCGTATTGGTTGCATCTAATTCAATGTCAAAAACATCTATATCCGCAAAAATTTTAAACAATAATCCTTTTCCTTCCATAACTGGTTTTGAGGCCAATGGGCCAATATTCCCTAAGCCCAATACTGCCGTCCCGTTTGAAATAACTCCAACTAAATTCCCTTTACTGGTGTATTTAAAAACGTCTTCGGGTTGCTTTTCAATTTCTTTGCAAGGCAATGCTACTCCGGGTGAATATGCTAATGCTAAATCTCTTTGTGTTTTGGTTTCTTTAGTGGGTATTACCTCTATTTTGCCGGGGCGACCTTGTGAATGATATTCTAAGGCATCGGATTTTCTTATATTTTTATGCATACTTCTCTATCTGATAAAAATGAATGTGTGAAATTACAAATTAATATACAAAACGCTAATAAGTTTTTTAACTCAAATGTTGTGTTCGAAATATAGATAGAAGTAAATAAAATAAAAAGTTTATGAAATGTCTTGTCCTAAAATAGGTTTACACAAAAATGTGTAAAAATGGACAAAAAAAGTAAAGTCATTTCAGGATTAAAAAAACCTCACACCCAATCAAGTACATCATTCACAAAACCCACTAATACCAGAGAAATTATGAAAGAATTAATATCAGAAAAAAACTATATTTGTAAACCAATTTCAGGACTAAAAAACAGCTGTAAACTAATAATAGGATTTAATCTTTAACCTGTAAACTTTTTTAGGACGAGGCATTCTAAACATGCAGCCACATAAACTAACATGACATAGTGGGTAGCGGTAAGATTATACAATGACAATTGTTTACAAGACGTACAGACAAATTTACCGACCTGTAACATGGATAAAAAAAACAAGCATTTCTAGAAATATTTTACATAGCTAAAAACTTATTTAAAAGATTATTGCAAAAGGCTATGGTTGTTGGTTTCGTATTCTTTACAAAATCCCCCCCCCCAAGTTTCCAACATCTAATTTCCATTTCTCTACCTCCCTTAATTCAGTCTATAATTTCAATATTTTATATTATATTTGAGTGAAAGATTTAGATAAAATTTATTTAGTTTAATTGGCGATATGTTTCATAAAAAAATAAAACAAAATATTAAAGTTGCTAATAATGACAAGAATAATTGTAATAATAACGATATTAAGCATATTTAACGTTTATAATTCATTTGCCCATAAGCCTCAAACAATTTATAAAACAGATGCAAATAAAGATAATGAATGCGTAATGTCTTATGTATTTATAGATGATGCGTAATACACTTGTAAAAGATTATTAAATGCGAAAACATTGTCAGAATCAAACTCTTTATTATTACAATTAGATGAATTTTTAAAACATTTTGAAAAATTCAAAGTAAAATGTAACTGCTTAAAAGAATTTGAAGACGAAATATCTATTTTTTCACTATCGGATAAAATTGAAAAAGCACAATTAATTGAAGATTTAGATGAAATGAAAAAGATATGTCAAAAAATAAAATCTGACATTGAACTAATTCATAAAATCGTACATGGATGTATCTAATAGTATTAATTTGATACCCGGCTCTACATGGTTAAAAACTTATTTATCTTACTTTGTTAATAGCTAAGAATTTATTGCAAAATATATTTGAGATTATTAGATTTGTTATTAAGAAATACATACACAAAGTATTATTTCAAACTAAATATTATTCTTTAACCAAAATTAAAAATCATGAAAAAAATTATTTTATTCTTTTTACTGAATGTTTCTTTAATTGTATCTGCACAAAGTCCATGGGTTGGCACTTGGCACAATGATAATTCCGGTACTCTCGTTTTAAATGCAAATGGTGAGGGCTCTTTATCCGGTAATACTTTTAATTATGCTGTAGATAATGGTATTTTAGTTGCTTATGACGAATATGGTGTTTACTATTTAAATATTAAAGTCAATGCCAATCAACTGACAATTAATGGAGAACTGACACAGAACACACCTATAATATTTACAAAAACAAAAGGAAATGCACTTGCAAATCAAAGTGTAAATAAAATGAATCAAAATGTAAATAATGAACAAGGAATAATTGATCAATCTATTGTAGGTACTTGGTGTTGGACTAACGCTTCAGCCACTTATAGTTCCAGTTCGAGTTATTCTTCGTGCATAGTTATAAATGCAGATGGGACATATCAATACAATTCAGAAGGCTCTATAAGTGCTTACGGAGGCGGAGGTTACGGCGGCTCATCATCACAAAATTCGGATTATGGAACATGGCGCGTCTCAGGAAATACAATTCATGTTGTATCAGCGAAAGAAGGTGCAAAAACTTACTCTTTTGAAAAAAGAAATCATCCAAAAAATGGAGACCCGATGATTATTATTGATGGTGATGCCTATGTATCTTATTACCAAAAAGCTCCATGGCGATAAGATACTTTTAAACCAAATTACACATTCGATTCTTTTTTATTAATAAAACAAATTCATATTCTGTTTTTACTTTCAATTTTCATTTTATTTTTGAACTCATGGAAGGAATAAAAAATATTATTTTCGATTTAGGTGGTGTTCTATTAAATATTGATTACAGTAAGCCTTTACATGCATTTCAAAAACTTGGAATTAATGTAAATGAGCAATTTTACTCACAAAGTCGGCAAAGTGAAGTTTTTGACTTACTTGAAATTGGCAAGATTAGTGAAATGGATTTTGTAAGTTTCATTCAAGAAAAATCGGAAATGAAAATATCGTATCAAGATGTCATTGACGCATGGAATAGCATTTTATTGGATTTCCCTATAAGGAGGTTACAAATTTTGCAACAACTTCAATTACACTATAACTTGTATTTATTGAGTAATACAAATGAAATTCACGAAAAAGCTTTTAATCAAATTCTTTTTCAAACTTGTGGCTATCCTACATTAGCTGTGTTTTTCGATAAAATTTATCTTTCTCATCGTATTGGTTTGCGCAAACCGGATCCGGCTATTTTTGAATTGGTAATTAAAGAAAACCGTTTAAATAAAAACGAAACTTTGTTTATAGATGATAGTTATCAACACATTGAATCTGCTGAAAAAATTGGATTAAAAACCATACATTTAAGTAAAGGAATGACTATTGAAAAGGATATATTTCGACCTAAGAAAAATACTATTTAACTTCTTCGTAGTCTATATATTCGCCTATTTCGGATTTATGAGGTGTTTTTGGCATATTTGTATTATTCTTGTTTATTTTTTTTTCTTCTCCTTGTCTATTTGATGTGCTTTGTTTCTCAAACATCGGATCAAATAACATCCTTAGTATTCTTGAAACAAAATATACAACGACAACAATAAAAATAATTCTAATCATTCTGATTATTTTTTCAAAAATATAAATAAATAAATAAAGTGTGGTTAAAAACTATTTAAATCTACCAAGCAAATCAATAGAAATAGCAAATAAAATATAAGAAAGTTTATTTCTTAAACTACCCAAACATTGAGTTTTTATAAAATTAAATAAAAAACGAATTAATTCCCTAAATAATTTTTAAGGAGTTTGCATCTTGAAGTTGAACGTAATTTTAAAATAGCTTTATCTTTTATTTGCCTTACACGTTCTCTTGTTAAGCCGAAACGTTCTCCAATATCTTCCAATCCTAGGGGATGTTCCACTCCTATTCCAAAGAATAATTTCAATACATCTTTCTGTCTTTCAGTCAAAGTATTTAAAGAACGATCTATCTCGTCTTTTAAGGATTCATTATGAGCAACCTCAATATCGGCACTAATAGCATTTGGATTATTTAAAACATCTAATAAAGTATTATCTTCCCCATCGGCAAAAGGAGCATCAACACTCACATGCCTGGCTGAAACACCTAAGGTTGCTTCAATTTCATCTGTATTGATATCCAATATCATAGAGAGCTCTTCGGCAGATGGTTCCCTTTGATATTCTTGTTCGAGTTGTGAATAAGCTTTATTGATTCTATTGGTAAGTCCAACTTTATTTAGTGGCAATCTTACTATCCTACTTTGCTCAGCGAGTGCTTGCAAAATGGATTGTCTTATCCACCAAACTGCATAAGAAATAAATTTAAATCCTCTTGTTTCGTCAAATCTTTGTGCTGCTTTTATAAGCCCTAAATTTCCTTCATTTATCAAATCACTTAATGACAAACCTTGATTTTGGTATTGTTTTGCAACAGAAACTACGAATCTAAGATTTGCTTTGGTAAGTTTGTCTAATGAATGTTGGCACCCCTGCTTTATTTTTATGGCAAGATTTACCTCTTCTTCAGGCGTTATCAAATCGACTTTTCCAATTTCTTGGAGATACTTTTCGAGAGATTGGCTTTCTCGATTAGTTATTGATTTTGTGATTTTAAGCTGACGCATTGACATAGTTGTATAAAAATTAATTCGTTAAAAAATTGTTTTCTAAGTTAAGTAATAAGTACATAAAGACTAGAATTAACATCTTCATAAACAAAAGTATTGTTAAAATCAATACTACCCAAATTTTTTTTATAATTAAAATTAAGTAAATAGTAAAAAAGATTCTAAATTATTTGGTTATCTCATTAATTTTTATATTATTGTGCGAATTAAAATAACTAATTGCAAAGACATGGCTAATCGAACAAAATATACAATAGAATATCAAATAAACTGTTCACCATTTATATTATATCCATTTTTATCTACTTCTTCCGGGTTAGGAGAATGGTTTGCAGACAAAGTGAAACACAAAGATACTCATTATATTTTTGAATGGGAAGATAGCGAAGAAGTTGCAGAAATGATTGCTGCCGAAGAGAACGAATATGTCGTATTTAGATGGGATTGGATGAATAAAGATGAATATTTTGAGTTTAGAATTGAAAAAAGCCCTGTCACCAATGAAACTATTTTGACTATTACCGATTTTGCTTCAAAAAATGAAATTCAAGATCAACAAAGGTTGTGGGATGCTCAAATTCAAGATTTAAAATACAGAATAGGCAGTTAATTTTATTTTATTTTTTTTTAAACATTATTACTGTTCGCCGTTTTTTAAATTTGCAATAAAGAAATTATTTTGAAGTTATTTTCAAAGTTTATAATCAAGTCATTTTGGATGCCTTTCTTAGGGGCATTTTTAGTTACATGGTTTATTTTTATCATGCAATATATGTGGCTTTGGATTGATGATTTCATCGGGAAAGGATTAGATGCATTAACTGTTCTTCAATTTTTAGCATTACTTTCTACAACATTAGTACCGATTGCGCTCCCACTTGGTATCCTTTTTGCCTCTATCATGACATTTGGAAATTTAGGCGAAACTTCGGAATTAGTTGCTATTAAATCGTCCGGTATTTCTATTGCAAAATTTGCAAAGCCTTTATTCTATTTTATTTTACTTATCACTATTTCATCTTTTTTTTTCAATAATTATGTAATACCGCAAGCTGCCATGAAAGTCATACGTTTACAATATGACATTGGCGAAAAAAAACCAACCGTTGCTATAAAACCCGGCAGCTTTTATTCCGGCATTAGTAATCATTCAATTTATATAGGGAAAAAAGATAATGACGGCAAAAAATTATATGACATTAAAATTTATGATCATTCAGGAGGGAGAGGGAATAACAAAATAACGCTTGCAAAGGAAGGATATATGTATATTTCAGATGATAAACGTTTTTTAATTTTCGAATTAATGAATGGGAGTCGTTATGAAGAGAAATTCAATGAAAAAACGTACGAAGACGAGTTAATCAGATTGCATTTTAAATATTGGAAAAAAGTTTTTGACCTTTCAGATTTTAAAATGCCTAAAACCGATGAAAGTTTTTTTAAAGGACTAAGGGCAACTATGAATGCCTATGAGATTAAAAAACAAATTGATACCAATAAAATCGCAGTTGAAAAAATGTACGATGCTAATAAAGAATTGGTTTCAAAACAACTTCATTTAATTCAACATGACTCTATTGAAATTCCCAAAATAACAAAAGTTGACAAATTTGATTTCAACCAAATTCCGGATACATTAAAACGAGTGGTTTTATCACATACCGAAACGACTGTTAGGAATATAAAAAGTATGTTGGAAGTAAATAAACAAAATACCAAACTTCAGAACCTTAATCTTACAGAAAGTTATATTGAGTTGCACAAACGATTTACTTTACCTTTTTCGTGTATTTTGTTGTTTATTATAGGCTCAGCTTTAGGTTCTATCATTAGAAAAGGTGGCTTGGGAATGCCTTTTGTAGCTGCCATTATTTTCTTTGTTATTTATTATGTTTTAAATACGGTCGGTGAAAAAATTGCTAAAGAGCATGTATTACCTGTTGAGCTTGGTATGTGGTTGCCTTCACTTATTTTATTGGCAATCGGTATTTTTCTTATGGTAAAAGCTAACAATGATTCCCCTTTAATGAATAAGGAATGGTATTTCAGAGTTTTTTCTAAGTTGAAAAAAAAAATCAAGTATAAAAATTAGTATCATACATTTAAGACCAAGAAACTTCTTTCACTCCTTCTTTGTCTTTTATTTCATTAAAATAACTATTAATTAATTCAGAATTTGAATTTTCGAATCGAAGAATATACACAATGCCATCATTTGTTTTTTCAAATGAAAACGACTGTACTTTTAATACACTATGGTTTAAAATATCATTAAAAAGTATTGAATTATTTGCGTTTTGAGTAGTTAAAATTCTCAGCGTTTTTTGTTCAAATTTTTTGAAAAGAAATTGTTCTAATGGTTGTAAACCCCATAGTATAACTAATGCGATTGACGTTGTTACAACTGCTCCAAAGTACAAACCTCCTCCTGTCGCTAAACCTATCGCTGCTACAGTCCACAGACCTGATGCAGTTGTCAGCCCTCTAATTGTACCTTCTTTCAACAACAAAATAGTGCCGGCCCCTATAAAACCAATACCACTAACTACCTGAGCTGCTATCCGGGATGGATCTAAAGTAACATTTTTTTGGCCTAATATATCATGAAACCCATACGCTGAAACAATTATCACCAAACAAGCCCCAACACAAACCATCATGTGCGTTCTAAGTCCGGCAGTCCAGTGTTTACGCTCTCTCTCAATTCCGATTAAAGCACCTAAAAACGCTGCTAAGCATAATCGAATTGATATTTCACTCCATGAAATCATATATTTTAAACATTTTAATTCAACAAAATTATTTTATTTAAAATTAAAATGTTCAATTTTAAAAATCATTCTGCATTTTTTTAAAACTTAAATAAAAAAGAATATTGGTAATTTTGCTTTAATAAATAAAAAATGGATTTTAACAAAAAACAACACTGGGATGAGGTATATACTACTAAAACTCCCGAACAAGTAAGTTGGACACAAAAGGTGCCTAATATTTCATTAAAACTTATTGCGAATTTATCATTACCAAAAGAATCAAATATTATTGATATTGGCGGTGGTGATAGTAATCTGGTTGATTTTTTATTAGAAGAAGGTTATCAAAATATCAGCGTTTTGGACATTTCTGAAAAAGCAATATCTAAAGCAAAAATAAGATTAGGCGATAAAGCATCTAAGGTCAATTGGATTGTCAGTGATGTTTTAGATTTTAAACCTGAAAAAAACTATGACTTATGGCATGACAGAGCAGCATTTCACTTTTTGACAAACAAAAATGAAATAGGCCATTATGCAGAAACAATAAAACGTTATGTAACCAAAGGGCTTATTATTGCTACCTTTTCAACAGAGGGACCACTAAAATGCAGCGGCTTGAATATTACTCAATATTCTGAAAATACTCTTTTGAATTTATTTCAAAATGATTTCAAAATAACAGAATGTATTACAGATGAACATATTACTCCTTTTAATACAACTCAAAATTTTTTATATTGTAGCTTTAAAAGAAATACTCTTATTTAATGTTTATAAATTTTGAATCCGATTAATTGTGTCTGAAGTTGAAATACCTTCCACTAAAGGAATTGTAATCACTTTACCACCATTTTTCTGAACAAAATCTGCTCCTACAATTGTTTCGATTTTATAGTCACCGCCTTTCACCAAATAATCAGGGTTTAATTTTTTTATTAATTCAAGTGGTGTGTCTTCATCAAAAAAAACTACATAGTCGATAAATGTAAAATTAGCCAATAAAAATGCTCTGGTCATTTCATCTTGAACAGGTCTTTTTTCTCCTTTTAGTCTTTTTACAGAAGCATCGGTATTTACGGCGACTATTAAATGATTAGCCAAATCGGCTGCTTTTAGTAAATAAGTTAAATGACCTTTATGCAACAAATCAAAACAACCATTAGTAAATGCAAATTTTTTATTGGTAATATGCCATTGAGACGTGATTCGTTGAAGCGATTCAATATCTTTTATTTTATTTTGTATTATATCGTATTTATTCATTTTGTATTCCTGTTGTAAATTGGAAGTAAAATTAAAGAAGCTGTACCTCCTATTAAAATTATCAATGTTGGTACTAACCAAATAATCCAGCTAATAGCTACGCTGAAAGCATTTTCAATACCATACAAAGAAATAATTTCCTGAACCAACAAGGTATAAGCGCCAATGCCCCCCGGCGTCAATATCATGCCCACACTTCCGAATGACAAAACGGAAAATGCAGTTTTGTATGTAAGTACACTTGTTTCTCCTATACTATAAAAGCCTAATTGTATCATACTGAAATACATAGTCCATATTAAAACTGTATGAAACACAAAACCTTTTTTATTTTTCATAGATTTAAAACTCATAATACCACTTATGATATTGATAATGATGTTTTCTATTTTTTTATAAACTGCTGTGTTTTTAATTTTATTTTTAAATAAAAAGAAAGAAAGAAAGAACAAAACAAATAAAATAAGTAAAATATAAATTTTGTTTTGAAGGGATGAATCGCTTTGATTAAATCTTAAAATAAGTTCATTAAAATAGTGTACTGCCAAATCAATTTGAACCAAAAAAGTAATGACAAAAAGAATAAGTAAACACAACATATCAAAAGCTCGCTCTGCAATAATAGTTCCTACTAATTTATCAGCCGGAATTTTTTCATAACGAGCTAAAATCGTACATTTCAATACTTCTCCTAATCTTGGGAAAGCTAGATTAGCCAAATAACCAACCATCACGGCAAAAAAAGCATTGGTAGTTTTAGGATAATAATTTAAAGGCTCCATTAAATATTTCCAACGGACAGCCCTACTCCAATGACTCACAAATCCCATGATAACTATTGGAATTATCAAAAAAAACTTTGCTTTACTTACCGAGAATTTAATTTTACTTATATCCTCTTGGTTTAAATCTTTGACCGTCAGCCATATCAAAAAAGCACACAATATCAGAGTGAGTAAATAAGTAATAATATTGACTAATTTTTTTTGCAAGCCACTTATTTCACTTTGTTTTTATCATTTGGAAAAACTATAGCCGGTTTAAACTTTTTAGCCACCTCAAAATCCATGGTAGCATAAGAAATAATTATCACAATATCATCTACTTGCACTTTTCTGGCAGCAGGTCCATTTAAGCAAATAGTACCGCTTCCTCGCTTCCCTTTTATAACATAGGTTTCAAAACGTTCTCCATTATTGACATTTACTATTTGTACCTTTTCATGTTCAATAATATTTGCAGCTTCCATCAAATCTAAATCAATGGAAATACTTCCAATATAATTCAAATTTGCTTGGGTTACTTTTACTCGATGTATTTTAGATTTTAATACTTGAATCTGCATAAGACTGCAAATGTAAATGAATGATTTGTATTTTAAACAGTTTAATAAAATTCTAATTATTAGAAAGTTGTTATATAAAATAAATCCTTAAAAAATTATAACAATTCTTTATTTTTTTTGAAAAAAGACAAATTAGTATATTTGCTGACTTCAAAATGAAAAATATATCCATCTTTATTTTCAGTATCTTGTTTTTTGCAAGTGCTTGCAATTCAGGATTTGAGAAAATAGTAAAAAGCAAAGATTACGCTTTCAAACTTCAAAAAGCCAATGAATACTACGACAAAAAGCAATATAGTAAAGCAAATACCTTATACGAAGAACTTTTAACTGTATATAAAGGCACTAAAAATTTTGAAAGTATTTATTATAAATATGCCTATAGTTTTTATAATCAAAAACAATATTTAGCAGCGTCCTATCATTTTAAAAACTTTTCAGATTTATTTCCAAAATCCGAAAAAGCAGAAGAATGTGAATACTTAAATAGCCTTTGTCTTTACTACATGTCGCCTGATTATACTTTAGACCAGTCAAATACCATAAAATCTATTGGGGAATTACAAACTTATATCAACACACATTCCAATTCTAAAAAAATAAAAGAAGCCAATAAAATGATTGATAATCTTCGGGAAAAATTAGAAGAAAAAGACAATTATGGCGCAGCACTTTATTATAAAATTTCAGAATACAAAGCGGCTTCAGTTGCCTACGAACAAATTATTCGAAAATATCCTGATTCTAAAAATGTTGAATATTATTACTATAAAGCTATTGATTCAAAATATAAATATGCGAAAAATAGTATCCCAAGCAAACAAGAAGAACGATTTGCCGATGTAAATTCAAATTATAAGGAATTTATAAGAAAATATCCAAAAAGTCAATACAGAAGTGAATTAGAAAAAATAAATACATTATCTTTGCAAACTCTTAAAAAATTGTCTAAATCATGAACAATAAAAGATTATTAATTAGCACTATCAACCCCGCTATTGAAGCAAGAAATTTAAATGTTATTCAGGGAAAAACCGGCAATGTCTATAAATCAATTGCTTTTATGAGTAAAAGAGCTAATCAAATCAATTCAAAAATCAAAGAAGAATTACATCGTAAACTTGAAGAATTTGGAAGCTTAACAGACAATTTGGAAGAAGTAAATGAAAATAAAGAACAAATAGAGATTTCTAAATTTTACGAACGTATGGCAAATCCTGCTATTCTTGCAACACAAGAACTTTTGGATGATAAAATTTATTTTAAAGAAAAATAAAATTTAGCAGTATTATATGTAATGCCAATCTAACACAACCATAACCTACTTATAATGGAAATACTTGATTTGCCCGTATCTCAACTAATTAATGCTAAAGTTTCATTAATTCCAAATTATTTATTAGAATTAAACTTTTCTACAAAGTATAAAAACCATATCAACTCTTATCATGGAGGAATTTTATATACTTTCTCCGAAACCTGTGCCGGTTATTTTTTAGATAAAATTTTTTCTGAAAATAAAATGAGGGTATCGGTTCTTTTAAGATCATCTAAAATAAAATATACCAAAACATGCAATGATACTATCTATTCAAATGCAAAATTATTAAAGGTAAATAAAAATGACATTTTAGAAAAATTGTCACATAATAAAACTTGCGTATTTGAGGTGGAAGTATCACTTTATGATAGCTCAAAGAATATTATTTCTAAAAGCGAGTTTGAATGGGTAATGAGTTGTTTATAATTTACAACTCAAATTACGTATTCGATTTTTTCTATTTAACTTTCATAAAAAACACTCTTTTTTAACTTATTCTAAGTTTAAGTTTTAAATTTTAATTTGCATCTTTGTAATCAGTGAAAGGCAAAAAAATTTTAATTGGAATTACAGGAGGAATTGCAGCATATAAAATTCCCCTTTTGGTACGTCTTCTCGTTACAGCAGGAGTTGAAGTAAAAATAATAATGACAGAGGCTGCTACGCAATTTGTTTCTCCTTTAGTTTTAAGTACACTTTCAAAAAACAAAGTTCATATTCACATACAAGAACAAAACAATTGGATAAACCACATTCAATTAGCACATTGGGCTGATTTGTTTTTAATAGCACCGGCAACGGCCAATACCATCGCCAAAACAGCAAATGGGCTTTGCGATAATCTTTTGACAGCGGTGTATTTATCGGCCACTTGCCCTGTAATGATAGCCCCTGCGATGGATGAAGATATGTGGAATCATCAAAGTGTAAAAGAAAATATCGTGAAACTGAAAACAGCAAAAAATATAGTACTCGATACAAATTATGGGGAATTGGCTAGTGGTATCATTGGTTATGGTAGAATGTTAGAGCCTAACGAAATTCTTCAAAAATTAGAATCTTTTTTTCTTAATAATCAAAGATTAAAAAATAAAAAAGCTTTAGTTACCGCAGGTCCTACTTTTGAAAATATAGACCCGGTAAGATTTATTGGAAATTACAGTAGCGGTAAAATGGGTATTGCCATCGCAGAATCTTTAGCAGATGAAGGAGTCGAGGTTCATCTCGTTTTAGGACCTACCCATTTAAGGCCGAAAAACCCATCTATAAAAACTAAAACCATTACATCTGCCCAACAAATGTTTGACGCTTGTATCGAACTATTTTCAAACATGGACATAGCCGTTATGAGCGCCGCCGTTGCAGACTACACCCCTACTTCGGTTTCTGATAAAAAAACTAAAAAAGAATTTGAGAATTTAAGTATCAACCTAACAAAAACAAAAGATATTTTAAGACACTTAGGAGAAATAAAAAAAGAACACCAAATTTTAATTGGATTCGCTTTAGAAAACTTTGATGAAAAAAATTATGCCCTAAAAAAATTGAAAGAAAAAAATGCAGATGCCATCGTACTTAACTCACTAAATGATAAAGGAGCCGGCTTTTCTTATGACACTAATAAAATAACCATCTTTGATAAATACAATAAAGAAGAAATATTTGAGTTAAAATCAAAAAATGAAGTCGCAAAAGATATTGTAAACAAAATTATTCAACTAAGTTCTTTATGAAAAAAATTACTTTTTTAATATTACTCTTCTTTGTGGCAAATACACTACTCGCACAAGAACTTAATTGCAAAGTCTTAGTAAATGCCGACCAAATACAAGGAATAGATCAAAAAATTTTTAAAACATTAGAACAATCACTCACTGAATTTATCAACACAAGAAAATGGGGACTTGATGACTTTGCCCCTAAAGAAAGAATTGAATGTGTCATTTCGATTTTATTAAATAAAACCATCGAAGGAGTGGAAGGAGGATATACAGGACGAATTTCAATACAAGCTACCCGACCTGTTTACAATACCAGCTACTCTACCAATCTTGTCAATTTTATTGATAAAGATGTTTCCATCAAATATTTACAATACCAAACCATAGAATTTAACGAAAATCGAGTTTCCGGAAACGATGCTTTGGCCTCCAATTTACCGGCTATCATTGCCTACTATTGCTATATCATTTTAGGATTAGATTATGACAGTTTTTCTCTAAAAGGTGGAACTGATTTTTATAATAGTGCTTTAAATATAGTGAATAATGCCCCGGAAGGTAAAGGTATTACAGGATGGAAAGCCGCCGAAAATCAAAAAAACAGGTTTTGGCTGATAGACCAACTAACAAATGCCCGTTTCGCCGGTATGAGAGAAGCTTTTTATAAATACCACCGATTAGGCTTAGATTTAATGACTACAGATAATGAAAATGCTCGTAGTACAATAAATGAACTTATTTCAACTTTATATAAAATCAATAATGAAAACCCTAATTCAATCTTAATGCAATTTTTTATGAACGCTAAAAGTGAAGAAATATTAAACTTCATGGCAAATTCATCAATAATTGATAAACAAAAATTAGTCCCTATGCTTTCATCATTAGATGTAGCCAATGCTAATAAATATGCGGAATTACTTAAATAAATTTATATACTCTTTGGGAATATTTCTCCTACTTTTTGTAATGAATTGTAAACAAAAAGAGCATTTACCCGTACAAACTATGAGCAAAATTTTATTAAAAATGCACATCGCCGAATCATATGCTCAACTACTCCCCAAAGAAAACACAACCGTTATGAGCAAAAATATGGATAGCTTAAAAAAATTTGATGCCGCTATTTATAAAGAATTTCATATAAATAAAGAAGAATTTGACAGAAGCTTGGATTATTACAAAAGCAATCCCCAACTTTTAGACTCTATTTATCAAATTATTATGAATGAAATTGCTATTATGCATACCAATCAATAGTTTTTTTTATCATAATTAATAAAAGTTTATCGGTTAAATCCCATTTTAGTTATTAAATTCGCAAACAAATTTTTTAGAATTTAAAATAATTGAAAAATGGGACAAGTTAAAGAACACTTTTTTAAAGTAGCAACAAAATCATCAGAAGAAATAAAACAAATTATAAAAGAACAAGGCGAAACTGTAATTGGAGAAATTAAACTTTCTCAAATATACCAAGGAATGAGAGGGATGATAGGTTTAGTAACCGAAACATCGCTATTAGATGCAAATGAAGGCATCCGTTTTAGAGGTTTTTCAATCCCTGAATTAATTGAAAAATTACCAAAAGCAGAAGGAGGCTCACAACCTTTACCGGAAGGGCTTTTCCATCTTATGCTTTTAGGAGAAATCCCTACACAAAGTGATGTAGATCATCTTTCGGCAGTACTTGCAAGACGCTCACACGTACCAAATTATGTATTTGATGCCATCGAATCACTACCATTACACACTCACCCTATGACACAATTTAGCATTGCTATCATGGCTTTGCAAACAGAATCGCTTTTCGCAAAAGCCTATAAAGAGGGTATAAACAAAAAAGATTATTGGTCTTATATTTATGAAGATACAATGAATCTTCTTGCACGATTACCAAGGATAGCTGCTTATATCTTTAGAAGAAAATATAGAAATGGCGATCATATACAACCTAACGGAATGTTAGATTGGGCTGCAAATTTTGCACACATGCTCGGATTCGACAATGAAGGCTTTAGAGAGTTAATGCGTCTTTATTTGACGATTCACGCTGATCATGAAGGTGGAAATGTGAGTGCTCATACGACTCATTTAGTTGGTTCAGCCTTAAGCGACCCATATTTAGCATTTGCTGCCGGTATGAATGGATTAGCCGGACCGCTTCATGGTTTAGCTAACCAAGAAGTAATCCGATGGATTGAGGATATGAATAAAGAGCTAAATACAAACCGCCCTACTAAGGAACAGATTAAAGAGTTTATTGAAAAAACTTTACAAGAAGGAAAAGTCGTATCCGGCTATGGACATGCCGTTTTAAGAAAAACAGATCCTCGTTTCATTGCTCAAATGGAATTTGCAAAGAAACATTGTCCTGATGATGACATGATACAAACTGTTTGGAATATATATGAAGTAGCTCCTCCTATCTTATCAGCTACCGGTAAAATTAAAAACCCATGGCCTAATGTTGATGCCCATAGCGGTGCTTTATTAAAACATTATGGTTTGGTAGAAGAAGACTTTTATACAGTACTATTTGGTGTTTCAAGAGCATTAGGAGTATTAGCCAGCCTTTGTTGGGATAGAGTTTACGGTTTCCCGATAGAAAGACCAAAATCTGTAACAACAAGGCACGTAAAAAAATGGTTGAATAAAGAAATAGATACTCTTTAAAGTAATCTAAAAAGCTAACTTTTTAAAGCAATCATTCAATATGATTGCTTTTTTTATTATTTTTTTAATAGATGTTTATAATAAAATACAACCTGAATTCAAATGGAAAGGGAAACCATAATTAAATTATACTATTTCTATTTCCTGTTTTCAACGCTTTAAAATATGCATTTTTACAAATGTGCGATTATTAATTTGTTATAAATTTGTAGTCGATTTTTGGGGTGTCCCAGAGGTTGTTTTTCACTATTTTTGATGAATGCTTGTCAGAAAAAAGAAAAACAAAAGTGGAGTGTCTTGTCCTAAAATAGGTTTACACAAAAACATGTAAAAATGGACAAAAAAAGTAAAGTCATTTCAGGACTAAAAAAACCTCACCCCCGATCAAGTACATCATTCACAAAACCCATTCAAAATAGAAAAATTATGGAAGAATTATTATCAGAAAAAAATTATATTTGTAAACCAATGTCAGGAATAAAAAACAACTGTAAACTAACAATAGGATTTAATCTTTAACCTGTAAACTTTTTTTAGGACGAGGCAGACCGTTACAAGCCCACCCGCAGACCAAAGTTTGCAAAAGAGTTCTTTAATTCCTTTTATATTACGTAAAATCGGCTTAGATTCTGCAAAACAGCCTCTGCCCCATTTGTTGCCACATTAGTTGATGTTACCGGTTTAGTTTTGTACTTCAGTATTGCCGCATTCTTTTTAAGCGGAAAATTGTTATAAGTCTAAATCGTTTTTAATTTATAAAATTCCAATTTAGAGCAAAACGTATTCCAAAGTTTGAAGCCGGATAAAACGGAAAATTTATTTGATTTTTTGAAAAAAGTTGTTGTAATTCATCAAGAGCTAATGACGCTTTAAACGTTTTGATTCTGAAATTAAAAAAGTATGTCAAACGCGGAATATTGCTTATTTGCATGGAATACTGTGGGGTAAAATAAGCATAGTTTGCCAAATAATAATCAGCATAATAAGGTAAATTAACTCGCATATCCAATCCGGTTGAAATGATTAATTTATGTTTTAAAATTTTATCTTCATAAGCCAAACGATGTCTTGATGCGTAATTTGGGAGATGAATAGGGCTTGGCACACTCAACTGAACTTGCTGAATGAGAAATTGATTATTCAAAATAAATTTTCGATAACGAAATGTCTTAGATAGCTCTATTTGTGCGATTGGGATAACTTGATTATGTTGTTTTATGTAGTCAAAATAACGATAAATATAATTCCCAATCAAAAAGTAATGTAGCCCACCTTCCAATAAATATTTTTTGTTTGAATAATACAAACTAAAATCAGTTATTGTTTGTTTTGAAAAAGAATTGTTTTCTTTAAAATAGTTATTGGCATAATGCAAGAACAAATAAGGTGCAGTTTGAATAGACTGACTAAATGCAACTTTTATCATCCCCCATCGTTCATTAATATTTCTCCCAAATTGTGCATCAAGCAAAGTATTACCAATTGCATTACCGGTAAAGTATGATTTAAAATTTGCATTATATATCCATTCTTTATCTGATTGATTAGGCTTCGTTAATTTTGCAAAAAGAAAATTATTCATTGAGTTGATCGAACTATCCAATGTGACATATTTATCAAACTCAAAACCATAACCGGCTTCCACTTGCATAACTTTATTTTTCAACCTAACATCTCCTGTCAAAGAAAATGTGTTTCCTATTTCTTGTAATTTATTATTTGAATATACAGAATCATTTATGACAGACTGTGGTGGATTATAATATATATATTTTAAAGTATCCGGTGAGAGATCTTTAAAAACAAGCCGTTCACTATTATAGTAAAAATGATGTTTAATACTAAATATTGGTTTGAAATTATAAATTTTTAGCGTACTATCAATATTAAACAAGCTGTCCACTTTCCCAAAATAATATTGATGTTGAAAATGCAAACTACTTGTTTTGTATTTATTATTTACGCTGGATATATTTTTTGAAATCGCTTTAAAATTCACTGGGATTAAGCGACGATCGCCAAAAGCAGGATTTGTCAAATAGTCTTCTGATTGAATTCCACCATTTTCATCTTGCTGAATACTATTAAAATAAAAACCAGATTTTATATCATATCGTTTATTTTTAGAAATATAATGTGTGTTAAAAAGTAAATTATCGTGGTTTGTTTTTTGTTGCTTATAAAAACCCGGTGCATTGATTTTTTGATAACATGCACTGATGTTCCAACTTGGAGTAATATTTTGTGTAAACAAAATAGAAATCATTTGTTCTTTTTTACTTCCCATTTGGTAATAAGCTTTAGTAAAAGCCCTTGTCGTATTATAGAAAATAGTACTGTCCCATGTAAATAATATATATTTCCATGCTGATGCACCAAATTTCACAGAAGGATTTTTATCAGGCGAAAATCGCATAGACTGGGCTGAGGACGCAAAATTTCCTAAATCATTCATCCAACTATTTTGCAGTACATTTCTGTGCAAGAAAGAAATAGATGTATCAATATTTTGCCTTGATGTATCAGATAAAGAGTAATAATATATTTTAATTCTATCGTCTGTTTTTAGTTGTTTTTTATGTGTAGTATCTGAAATTATTTTTTGATTAGAAAGCATTGTATTTTTTGAAGAATTATTAGACATCAATTGCCCCATACTTTCATGATGAATAATACACAATAATAAAATTGCAAGTATTTGATATATTTTTTTCAAAAAATAATTAAGTAAAATTGTTTATCAAAAAACAAATTTAGTTGTACAAATTTAAATAATAGCTAATAATTCTTTAAAGATTTTAGCCATTTTAGGTGCAGCGAGATTAGCGGCTTCCAATACTTCTTCATGGGTAATTGTATTCATTTCTTCTCTAATTCCAATATCTGTAATCACACTCATACCAAATACTTTCATGCCAGCATGAATGGCTACGATTACTTCCGGCACAGTACTCATACCAACTGCATCACCGCCTATAACATGCAACCATTTGTATTCGGCTTTTGTTTCAAAAGTAGGTCCTTGTAAACCAATATATGTCCCTTCTTGAACTTTAATTTGCAAGTGTTCGGCAATTTTTTTTGCCTTATTAATAATTTCAATATTATAAGGCTCAGTCATATCAGGAAAACGAGGACCTATATTCTCATCATTTTTTCCTCTTAAAGGATGTTCGGGGAATAAATTTATATGGTCGTTAATAATCATTAAATCACCTACTTGATATGATGGATTCATTGCTCCTGCCGCATTTGACACCATCAGAATATTTGCACCTAAAGCTTTCATTATTCTGACGGGGAAAGTAACTTCTTGCATTGTATATCCTTCATAATAATGGAATCGCCCACTTAACATTACAACATCTTTTCCGTTTAATTTTCCAAACAATAATTTTCCCCCATGTCCTTTTACAGTACTAACAGGAAAGTTTGGAATTTCATTATAAGAAAAAGAATGTTTTATTTCAATTTCATCAACCAATCCACCTAAACCACTTCCTAAAATTATTCCAACCTGTGGGTTGATTGTCATTTTTGATTTTAAAAAATGGATAGTTTGTTCTATTTTTTCGATGTTTATATTGTGCATATTATTCTTTTAATTTATTTCAAATCATTTTTATCAAAATTGAATGGTAGCAAGTATTGTGCTTTCTCAATAATGATTATTTCACCTTCTTCTCCACCTAAAATTAATGGTATGGGAGATTGGTTTTTTTGTTCGACTTCTGCAATAAATTGACGACACATGCCACAAGGGAAAGCAGGTTCATCACTTCTACCTGATTGAGACACATAACTTATTGCAATAGCCACAATTTTTTCATTGGGATATGATGATAATGCAGAACTCAAAGCACTTCTTTCAGCACAGATACCAACCGGATAAGCAGCATTTTCAATATTAACCCCTTCAACAATTACATTATTTTTTAATAACACTGCGCAACCGACATGAAAATGAGAGTAAGGAGCATACGCTTTATGTGTAGCTTGTTGTGCTTTTTCCAACAATAATTTATACGTTGACTCAAGCTCTTCTTTTGATGCAAATACTTTATATTCAAATTCGTATTTTGGCATATCACAAATGTAATCTTCTTTAATTAATTAAACTCAAATTATGCATCAGATTCTTAGTTATAAATTTCTATTTCTAATTTACTCCTAAATCTTTAAATCAGGTTAAATGTATGATGTTCATTTAAAAAATTATTTATACATTTTTTTATAAAATTTCAAATAACCTAAAATATCTCTACTGCTGAGTAATTCACTATAATTAGTTGCATTAATGATTGCCAATTCATATTCATTTGGTTTAAATTGACTAAAAAGTTTATTTTCCTTCGTCAAATCTGTTAAATATTTTTTGGCAAAAATGTTATTTGAAAATTGTTGTATAGTAATAATTCCTTGTTGTGCAGTAAACAAATTAAGATTTGTTGTGTATTCTTGTATATTACTTTTTAATAAATTATAATCACTCAATCCAGCTTTTAGTGCCATTGTTCTTCCATCAACCGATTTAATAAATATCAACACATAATGGTCTTCATTATTTGATAACACATAAACCCCCTTCCCTTCTTTTTCTTTTAATTCATTAAAAGATTTTCCGGATTCGATATTGTCTTTTTCCGGATCAGTATTGGCAACAATTGGTTCTCCATTATCAATAGGAACATTTTTTAGATTTTCCGGATCATTCAATTTCTCATTTTGTAATAAGGTTAAAATATCTTGCGCTTTTTGTTGTTCTTCTGTATTTGGATATTTTGAAATGATATCATTTAAAATAGTTTTACTTTTTGAATATTCATTTAACCCAGCCTGACTTAATGCTTCAACCAACGCATATTTTGCTTGAATTTTATTTTCTTTATAAGTATTTTTTGCGAAATCAACTAAAGCAAGTGCTTCTTTGTATTGTCCTTTCTTAAAAGTATTGTAAGTATTTTCATAATGATCGAAAAGGGAATTTTCTTTTTGTTTCTTTTGAGCTTCGTAATTTGGATTGTTTGCTAATAAAGACAGTTCACTTTGTCCAAACTCTTCCATTAGTTTATTTTTATAACTTTGTGCTAAAGATTTTTGATTTAATTTTTCATAATTAAGATATAGAGCATAGTAGGCTCTTTGTTTAAAATCTGTTTTGGGGTATCTTTCCAAAAGTGTATCCAAAGTTTTAATCGAGTTATAGTAATCGTTTAATTGTGAATAAT
The DNA here is from genome assembly GCA_039811265.1 of Chitinophagaceae bacterium. Classification (GTDB taxonomy): domain Bacteria; phylum Bacteroidota; class Bacteroidia; order Chitinophagales; family Chitinophagaceae; genus OLB11. Next base: position 20,865 of record JBDHYI010000008.1, on the reverse strand, counting down.
AAATAATACCGAGATTATAAAATGCGTTTTGATTTTGTTGATACAATGAATCTTTTTCAGCAGGAGTTTTTGGAATTTTGGCTAATAACGATTGAATATCTTTATCTCCTTTTTCATTTTTTTTGCCTGCTTCTTCATTTTCTTCTTCAGAGTTTGCAGCATAATTGTAATTTGCTGCCGAACGTCTCCAATTATCTTGTAATTGACGATTTCCCCATTTTTGTTTAAAATCCATCGAGCCTTTTTCTACGATAGATTGATTATAAAAGTACCAATTTGCTTGTTTTTTATTAACATTATTAGGAACGAGTTGCTCCACATTTAGTTGATTAGGGGCAGGTTGTTCTGCTTCTAATTTTTTCTTTTGTTCTAAAGCTCGTTTTGCTGCTGCTATTTTTTCTTTTTCACTTAAATACGAAAGTGCAATTAAACTATCATTTAACTTTATGGTATTTGTAAAATTCAATACATCTCCCAAAACATTTTTACGGATATTTACATTTGCCAAATTCTGTATTGGAGGGTTTGTTCCAAAAAATGCAGCACTATCATAAGATTTTTTAGCCAAATCATATTCTGAAAGTTTATAGTAAATATCACCTAATGAAGCAAAAGCAATTGCTTTTTGGTACATATTTTTATTGTCCGGATTTTTAATACTTTTTTTCAATAATTCTACAGCTTTGCCTACATCTTCATTTACTTCAATTGTAGCTAAAGTATTAAGTGCTTCACTTTTGTATTTTTGATATTTCGCATCATTTATGATTTTATGTAATTCAGCTTTGGCAAAATCAGTATTCCCCCCTCCTTTCGAGGCATTTTTAGCTATATTCAATCTTGTATAAAAATCCATTTCAGCAGAATTTTTTCCTCTGATTGATTTTTTAAAATGTTCGGATGATTTTGCAAAGTCTTCATTTTCGGCATACAATTGTCCTAAAAGAAATTCAATACGTGTTTTTTGTTTATTTGGTATTTTTTGTTCACTTGCTTTTTCTAAACTGGCGATGGCATCATTATTTTCGTTTTGGCTTAATTCTAATTCAGCTTTAGCAAGGTACATATCTGCTTTGTATTGTGTGGGGAAATTGGGGTCTTTATCTAAAATATTCAATAATGAAGCTGCATTTCCATATTGTTCGGCTTTCATATACGATTTGGCTAACCATATTAAAGCCTGATTTCGTACAGGGTGATGGCTTAATTTTTTAATTCCTTTTCGATGCTCTTTAGTTGCTATACTTATAGTTTCATTCTTGATATTATTATTTTTTTCTTTTGTTTGTTTTTTATCTTTATACTCATTGGCTACGTATTGAAAAGTAGCAATAGCACTTTCATAATCGTTTTTAGCAAAAGATGCTTTCCCCATTAGAAAAAACAAATCATCAAACCATTTTGAGCGTGGGTCGTGGATTTGTGTACTGAATGAGCATTTTTTAATTACCGTATCCATATCTGCTGAAATAGTACCTCCATCCTTTGCCAAGTTATAAGGAACTAAAGCTATCGGTTTTGTAAAATCTTCTTGATTGTTTCTGGCAATTTTTATTAAAGCCTCATCATATTTTCTTTTTGCATTATAGTAGTAATTATATCTTGTTACTGTATTTTGATAAATCTTACGATGAATACTCCACTTTCTATTTAATAATTTTTCATTAGACCACTCTTTTTGTTTATCTTCATGTACTTTGAGTGCTAAAGCCAATTTCTTTTTCTCATTACTTAATTTATTTTTCTCGGCAAGTGATTTTTCTTTTTCTTTTTTAGCGTTATTAATACTATCTAATTTTTTTTCTCTCACAACTGCAATGCTATCTCTTATTTTCTCTTGTTCTTCTTTTAATCGTTCTCGTTCTTCTTTTAGTTTTTCATTTTGAGTTTTAATTGCTAATCTAGTACTATCATTGACTCGTTTTCTTTCATTGGAAATGCTGTCTAAAATATGTTTTTGTGCATATTTGACACTATCATTATATTGAATTCTTTCTGCTTTGGCATCAGCAATTTGTTTATCTCTAATTTTTTGTACACTATCTCTGACAAATGCTTTACGATTTTCAACACTATCCTTATAATGTTTACTATTGACATATTTATCCCATTCATCTCGCTTTCTTTTTTCCTCCTGTCTTGCAATTCTTATACTATCAGTTACTCTTTTTCTTTCTTTGGCAATGCTATCCATTTGCCTCATTCTGGCAAGATTTATACTATCTCTTTGTCGTATTTGTTCTTTTTTAAGACTATCCGCTTTGGTCATTTCGATAGCCATACTATCTTTTACAAATTGCTTTCTTGCCAGGTTAATACTATCTTTTATTCTTCTTTCATCTAACAGTTTTTGTTTGGCTTCAGCTCTTTCAATACTATCTTTTATTCTTTGCTCAATTCTGGCTTTCGCCAAACTGTCACGATAGTTTTGTAGTCTTATTTTTTCATTTTCTCTTGCGATGCTATCATTTATTCTTTTCAACCGCATCACTTCCATAATACTATCTCTTTTTTTGAATTCATTTTGTACTCTCTTTTGAACAGCAGCACTATCTATTCCGGCTTTTTCATAACGGCTCTGAGCGTCCATTTTTGTAGTAAAAAAAAGACATACAGATAAAAAAAAGATATATAAAATATTTAAACGAATCTTCACAATTTATATTAACTCAAATAAGGGTAAAATATTTTGATTTTAGTTTATAAAAATAAAATTATCTGTAAAATAAATCAAAAATCATGAAAATTGAAAAGGAAATTTAAATTATTCAAAAACGGATAAATAATGAATTGACTTTCTTGTGAGATTTAGATAAAAATACAATAAATATTTTAATTAATATTGTTCATTTTCATTAGGGAAGTCAAGCGATTTAATATCTGTTATATATTGTTTTGTCGCTTGAAGAATTTGCTCGTAAAGATTTAAATATCTTCTTAAAAAGCGAGGGCTAAATTCTTTATTAATACCCAACATATCGTGCATAACTAAAACCTGACCATCAACATAACGCCCTGCCCCGATTCCAATGATTGGTATCTTCAATTCAGTTGCAACACGCTTACCTAATGATGCTGGAATTTTTTCTAATACTATCGCAAAACATCCTGCCTCTTGCAAAAGATGAGCATTCTTAACTAAAGCCTCTGCTTCGGCTTCTTCTTTTGCCCTCACATTGTAAGTGCCGAATTTATAAATACTTTGTGGGGTTAAACCTAAGTGTCCCATAACGGGCACTCCGGCTGATATAATTCGTTTGACAGAATCAATAATTTCTTCACCTCCTTCCATTTTTATAGAATGAGCACCGGCCTCTTTCATTATTCTGATGGCACTATTCAAGGCTTCTTTTGAATTTCCCTGATACGAACCAAAAGGTAAATCAACAACAACCAAACTTCTTTTTACTGCCCTGATGACTGATGCTGCATGATAAATCATTTGGTCTAAAGTGATTGGTAAGGTTGTTTCATGCCCTGCCATTACATTGCTGGCACTATCTCCAACCAGTATAATATCAATACCTGCATCATCAAAAATGGTCGCCATTGAAAAATCATAAGCAGTCAGCATTGAAATTTTTTCATTTCGCTCTTTCATTGCTTGCAATGCATGTGTAGTGATTTTTTTAAATTCTTTATTGAGTTGGGTACTCATAGCTTTATATTTAAATTATTTTAGTAAAAATAGTGTATTTTCAAACGATACTAATTCAAATTAAAATTTATATTTATAAAGTTTGTTGAAAAAATCTTTTGCAAATTTTTCCAATCCGGGGTCTCTTGCCCCCATTAAAAGGATTACAGTTTCATCTTTAATTGTTGGATAAATTGCATCAAACAAATCTTCCCGATGTTCAACAAAATGAGCATTAACACCAATATTTTTCAAATCCTGAATAATATCATTTGCCGAAATATCTTTAACGGCAGTCCCTCCGGCGTAATAAATTTCACTCATCCATATTTCATCGGTATCTCTTAAAACTTTTTTAATTTCATTTACCAATTCATTTCTAATAAAACGGGTTGGGCCATAACCGTGTGGTTGAAACCAAGCAATAAGCTTTGGTGCAGTTGATTGACATGCTTTGATAGATGCTGCTATTTTAGCAGGATTATGTGCATAATCGTCTATTACAGATATTTTCGCTTTTTTACCAATTAATTGGTGTCGTCTATAAATTCCTTGATAATTTTTTAATGCATCTGCACATTGTTGTACGCTCACTCCTAAGATATCAGCAACTGCAACACAAGCCAGTGCATTTTCCATATTATGTTCTCCTATGGTTGGAATTGTAAAGTGAACATTTTGTACGTCAAAATGAATTTCAAACCCCTGCTGGTAAAAATTTTTACCTTCAAATTGCGTCCCATGACCATAGTCGTGGTTTATATTATTTGAAAATTCTTTTGCTAAAACATGAGATTGATTGACTATGAAATATTTTTTACAATGAGATTTAAACATATTAAATATTTCATTTAGTTCACTCATTTCTTTATGGTCTTTATCTACGCTGAGTAAAACTCCAATTTCAGGTTTGTATTTAATTAATGTTCCATCACTTTCATCAGCTTCTATCAATAGCCATTCACTTTTTCCACAAAAAGCATTTCCAATTTTTCCGTCTTGTTGTAAACTAACTAAGCCTGCACCTGTAATCAATGAAGGAGAAATTTTATTTTCATTCAAAATATGAAACAACATTGCTGTTGTTGTTGACTTACCGGATGTCCCCGCAATAGCAATTGTTTTTTTACTTTCACAAATTGCAGCTAATAAATCGGTTCTATGAATGATGGGAATATTATTTTGTTTAGCTTTTTGTATTTCAGGGTTTGAATCCTCAATTGCTGTAGAAATGATTACTGCATCTGTATTAGCATCTATTCCACTACCATCTTGTAAAAAGCATTTTATATTTTCTTTTTCAAGTTGCTTTTTAATATATTCATTTTCATTTTTTGTAAAAAGTCTATCACTTCCTTTCACTGTTTTGCCAATCCCCGACAAATATTGAGCAATAGCGCTCATACCGGCACCGGCTACACCAATGAAGAAGAAATTTTGTTTTGATAAAATGATTTCCATGTTGAGTGAAAGTAATTAATTATTTAATTTGAATCAGGAGGGAATAATACTAATTTCGCTTCACGATTAATAGCATGTAATGCAATATAGGTAGGTAAGTTATCGTCTGATTCTTCAGACATGTATTCTGTTATTTTTTTTACTAATTCAATAGCTGGCACTCCTAATTCAAATTCACTTCCCATTTGATTAATCATTGTTATTTCTTGTTCTGTAACTGATTTTATTGTTTGCCATACTTCACTAGAAACATAAATTTGCTGAGAAACATTATGTTCAAACTCAGCTCTTATAGACTGTACCATTGCTAATTGCAAATCTTGAACAGAAGCCCCTTGCGTATAATGTCTTGAAAGTAAACTTTGTACTTTCATCCTTTCTACAAAAATAGAAAGGCGTTCATACGCTTGCATTCTTAATTGCATCGTCAAATTAATATTTTTTTGAAAAATTGCCAGCCGTTTTCTTTCTATTTCTTTAATTAAAAATTTATTGACAATTAAGTAAGTTGATATTAAAACAATTAAAGCAGGTAGTATATATTTTAAAATTTCTAAAATTTGAGCAAGCATTCTTTTATTTTTTTTTAAGATGCAAATATAGTGACAAGTCAAATGCTTTTAATATATTTACTCCTATGAAAAAAATATTCTTCTTTTCATGTTTGTTTTTGATGGTATTTTGCATGTACGGAATAGATTATTCCGGTGTTTATTCGTTTAACAAAGGAATAAATAAAGAGAATGGCACCCTTTTTTTATTTCAATTTAAAGATGACTCTGCCTTTTTTTATTTAAATAATTTTTCCGGCGCTCCTGATTTTTTTTTAACAAATGTCAAAGGTTTTTTGAAAATTGATTCTAACTCTATGGAATTTAAGAAAGGTCAATGTATTATTACATTAAATGCCAAATCAAATCAGATTATTATAAAGCAAGATAGCTTGTGTAAATTTGAACATCCTATAGATGGCATATATAAAAAATTTACAAATAATTTAAAAAAAACAAATACTTGGTTCACTGAATATACTGAGCGTGCTACAAAATTAAAAAGAGATTCTATCCCTATTTTTTTTGCTCCGAGTGAAAGTGCAAAAATAATTGGATCATTAAGCATAGATAGTAAAATTCATATTTTAGATGAAGTTGCTAACTTTTATTTAATTGAATTAAACAATAAAAAAAACGAATTTTATTGGATAGAAAAAAAGAACGCTATTCCGTTAAAATAATACTTACTCCTAACCTATAGATACAAATTCTTCTTTAACATATCCAATTTGATAAAGTATATTTGTTCACTTTGCATAGAATGAAAAAGTTATTTATTTCATTTCTGAAAATTTTATTATTTCCAATATCTCTTTTGTATGGATTTATAATTTTTATTAGAAATAAAATGTATGATTGGAAATTAGCTTCATCTGTTAGTTTTAATATTCCGGTTATTTGTGTTGGTAATATTACTGCCGGAGGTACCGGAAAGACTCCTCACATAGAATACTTGATAGAATTTTTCGGCGGAGAATACCAAACAGCAACGTTAAGTAGAGGCTATCGAAGATATACCAAAGGGTTCATTATCGCTAGTAAAAACGATACAGCAAAAACGATAGGCGATGAGCCGTTTCAATTTTTTTCAAAATACCCTCATGTAATTGTTTCAGTCGCAGAAGAAAGGATGACAGCAATTCCATCATTATTACAACAAAGACCTGAAGTTAAACTAGTATTATTGGATGATGCATTTCAACATCGATCTGTGATTGCGGATATAAATATTCTCCTTACGGATTATGACAGACTTTTCACAAGAGATTATATATTACCATTTGGGCTTTTAAGAGAAGGTAAAAATGGTGCTAAACGAGCTCATATTATCATTGTAACAAAATGTCAGGAAGATTTAAGTATTAATAAAAAAAATGAAATAATAAAAGAAATTGCCCCTGATCAAAACCAAACGGTCTATTTTTCTTCCATTCAATATAAATCTCTTTACCCTCTTAGTCCCAATAGAATTACAATAAACGAACAAACGCATATTCTTTTAGTAACCGGAATTGCAAATGCATCTCATTTAAAAAAACATCTTGAGAAGCAGTTTCCATTTGTACATCACTTATCATATAATGACCATCATTACTATACAGTTGAAGATATTGATGAAATGATTGAAGCGTTTCAAAATATAAATACACAAAATAAAATCATCGTAACAACCGAAAAAGATGCTGCTCGTTTAATGTTACTTCAAGATAAAATTTTATCTTCAAAATTGCCTATTTATGCACAATCAATCGGAGTAAAAATTTTGTTTGATGAACAAAATAAACTCGATCATCAACTATCACAACTAATGAAAAAATATTATCCTTCCATAGACGACCTACAAGTCGATTTTGAATTAATTCAATAAACTTTAAAAAATGCCAAAGAAAAAAAATAAAAAAACAAAATATCAAGCTCAATATGAAAAATATATTGGGAAAATAGATATTAACTCTCAAGGAATTGGATTCGTATCGGCTCAATTTTTTGAAATGGATATTAAAGTCATGAGAGAAAATCTTAAATCTGCTATGCAAGGAGATACGGTTGAGGTCGCTTTAATTCCTAATTTTTCAAATAAAAAAAGACCGGAAGGATTTATAACAAAAATTATAGAAAGAGGATTTAAAGAAGTTATTGGCACTCTAAAAACCAATATAGGCTTTTCTTTTGTAATACCGGATAATAGTGCATTTAAAAAGGATATTTTTATTAGTCAAAAAAATAGTAACGGATATAAAGATGGAGAAAAAGTGTTAGTAAAAATCATAGATTGGAACGAAAAGAAAAAGAACCCTGAAGGGAAAATCATTTCGTTATTAACCAATGACAAGTTGAATGACATTGCTATGAAAGATATTGTTATTCAAAATGGTTTTTCGCTTGTTTTCCCTGATGAAGTTATGAATGAATCAAATCAATTATCATCAAATATTGAGGAAGATGAAGTTAAAAAGCGAGAAGATTTTCGAAATGTATATACGCTCACAATTGATCCACATGATGCAAAAGATTTTGATGACGCTATTTCTTTTCAACAAACAGAAAATGGTCTTTATCAAATTGGAGTTCACATTGCTGATGTCAGTCATTATGTAGATGAAGGTTCTTTACTCGATAAAGAAGCCTACACACGTGCCACTTCAGTTTATTTACCTGACAGAGTTATACCAATGTTGCCCGAAAAAATATCAAATGAATTGTGTTCTCTAAGACCAAATGAAGATAAACTTACATTCGGTGTAATATTTGAAATGGACGATGAAGCTAATGTATTATCATATACAATCAATAAAACAATCATCCACTCAAATAAACGATATACTTATGAAGAAATTCAACATATAATTGAAAGAAAAGAAGGAGATGATATTGATGCCATTTTAAAATTAAATTCTATTTCTCAAAAAATCAGAAGTAAGCGTTTTAAAAATGGAGCCATTAATTTCAACAGTGAAGAAGTGAAATTTATTTTAGATGAAAATGGAATTCCAAAAGCTATTGAAATCAAAGAAAGCAAAGAAGCACATCAACTTATAGAAGAATTAATGTTATTAGCAAACAAGACTGTTGCTGAGTATGTAAATAAACTTAAATACAATAATAAAGAAATACCTTTCCCTTATCGCATTCACGACGTGCCTGATTTTGATAAATTACTTGAATTTGTTGATTTCGCAAAAAATTATGGATATCAATTTAATTTGAGTAATCCTCAAAAAATTGCTGAGTCATTCAATAAAATGTTGCAAGAAGCCAATACAGATCCCGAACATCAAATTTTACACGTATTAGGAATAAGAACAATGGCAAAAGCATTATATTCAACTAAAAATATAGGACATTACGGTTTAGCTTTTGAAAATTATTGTCATTTTACATCTCCTATCAGAAGATATCCGGATATATTGGTTCACCGAATACTTTTTAAGTGTTTACAAAAAGGTAAAAGTCCAATTATAGAGCAATTAGAAAATCAATGTATTCATTGTAGTGAACGTGAACGCAAAGCAATGGAAGCAGAGCGTGAGGGAATAAAATATAAGCAAGTTGAATTTATGACGAAGTTTATCGGGCATACATTAAAAGCAGTTATTAGTGGTGTTGCAGCTCATGGTTTTTGGGCACAAACTATAGAACAAAAGTGTGAAGGATTTATTGCTTTGTCCTCACTTAATATCAATGAAGAATTTAAATTTATCAGTGAAGAGTTTGCCATTATCAGTAGAAACAACAAATACAAATTTCAAATTGGGAAAGAAATTAAAGTAAAAGTATTAAATGCCGATTTGATAAAAAAGCAAATCGAATTTGAATACATTGCCGGTTAAATCCTATGATGTAAATAACATTTTTGAAAAATTTAAAATTAAAGAACTCGGTAGCTTTTTAATAATAGCTTTATATTTGTGCTCTTAAAAAAAATACTATGAGCAAAGGCCCTATTTCACAATTTATAGAACATCATTATCGTCATTTCAATGCTGCTGCTTTAATGGATGCTGCCAAAGGTTATGAGCAACATTTATTAGAAAACGGAAAAATGATGATAACGCTCGCCGGTGCTATGAGTACCGCCGAATTAGGTATTTCATTAGCAGAAATGATTCGACAAGACAAAGTACATATCATTTCTTGTACCGGTGCTAATTTGGAAGAAGATATTATGAACTTAGTAGCACATAGCCACTATAAAAGAGTTCCGAATTATAGAGATTTAAGTCCGCAAGAAGAATGGGATTTGTTGGAAAATCATTATAATCGTGTAACGGACACTTGTATTCCTGAAGAAGAAGCTTTTAGAAGATTACAACAACATATATTTAAAATTTGGAAAGAAGCTGATGATAAAGGAGAACGTTATTTCCCACATGAGTTTATGTATAAAATGCTTTTGAGTGGTGTACTTGAACAATATTATGAAATAGATCCTAAAAATAGTTGGATGTTAGCTGCTGCTCAAAAAAACATTCCGATTGTATGTCCGGGATGGGAAGACAGCACAATGGGAAATATTTTTGCTTCTTATGTTATAAAAAATAAAATTAAAGCAAGTACAATGAAAAGCGGTATTGAGTATATGGCTTGGTTGGCTGATTGGTATCGTAATAACAGCTCAGGAAAAGGAGTAGGTTTCTTTCAGATTGGTGGAGGCATAGCCGGTGATTTTCCAATTTGTGTAGTACCGATGATGTATCAAGATTTAGAATGGACAGACGTTCCATTTTGGAGTTATTTCTGCCAAATTTCAGATTCGACAACTTCGTATGGCTCATATAGTGGCGCTGTTCCCAACGAAAAAATCACATGGGGAAAATTAGATATTAACACACCTAAATTTATAGTAGAAAGCGACGCCACCATTGTAGCTCCGTTAATATTTGCTTGGATATTAGGATTATAATTTCTTTATTTAAAAAATCTTAAAAATGGGGGCTAATAGCTCCCATTTCTTTTTCTTAAAAACCATTCCGTTATTAAAGTTAAACACAATAATCCAAAAAGCCATTTCCACTCAATAAGTGGTTCTGATATAGCTTCAGAATGGATAACACTTTGTATTTTATTGTTATTTTTTATTTTATCTTTCAATAAGGCAATTTGATTGGCATATACAAATTCTCCGGAATAGTTATTTGCTAATTGATATAACAAACCAAAATCTGCTGTTGTTTGTATCTCTTCAATATTTTGATGTACTACTTGAAAGCTCCCTCCACTTGTAAAACTTTTTCCATTTAATGTTGTATTACATACATAATCATATTTACCGGCAGATAAAGAGCCGAAATTATATAAATATGAATTACTAGATTTCTCCATTAGGTAATTTGACTTATTTCCCTTTTCATCTATTAATGTAAGGGATACATCCGGTGTATTGATTAATTCATAATTTTCATTCAGCAATTCAGCATCAATAACGATCGGTTCGCTTTCATTAAAAACTCTTTTATTGATTTCCGAATTAAACTGTTTTCGATTATGTTTTACAGAAAGATATGTAACTGTTTTTTGAATAAAATCATCTACCGCTTCTGTATTTTTATTTTGTGCGAAATCATACATTCTCCATCGCCAGATTCCTTCTCCTGCCAGCACTCCGGTTTTGGATTGTCCGTTTGGTTGCATAAGCCATAATGCTTGCTGAGTAGCTATTTGCCCTATTTTTTGAGTCATTAAAATTTGAGCTGACGGGCTTGTTTTAAACTCACCAAAAGGTGTTGATAAAGGCGGAAGATTATTAATACGGTTTATATTGTTCGAATTAAGATTAAAGAACGAAAAATCCTTATTTACGTTGGCATTCACATCATTATTACCACCTCCTCTTATGGCAATTTGCAATAAATTTTGAGATTGATTAAACAAAGGAATGGCTGTTTGAAGTCCTACTATATACCAAAGTGAAATCCCTGCATTTTTAGTTTGATCAATTAATTGTTTTATATTAAAATGAGTTGAAGGCAGATTATGTAATATAATTAAATTATAATCATTTAATTTCTGAATAGGTTTATCGGCTAAAGCCAAATCAATTTTATAATTTTTATTTTTGCTTAATGCTTCTTTAATTGCATTCACATCCGGGTGGGGAGCATTCGCTAATATTAAAATATTTTCTTTACTATCTAAAACTTCAATAAAAATATCTTGTGTATTGTTTAAAATATTTTGTTCTCCATCTACTTTAGATACTGAAATTGTATAATGTTGAACACCTGCCGTATTAGCATCAATAATAGTTTCAATCGTTTTAGAAAAACGATTAGATTGGATATTTAATGATTGAGATGCTACCACTCGGTTTTGATTATGTGAAAATATTTGAACTGTTACAGGGGTATTTTCACAAGCATAAGCAGTAATGTCGCTTCTAATCGCAAACTTATCCCCGAGATAAACAAATTTGTTTGCAAATGTCCTGGCAATAAATACATCTTTTTGAATATTAGTATCTCCTAAACCAACAGTATAGATTGAACCTTTAAAAGGATACACTTCAGAAATGGGTGAAATACCTTGATTGTAAATCCCATCACTGGACAGAATAATCGCTCCTAAATTTTGATTTTCAAAGCTGGACAAAGTAGTTTCTACCGCTTGATTAATATCGGTAGTTGTTTTACTATAATCAAAATTAAAAGTATCGTTTAAAGTAGCACCGAATGAAAATGTTTTTACATTAAAATCTTCTTTTAATGCTTCTATCAATGCTAAAACATTTTTTTTATATGCGATACTGTCTATTTTTTTAAAAGCAAATTTTTCAGAAATTGAATTGTCTTGCAGAAAGACAATAGTAGGCTTTTCCGTTTTATTTTTTAAATATTTTAAAAAAGGTGAAAGAAGTAAAAAAAGTAAAAAAAACAAACTCAAGAAACGCAATGAAGCCAAACTATAAAACAAATATTTATTGAATTGATTTTTTTGTTTCCTATATAAAATATACGTAGCAAGCAAAGCAAAAATTGCCAATAAAATCAAAAACCAATATGAATACGAAATTGAAAATATCAAGGATATTCGATTTGTTATGAATGGCAAATATAAATGACTCCATCATAATAAATCATTAAAAAGTTAAGTGTGTTATTAAATAACAATTGAAATACAGTTTTAATTTTTTGTAAAATTCTATTTAATTTCGCAACCTTATGAAATTAGACATAGCAGAAATTTTAAAAGGAACTTATATTGAAGAAAATATTGTAGTAAAAGGATGGGTTAGAACATTTAGAAATAATCAGTTTATAGCTCTAAATGATGGTACTACCAACCAAAATTTACAAGTAGTAGTCGATTTTAATACAATGGACCCGACTATTTTAAAACGAATAACAACAAGTGCTTGTATTGCTGCAAAAGGGAAACTCGTTGCAAGTCAAGGGAAAGGGCAGACTGTTGAATTGATAGCTAATGAAATAGAAATATTGGGTGATAGTGATCCGGAAGAATATCCTTTGCAACCGAAAAAACACAGTTTGGAATTCCTTCGTGAAATTGCACATTTGCGTTTTCGTACCAATACCTTTGGTAGTGTAAACAGATTACGCAATGCTTTGATTTTCGGGATTCATACTTTCTTTCAAGAAAGAGGTTTTTTAAATATACATACACCAATTATATCTGCAAGCGATGCAGAAGGTGCAGGTGAAATGTTTAGAGTCACTACCTTAGATTTAAATAACTTACCCAAAAATAATAATGGAGAAATAGATTTTGCACAAGACTTTTTTGGGCGTAGCAGTAACCTTACGGTAAGTGGTCAATTAGAAGCAGAATTAGCAGCTATGGCTCTTACAAAAGTATATACCTTCGGACCAACATTCAGAGCTGAAAACTCCAATACAACAAGGCATTTAGCAGAGTTTTGGATGATAGAACCTGAAGTGGCATTTTATGAATTAAAAGAAAATGCTGATTTAGCAGAAGATATGCTTAAATATGTTATTCGATTTGCGATGGAAAAATGCCCTGATGATATTGTATTTTTAGACAATCGATTACAAGAAGAAGAAAAACAAAAACCTCAAAATGAACGTTCTGAATTTGGACTGATTGAAAAACTTAATTTTGTAATCAATAATAATTTTGAAAGAATTACCTATACTGAGGCTATTGATATACTCCTACAATCTCCTTATTATAAAAAGAAAAAATTCAAGTTTGATGTCAAATGGGGAATTGATCTACAAAGTGAGCATGAACGTTATTTAGTAGAAAAACATTTTAAAAAGCCGGTCATTGTAACTGATTATCCAAAAGATATTAAGGCTTTTTATATGCGCCAAAATGATGATGGGAAAACGGTTGCAGCAATGGACATTTTAGCACCGGGTATTGGCGAAATTGTAGGCGGCTCTCAAAGAGAAGAACGCTTAGATAAACTTTTACAAAGAATGAAAGATATGAATATTCCTACAAAAGAAATGTATTGGTATCTCGACCTAAGAAAATTTGGAACTTGCAAGCACGCCGGATTTGGATTAGGATTTGAACGATTAGTTCAATTCGTAACCGGCATGGGAAATATTCGTGATGTGATTCCTTTCCCAAGGACTCCCAAAAACTGCGAATTTTAAAAGTATAAACTCTATAAAAAAACGATAGGCTGTCATTTCATGACAGCCTATCGTTTTTAGTGGACCCACCAGGACTTGAACCTGGGACCCCCTGATTATGAGTCAGGTGCTCTAACCAACTGAGCTATAGGTCCTACACAATAACTCATTTGTTATTTGAGTTTGCAAATGTATAGAATATTAATAATTAAACAATTTTTTAAAAAACTTTTTTTTCAAAACATAAATTTAGATTCTATTGCAATTTACCCTGATTTAGGTATTAGGAACTCCTATACAACAAAAAATAAAATACATAAATTATGGGTTTAAATCACTATTAAAGAAAATAAATTATATTTTTTATATTAAAATTAAATAATTAAGTTTGCAATTAAAACTTTAGCGAAAATTATGACAATTAAAAAGTATCTATTTTTGTTTTTATGTTTAGGTTTTATTACCAATGAAATCACAGCACAACAAAATGTACCATGTACTGCCAATTCGGAATCTGACAAAATTATTGAGTTACATCCTGAGTGGAAGATTTCAATAGAAAAAATGCAAAAAGAATTGGATAGAATGGATTTTTCTAAATTGGAAAAAAACAAAAGAGGACAATATATCATTCCTCTTGTTTTTCATGTTATCCATAATTATGGCCCTGAAAATATTTCTGATGAACAGATTTATGATGCTGTAAAAATATTAAACAGAGATTATAATAAATTAAATCCCGATACAGCCGGAATCATACCTGTATTCAAACCTTTAATTGCTAATATAGGTGTAGAATTTAGACTAGCAAATAAAGACCCTCAAGGTAATTGTACAAATGGCATAGATCGAATTAACTCTTATAAATCATTTGTAGGGAATGGAAATGGAAATCAGTCAAAGTTTAATCAATGGAATCGCAGTATTTATTTTAATATTTGGGTCGTAAATGATGTAGATGGTGACCCTTCAACGGGAGTACTTGCATTTGCTTTATTTCCGGCAAATGCTCATTATGCTTTTTATTGGGATGGTGTTATTGTTGAAGCAAGATCAGTCGGCAGTGTAGGGATTGGGCAACTTTTTACCTCTAGAACTTTATCTCACGAAATTGGTCACTCATTAAACCTAAGTCACTTATGGGGAAATACAAATCAACCTAAAGTTGCATGTGGTGATGATGGCGTATTAGATACTCCGGAAACAAAAGGACATGATAATTGTAATAACCTCTATGATTCTACTTGCCACCCTCCAATTATTGAAAACGTACAGAACTATATGGAATATTCTTTTTGCCCTAATCAAATGTTCACTTTAGGACAAAAAGATAGAATGTTAGATGCTTTAAACTCAGACGTTGCTCAAAGAAACTCATTATGGTCTGCCAATTCATTACATGCAGCCGGTATTGATCGCCCAAAAATGGATTGTGCACCTAAAGCTGATTTTTCTACCAATAAATTATTTACTTGTGTCGGAAATAGCATAACATTTACAAATAGAAGCTGGGGAGATACTACATTCACTGCTGCTACATGGGATTTTGGAGCTGATGCTACTCCCGCTACTTCTACTTCAATCAACACAGTACAAGTTAGCTATAGTGCTCCCGGCTGGAAATCGACAAGTATGACAACTTCATCTAATGCAGGTACCGGAAGTAAATCAAAAAATGACTTTATCTATATTGCTAACCCTATAGGAAAAAATGTTATAGGAAAAATATTCCATTTTGAAGACCAAGCTGAATTTGATTCATGGGCTAACTTTAATTATTTTGATAACGATTTTAAATGGGATTACTACACTTATGGTGGTTATTTTGGCTCAAGATGTATTCGTTATAAAGCTTTTGATACCAGAAAATTCCCTAATAATACAGTTGGCTCTGCTAAAGGAGATTATGACGAATTAATTACAGAGGCTTATGACTTAACTTCTTTATCGCAAGGCAATGCATACTTAAACTTTTTCTCAGCCGGTGCGACAAGAGCTTCTGTAAATGCTGATATTGATGATTCTTTAATCGTACAATACTCTACTAATTGCGGAAACACTTGGGTTAATTTGGCCAAACTTTCTAAAAACCAAGTTATCAATAATGGTAAAATAACAGATGAGTTCTTTATCGACAACATTACTACATGGGATGCCAAAACATTCCCTCTACCTGCTCAAGCTTTAACAAGTAACACATTCTTTAAATTTCGTTACAGACCCGGAGATTTATCAAATAACTTCTATATAGATAATTTTGAAATTAATTCTACACCGGTTTCCGTAAAAGATGTTTATACTCAAGGTTATTCTTTTGAATTAATACCAAACCCTGCAATTAACGGAGTATCTAATATCCAATTAAATACATCAGAAAATGCAACTGCTAAAGTATTAGTTACAAATATTTTAGGTGAAAAAATTGTAATGTTTGAACAAAAAGTAAATAGTAATTCATTGAATACAATAGAATTACCCAATTTAATCTTTGCTAATAAAGGTATCTATTTTGTAAATATTGATATCAATGGAAAGAAAAATACTAAAAAATTAATTGTTCAATAATAAATTATTATTCTAGTAAAAAAGCTACCTTTTAGGTAGCTTTTTTTGTATTTACACATATATGTTGAAAAATAATTTAATAATTTACTAAAGAAAATATAAATTTGACTTCAAAATATTTAAAAATTAATACATGGAATTAAAAAAGAATATTGCATTCTTGATAGTACTACTAAGTATTCATTGTACTGAACTTAAAGCTCAAGAACAAGTTAGAAAATGTGGTTCTACCGAAGCAGAAACTGCTTTATTAGAAAAAAATCCCGAACTTGTTAAACCAATTAAAGAATTAGAAAACTTCTTAAATCAAGTTGACCATTCAAAACTTGAAAAAAACAAACGAGGTCAATATATTATTCCAATAGTTTACCATGTTTTACATAATTATGGAACTGAGAATATTTCTGATGCACAAATTTATTCTGATGTTAAAAATCTAAATGATAATTATAACAAGCGAAATGCCGACACTTCACAGGTTATACCCGTTTTTAAACCCCTGATTGCTAATGTCGGTTATGAATTTCGTTTAGCAAACAAAGATCCACAAGGAAATTGTACGAATGGTATTGATCGTATTAATACTTATAAAGCATTTAAAGCGAATGATCAATCTAAGTTGAATCCATGGAATAGAAGTGTTTATTTAAATATTTGGGTCGCACACACTTTAGAAAATACGTCTGCAGCAGCTTATGCATACAAACCACCATCAGCACATTACATGTTTTATTATGATGGCGTTTTGGCTTGGAACACGTATGTTGGAAGTATTGGTACAAGTTCTCCGTATAACTCAAAAACCATTACACATGAAATAGGACATTGCCTTAACTTAGACCATGTATGGGGAGGAACAAACCAACCCGGTGTTGCATGTGGTGACGATGGAGTTTTAGACACCCCTGAAACAAAAGGTCATAGTAATTGTAATATTTTATATGATTCTACTTGCCATCCACCCATTATTGAAAACGTTCAAAACTTTATGGAATATTCATATTGTGATGTAATGTTTACTCACGGACAAAAAGATAGAATGACCGATGCTCTTAACTCTGACGTAGCTCAAAGAAAATCTTTATGGTCTGAACAATCTCTTAATGCTGCCGGTGTTAATGGACCAAGAATGGATTGCCCACCAAAAGCTGATTTTAATACTAACAAACAATTTACTTGTATTGGAAATAATATACAATATAAAAATCAAAGTTATAATGATACTACTATGACAGGACTTGAATGGGATTTTGGAGCTGATGCAACTCCTTCTACATCCAATTCTCTATCTCCTGTACAAGTTTCCTACAATTCAAAAGGGTGGAAAAGTGCCGGATTAAAAGCAACCTCCAATGCAGGAAGTGGTACAATCACCAAAACAGATTATGTTTACATTGCAGACCCTGTCGGAAAAAATGTTATAGGAAAAATATTCCATTTTGAAGACCAATCCGAATTTGATTCATGGGCTAACTTTAATTACTTCAATAATGATTTTAAATGGGATTACTACACTTATGGCGGGTATTTCGGATCAAAATGTATTCGTTATAAAGCTTTTGATACCAGAACATTTCCAAATAATACAGTTGGTTCTGCACAAGGAGATATTGATGAGTTGATAACAGAGGCTTATGATTTATCTTCTTTATCGCAAGGAAATGCTTACTTAAACTTCTTTTCAGCCGGTGCAACCAGAGCATCTGTTAATACAGATATTGACGACTCTCTTGTTATACAATATTCAACAAACTGTGGTAACACATGGGCAAACTTAGCTAAACTTTCTAAAAACCAAGTTATCAATAATGGAAAAATTACATCAGAATTTTTCATTGACAATACTACAACTTGGGATGCCAAATCTTTTCCTTTACCGGCTCAAGCCTTAACAAGCAGTACTTTCTTTAAATTACGTTACAGACCGGGTGATTTATCCAATAATTTCTACATGGATAATTTTGAAATAAATTCAACTCCTGTTTCAGTTAAAAATGTTAGTTTAGAAGGTTATGTATTTGAACTCGTACCTAATCCTGCTATGAATGATCATTGTTACATTCAATTAAACACATCTGAAGATGCTACCGTAAAAGTGAATGTAAGTGATTTATTAGGAGCAAAAATTGCAAATTTTAATTACAAAGCCAGTAAAAATAATTTAAACTATATTGATTTACCAAGTCCAGTATTTGCACATAAAGGAGTTTATTTTGTCAATATTGATATTAATGGTAAAAAAAGCACTAAGAAACTTATAGTTCAATAGTTTTGTGTTGTTCATATAAAAAGCTGCTTTGATTATTCAAAGCGGTTTTTTTATTTATACGCTTTCATTTTTTAAAGTCAGTAGCAATAAGTTTTAAATAATTAATGAACAGTGAATTGCTGTATATATTTGTTACCCTCTATTTCATTTAGTTTGATTTTTAAAACATCCTCAACAATTAATTTATTTAATTTATCTTCAAACCAAATTACGCATTTGGATTTAATTTTAAATCTCTACACCATGTTCAATACCTTTTTGGGTATTATATTTCCAATAAAAATGTCATTAAAAAACTCCAATGCTATGCATTAGAAATTATGACCAAAATTTGTATTTTTTTTCTTTGTCGGAATATAAGATTTAATCATTGATTATAGAAAAACGATTGGACTAACAGCGATTTAATAAACCCGTACTTTTACGCAAAGTGCGAAGCAATGCACTATACCTAACTCTGAGCGTTCGCTCAGAATAGTGCAATCCATAAAATATACTGCACGGAGTGCGGTACAAAAAACAAAGAAAGTATCAAGTATGTATGAAATTAGGCATTTGCTTGTCAAACAAAATATTGAGATTGATGAGCGTTTTTTGAGTAGATTTTACGTTGTTGTATGTTCAGCCCTATCGGGCTGGGTGAATATATCGTGTATAAACCCTGCACAGCAAGCGTGCAGCGTTTGCATAGTGAGGCACTTTGTGCCTTATGGAACGTCAATAATCTTAGATTATGTAGTAGATATGATGTAGTAGTGCTTTTTTCTATTGCAGAAATTTAGTTTAAAATAAAATTAGACATCGTCAAAACATTTCAAAAACAAATCACTAAATTTGAGTTGTCTCATGATGGTTTGGGTTTTTAATAAATTGATTATGAATAAAGTTTATTAGTGTTAATACTCATTCTAAGGAGGACAGACAAACTAGATAATGAAAGATAAAAGACAAATACAATAGAAAATAAAAAGGGACATTTTATACTAACTACAAACAGACAATAAATATTAACTTTGAAGATTTAAAATACTAAATGGGACGTTCGACAGTACATTACGCAGACAATAAAACAAACAATGCTTTAAAAAAGCTACATAACAAGTTACGACCTGCTGGCACGCCTGTTCAACGAGTGGAGTATATCATTGAATTACTTTTATTGCGAATTTTTGAAACCAAAATAAAACAAGACGAAGAGTTTAAACCTTTGCGAAAACTTTTTTCGCCAGACTACAAATGGAAAAATCCAAAGAAAGGTGCTGACGCATCTGAAGAAACAAACGAAAATCGTTTGTTCTCTTTTTTACCGACCGTTTCTAACGACCAAATCTTATCAGAACTCAACGACAACTTTTTCCCTTTCTATTCAAGTATTTTAAGCAGTGCAAGACAAGTATTTGAAGGAAACCTACCGCAAAAAGTGCAAGACCAATTGGTGTTGATAGAAGAAGTTTTCAGCAATTCAAATTTCACTAACAACGTAAACAGCGGGAACCTTGGCGAAGTAATCAGCATTGTTGCCAACGACATTGAAGAAGCAAGACTTTTAAAAACCGACCTTTTGGGCGATGCCATAGAATCAGCTTTGAGTGAAACAGGCGGAACAAAAGATGTTGGACTATTCAGAACACCCGACCACATTCGTCAATTTATGACGGCTATGATAGAGCCGAATTTTGACGATATAATTTTTGACCCTGCTTGTGGTACGGGTGGTTTCTTGTTTGACGCTTTTGAATTTGTAATGCGTAGAGTTGACCCCGACCGTGAATGGCCGGGCGAAAAAGCTCATTCCGAATTATCGGCTTGGTTTGA
>JBDHYI010000007.1:0-90016 GCA_039811265.1 Chitinophagaceae bacterium | reverse complement strand
CAAAATGATTTATTATTTAGTCCATAAGCAATACTGATAATGATAATAAACAAATATTAGACTAAGTATTTATTCACATTAGTATAAAATAATATTTCTTGAGCAATAGAAGTTAATAAGTATAAAGTAGTTTATTGTGATTAATGAAATTTATATTTAATTGTTTAAGATAAAGGATATATTTTTATACCCGAAAAGGTATATCTTTATTTAAATAAAATAATATTATACCCTTTGGGGTATAATTAAACTAATTTTACTATATTTGTCCCCTTAAAGGTATAATAATGAATACTTCAATAGCCCATTTTGTACAAAAAAAGCGAAAATCGCTTAAACTAACACAACCTGAATTAGCCGAAAAGGCAGGAGTTGGCTTGCGTTTTCTGCGAGAATTAGAGAATGGCAAAGCGACGGTAAGATTAGATAAAGTAAATCAAGTTTTAGCTTTATTTGGTGCTTCAGTAGGCGTAATAAAAAATAATTAAGTATGAGAAAAGGAAACGTTTATTACAAAAACCATTTAGCAGGAATTATAGCTGAAAATGAAGATGGATATAGCTTTCAGTATGATGATCACTTTTTAAATTCACCCATTTCAAAACCAATTAGTCTAACATTACCCATTCAAAAACAGGCTTTTCAAAGCAAAGTTTTATTTCCTTTTTTTGATGGTTTAATTCCCGAAGGTTGGTTGTTAAATATTGCAGTAACGAATTGGAAAATTGACGCAAGAGATAGATTTGGGTTACTACTCACATTATGTAATGATTGTATTGGTTGTGTATCAATTAAAACAATAGAAAAATGAAAAATAAAATTACGCACTGTCTCTATTGTTACCAACCTTTAAATGAAAGTGAACAAGACTTTCATACAACTTGTGTTAAAAAAATGTTTGGCACAAAACAAGCTCCTATCATTGACTTTAACCTAAAGCAATTAGAAGATTTAGCTAAACAAATTATCATTAAAAGTGTTGCAGTTACCGGTATTCAACCAAAATTGTCTTTAGAATTAGAAAAACGTAAAAATGAATTATCAAGGCTTACTATTGTTGGTTTGCACGGTAATTATATTTTAAAACCACCATCAACAGAATATAAAGAACTGCCACAAAATGAAGATGTAACAATGCACTTAGCCAATTTAGTAAAAATAAAAACAGCACAACATTGCCTTATAAAATTAGCATCAGGCGAACTGGCATACATTACCAAACGCTTTGATAGAAACAAAAAGGAAAAAATTGCTGTAGAAGATTTTTGTCAACTAACTGAAAATTTAACCGAGCATAAATACCGAGGTTCGATAGAAAAAGTTGCTAAAACAACGCATCAGTTTACCACTAATAAAGGCTTTGAAGCATTACGATTATTTGAGTTGGTCTTGTTTTGTTACCTCACTGGCAATGCCGATATGCACTTAAAAAACTTTGCTTTATTAGAAAATAGTTTAGGCGAATTTGAGTTATCTCCTGCCTATGATTTATTAAGTACAGCATTAGTAATTCTTGATGATAAAGAAGAATCTGCCTTAACCATCAACGGAAAGAAAAGCCGATTGAAAAAGAAAGATTTTAATGCTTTAGCTTTAAGTATGAACATTAATACAAAAGCATTAGAAAGCATTTATGCCAAATTTGAAAAAGTATTACCCAAGTGGATTGATTTTATCAAGCAAAGTTTTTTAACCAAATCAATGCAAAAAAAATACATTGAATTAATTGAATCAAAACACAATATTCTTTTTCAAAAATCGTAATTCGTAATTTTCAATTTGTAATTGAAAATTGCCTTTTCCTTCCTTTCAAAGCGTATGTTTTCACACATTGCGTCCGTCTGCTGTTCCTCTATTAGTTCTATGTATTGAATATAGTTTAGATGTTACTTTCTGCATAGGAAAATAATTAACAATTGTGTTTTTTTTATTTTCATTAAAACGCTTTGCAATAAAATAGCATTTCATCATATTCAAAACGTCCTTTAAAATATTTTAAATTATCGTATTGTATATTTTCTTACTTTCGTTACTGAGTTTAAATCCGAGTTAAATAGTTTATTCATACGATGAAAAATTTTATTAGAAATAGTCTTTTTTTTATATTTATTTTCTTTTTTCAAAACAGCTATTCTCAATATTACAATAGTGCTTTTGGACTTAATGGTGCTGCGCTAAAAACTGCTTTGCACGATATTATAAAAAATCATAATGCCCAAGCTTGGCCACTTTGGAATTATTTTACTTCAACCGACAATAAAGGCAATAACCAAGTGTGGGATATCTATTCCGATAAACCTGGTGCTACTCCGCCTTACATTTATATATTTGGAGTGAATCAATGTGGTTCTTATAGCAAAGAAGGCGATTGTTACAATCATGAGCACACATGGCCAAGTACATATTTTAATGATGCCTCCCCCATGCGGACCGATTTACATCATATTTTTCCAACCGATGGTTATGTCAACAATAAACGTAGTAATTATCCCTATGGAGTTGTCAATACTATTTCTTGGTTATCTGATAATAATTCAAAACTCGGCACTTCAAATACATACACAGCCTATAACGACAAAGTGTTTGAACCTATTGACGAGTATAAAGGAGATTTAGCAAGAGCATACTTTTACATGAGTACCCGATACGAATCTGAAGATGCCGGTTGGGGGAATTGGGCTATGGCTAATGGTGCTCAGTTAAGTGCAGATGCAATTACATTGCTTTTAAGTTGGCATCATAACGACCCGGTGAGTCAAAAAGAAATTGACAGAAATAATGCAATTTATACGATACAAAACAATCGAAATCCTTTTATCGATTATCCAATTTTTGCAGATTGTATTTGGGGGCAGGGCGATTGTTCAGCGCTGGCTACACAAAACATTACAACGAAAGTAACAGCAACTTTTTATCCAAATCCTTGTAAAGACGTTTTGAATATTGAATCGAATAATAATACCATTTCAAAAATGGCTATTTATAATACCATAGGCTCCAAAATTATAGAGCAAAATATATCAAACTCAAATAACATAAATGTTTCCACAAAAGATTTACAACAAGGAATATATTTTGTATTCGCTAATTCAAATAAAGGTATCATAAAATTTCAATTTATAAAAGAATAAAAAATGAATAATTACCAAACGATTGTCGATGAATTAAAAAAAACAAATACCCGTTTGCTTGCTGTTTCTAAAACCAAACCAATCAGTGAAATTTTAAAATTGTATCAAGAAGGACAACGACTTTTTGGAGAAAATAAAGTTCAAGAATTAGTTGAAAAATATCCTTTATTACCCAAAGATATTGAATGGCATTTAATAGGTCATTTACAAACAAATAAAGTCAAATATATAGCTCCTTTCATTGCTTGCATACATTCCGTTGACTCATTAAAACTGCTATTTGAAATAAACAAAGAGGCACAGAAAAACAATAGAATAATACCTGTTTTCATTCAAGTACATATTGCTCAAGAACAAACAAAATACGGTGTAGATGAAACTACTCTTTTTGAAATTTTAGAATACTATACCGCTGATAATTCCGGCTTAAAAAATATAGAAATAATAGGATTAATGGGCATGGCAACTTTGACGGAAGATGAAGAGCAAATTGAAAAAGAATTTAAAAAATTAAAAAGTTTATTTAATCATGTTAAAGAGACTTACTTATTTCATAAAGAAAATTTTAAAGAATTATCAATGGGCATGAGCAGTGATTATCCAATTGCCATACGCTGTGGCAGTACTATTGTCAGAATAGGCAGTTTACTTTTTGGAAAAAGAAGTTAATAAATATCTATAGTTTGTTTGATATGCTAAATAGGAAAAAAATTTATTGGTTTCATCGTCTGATGAGTTATTTGTACCCTATTACACTTCAAAAATGGTCTAACGAGAAGCATCCAAAAATTTTAGTCCAAATCTATTGTAACCAACTAATGCTTTCAACAGGTAATGCGATATACTCTTATGGCACGTTTTATGCTCCATTTAGAATTACTTTAAAAAAAATTAAACATTTTATTCCCAATGTCCATTCCTTTTTAATGTTAGGCACAGGATTAGGTAGCGCTTTAAAAATTTTGCAAGAAAAGTATCATTGTTATCCGAATTCAATTCTTGTTGATAATGACAAAGACATTATAGAATTTAGCAGAACATATATGAGTTTAAATTCTAATCAAAATGTCGAATGGGTATATGCTGATGCAATCCATTTCATGAATCAAAATCAAAAGAAATTTGATTTAATTTGTGTTGACATTTTTAAGGAATTATATCTTCCTGTTGAGTACAAACAAGATTCCTTTTTTAGCTTATGCCAAAAATCGCTTAATCCTAAATCATTTTGTATTTTCAATATGATTCTTGTAAATGAGCAAGAAAGAGATATTATCTATGAAAAATTAATTACTCATTTTAAAGAAATTCAACTTATGAAAATGAAACAGAATACATTTTTTATTTGTATGAATTAATGAATAGATAGAATATTTCTCTTCTTATTTTTATGTTTCATTTCTTCCGGAATATTAGCTAAAAGACTATCTGCAAATGCAATTGATAGTTTGTTTTTTGTAAAATATTTATTTGTTACCAAACTAATTTCTCTTACCGGTAACGGATCATTAAAATGCCTTATTCTATCAAGCATCGGTTTTGGAAAATTTCGGGTTGCAAGCTCAGGAAGTATGGTATAACCTCCATTTGAATCGACCATATTTATCAAAGACAAAATTGAACCGGAATTGTATGTGAATGTATTTTGAGAGCCTATAAATTTTTGTTTTCCACAAAGATTAATTATTTGAAAACGCATGCAATGCTCATCACCCAAAGACCAAATTTCATTTACATCTAAATCATCGGGGTTTAATTTTTCTTTGTTTAACAAGGAATGGTTTTTAGCAGCATAAATTACATAAGGTTCATAATACAATATATGTTCTTTAATGGCTTTATCATATAGTGGTGTGCTTAATATCCCAAAATCAATTTCCCCAATTTTTAATTTTTCGATGATGGTTGCCGTATTCATTTCACTTAAATTAATATCAAGCTTGGCAAATTTTTTCACCATTGATTTAAAAGTGTGAGGTACAATACTAGGTGCAACCGTTGGAATAATACCAACATTTAAAGAACCTATCAATTCTTCCTTTTGAGCATTGATCAATTCTTCTATTAAATCTCTTTCATATAAAACTTTTTTAGCTTGATCTAAAATTTTTTTCCCCATTTCGGTTGTTACAATAGGATGATGATTCCTATCAAATATTTTTACACCTAATTCTTCTTCTAATTTTTGGATTTGCATGCTTAAAGTAGGTTGTGTAACAAAGCATTTTTCAGCGGCTGTAACAAAACTCCCATTTTGCTCAACGGCAACTATATATTCTATTTGAGTCAGTGTCATATTAAATTTAATTTATAGCTTATAAAGATATAAATATTTTCTATTTTTACAAAATTCATCAAATTTATTAATGATAAATAATCATGAATGAAGACACCATAAAAAAGCTCAAAAATTTAGAAAGTCAATATTTCACAAATACAAACTCACAAGCCGGGAAATGGCTCAATTATAAACTCTTGAAGGCTGAAGCCGGAGAAATTACGATATCCGTTCTTGTTAGAAATGATATGACAAACCCTAATGGACATATACATGGAGGAATGATAGCAATGATTTGTGATGAGGTGTGCGGTTTATCATTTTTCAGTATGGGATATGAAACGTATTATACTACAGCAAATATTATTGTCGATTTCCTTTATGGCGCTCCCGAAGGTACAGTACTTAAAGCTAAAGGAAAAGTATTAAGAGCAGGCAAAAGGGTAGCTAATGTCGAATGTTATATTTATGATGAACAAAATAATATAATTGCCCATGCTACTTCAAATCTTATCAATACTGAAAAAAAAGTATTTAATTTGAATGCATAATGTTTGCATGTTTTTTTATCTTGCATTTTTATGATTAACCAAAAGAAAATAGTAGTGGTATTGCCGGCTTATAATGCCGCAAAAACTTTAGAACAAACTTATTCTGAAATTCCATTCGATATTGTTGACGATGTTGTTTTAGTTGATGACCTCAGCAATGATAACACAATTGAAGTTGCTGAAAGATTAGGAATTAAGCATATCATAAAACATGATAAAAATAAAGGTTATGGTGGTAATCAAAAATCATGTTATAATAAAGCATTAGAATTAAATGCAGATATTATCGTAATGTTACATCCCGATTACCAATATACACCTAAATTAATTCCGGCAATGTGTAGCATTATAGCCAATGATTTATATCCGGTTGTATTAGGTTCGAGAATTTTGGGAAAAGGTGCATTGAAAGGAGGTATGCCGCTCTATAAATATATATTTAATCGTTTTTTAACCCTGACTGAAAATATTCTTATCAGCCAAAAACTGAGTGAATACCATACAGGATATCGGGCATTTTCAAAAGAAGTTTTATTGAATATTCGTTATAACGATAATAATGATGATTTTATTTTTGATAACGAAATGCTTTCTCAAATATTTATAAAAAAATATCAAATCGCTGAAATTACCTGTCCGACAAAATATTTTGAAGATGCTTCCAGTATTAACTTTAGTAGAAGTTTAAAATACGGTTTAGGTGTTTTAAGAGTTTCTCTAATTCATCGTTTGCATTTATGGGGAATTATAAAGGGGCGTTTGTATTAGTATAAAAGATTTATTATAATTGAGATTGTCTAATATCAATCACTTTAAGTTGAATTTTTACATTCCCATTCCATTCGTTTTCTTCGATGTGATAAATCATATCAAAAGGCAAGTTCAGATTAATTGATGAAATTTTTTCAGCTTGATTAAATCCAATTCCATCCATAATTACACCCTTCTGAGAAACAATATATTTGACATGAACATCTTTTAATATTCTACTGTAATTATTATAATTCACAACGTTTTTTGTCATAAAAACAGGTCGCATATTTTCCGGTCCATGTGGTGCAAACTGATTTAAAATATTGACAAATTGCGGCGTTATATCTTTAAAATCAATTTCAGCATCTATTTCAATTTCAGGTATCAGCATTTCATCACTTAATATTGAAGCCGCCACTTCATCAAATTTTTCCTTAAACGAATCCAGCTTATTTTTTTCGAGTGTTAATCCTGCTGCAAAATAATGCCCTCCAAAGGAATCTAAATATTCGGCACATTCTGAAAGTCCTTCAAATAAGTTAAAGCCTTTTATTGAGCGTGCAGATCCGGAAATCTTTCCATTACTTTCTGTCAAAACAATGGTCGGGCGATAACAATGTTCAATCAATCTTGATGCAACTATACCAACTACCCCCTTATGCCAATCTTCTTTATAAACGACTGTTGTTTTACGTTGATGAAAATTAGGTTGTTCAAACAAAATATTTAATGCCTCTTCTGTTATTTGTTTATCAACCCCTCTACGATCATTATTATCGCTGTGTAATTGAGATGCATAGTGCATAGCATTTTCTAAATCTTTTTCAATAAATAATTCTACAGCCTTTCTCGCATCATCCATACGCCCGGCTGCATTTACTCTCGGTGCTACTATAAATACGAGGTCTGATATAGTGAATTCCTTATTCACTTTTCCAACTTCTTTTATTGCTTGAATCGCAACACAAGGATTCGTATTTACTTTTTCCAATCCCAAAACAGCCAGCACTCTGTTTTCGCCATTTATTGGTACAATATCAGCTGCTATAGCGGTTGCTACTAAATCTATTTTTTCATTAACAGTCTCAATATCTTTTTTATATTGAATGGCATAAGCAGTAATTAATTTATAACCTATACCGCAACCACAAAGCTCTTTATAAGGATAAGAGCAATCTATTTGTTTCGGATTTAAAATTGCAATTGCATTTGGCAATTGACTATCCGGCAAATGGTGGTCACAAACAATTACATCTATACCATGTTCATTTGCATAATCGATTAATTGAACCGATTTAATTCCACAATCTAAGGTGATAATTAATTTATAATCTTGTTCAATTGCAAAATTGATTCCTTTTTGTGAAAGTCCATATCCTTCTGCAAACCGATGAGGTATGTAAAATTCAATTTTATCATAAAATTGTTTAAAAAACGAAAAAACAATTGCTACAGCAGTTGTCCCATCTACATCATAATCTCCATAAATTAAAATTTTCTCTTGGGTTTCAATTGCTTGATTTATTCTCTCAACAGCCTTTTTCATTCCTTTCATTAAAAAAGGATTATGCAATTGAGAAGCATCTGTTCTAAAAAATGATTTAGCTTCTTCAAAAGTATTTATGTTTCTTTGAACAAGCATCTCGCAAAATGCGGGATGTATTTTTAATTCATTTTGTAAATTTCTGACAGTCTCTTGATTAGATTTTTTAAGCTCCCATCTCTTTTCCATACTCTATATTAAAAAGTTTTTAAATATTTTTTGCTTATTCCCACTTGAATACTTTTACTGCTACACCATAAACAATCACTCCCCAAATCAACAAAGTAAGTAATTCTTGCCAACAAGCAAATAAAGGAATACCTTCAAATGCAATTTTTCTCATTGCATTATTAAATTGTGTGAGAGGAAGTATATTACAAAAAGGCTGTAGCCAAGATGGGAAATTATTTACACTGATAAATACACCTGATAATAAAAGTTGAGGCATCGTTATCATATTGGCAAATGGCGGTATGAGAGATTCGTTTTTAGCAATACTACTTACTATGAAACCCATTCCTAAAAATAGAATTAATCCTATCGTACTCAATAATAACATTTGAATAAATGTACTGATTCCATTCACTAAAGTAAAATTAAAGGCATAATGACCGATAAGTATAATAATAGCAGTGGAAATAATTTGCCATACAAGTCTTGAAAAACATTCAGAAAGAATGATATGAAGTCGTTTAACAGGTGTTGCAAAAAAACGTTTTAGTACGAGTGTTTGTCTTAATGCAAAAAAGACAAAAGCAGTTCCAAAAATACCGGCACTCAAAATGGAAAACCCTAATATACCGGGAAGAAAAAAATCCATATAACGATATTGCCTACCATTGCTGACTGATGTTTCAGTAATTTCAGCCACTTGTTGATTTTCAGGAAAAGCAACGGTATTTAAAGTATCAACAACTCCTTTCAATATTTGTCTTGCGATAGCAATATCATTACCGGCTGCATTACATGTTTTAAGTTCTATTTTATAAAATGGAGCTTTTTTTTCATCTGATTGATTTATGTTTAAAATTCCGGCAATTTTCCCTTTTTCAAAATCTTCATTTTGCATGGTTGAATCCTCATAGTTTTTTAATACAACCATAGGAGTGTTCCTAAGTACATTGTAAATAGGATTTAAGGTATCACTATTTTTATCTAATACAAAATCTACTTTGTATGAATTGCCACCACCTACTAAACCAAAAGAAATAATAAAAACTAAAGGAAATGCTATGCTGAAAACAATTGTAGAAGGGCTTCTCATTAAACTTATCAAACTCCCCTTTGTGAGTGCAACTAATGCTCGAAACTGACTATAATCGGAAGACATTTGACAAATGTAATAGAGTCTTAATTAAATTGAAATAAATATTTTTAATTAAAAATAGGGATCATCACTCCAAAACGATAATCTAATGTTTGAAAATACCTTGAATTCGGGTTTTGCACTAAATCATAATTTATACTGATAAATGAATATCCATAATTGCTAAATCGTTGCATATATCCTACGCCTACTAAAACGGAAGGTATCGTTTTACGAAAATAAGACTCCATATATTTGCCGGTTGATAAATCCCAATGATAGTCTTTTAAATATTTAACATTATTTATTTCCGGTTCAAAATTGATCATCAAAAAATTTTTAAATAAATATCTTGCAAATAAACTAAAAGAGTAGCCGGGGTATTTGTGTTTAAAGGTTTCTAATTTACCTGTCAATGGATTGGTATAATCTTCTGCTTGTTGAAAATAATTAAATCCTATGGTGGCTCCTGCATTAAAATTTTGATGAAACGCATATCCTATTGTTGGTGAAATATTAAAAGAGAAAGCCCTGTATGCAGCCCCTGCACCAAGACCGGGCCCTATTAATAATCTGTTTTTATCAAAATTGCTTTTTTTTGTTTGTGGTAAACGCAAGCTTGTTGAAGTCTCTTTTTGAAATGAATAGCTTTCTTTTGTAACAAAAACAATAAGTATAAATAAAATCAACTTTCTCATAAAAATTATTTTGACAAATATACATTTCTTAAATGGCTTGATAATTTGAATAAAACAATTACATACAAACTTTAACGCTTTATTAAAAATGTATTTTCAATATTATTTCCCTTCTTAAATTTTCAACTTTAGGTTTAACCCAAATTACGCATTCGATTCTTTGTTATAAGAAAATTCTACTTCAAATTAATTTCAATTACTCAAAAAACATAATTTATTATGCTTCCCCTTCTATTCATTTTTTGTATAAAATCCTTCTACCTAAGTTTTTAATTAGTAATTTGGATTAAATTTACACTTTAAAACATTTTTATGAAACTGACTTATTATGGACAATCTTGTTTTAGTGTATTAATTGATGGCAAACATTTATTATTTGATCCTTTTATATCAGGTAACGAAATGGCTAATAATATAGACATTCACAATATACCGGCAGATTATATTCTTTTAAGTCATGCTCATGCCGATCACACTTTAGATGCAGTAGCAATTGCTTTAAGAACAGGAGCTAAGGTTATTTGCAATTTTGAAATGCATGAATGGTTCGTAGAAAAAGGAGTACAAAATACTCACCCTATGAATACCGGTGGCAGTTGGCAATTTGAGCATTTTAAAGTTAAATGTACTGTCGCTCAACATAGTAGTAGTTTTGGTGATGGTACTTATGGTGGCAACCCAATGGGATTTATAATTTATGGAAACGACCAAACTTTTTATTATAGTGGTGATACATCACTAACTTTAGACATGCAACTCATTCCAAAATGGGCTCAAATTTCATTCGCAGTATTTCCTATAGGTGATAATTTTACAATGGGTATTGATGATGCTATTATCGCTTCCCAATTCGTAAATACCAAAAGAGTTGTTGGTGTTCATTATGATACTTTTGGTTTCATAAAAATAGATCATCAACAGGCTAAAACACAATTTGCCAATGCCGGTATCGAATTAAATTTAATACCTATCGGAGAGAGCATTGATTTATAAAATCCCTTGGTCAGCAAAGCTAAAATAATGATCCCCGGCAACGATAATATGATCATTAATTGCAATATCAAATAACTTACCGGCATCTTTCATTTTTTGTGTTAATAATTTATCAGCTTCACTTGGATTTAAATTTCCCGAAGGGTGATTATGAGAAATAATTAATCTTGTTACTGTTTTTAGTTCTAAGGCTTTTCTAAAAACAATACGAATATCAACAACTGTACCCGTTATGCCTCCATTACTGATAGGTTCTATACTTACAATTTTACCATTGTGAAGCATATATATAACATAAAACGTTTCATGATTATTTTCCAAATAATAGGGTGCCAAAATATTGTAAGCATCACGACTGGATGTAATAATCGGTTTTTCTAATGCAGAGGCTAATTGTCTTCTTTTTCCTAATTCCAAAGCTGCCAAAAGAGTGACTGATTTTTTTTCTCCCAATCCTTTAATTTTTAATAATTCATTCAATCCCATTTTAGAGAGCTCCAACAAATTATTATGATTTTGTTCTAAAATTTCTCTGCTAATATCCAAGGCTGTTCTCTTAGCAGTTCCGGTATTGATTAAAATAGCAATCAGCTCAGAATTAGATAAAGCCGCAGCTCCTTTTTCTATCATTTTCTCTCTTGGTCGTTCATCTAAAGCCCAATCTTTTATTTTTTTGAAATCCGAATTCATGCAGGTTACTCATTGAGAAGTGCAATTTACTCATTGGAAATGACAATTTACTCATTTATGTATTCGAATTTGTTACTCATAATTATATATTTGCACCAAGTAGGTTATTTATGTGACTTTTTCAATTTAGCCCCATCCTTGTGGTGGGGTTTTTTTATTAATTATAATATTTAATATTAATTTTAAAATACTTAATTCATTAATAAAAATTACCTTTGCAATTCTATAAAAAATTAGACTCATGAAATTAGTTTCTCATTTAAAAAGCGACAACGAATCACTGGCTCTTTTAATACATGATAAGCTTTACGACATAAAAGATGCTGATATTTTATTACCCGGAACTATGAAAGAAATGTTAGAAAACTGGGATGCAAATATTGAAAAATTAAAAAAATTAGAAGTAAAAATTAAAAAAGGGCAAGTTCTTGAAAAACAATTTACTTATTATAATGAGGCAATTATTATAGCTCCCGTTCCTTTTCCAACAAGTTGTAGAGACGGGTATGCTTTTAGACAACACGTTGCGGCTGCTCGCCGAAATCGCAAAGTTGAAATGATAAAAGAATTTGATCAATATCCAATATTTTATTTTACAAATCACAATGCTATACAAGGACCGGGAAATATCGTTTGTATGCCCGATCATTTTCACAAATTAGATTTTGAGCTTGAAGTGGCTATAGTTGTCAGTAAAAAAGGAAGAAATATAAAAGCAGAAGAAGCAGTTGATTATATTGGCGGTTTCATGATTATGAACGATATGAGCGCCCGTACATTGCAAATGGAAGAAATGCTTTTAAATTTAGGACCGGCAAAAGGAAAAGATTTCAGCACAGTTATAGGACCGATGTTAGTTACGCCCGATGAATTAGCTGGTTTTGAAATACCTTGTAAACCAGGACACACTGGAAAAAATTATAATCTAAAAATGAAATGTTGGGTTAATGGAAAACAGGTTAGCGAGGGAAATGTAGGTGATATGGATTGGACTTTTGCTGAAATTTTAGAAAGATGTTCTTATGGTGCCGATATACTTCCGGGTGATGTTATAGGTAGTGGTACAGTTGGTACCGGTTGTTTTTTAGAATTAAACGGCACAGGATTATTGAACGATCCTAACTATCAGGTGCAATGGTTACAAGAAGGCGATGAGGTCATAATGGAAATTGACCAATTAGGAATACTCAAAAATAAAATCGTAAAAGACGAAAGTGAATTCTCAATTTTAGCACTGAAAAAAAATATATAATGCGTATCATTCCGGGCGAATTAAAAACGTCTCTATTTCATTCTTATTTATTAGGCAGTGTATCTCCAAGGCCTATCTGTTTTGCATCTACAATGGATAAAGATGGTAATCCTAATCTATCTCCATTTAGCTTTTTCAATACGTTTGGCAGTAAGCCTCCCATAATGATATTTTCACCTGCCAGAAGAGTAAGAGATAACACCATTAAACATACATTAGAAAACATATTAGATACCAAAGAAGTTGTTATAAATGTCGTAAATTATGCTATGGTTCAACAAGCCAGTTTAAGCAGTTGCGAATATCCAAAAGGTGTAAACGAATTTATTAAAAGCGGGTTCACTCCTATAGCCTCTGAATTAGTAAAACCTTTTAGGGTTAAAGAATCACCGGCTCAGTTTGAATGTAAAGTATTAGATGTAATACATACCGGTACGGAAGGTGGCGCAGCAAACTTAATTATTTGTGAAGTAATGTTAATGCATTTAAACGATGATGTTTTAGATGAAGATGGGCAAATAAATCCTCATAAAATTGATTTGGTTGCCCGTATGGGAAAAGACTATTATTGTAGAGCTTCAGGAGATGCTGTATTTGAAGTAGCCAAACCTAATTTAAATTTAGGGATGGGTTATGATGCTTTACCTGATATTATTAAACATAGTAATAAATTAAGCGGGAATCATTTAGGACAATTGGCTAACTTTACTGAAATGCCTAAAAAAGATGAAAGTTTTGTTATTGAAACCGGCAAAGATGTATTTTCATTAGCAATAGAATATTTAGAAAAAAATGATGTACACTCTGCCTGGCAGACTCTTTTAAAATTGATTGACTAATACTCAACAAAAATCATTATTTTATAGATATTTAAAGTTAATCTCTTTATATTTTTCATTTTAAAAAAATATAAGCTTTTTTTTGCATTGACATAAATCAACGTCTTTACAAAAACAATTTTATTAAGTAAATTATATTCGTACCTTTACTCACTCTATTTTAATTTGATTATGTCAAAAATACATGCAGCTATTACTTGTGTTGGTGGATACATTCCGGAAGATAAACTTACTAATTTTGATTTAGAAAAAATGGTCGATACGAATGATGAATGGATAACGACCAGGACAGGAATTAAAGAAAGAAGAATCTTAAAAGGCGAAGGCTTAGGCACATCTGACATGGCTGTAAAAGCAGTACAAGAGATATTTGACAAAAAAGGAATTGACCCTTTAGAAATAGAACTTTTAATATGTGCTACAACAACCCCAGACCATACTTTTCCGGCAACTGCCAATATTATTACAGATAAACTGGGCATGAAAAACGCATGGGGATTTGATGTGAGTGCCGCTTGCAGTGGGTTTCTTTATGCATTAACTACGGCATCTCAATTTATTGAAAATGGTAAATACAAAAAAATCATTGTCGTTGGAGGCGATAAAATGAGTTCGATACTCAATTTTGAAGACCGAGCTACCTGTATCATTTTCGGTGATGGCTGTGGTGCAGTATTATTAGAGCCAAACGAAGAAGGCAATGGCATATTGGATAGTGTATTAAAAGCCGATGGTGCCGGTCGGGTTCATTTACATCAAAAAGCAGGTGGTTCCGTAAAGCCGGCAACTATTGAAACCGTAATGAATAAAGAACATTTTGTTTATCAAGAAGGTCAAACCGTTTTCAAATTTGCTGTAAAAAATATGGCTGATGTTGCTTATGAAGTAATGCAACGCAATCAATTATCTGATGCAGACATTGCATGGTTAGTACCACACCAAGCCAATAAAAGAATTATAGATGCTACCCGCGATCGTATGGGTATTTCAGAAGATAAAGTAATGATTAACATTCAACGCTATGGAAATACGACCAACGGAACCCTCCCACTTTGCTTATGGGAATGGGAAAAACAACTTAAAAAAGGTGATAATATCATTTTAGCTGCTTTTGGAGGAGGATTCACTTGGGGAGCAACCTATATTAAATGGGCTTATTAATTTTCTTTTACCTTAAATTAATCATTGGTATTAAAAAAAAACTACTTCAAATTTATTGCAATTGTGCTAAACATTTTTTAATACAATATCAGTATCGTCCATGATGATTGATATAAATTATCAAGAACTTTATTTTTTCTTTTCCTATAAATGATATTTATCTTTGCAAACCTATGGAATTGTCTAAAAATTATTTGCCGCAAGAAATAGAACAAAAGTGGTATTCCTACTGGCTTGAAAAAGGAACTTTTGATTCAACCCCCAATCAACAAACACCTTATACAATAGTAATTCCTCCGCCTAATGTTACTGGCGTTTTGCACATGGGACATGCATTAAATAATTCCGTACAAGATGTACTTATTAGATATGCAAAACTGAGCGGTAAAAATACATGTTGGGTTCCGGGCACAGACCATGCATCTATTGCAACAGAAGCAAAGGTAGCAGCCATGTTGAGAGAAAGAGGTATTGATAAAAACGATTTGAAACGAGATGAATTTTTGAAATATGCTTGGGAATGGAAGGAAAAATACGGAGGAATAATTTTACAACAATTAAAAAAATTAGGCTGTGCTTTAGATTGGAAACGTACTTCATTTACAATGGATCCGGATTATTACGAAGCAGTTATTGATGTGTTTATTGATTTGTACAATAAAGGACTTATTTATCGTGGAGTAAAAATGATTAATTGGGACCCTAAAGCAAAAACAGCTTTAAGTGATGAAGAAGTTATTCATAAAGAAGTAAATAGCCAATTAGTTTATATCCGTTATGAATTAGAAAAACCAATTAATGATAAAACTTATTTAGTCATCGCCACTGTAAGACCTGAAACAATCTTAGGAGATGTGGCTATATGCGTACATCCTGAAGATGAACGTTACAAAGAATTAATTGGGGGGCATTGTTATGTGCCACTTATTCAAAGAAAAATTCCAATTATTGCTGACGAATATATTGATATGGAATTTGGAACCGGTTGTTTGAAAGTTACACCGGCACACGATGTAAATGATTACAACTTAGGATTAAAACATCAATTGGAAATTATAGAAACACTAAATGAAGACGGAACTTTAAGCGAAGCAGCTCAGCTTTATATCGGACAAGACCGATTTGAAGTAAGAAAACAAATCATAAAGGATTTACAAGCAAAAGGACATATTGAAAAAATAGAAGATTATAAAAACCAAGTTGGTTTTAGTGAACGTACAGATGTTGTGATAGAACCAAGATTGAGTATGCAATGGTGGTGCAAAATGGATACCCTTGCCAAACCAGCTTTAGAAGTCGTGATGAATGATGAAATAAAATTTTATCCTTCAAAATTTAAAAATACATACAGACATTGGATGTCTAATATCAAAGATTGGTGTATCAGTCGCCAATTAAGATGGGGGCATCGCATTCCGGCTTGGTATGATACAAAAGGGAATTATGTCATTGCTAAAACCTTAGAACAAGCCAAAGCACTCTATTCAGAACAGTTTGGAACTTCAATTGATATTTTGCGACAAGATGAAGATGTTTTGGACACTTGGTTTTCTTCTTGGTTGTGGCCACTTGAAGTGTTTGGATGGAATAAAAACAAAACTAACAATACTGATTTAAATTATTATTATCCAACTTCTACATTGGTAACAGCCCCTGAAATAATCTTTTTTTGGGTAGCCCGAATGATAATGGCAGGAATAGAATACACCGGAAAAGTGCCTTTCAAACAAGTGTATTTTACCGGAATCGTTCGTGATAAACTTGGAAGAAAAATGAGTAAGTCATTGGGCAATTCTCCTGATTTATTAAAACTCATTGATGATTATGGAGCTGATGCTGTGCGTTTTGGAGTGTTAATAGCATCACCTGCCGGCAATGATTTATTATTTGACGAAAGCTCCTTAGAACAAGGAAAAATATTCTGTAATAAATTGTGGAATGCTTTAAAGCTCTTACAAATTTTTAAATCTAAACCTACCGAAGACGGATTAGCCCGTGAATCAATTTTTGCATCAAACTATTTTGAAGCGAAACTAAATGCTGTCAAAAAAGAAATAAAGCAAGACCTCAATGAATTTAAACTTAGCGAAGCTTTAAAGAAAATATACTCGCTCATCTGGAGTGACTATTGCAGCGATTATTTAGAATGGATAAAAACTCCTCAAGACGCACCCATCAATCAATATAATATTGAAAAGGCCTATTTGTTTTTTGAAGAATTGCTAAAATTATTACATCCTTTCATGCCATTTATCACACAAGAAATTTTTCACCTTTTACAAACAAAAGAAGAAAATATTCTTTCTACCACTTTAGAATATGAAGTAACTTATTCTGAACAGTGGATAAAACAAGGAGAATGGCTTAAAAATTTAATTACACAAGTGCGTGATATTAAAGTAAAGCAAGGCTTAAAACCAAAAGATGAAATTACTTTATATTTACCAAGCACTCACGCATCTGAGTTAAGGGATATTGAACTTGTTCTACAAAAACAAATTTTTGCTAAAGAAATTATATACACCAATGAAACAATTCAAAATGGAATCGCCTTTTTATGCGACACTTTTCAATGTTATTTGACTACTGAAAAACAGATTGATCATTCTCAACAAAAAATACAACTTCAAAAAGACATAGAATACTACAAAGGTTTTTTAATTTCAATAGATAAAAAATTAAATAATGAAAAATTTGTCAATAATGCTAAAGTGGAAGTTGTGGAATTAGAGCGAAAAAAGAGAGCAGATGCTGAACAAAAATTGAAAATATTAGAAGAAAGTCTTAAATTGCTTTAATTTATAAATTAGTATTATGTTCATCAAAAGCAATAAATGGTTATTTTTTTTATTTTTTTTAATGATTTGGATAAGTTCATTTGCTCCAAATACTGCTAAAAAATATAAATACAAGGCTTTTTTTGGTTGCCATTATTCTGATGAGATTTCTTTAGAAACCAATACATTTAAAGAATTTATGAAAAGGCCTTTTTGTGCAAAGGATAGTAATAATAACTTTTTTAAAGTGAATAGTTTTGAATTAATGTATGCAGAAAGAGGGCTTTATCAAGATGATGAAGGACTCCCAATTATTTATACCGATTATACTTCTGATCGCTTTGTTGGAGATACTTTGAACGCTTATTGGAAAAATATTTTTTCACAGCGATTATATAAAGATGATACTGTCTATTTTGAAAAAATAACTTGTATTGCTGCGGATAATAAACATTATGAATGTAAGCCTATCAAAATAATTTTAAAATAGTACAACTTACCAATTGTAATCTTTTTCGATACGTTCTTTCAGTTTTGAAACTAATTTGAATGTTGCAGGGCAATAATTAATGTTTTGTTCATAAACATGATTAAAATCGCCAAAAGGTTTTCTTTTAAAATGCGGAAACTCGCTGCAATCAAGAGGTCTTACTTCATAAATCGTACATTTATTTGTTTTTAAATCTAAAAATTGACAAGGTTGTTTTTTATTTACAATGTCATTGTTGTCTTCGTCAATCATCAACCATTTATCAAAGAAATCTTTTTCACTCATATTTAAATAAGCAGAAATCCGTTTGATATCTTCCTTTGTAAAAGTTGGTGTCATTACCTTACAACAATTAGCACATTCCAGACAATCAACTTCATTCCATGTTTCTACTTCAACTTCTTCAACTATTTTTGAAATTCCTCTAATATATTTTGTATCAAATTTTTTTAAAAACTGAGTTAGTTTTTTCTTGTTTTTGGGTAATTGAATTTTAAAATTTTTTAATATTTTACTCATACACAATGTGTAATTAAAGTTCGAAGTCCATTCCAAATTTTTCTTTTAATTCTTTTAGTACCGGATTCTTCTGAATCATTTGCTCGTAAATATCTCTATTCGTCAATATTGTTTTACCATCATTTTTATCTTCTAATAGTTTTTCTATAATTAATACGTTTATTTCTTCATTTTGATAAGCATCTTTAAAGAAACTTAATAGCTCCAATCTTTTTGGTTTTAAAAAATCATAAGCAACTGTCGGGGCTGCTATTTTAATTAAATTATTTTCAAAACTCAATGTAACTTCTTTAAGCGTTTC
The DNA here is from genome assembly GCA_039811265.1 of Chitinophagaceae bacterium. Taxonomy (GTDB): domain Bacteria; phylum Bacteroidota; class Bacteroidia; order Chitinophagales; family Chitinophagaceae; genus OLB11. The sequence goes on along the minus strand of JBDHYI010000007.1, from coordinate 70,734 downwards.
TTTAAGAAAATTCCTTTCTTTAATTATTTCTTCGCATTTATTCCCCCAATTTTCCATAAGGTTTTCGTCGGTTATTGGGACGATTGTGTTGTCATTTTTATTTTGTGCGAGCTTATCTTTTATGGCATCTTTAATTTTATGTACTCCGCTGATGGACACACCATAACTTGATTTTTTATCTTCAACTTTAGAATGAGTTTTAAAATTATCATTCTGAGGTTCTATTGTTTGAGTTTTATTTTCAGTAGTAGCAACTTTTGCTTGTGTCGGTAGATTATTAGAAGTATTTTTTATCTTTAAATCTTCCTTTAAATAATTTAAAATAACCGTCAATTGATTATCTAAGACTTTTTTTTTAGAAGTTGGTCTTCATCTCGAAGGACTTGCAATGCCGTATTCAAATAATTAATTTTAATTAAGGCTAATTCAACGTGTAAGCGTTTATTGATTGCCTGTTTGTAGCTCATTTCAGCTTCGTTTAAAATGGATAAAGCATTGATGATATATTCTGCACTCACTTGATTAGCTTGTTGAAAATATTTAACTTTTACATTTTGTGGCAATTGTAACAAGTGAGCAATTTTATCGTTTTTACAAATAAGTAAATTTCTAAAATGTTCTGTAAATCCATTCAAGAAAGAATCTCCTTCAAACCCTTTAGAAAAAATATTTTCGTAATGCAGTAGAACACTACTCATATCTTGCATTAAAAACGATTCGGTCAATTTGAAGAAGTAATCGTAGTCTAAAATATTTAGATGCTCAATAGTATTTTCATACGTGATATAATTTTGAGTAAAACTTGCAATTTTATCCATTATGGATAAAGCATCTCGCATACAACCTTCACTTTTTTGAGCTATTAAGTGCAAAGCATCTTCTTCATATTTTATATTTTCCTGTTTGCAAATATCACTAAGGTGCGCAATCGTGTCTTGAATGGTAATTCGATTAAAATCAAAAATTTGACAACGTGATAAAATCGTAGGAAGAATTTTATGTTTTTCGGTGGTAGCTAAAATAAATATGGCATGTTTAGGTGGTTCTTCTAATGTTTTCAAAAAAGCATTGAAAGCACTTTGACTAAGCATGTGTACCTCATCAATGATATACACTTTATATTTACTACCTCCTAATGGTAAGTATCGTACTTGCTCTATTAAATTTCTAATATCATCTACGGAGTTATTCGATGCGGCATCTATTTCATGTACATTGAAAGATGTATTTTCTCTGTATGAAATACACGAAGGGCATTGATCACATGCTTCTGCATCTGCTGTTAAATTGGTACAATTAATTGTTTTAGCTAATATACGGGCACAAGTAGTTTTCCCAACTCCACGCGGTCCGCAGAATAAAAATGAATGAGCTAATTGATTTTGTTTTATTGCATTTTTTAGCGTAGTCGTTATATGTGATTGTCCTACAACAGTATTGAAATGTTGAGGGCGATACTTAATGGCTGATACAACGTAACTTGATGACATGGGGATTGCAAATATAAGAATTTTGTGTGTAAAAAAATTTTTACTTATTAGCTTTTTTGTTCTGCCTTACATTTGGTTTTACATATTGTGTATTTTCCGGAAAATCAGTAAATCGGGTTGATTTTTTCCCCTTTTCTATCATCATAACATTGGGTGGTGGTGTCCCTTTCTTAAAATCTTTTATTCTTTGTTTTATATAAGTGCTATCCACTTTTTTTTCATAATCTTTTTCATAAATTATTTCATCTGCTTGATACTCTATTACCTTTACTACATCATGTGTAAATGCATCATAATATGTCCAGAAACCATGCCTTACACTGCCCATATTCGTTTTTAAAACAACCGGTTTTATTTTATTCGTAATTGGGTCTTCGACCATAATAGTGTCATATTCATTTTCAGACTTCAATGCCAAATAATTCCCAACACATATCAACTTTCCATCTTCGTAGTATTTTGCCTCCCCACTTTTTCTTCCTTTCAAAAAGAATTCTTGCGAAATAATGCTCCCCTCTTTAGAATAAGTATTCCATTGCCCTACTTTATTATTATCATCATATTTCCCATTTTCTATTATATCAGGTTCACTATATTTCCCTTTAATAATTTCAACCCATTCTCCAACTTTATTATTTTTCCAGTTTATTTTATTAATTGTATCACCATTTTCTAATACTTCAAATGAAACTATTTTATTTTCATTAATGGTGTTTTTATTTAAATTATCCTTTTTTTGTGCTATGATATCGTTTGAAAAAACAATACAAAACAAAATAAATATTGATACTATAGAACCGAACTTTTTCATATTATAAATAAGTAACCTTAGTTACGATTTTAACAAATATATAATTAAAAATACCCAATATTAGGTATATGTTTTCGATTATTTTAAAATAATTTTGCACACATAAACATAAACTTTTATTTATTATGAAAAAATTACTTTTTGCCCTTTTAAGTCTTTCTCTTGCTTTTACAGCATGTAAGAAAAACAACAACAACAATAACAACAACCCTAACAACAATGCACCTGCTCCAGCTCCACAGCCTAACTTTGCATCAGGCAATATCGGATTGGTAGCAATCAAAGCTCTTAGTTCATCAGTAGTTGCAGGATTTCCTATAAAAACGGAAATTGGAACAGGGGCTGCTCTTTTTGGTGACTTAGCTGCCCAAAGCTATGTCGATGCCGGTGATGTTAAACTAAACGACAATTTATTTACCAAAAGTGCTAACAATACTTATTATTTTGCACCTTCTCAAAATGCACCTACCGGTATTGATCTTTCATCAAATATAGTTTGGAATGTCGGCGGAAACAATGGTAACAATATTCCTAACTTTACACTTAATGTAACTTCTCAGGGCATGCCATCTACAGGTGATTTAGATGTACCTGCTTCAATCGATGCAAATAATGATTTCACTTTAAAAGTTAATGGAAGTATTTCTAATTCAGATTCTGTTTATTTTCAAATAGTTGGTTCAAATGGTACTAATATTTTGAAAAGAAAAGCTGCTAATACTTCCAGTGCATTATTTACTGCTGCTGAGTTACAAACACTTGGTAAAGGAATGACAACTATAACGATCGCTCCTTTCAATGTATCCTCCTATGCTATTTCCGGAAAAACAGTTTATGCTGTAAATGAAGTTGCACTTTCAAGCATAGTTGAAATTAAATAATTAAATTTATTTTGTTTTAAAAAAGAGATTGCTTTTCAGCAATCTCTTTTTATTTTATAGAGTATTACTTGCTATTTTTTCAAAAATTAACTAATTCTTGTTACCAAAATAAAATAAAAACAAAATGAAACCTCTAAATTTGTTGCCTATAGAATAAATTATGAAAAGAATTAGCCAATTACTCTTATTATTACTTTTAATCAACGCTTGTAAAGAAAAACAACAAACAACTTTAAGCGGAACTATCAAAAAATTTGGTTCAGGTGAAATATATCTGATTGAAGCAAGCGATGAAGCTACAATAGATACGATTAAAGTTGAAAATGATAAATTCAATACAACATTAAATATCAAAAGTCCTACATTTTATATGCTCAATTTTGGTCCCAATCAAAAACCTGCATTTTTAATTTTAGAAAATGGAGTAACTACTATTGACTATGAAATGAATAATTTTAATAGCTTAAAAGTAAAGGGAGGTAAAGAACAAGATTTTTATGACAAATTCCTTAATGAAAACTTAGCTTATTTTGAAAGAATGGACTCCATTGGAACAGTTGCAAATGAATTTGCAGAAAATGAAGAAATGCTCAATGTATTAAAATTAGAATTTTTAAAAGCGGACAGTATTGTCAAAGCTAATCAAATTAATTTTGTAAAAAACAACCCAAATGCCGTTGTATCAGCTTTTTTAGCATATAACTACCTAAATCAAGAGAGTGAAAAAAATTATGAAAATGCAGAATCTTTATACAAATCATTAGGGCAGAATGTTCAACAAACTTATTATGGAAAAAAAATAGATGAAATAAAAAAACAATTACAAAACACATCTATAGGGTCAAAAGCTCCTGATTTTACATTAAATGATGTAAATGGCAAAACGGTTAAACTTTCAGACTTCAAAGGAAAAATTACATTGATAGATTTTTGGGCAAGCTGGTGTGGTCCTTGTCGTAGAGAAAATCCAAATGTTGTAGCTACTTATAAAAAATATCATGATAAAGGGTTTGAAATTTTAGGAGTTTCATTAGATGATTCTAAAGAAAAATGGGTTGATGCCATTGCCAAAGATGGAATCACATGGGTTCAAGTAAGTGATTTTAAAGGCTGGGAGTCAGATGTAGCCCGTTTATATGGTATCGAATATATACCAAGTAATATTCTATTAGATGAAGAAGGGAAAATAATAGGGAAAGATTTAATGGGTCCGAATTTAGATGAAACATTAAAAAATATTTTTAAATAATTTTCAATATGAAAAAACTATTTCTATTTGTTCTAATCTTGAACCTTTATTTTTTCCAATCCACTGCACAACAAAAAAATAATTTTAATCTTAAAGTAACTATAGATGATGAAAAAGAAGGGACAGTCTATATTCGTAATTTGACTTTACCTACTACTGATTCTTTAAAATATGTAAAAGGAATTGCTACGTTTACAGGATTTGTCAAAGAACCAACACCATTTATTATCGCAGATGAACACAATAAATATCAACTATTTTTTATTGGTCCCAATGAAAATATCAATATTACACTTCATAAAAAAGATATGAAAGTTGTTTTTCTTGAAGGCTCACCTTCTCACGAAATTTTCAGAGAATTGATAGTCGCTCAAGAACCATTACAACAAATGGGAATGAATATTCAACAAGCTTATCAAGCACCTAATGCTAACACAGATAGCCTTAATACTGTATTGGCTGTAATCAACAATAAACTCCATGATAATTTTTTTAATTTCATTCGGAAAAATAAAAAATCAGAAGTAACTGCTTTTGTGATTTATAGCGCAATTAATAATGACAGAAATGTAAAAGTGCGTTCTGCCGATTCAATGTATCAAATATTAGAAGGTAAGGCTAAAACATGTTTTTATGGAAATGAAATGAATAAAATGTTGAGCAAGTTGAAAGCTGTTGAAGTTGGTTATACGGCACCCAATTTTACTTTGCCTGATTCAAGTGAAAAAAAGAAATATTCTTTATCAGATTTCAAAGGGAAATATGTATTGGTTGACTTTTGGGCAAGTTGGTGTGGTCCATGCAAAAACGAAATACCTTATTTGAAAAAAGCCTATGAAAAATATCATCAAAAAGGGTTTGAAATAATATCTGTTTCATTAGATGATAAAAAAGAAAAATGGATAGCAGCATTGCAACAATTCCAAATGCCTTGGGTTCATATTTCAGATGTTAAAGGTTTTAATAGTGCCGTAAACGAGTTGTATCATGTACCGGCAATTCCAACTACCTTACTTCTTGATAAAAATGGTATGATTATAGCTACGAATTTAAGAGGCCCTGCGTTAGAAAATAAATTGGAAGAATTATTAAAATAATTTTACAATAGCGTTTTCTTTTTCTGACAATCAATTTAGCTATCGTTAGCACACCTTTAAACTATTTTATAATTATCTGTAATAGAAAACTAAGTATTTGTAAAGAAATATCTAAGACTATACACACATTTTCTACTAATGTTTTTTCTTTAAAAAGGAAAAAATTATTTAATAGAACTGGTATTTATTAATGCTTTTCAGTATCTGCCTTTTTCTTTTCTCTCTTTTCTCTTTGGATATCATCATACATAAGATATTCTTTCTTACTTAATACTTCCCTAAACATAGAATCTCTCTTTTTATAAATTAAGAAAGCCCCTTTTCGTTTTTCTTCACTATCCTCTGTAGCAGAATATAATGAGTCAAATTTTTTAGAAGTAAATAAATTGACCTCATATACTTTAAACGATGTTAAAGAATCTAAAGAAAGTTCCTTGACCATTTCGTCAGTGTAGTAACGTGCTTTTTCTTCGGCTGATCTTTTTTTATATTTTTGAGAGAAAACAACAAAAGGAAAAAATATCAGCGCAGCAAGTAGGTTCTTATATTTCATAAAAAGTGAATATTTATTATTTGATAAAAAAGAAAATAGTTATCACTTATTTCCTAAAATTCCTTTTAATGCACCTAAAATGCCACCATCTGAACTTTGACCACTTTCATTGCTTTGAGAATTTGAAGAGAAATTTTTTATTACTCCGGCTATATCATCAATTCCGATTTTACCATCATGATTAGTATCAAGCCCACCACTTGTAATATTTTTTAAAATACTTCCAAAGTCAATACCATTACCACCAACACCCGGTATTTCCACTCCACCGTTACTCGCTTTTGCTCCGGTCAATGCTCCAATAATATTATTAATATCAAAACTATTATCATTTGCATCCTTTGTTTTAGAAATTAATTTTCCTATGATCATTGGAATAATAGATGCCGCTATAGTTTTTGCCATTGTGCTGTTTAAGCCTAATTTACTCATTAAGCTTGAAACAAAATTATCAGTAATGCCTCCAACTAAAGGATTGCTTGTATTAATATTATTTGAATCACTACCAAATAAATTCATCACGTCACCTAGCTGTCCATTTGAAAGTGCATTTTTAAATCCACCGACAATTGATTCGGTTGCGAGTCCGATTGCATTTTGATTTTGATCATTAGGTATAACAGGATTATTAATAATGTGTTCTTGTGATTCTTGTTGAATTAAATTAAAAAGCTGTTCTATCATATAAAAAGTTATTTATTGTGAATTGTAAAAGTAATCTTTTTATTTTATGTCATGTGTTTTTCCTTTAGATATTTTAAACAAATGAAATGAAGCTGGAAACAATGCTTGCATACTTTCCCTTGCCCCTTTAGTAGAACCGGGTAATGTCATTACTAAAGTAGATTGAATAAACCCTGCAACCCCTCTTGACAACATTGCATAAGGTGTTCGTTGTTGACCATATACACGAGCCGCCTCCATCATGCCTTGAATTTCTCTTTCTATCATCGGTTTTATTACATCAGGTGTTCTATCACGTGGTGAAAGGCCTGTTCCGCCAACAAAAATGAGTAAGTCCGTTTTTCGAAGTATATTATTTTCTACCATTTTTTTTATTTCATTATCTTCATCCGGGATTATAGCATAATCGATATGTTGAATATCATATTTATTCAAAATGGCAACTACTTCTTTTCCTGCCTTATCTTCTTTTTCTTTTTTAAAAACGCTATCGCTACACACAACTACTGAAGCAGTGAACGTGTCATTCATCTTATCATAAAAATCATTTTTGCCACCTGATTTTTCAATTAATTTTATTGATTGAATCTCTATTTTTTTATCAATAGGCTTTAACATATCATAAATAGTGAGTGCTGTAATCGAAGCTCCATGCATAGCTTCTACTTCAACACCTGTCTTATAAATTGTAGATACTTTTACAAATATTTTTAAATCAAAATGTTCAATTTCATAATGGATGGAAGCTTGTTCAACCGGTAAAGGATGACAATCGGGAATAACATCACTTGTTTTCTTAATAGCCAATAAACCGGCAGCACGTGCAAATTCAAACACATCTCCTTTTGGGACTTTTTTTTGTAAAATAGTATTTATGGTATCTTGAGAACTAACTCTAACTATCGCTTGTGCTAAAGCTGTCCTTAATGAATAATTTTTATTTAAAATGTCAGTCATGATATTGCAAATTAAAACAATGTACTTAAATAATTATTACTTTCATTTTTAATTAAAAAAAATTATCTTCGTTCCTTCAAAATATAATTAATATGTCATTCAATCTCAGTGAACTTTCAGGAAGAAAAGGGTTAAAAGAAAATTTATTTGAAAAAATAGGTAATGCTGCAAAGGAAACTGGTACTGTATCGTTAGAAGATGCTGACAAATTAGCTAAGGAATTTTTGATGGGCACTGCCAATACTTATGGCACCGCAACATTTTATGATTTTACAAAACCTGAAAACAGAGGTAAAAAAGTATATGTTTGCCATGGTAGCGCCTGCCTATGTGCCGGCACCCAAGATGCAGTTACTGAAAAGCTCAAAACAAAATTCAATGAGAACGAAATTGGCACACTTTACTGTTTAGGGCGTTGCCATGAAAATAGTGCTTTTAAATATGGTTCAAAAAACTACTCAGGAAATGATATAGACCGTATTGACGATATCATAAAAGGAGGTAAAGAATTTATTGATGATTATCATATAGAGGCAAGAGGTACTGCTATACTAACACAACCTTTTTCTAACATTGATGAATATTACAAAAACTTAAAACAAATCCTTAATATCCCTCAAGATGAACTTTTAAATGAAATTAGAAAATCAGGACTAAGAGGTCGTGGTGGTGCCGGATTCCCAACAAGCATCAAATTGGAAAGTTGCAAAAACACACCAAGTGAAATAAAATTTGTTGTTTGTAATGCAGACGAAGGAGACCCAGGAGCGTATAGTGATCGCTATCTTTTGGAAAAGCAAACACATTCCGTCCTTTTAGGTATGATGATAGCCGGATATATTATTGGAGCAAAAAATGGGGTTGTATATATAAGAGGTGAATACCCTGAAAGTATTAACATCTGTGAAAATGAAATTAAAAAACTTTATGAAAAAGGTTTATTAGGTGAAAATATTTTAGGAACAAACTTTTCTTTTGATTTCAAAGTTATACATGCTCAAGGAGCCTATATTTGTGGTGAGGAAACAGCTTTATTATCTTCTATTGAAGGGCAAAGACCTGAAGTGCGAGTTAGACCGCCTTACCCTGCTCAAGTAGGGCTTTTTAATAAACCTACTGTCGTGAATAATGTAGAAACATTAGCCAGTATACCTTATATTATACAAACCGGAGGCGATGCTTACGCAAGTTTAGGTGATGGAAAATCTACCGGTACAAAGCTCATTTCATTAGATAGTAGTTTTAATCGTCCCGGTATTTATGAGGTTGAAATGGGAACTCCTTTAAATGTAGTTATAGAAGAACTTGGTAAAGGAATAAAAAAAGATATAAAGGCGCTTCAAATTGGAGGTCCTTTAGGAGGACTTGTTCCAATACATAAAGTAAATGAATTAAATATTTCATTTGAAAGTTTTCAAAAAAACGGATTCCTTTTAGGTCATGCGTCTATTGTTTGTATTCCAAAAGATTTTCCTATCGTACAATATCTCTTACATCTTTTTGAATTTACGGCAGATGAGAGTTGCGGAAAATGCTTCCCTTGCCGCTTAGGAAGTGTTAGAGGTAAAGAACTTTTTGAAGGAGTCATACATGATGAAAATGCCATAGATAAAGTCTTATTAGATGACTTACTTGACACTATGGAAATTGGTTCGCTATGTGCATTAGGTGGTGGGTTACCACTTCCAATAAAAAATGCCTTAATGTACTTTGAAGACGAATTAAAAAAATGGATTAAATAAAAAAATTATTTTAAACAAAAGAAGAATGAAGAGATTTTTATTCACAATAATTTCCCTTTTAGTATTGACTCCATTTAATAATTATGGTCAATTATCAAAAGCGGATAGTACTTTTTTTAATACTATTTTTGCCGAACAGCCTTACATATCATATTGGAATTATCCCGGCAATTGGTATCATCGTAATGAGCCTACCTCTTTAGCAAATTTATATGAACAAATTGATAGTAATTTTATTTTTTACAATGAAGAATATATTGACTGCTATCCTAAAATAAAAGTGAATTCAATTTTAGAAAGAGATACATTGGTTAACCAATCGCTTGATAATTTTGCAGACATATACAAAAAGAATTTATATGATTCAAGAAGCCCTTTTGTAAAACTTAAATATGAGCTAAATGGAAAGACAGCTTATGCTTATGCGGCTTTAGATTCAACAACAAAAGTCCCATATAATACCGATGTAGCTTACGTTATTTTTTCAGGCACCGGTGCTAATGGTATTGCAGAAATTATAGCCGGCACAGGTTATCATAATGACAATTGTAAAATCGTTAGTAATTTAAAGCCAAAAGGCGATGTTTATGTATTGAACTGTCCTAATGAAGAACAAAGAGCTATTATATTTAATAAAAAGAAATTGACTAGCACTTCCAATTACACTCCCCCATTTTTAATAAGTTATTTAAATGCAGAAAATAAAGCACTTGGTATTACACGTTTGATTGAGTCTGCTGCCATGATAAAATTCTTAAAAACAAAATATAAAAAAGTGTATGTACTAGGTTTATCTACCGGTGGAAAAGTAGCTTTATGGGTTACTATGATTTCATCTCCCGATGCATCCATTATTTCTTCAGGATATAGCATTTTGGTTGATAATGATTATAACTCTCAATTTATAAATAATCTAATGTATGGCACTTATCTCAAAGTACTTGATAAAGACTCTACAAAAAATAGGATAAAGCAACTGAGCACTCAAATCCTTTTTACATTACCACAAAATGATGCACCTATTTCACAACTTGATATTGATAGTCAATACACAAAAACCTTTTATAGCGATGTGGGGAATACAAGTTTCTTTTATGACTATTATCTTCATGCTTTTCCACCATGTAACACAATTGATACTTTTTTTGGAAGATGCAATAAAATGGCAAAAGTTTTTCTGTCGGTTGATACTAACTTATGTAATAAAGACAGTCTTATTTTAAATATAAATTTCTATGGGAAAGGTCCTTATACTTATCAAGTTTATAATGAAAATAATTTAGTGGGAAATTATTATTGTTCTACAAACGACACATCTATTCATCTTTTTGACGAAGGAAAATATATAATAAAAAATATAATAGACAGTAGTGGCACTTTAGGCTTTTTTTCGGACACTATTTACTACATTAAAAAAATAGCACCTACGATGTCGGTTACTAGCCATGAATGGCTTTGTGATTCATTAAAACAAAAAGTCATCATAGAGTCGCAAGGTATAAGTCCTTTTAAAGTATATTACTCTAACGGATTGCAAACAGACAGCATTTTAATAAATGGTTTTAAAGATTCTGTTTTCCTTTCCTACAACCAATATAATTTCAATAAAATTAATGATGCAAGCAATTGTTTTATTGACACATCTATTTTAATTAATATAAACAATCCCCAGCTAAGCGCTAATATAAATTCGGTACAATACAATTGCTTATTAGATAAAAATAAAATTACACTTAATGTACAAGGTAAATATCCAATGTTATTTTATTTCTATGATTCAACTAATCATTTAGGAATAGTTGATACTATTTTTAATTCCCCCTATTCAAAAATGTTAGAATCGGGAGTCTATTATTTTTCAAAAATTACAGATAATAACTCTTGTATTTATACTTTAGATAGTGTTTTAGAATTGAATTCAAGTCCAATACATTTTTCAAATAACAACTCTTACTACGAATGTTCTAAAGATTATTCGGTCTTACCAATTAAGTTAAATGGGAGACCTCCTTTAAATATTACTTTAGAACATAATGGCTCTCAATATTTAATTCAAAAAAATAATTATTCAGACACATTACATTTACAAAAAGGAATTACTAAACTTATCTCAGTAAAAGATGATAATAATTGTAATTTTAATACCAATAATATTACATTCAATAATTCTTATCAAAAATTAAGTGCAAATATTAATCCTTTTGAATATGATTGTAACACGGAACAAAAGGGGTTTCAACTAATTACAAATGGAAATTATCCTATTACTATATATGGTAAATCTTCATTAGAAAATTTTATCACAAAAACGTTGGATGATACTACTATTTTATGGGCAAAATCAGGCAATTATCAAATTGATAGTATCGTTGATAATAATGCATGTAAAATTGCAATTGGATATAATGATGAAATTAAAAATGACACAAGTATTTCACCATTAAGTATTCAAGGAATGGAAATTATATCTGATGCCGTTTCCAGTAAAAACTATATTTGGTATCTGAATGGCGAAAAGTTAATAGAAACAGACAATGCTTCTATTCCGGTTAAGCAAAACGGCGTTTATCAAATGGCTTATTATAATAACAACCAATGTTTGATATATACTCCTAGTCTATTAGTTGAATTAGATGATCTTATAATCTACCCTAATCCAATAAATAATCAATTTTCCGTTTATATTAATATATCTAAAAAAGATAAAGTCACTATGAAAATTATTAATTCAATGGGTGAAGAAATTTCAAGTTATATTCTAAAAGACGGGCGTAATGATTTTATTTTCCCATCTCAACAAAAAGGTGTTTATATTCTGCATTTTGAATCAAATTCAAAATCTATTAAATATCTTGACAGAAGAATAATAAAAAGATAAAATTTAAAAATCGTCGTTTCTAATTAAAACATACTTTTTAAATTAGATTAAAATTATTTAAATCTAACCGGGTATTCTGGCTATATATTTATCCATCTCCTTGATTTGACTTACTATATTTTCGTTCTTAGATTTACAAGCTTTTGCTTTAGCATAATAATATTTCATGCCTTTAAAATCACGTCTTTCTCCACATATCCCCGAAAGCTGTAAATAAGCTGACGCTTCTGAATCTTTATCGGGCAGACCTAATTGAATTGCTTTTCTTAAATTTTCATACGCTTCTTTTTTATTTCCTTTTTTATAGGCAATCATTCCCAATTGCAGATAAGCTCCGCCTTCTACACTTTTATCAGTTATACCTGTTTCTAAGCTCTTGCGAATATCCGTTTCCGCATCTTCAAAATTTTCATTCATTGTTGAAAAATTTGACTTCAACATATAATATGCTGAACGAACGGGCTTGTACAATAAATTTGGATATTTCACTTTTTTTAATAATTTTTGAGCTCCTTCAAAATCACCATCTTCAATATATTTTTGAATTAGGGTAATGGGACCAATCATCAAATCTGCCACCACCATCAAAATAGCTACTAAAAAAAATATCCAACTGACATATATTCCATTTTTAGTCGCAAACGTAATATACAAACCGATTACAATAAGTGCTACTGCTATTATCAACCTGTTTAAAACTAAAAATTTTCTGAATTTTTCCATACACTTTATTTAATAAATTTCGTGTGCAAACCTACTATTTTAAATGAATTTAAAAAACTACTCTTATCTAATTTTTTGAATTGAGCCATCGCTGTTTAATTTAACTATTGAAGATGCACTCCTTTCATCTGTTTCATTTTGTCTCCATTTCACGACATAATCAACTGAATTTATAATTTCAATATTTAAATTTTTAAAACAAGAAGGACTTGGTTCGCCGCTATAATTAGCTGAACTTGAAACAATAGGTTTTCTATATCGCTTTATTAAAGAGTGACAAAAAGGGTCTTTGGTTAATCTGACTGCTACACTGTTATTTTCACCTAATAAAATATCAGGCAACATAATGGCATTTTCATAAATAATAGTTGTAGGCTCAGTAAATTGATTGACTATTTCATCTAGCTCTAAAATCGGATTGGCTAAATACCGAAATAATTGTTTTACGTCCGACATAAGCACAACAAAAACTTTGTCTTTTTCCCTTTTTTTTATTTTATAAATTTTTTCAATTGCTTTTTCGTTCTCAACATCACACCCTAATCCCCAAATTGTGTCGGTCGGATACAAAATCACACCGTCATTTCTCAACGCCTGCACACATTGTTGTATATCCTCTTCGAAAGGTTTTTCTATCATCATAGATGCAAAATAAAGAAGTCTATTTAAAAAAAAATTAATTCTATAAGTTTGCAGTTATAATTTTAAGGAAAATGAAAGAACTGATTAAAGAAGTTTGGGAAAATCGAGAATTGCTTTCTCAAGCCAAATATGTAGATGCGATAAAGCAAACGATTGAAGAAGTTGACAAAGGCAGGTTAAGGGTAGCTGAGCCTTTCGACGGGCAATGGATAGTCAATGAATGGATAAAACAAGCCATTATTTTATACTTTGGAGTTCAAAAGATGGAAACCTATTCACTTCCTCCATTTGAGTTTTATGATAAAATGAAATTAAAAACAGACTATGCATCACAAGGCGTTCGGGCAGTTCCACATGCAATTGCACGTTATGGTGCTTATCTTGCTAAAGGTGTAGTGATGATGCCTTCTTATGTAAATATCGGCGCTTATGTTGACGAAGGCACTATGGTGGATACATGGGCAACAGTTGGCAGTTGTGCACAGATTGGCAAAAATGTTCATTTAAGTGGAGGTGTCGGGATTGGAGGTGTTTTAGAGCCATTACAAGCAAGTCCTGTTATTATTGAAGACGGATGCTTTATTGGTTCACGCTGTATAGTGGTTGAAGGTGTTATTGTCGAAAAAGAAGCAGTGCTGGGAGCTAATGTAGTACTAACACAAAGTACTAAAATTATTGATGTCAGTGGTGAAAAGCCAATTGAGTTGAAGGGCCGTGTACCATCAAGAAGTGTTGTAATTCCGGGTAGCTATACTAAAAAATTTCCCGCCGGCGAGTATCAAGTTGGCTGTGCATTGATAATCGGAAAAAGAAAGGAAAGTACAGACCTTAAAACAAGTCTGAATGAGGCTTTAAGAGATTTTAATGTTAGTGGCTAATTTTTTAAATTAAAAAAAATGAATTCAAATAATACATATCAACATCTTTTTTTTGACATAGACCATACCCTTTGGGATTTTGAAAAAAATTCTTACGAAACTTTATACGACCTTTATCAAAAAACGGATTTAGAAAATTTAGGTATTCCCTCTTTCGTAGAATTTGAAGCAGTATATCATAAAATCAATGAGACTATGTGGGAACGATTTAGAAAAGGTTTTATGACAAGAAATGATTTGAGATGGAAAAGAATGTGGCAGACACTTTTGCATTTTAATATTTATAACACAGCTTTAGCAAAAGACATGAGTGAAATATATCTTGAAATATTACCAACGAAGAGTAATTTATTCCCTCATGCAATTACAATTTTAGAATATTGTAAAAATAAAAACTATAAAATGCATCTTATTACTAATGGGTTTGAAGCCACACAAATTCAAAAGTTAAAAAATGCATCTATTGAGCATTATTTTGAAGAATTAATCACATCAGAAATGGCATTGAGCATGAAGCCACATAAAGAAATTTTTGAATTTGCTTTAAAAAAAACAAATGCTCCTGTTGGCGAAAGTTTAATGATAGGAGATGCTTTAGAAATAGACATTGTGGGTGCCATGAATGTTGGAATGGCACAAGTGTTTTTTAACCCTGCAAAAATTTCACATCATTACAAACCAACTTACGAAATAAATTGCCTTTCTGAAATGAAAAATTTTCTTTAAGAACTAAATTATAAAATGGAAATTCAAAAAACAATATTAGAAGGTTGTTACATTTTAATCCCTAAGATTTATGAGGATAATCGTGGGTATTTCTTTGAAAGTTTTCATCATAGAAAATTAAATGAGTTACTAAAATCGAATATACAATTTGTACAAGACAATCAAGCCATGTCTAATTATGGAACAATAAGAGGTTTACACTTTCAAAAGCCCCCCTATCAACAAGCTAAATTGGTTAGCGTTATACATGGTAGCGTATTAGACGTAGTAGTAGATTTAAGAGAAGAGTCTCCAAGCTACTTAAAATTTATATCGGTATTATTGAGCGGTAATAATAAGAAACAATTATTCGTACCCAAAGGTTTTGCACATGGCTATGCCGTATTAGAAGACAATAGTATTTTTCATTACAAATGCGATGAATATTATCATCCCGAAGTAGAAAGCGGTATTCACCCATTTGACCCTACTTTAAACATTGATTGGCAAATACCGGAATCAAAAAGAATATTATCTGATAAAGATTTAAAATTGCCTTTCTTAAATATATCAAAAAAATAAGAACCATTTTATGTTTAATCCGCTCAAAAAAATTAAATTTGTAGGATTAATTTATTTTTAAAATTTAATACAATGCCACACTATTATTCATTAGGACAAATTCCACATAAACGACACACCCAATTTCGCAAACCTGATGGAACTTTATACAGCGAAGAACTTTTTAGCACTGAAGGGTTTAATTATAATTATTGTTTAATTTATCATGTGCATCCACCGACTGTTATTATCAAATCAGAAGACCCGATTGACATCAGCCCAAAAATTGCATCAAATAATATTTTAAAACATAGAAGTTTTCAAGGATTTAAAATAAAACCGGTTGCTGATTATATAGAAAGCCGAAAACCAATTCTTGTTAATAACGATTGCCAAATTACATTAGCTGCACCTCAAAAGAGTATGAAAAACTACTTCTTTAGAAATGCAGACGCTGATGAATGTATTTTTATTCATGAAGGTTCCGGAAAATTATTAACTTTATATGGCGAACTTCCCTTTAAATATGGCGATTATATTGTAATCCCAAGAGGTATTGCTTATCAAATCGAATTCAACACTGAAAATAATCGTTTATTGATTACAGAATCTTATGGTCCTATTCGTTTTCCAAAAAGATATAAAACCAGTGAAGGACAATTAATGGAACATGCTCCCTTCTGCGAACGAGATATAAGAAAACCCGAAAATTTAAAAACTTACGATGAAAAAGGTGAATTTTTAATCTACACCAAAAAGAAAAATTTATTATACCCTGTTACTTATGGCTATCATCCATTTGACGCAATTGGCTGGGACGGTTATGAATACCCTTATATTTTCTCAATACATGATTTTGAACCTATAACCGGCCGTGTACATTTACCACCTCCAATTCATCAAACTTTTGAAGGAAAAGACATGGTAATATGTTCTTTTGTACCGCGCCTTTATGACTACCATCCGGAAGCGATCCCTGCTCCTTATAATCACAGTAACATAGATAGTGATGAAGTACTTTACTATGTAGATGGGGAATTTATGAGCCGTAAACATGTTACACGCGGCATGATTACACTTCACCCAAGTGGTATTCCTCACGGTCCCCACCCCGGTGCAGTAGAAAGAAGTATAGGTAAAAAAGAAACCCCTGAACTCGCTGTAATGATAGATACATTCAGACCTTTGCACCTTACAAATTATGCGGTGGAAATCGAAGATGAAAATTATGAAATGAGTTGGGCTGAATAAATAATAATTAATTCATTTTTTAAAATTAAATAAAAACAAAATAATATGGATACAACAACTTTAGAAACTCCCGTTCAAGCAAAAACAGAAGACTTTTTGCCATTATTCGGAACTGATTACATTGAACTGTATGTTGGTAATGCTAAACAAGCAGCACATTATTACAAAACAGCATTCGGATTTCAATCTTTAGCTTATGCAGGACCTGAAACGGGTGTAAGAGATCATGTATCGTATGTACTCGTTCAAGACAAAATTAGGCTAATACTTACATCTGCTTTAAACTCTGATCACCCGATTGCTTTACATCATAAAAAGCACGGAGATGGAGTGAAAGTATTAGCTCTATGGGTTGATGACGCTTATGATGCTTACGAGCAAACAATGAAACGTGGCGCAAAATCATATATGGAGCCTAAGACATTGAAAGATGAACATGGTGAAATTAGAATGAGTGGTATTTACACTTACGGAGAAACGGTACACGTTTTTGTAGAAAGAAAAAATTATAAGGGTGTTTTTATGCCCGGTTATGTTGAATGGAAACCTCATTATAACCCAAAACCAACCGGATTATTGTATGTTGACCACTGTGTTGGTAACGTAGGTTGGAATCAAATGAATCCATGGGTTAAATTTTATGAAGATGTTTTAGGCTTTAAAAATATTTTAAGTTTTGACGACAAAGATATTTCTACTGAGTATAGCGCCTTGATGAGTAAAGTAATGAGTAACGGAAACGGATATGTAAAATTTCCAATTAATGAGCCGGCAGAGGGTAAGAAAAAATCGCAAGTAGAAGAATTTTTAGATTTTTTTGAAGGGGAAGGAGTTCAACATATTGCAGTTGCGACAAACAATATTATTGAAACCGTAACCGATTTAAAAAATCGTGGTGTTGAATTTTTGAGTATCCCTCAAAATTATTATGAAACTGTTTTAGACCGTGTAGGTAAAATTGATGAAGACTTAAAACCATTGAGTGAATTGGGAATACTTATTGATCGTGATGATGAAGGTTATTTATTACAAATATTTTCAAAACCGGTTCAAGACAGACCTACAATGTTTTTTGAAATTATTCAACGTAAAGGTGCAAAAAGTTTTGGAAAAGGTAATTTCAAAGCATTATTCGAATCATTAGAAAGAGAACAAGCATTAAGAGGAAATCTATAATTTCTAGAGATACAATTTCATTTTAAAAAAGAAACGCTCCAAAATTGGAGCGTTTCTTTTTTAATCTTATAAATAATTAACTATTCAATAGAGTATTTTTTAGTTGCTACTTTTAAAGAATCATTATAAAGAGAAATAAAATAGATTCCTTTACTTAAATGGCTAACATCAATTAATTGTTTTGTTTGATTGATTTGAATAGTTGTCAAAGCATGTCCATAGATATCATAAATAACAGCTTTGTTTATTAATGTATTAGTATTATTCAATATTGAAATATTTGAGTTTGTAGGATTTGGAAATATTTCAACTTGATTTGACAAATCCACTTGTGATAATGAAGTCGGAACTGCTTTTTCACCGGCTTTTATAGATTTATTCGGAGTAGATTCATAAGCATAATCTTTAAAAATAAATTGACTCCCATTCCACATAACTCGCATCCAACCATAATAAACATTGTTTCCAACCTTTAAACGTACACCAATATAGCTATCTGAATTTGTTGGGAAAGGTGTAACATTCCCCCAATCATCCATAGAAGCATCACCTTGTCCAATAAAATTACCATTAGCATCTATTATTGTACCTGCTGTTAATGGTTTTGGTACATCCCATCCGGCATTGGCATTTCCATTTGCCCAGATATTAGTTCCTCCAGCAGTCCAAGTATAATCTAATGTATTATAAGCGGTATCGTAGTTTATTTCATTTGCACCTAATTGATCAAAATTAAATCCTCCATTTGTTGGATTTCCGTCAGGTACAATGTCTGTGTAAATAATCTGAGCATTGGATTGAGTACTAAAAAATAAAAATCCAACGCATAATGCAATCGCTACTTTCTTAAAAATGTTTGTTTGAATCATAAATTTAATGTGTTTTAAATAGTTTGTATTTGCAAAGTTAGACCTATATAAAGATTAAATGGTTTGTATGTAATTGAGTTTAACAAATCATTTTCTTAAACAATTTTAAAACATCTATCTTTAGCTGATGGGTAAAAAATTGTACCGATATTAATTTTTCTGTTTCTCTGTAAAATTTTAAAATACTTATTTTTTATTATAAGAGTCTAACATTTTAGTTACCATTTCGATACCCCAATTTGGCATTAGTTCATTAGTTGGTTTAAATGTTTTAAACTCTTCAAGGGATTTCTCATACAATTCTTTTGCTTTTTCTTTACTTCCTCCAAACATTGCCGGTGTATGATATTTTGATTGCCCTTCGAGATAATAAATTCTTGGATTATGAGGATTAATTTCTTTTGCTTTTTTTAAAAATTCAGATGCTTCAGGTCCATATTTCATACCTCTTGTCATAGGGCTTACACTAATCCTTGCACTTTTGCTTAAAGAATATAAACAAAACAATTCGTCATTTTTCGGAGACAAAGCAATTGCTTCATCTAATAATTTATCTGCTTTGTCAAGTATCACATCATTATTGCTTTTATCTGTATTTGAAAAAGCTTGCATAACCAAACTAAATGCAGCATAATATCTCGGTAGCCACTCTCCTTTTTCGTTCATTGCAATACGTTCAAATCCATTTGCAGTTGCAGTATATGCTTCGGGTGTGTTAGCATCAGATAGTTTTTGTAATAAGCCTTTCATGGCAGTTTCATATTGTGTGTTTTGGGCAAACGACACACTATTTATCAATATAAGTAAAAGAGATACAATTATTTTTTTCATACTTAAAGATTTTTAAAAATCAAAATTCGTAAAATATTTAAAATAGTTCTTTATTTTTTTTATAAATTATTGTCAATGGCATCTTGAGTTCTATCAATTCCAAAGCTCATAAAAATTCCAACAAATACAAATTGACGAGCTGTGGGCGTGACGGCTTTTCGATACAACAACCCATCTTTATTCAAATCGGTATTTGCATAGTTATAACCATATATTTGCTTAAATCCAAAAGGGTTATTGAACCCAACTACAAAAACAGTGAATGCTTTTTGTATTTTACGAATATAATTTACAGACAATCCAATATTATGATAAGCAATAGTTCTATCTTTCATAAAAAAATCAGGATCGTATCCTGGCAAATTAGGATTTGTTGTATTATAATTGATATAGGGTCGTCCGCTTGAAAAAGTATAAGTCCCGTTTAATCCAAACATATATTTTTCCCAAAATTTTTTCACTACAAGATTGGCAGTATGAGTAGCTGCAAAATCAGGTTGAACTAATCTCAAATAATTTAAAAAATCTCTTTTTGTATTTAAATATGAATAAGCAATCCAATAATCTATTCCTTTAAATGTTTTTTTATCTCGATAAAAAAGTTCTACTCCTCCGGCATAACCTATTCCTTTATTTGTGATAAATGATGGAAGCGTTACTATTGGTGTTTTAATTAAAGAATGATATTGTTTATAAAAAGCTTCGATTCTTAAAAATCTCCCTTTAGGTTGATATTGATAATTTAAAATATAATGATCGGCTCTTTGGAAATCAAGATTAGCTTTTTGGAATAAGTATTGATATTCCGGCTTCTGATAATACATTCCATAGGCTAAAGATATTTGACTGTGATTATTCAATTTATAGGCAGTGGAAAGTCTTGGTGCAATATTCCAACGATTGAGTAATGAAGAATGTTCAGCACGAATACCTACCTTGCCGGCTAAATGATTCGTAATATAAATATCCCCTTCTGCAAAAGCAGCATTATAGTGTTCATTTAATTCTATTGGCTCGTATGGAATAATATTCAATAGAGGAATGTATTCAAACAAGTTGGATTCGCGATCATAAATATATTCAGTTCCAAATCGTATAGCATTTAAGTTTTTTAAACTTTTTTCTAAAACAATTTTAGCTGACGCTATCAAGTTTTTATTTTGAATAAAATTATCTTCTTTATAAAGAAAATTCGAGTCATTTGTAATTTCATTTTGTTGATTTAAAATTTTTGTATTGATGTCATCTTTATTCGTACTCACACAAGATCCAATATCTACTTTCCAATTATTTTTAAAAAACTCTTTATAAGAAAGGTTGAAATAGGCATTATTGTTTTTAATACGATATTCGTCCGTTAATTTTTTATTTTCGATATCATAATCCAAACTGGTCACATTATCTCTTGAAACCTCTATCAATGTTTGGTTGTAATATCCATAGAATTTAAACATACCTGTATTTGATGTCTTAATACGAAAATTTGCATCAAATTGATGTGATGTAGGTGCATTATCGTAGTGGATATTTTGTTTGGCTATTTTGAAATAAGGTGTCAGGTTGATATAATTATACCCCACTCCATAAGAAGACTTTTTATTTTTAGACAATTGTTGCATACTTCCGCCCAGCCCTACTGAAGTTAATGTAAGGTTTGCCGAAGAACGATCAGGAAGGTCAATACTCTCTAATATTAAAGCCGATGATAAGGCTTGACCATAAATAGCCGAATAACCACCGGTGCTAAACACCGTACCTTTAAAAATAAAAGGACTAAATCTTCCTCTTGAGCCTAAATCAGGTACAGATGTTGAAAAAGCATTTCTTACAATAGTCCCATCAATAAATGTTTGTGTTTCTGCACCGGTTCCACCTCTTACAAAAAGCCCTTCTCTATCATTAGTTTGTTGCGTACCAGGTAGTGTTTTCAAAGCACTATAATTATCTCCATTGCTACCGGCTGTTGTTACCATGTCAATTGCATTTAACACAGTTCCTTTTTTTTGGTCGCTTGCTTCAAAAGAGCCGGCAGAAATGACTACTGCTTTCAATTCATTAATTTTCTCTTTCATCACAAAATTCAGATTTGTTTTTTTATTTGAAAGGAATATATTTTTTTCTTGTGTAACAAAGCCAATATAATTTGCAATAATGGTTATGCTATCTTTTAAATCGGTTTCAAATGAGAATTCGCCCTGTGCATTCGTTGTTGCTCCATCATAAGAATTTTTTATAGAAATATTTACACCGGTTAAAGGTTCTCCCTTTTTATCTGTTACTTTCCCGGATATTATTTGTTGAGAAAAAACAAATAAGGATGAAAATAAAAACAAGCATAAAATAAAAAATCGTTGCATAAATTGAATTATCAAAGTTATGCAAGTGGTTTTAATGTTTTATTCAAAAAGATGTTATTATTGCTTGTCTTCGTCTTCTTTTATTTTTTGTATATAAGCTAACGCATCGGTTACAACGTCGCTACAGATAACAATAAAAGAATCTTTTGGTGCATTCTTAATTGCGAAGTCGATAGCATCTAATTCTTTTAAAATAACATCTACTTTAATATTTTGATTAACGGAATTAATTCCTTCTTGTAATAACTCAACAATATTTTCTACTGAACGCCCACGCAAATGTTTATCTTGTCTAATAATAATTTCATCAAACATAGATGCTGCAATTTTTCCTAATTCTTTTATGTCATCATCTCTTCTATCACCTGTCCCCGAAATAATTCCTATTTTTTTACTTGCGTTTACTTTATCAACATAAGCTTTCAACACATTGAAACCAGCCGGATTATGTGCATAATCTGCAAGTACTTGAAAGTTTTTAAATTGAAATAAATTCATACGACCGGGAGTTTGTGCCGGACTTGGAATAAATGTGTGAAGAGCCTGTCGAATATCTACTACTGTAAACCCTCTTAAATAAGCCGCCAAAACAGAAGGCATAATATTTAACACATTAAACAATGCTTTTCCACCTTGTGTAAGAGGAATAGCATGTGCTTTTTCTATTTGAATTTTCCATGCTCCTTTTTGAATATATATCCAATCACTTTGCTCGTCATAGATGGCTGCTATTCCATTTTTATCGCAGTGTTCTTTAATGCGTTTATTTTTGGGATTTGTACTAAATAAAGCGACTTTACATTCTAATCTGCTTTTCATTTTATAAACTAAATCATCATCTGCGTTTAATATTGCATACCCATCGTGCATAACACTTTGAACTACTACTTCTTTAACTCTTGCTAATTGCTCAATGGTGTCAATTCCGCCTAAGCCTAAATGGTCTGCACTTATATTGGTGACTATACCAATATCACACTTATGAAATCCTAATCCGGCTCTTAATATGCCTCCTCTTGCACATTCCATCACGGCAAAATCCACAGTGGGGTCTTTCAGTACAAACTCGGCACTGATAGGCCCTGTGCAATCTCCTCTCATCATGATTTGGTTTTGAATATACACGCCATCACTTGTTGTATAGCCTACTTTATAGCCCATGTTTTTTACGATATGAGCAGTCAATCTGGTAGTGGTTGTTTTTCCGTTAGTTCCTGATATAGCAATAATAGGTATTCTTGCAGTAGTACCTGCCGGATAAAGCATATCAATAACCGGTTCAGCAACATTTCTTGGCAGACCTTCACTTGGTTCAATGTGCATTCTAAAACCGGGAGCTGCATTTACTTCTAATACTGCTCCTCCATTTTCCTCTAATGGAGTAGATAAATCATTTGCCATGATATCAATCCCACAAATATCTAAGCCAATAATTCTTGCAATACGTTCTGCCAAGAAAATATTGTTTGGATGTACGAAATCGGTCACATCTGTAGAAGTCCCACCTGTACTTAAATTAGCTGTTGGTTTTAACATCAGCACTTCTCCTTTTGGCAAAACCGTTTCCAATGTATAATTTTTATCTGCTAATATTTTTTCAGTGACGGCATCTATCTTTATTTGGGTTAAAACTTTCTCATGCCCAAACCCTCTTCTCGGATCACTATTTACAATATCGATGAGTTGTTGAATATTTGATTTGCCATCCCCTAAGACACAAGCTGGCGTTCTTTTTGCAGCACAAATAAATTTATAATTAATCACCAAAAGTCTGAAATCGTAACCACTTATAAATTTTTCACAAATAATACTTCTTGAATGTTTTTTTGCAATATCAAAAGCAATTAACGCACTTTCCCAATCTTTAATATTAGTTGTGGCTCCTCTTCCATGATTCCCATTAATTGGTTTTAAAACGATGGGATAGCCAATTTTTTTTATTGCACTTTCCAAATCTTCAATATCATATATGATTTTTCCGCGTGGCACCGGTACTTCAGCTGCTTCTAATAAGTTTTTAGTATCTTCCTTATCACATGCTATTTCAACAGCAATATTACTGGTAGTACTTGCGACTGTTGCTTGAATACGTCTTTGATTCATTCCGTATCCTAACTGCACTAATGAATGTTTGTTAAGTCGAATCCAAGGTATATTTCTATTAATAGCTTCTTGTACGATAGAGCCGGTGCTTGGTCCTAATCTTACTCTTTCTCTTATTTCTCTTAACTCTTGTATGAAAGATTCTACGTCAAAATCAACTCCTTCAATTAAACGTTTGGCAATTTCTACCGATGCATAAGCAGTAGCTTTGCCAACTTCTTCTTCTACATAAGAAAACACAACATGATATACGCCTTCTTTACTTGTGCTTCGTGTTCTTCCAAATCCGGTATCCATTCCGGCTAACGTTTGTAGTTCTAATGCGATATGCTCAATGACATGTCCCATCCAAGTTCCTTCTTCTACCCGTTTAAAAAAGCCTCCTTCTGTTTCTTCGCTACATCTATGGGAATATAATGAAGGGAGTAATTTTTTTAGTCTCTCTAAAAAGCCGGGTATTTTGTTAGTAGGTTTTTGTTCAAGCTCTTCAATATCGAGCAACATTACAATGAGTTTGTGTCTGTTTATACTCCAGTAATTGGGACCTCGCATTACTTTTAAATCAAGTATTTTCATCTAGAAAAAAATTTGAGTACAATTTAATTTTTTTTTTATAAAAAAAAAAATTAAATAAAAAAACGCCCCAATATTGGGGCGTTTTTTTATTTAACTATGACAACAATTAATTTTATTTTGTTGTAGATTTTTGGCTTGCTGCTGTATTGGTTGTTGTTGATGTAGTTGTTGCTGCTGTTGTTGATGTAGTTGATGATGTAGAAGAAGATTTAGATGCATGTTTATCTCCACATGAATGTGTAGTACCATCTGCTTTTACTTCTGATTTACTTGAACAACAAGAAGATTTCTTTTCGTTTTTGTCTTTGCAACAACTTTTTTTATCAGCAAACATAGTTCCTGATACAAATAATGCTAATGTTAAAAAAATTACTTTTTTCATAATTAATGTTTTTTAAATTTTAAATCTTTTATCAAAGATATGAATTTTACTTTACAAAACTCTATTTTTTACAATAATTAACAATTTCTATTTTTTAAATCTTAATCCTACATAAAAATTTCTACCACTTATGGGTCCCCAAATTAATGAACCATCAAAATTATTTCCAAATGGATTTTCGGGGTCAATAATAGAATTCATTTGCATATAGTTCAAAATATTTTCAACACCTCCATAGACATCTAAATTTTTATAAACTGTTTTAGCTATATGTGCATTCATTGTCACAAATGAAGGAGATTTACGTGGGAATTGCAAAGAGGGTGGTAAATTGGCCGTTGATGGAATTCTTTTACTCCCAGTCCATTGAATGGTGTAATCAAATGACCATTTATTATTGGTAGTATAAGCTAAATTGGCAAATGCCCTATGATTAGCGTTTAATGGTTTATCTATCCATTGATTAGGATTATAGTTATTGTAAATAGCTTTAATATCATGGAAACGATAAGCTAAACGCACATCAAACTTACGTATCGGTTCATAATCAAATTGCACTTGAAAACTATTGGCATAAGCTCCATTTTTCATATTATAAAAACTGAGTAAGCCCGGTTGTTCCCAATCTACTGCTACTTGATTATTAAAGAAAGTGTAATAATAATCAGCACCTATTGTACCATTGCGGTAATTCAATTTGAATTTGTAAGTGGCGTTGATTCCGGCATTATATGCAGATTCATTTTGCAAACCATAAAACCCTTTTTTATTACTTTCAATAATTTGAATTTTTCTGTTTGTTGAAAACATTCCTAAATTTTCAGAGAAGATGGAAGCAGTTCGATAAGCTTTCCCAACAGAAGCTCTGAGTGCTAATTTTTCAACTGGTGCATATCGTACGTGCAAACGAGGTGTAAAATAAAATCCATAAATATTATGATAATCGCCGCGCAAACCTAATACAGCATTTAGCTTTTTTGAAAAAGTATGTGCGTATTCTCCATACACTCCGGGTACAATTTCTTCACTTGAATAGCTTTGATTAATCAAATTTTCATCACGATTTAAATAATTGAATGTAGCTCCTAATTTGATAACTCGTCCTGTGTTTTTGATAATACTTTGATAAATATAATTTGCATAAAAGCTATTTTCATTTGCATCATATATTTTTTTACCAAAAAGCATATTTTGTTTATGACTGGAAAAGTCTAATTGGAGTCCCATACTTTTCCATTGTTTGCCTTCATATACTTTTCCAATTTTTGCCCATGTGTCCAATCTATTTGTATTCATTTTCATTCCCCAATAATTACTCAAAAGTGGATTTTCATTTTTGATATAGTGCATACTACCTCCCCAATTATCAAAGAAATTATATTTAAATCCAAATTGCATTTCAAATCCTTTATCACTAAAATACATCCATCTGTTAGATGCTATGAAAGTATTTCCTAAAGGCTGGTCTATGAAGTGGTCATGATTTTGATCTACTTTTAGCCATTGAGATTTTCCATGTAAAAAAAGATTAGTGTATAGTTTCTTTTTAACAGGCTGAAAAGCGAAATATGCATTTCCTTCAGTACGTCCTTGTCCGCTCTGGTACAGATTATAAAACTGTTTATCTCCTTCCATGGGCTTTTTCAACTCTATATTTATTTGACCGGCCAAGCCTTCATAACCATTAACTACACTGCCTGTGCCTTTACTAAGTTGCATCCCTTCTATCCATTGCCCCGGTGTAAATGTCAAACCGGTAATGCTTGCAAGCCCTCTTACTTCAGGAATATTTTCTCTGGTAATTAAAGTATAAGGACCTGCCAAACCTAATAGTTGTATTTGTTTATAACCTGTTACAGCATCTGTAAATGCCACATCTACACTTGGCGTAGTCTCAAAACTTTCACTTAAATTACAACAGGCTGCTTTCAACAATTCTTTGCTACTGATACGTTCTGTTTTTTGCATGGTCAAAAGACTAATTTCAGTTGCAAATCGTTTTTGTTTAATGACAATTTCTTTCCCTTTTACATACAATGGATAAACTATTTTCAACTCTTTACTTAAATCAGTCAATTGAACAATGTCACTCCCAATGTGTGCATATTGGACTTCTATTTGCTTTGCTGTATCGGGTATAATTAATTTAAATTTTCCTTCTTTATCTGTAAAAGTAAATGTTTTTTTATCGTAAATAATTTTAGCATTAGCGATAGCGATTTCAGTATTATTTTTTCCTTTTTCTAAAATAATTCCTTGTAAGGTTGTCATTTGTGAATGCGCTTTTCCAAACGACAACATGAAAAAAGAAAAAGTAATTAATAAATGAAAGATAGGACTAAAACACTTATTCATGATGACAAGCACCCGACCTGTAAGCGCAACATTCGGGTAGTTGGTTATAATCTTTATCTGTGGCTATGTGTAAACGATTGTCATGGCCAGATTTAGAAATTGATTTGCTTATTTTGTCCAAATCTGTTTTTGTATCATTATAAATAACAGTCAAAATTTTAGTGTTTTTATCCCACTCGGCGTGTTTTACTCCTTTAACATAAGCAGCTTCTTCTATTCGAGTTTTGCATTGCCCGCAATTCCCTGAAACGCTTAATGTATCTGTTTTACTTTTATTTTGTGCAGATAAAATTTGTGGGTTAATATATAGCATCATCATTAAAAGGATGCTTTTCATTAAATGATTCATTTTATATTATTATTTTAAGGTTTAAATAAATTATTGTTTTAATTAAAAAAGAAATTGATTGAAATAACAATAATTAACTTAACTATAAAATAAATAAGATTGAGTAAACTGTAAGACTGAAGGAAACAAATTTTTATCAGGTGGATGTGGTATTGGTGTCGGAGCTAATGCTCTTTGTTTATAAACAACAATATTATTTTCTGTGTAAGAAGTATTTAAAAAAGCAGGAAATAACGGTACTGAAAGTTGTTTAACATCAATACCACTTTCTTTAATTTGATCTAAAGAAATTTTGATTTGTTTTATTTCGTTTTTGCAGCAATCATCTTCTTCTGATTGCATATCGGTTTCTTCTTCACAGCAACATGAAATATCTTCGTTTAAGCCAATGCTTTCAACTTTGTCACCACAATAGTGTAAAGTAAGCGACATACCTGTAGAAACAAACAAGTATAAGCTTAAAAGAAATATGGATAAAACTTTCTTCAAATCAAAACAAAAATACTTAAATATTTAAAATTCAACGTTTATTAAAAGTTAAACTTCATTCAAATTATATATTTTTATTTCATTATAAAGTGTATCTCTTTCTACCGGGATTCTATTTACATCCGCAATTAAATTGCAAATTTGATCAGTGTTTAGAGATGGATTTAACTCTTCACTTCCTGCCATTGAGTATATTTTTGTACTATCATCAATAGTACCGTCTAAATCATCCACACCGAAGTTAAGCATCAATTGAGCATTATTTCTACCTAACATTGGCCAATATGCTTTTAAATGAGGGATATTATCTAAATAAATTCGCGACATGGCATAAGCTTTAATATCTTCTATGACAGATACTTCAGGAATATGGCTCATTTCATTGTCTTTATTTCTAAACTTCAAAGGGATAAAACAATTAAAACCATGCGTTTTATCTTGTAATTCTCTTAATCGATTCATGTGATCAATTCGATGCTGATAACTTTCAATATGTCCGTAAAGCATTGTGGCATTTGTGTGCATACCGAGTTCGTGAGCTGTTTGGTGTATATCAAGCCAACCATCAGCATCCACTTTATCGGCACAAATTTGTTTTCTTATTTCCGGATCAAATATTTCAGCTCCTCCGCCCGGAAGAGATTGCAAGCCGGCATTTTTCATTTTTTGCAAACCATCTTTACGGGATAATTTTGCCTTTTTAAACATGTACTCAAGTTCCACTGCAGTGAATCCCTTGATATGTATGTCAGGTCGGTGTACTTTTATTTTTTGTAATAAATCGCAAAAGAAATCGAGGTTTAATTTTGGATGTACACCACCAACTATATGCACTTCTGTAATTGGAATTCCATCGTATTTTTTTACGATATTCATCATGTCATCTATGCTTAATTCCCAACCATCTTCCTTGTTTTTATACAAACGGGAATAAGAACAAAATTTACAACTATAAACGCAAACATTAGTAGGCTCTATATGGAAATTTCTATTGAAAAATGTTTTATTGCCAAATCGCCTTTCTCTGATTGTATTGGCTAAAGCACCTAAAAAACCTATTTCTCCTTTCTGATAAAGCTGTAATGCTTCATCATTGGTGATTCTAATATTATTTAAAACTTTATAAGCAATATCTTTTAGTTCTTTGGGTATATGCTGTTCTAATAAATTATTCTGCATTTTAAATACTTGTTTATGATTGTAAGTATCAATAAAAAATTGCTTTTTATGAAACTTTGCAAAATTAAAGAAATACAAGGAAAAATATAAGTTTTAATGTTTGATTACTTTTACCTGAAAATAAAATAAATCAATATTCAAAAAGCTGTAAATAAATTATCATTACGACTTCATACAAAATCACTTGATAAATAGAAATAGGATATTTAATTTTATTTATTTGTATTTTATTAATTAAGCTGTTTATTTTTGGTACCATATTTTATGAATATGAGAATTTTAATTATAGCATTTTTTATATTGTTGTGTGATTTCCCGAATACGATTTTAGGTCAATCAAAAAAAATAGATTCTTTAAAAAATGAGCTAAAAAAAACATCTTTAAATGACGATGAAAAATACAATTTATATCAAAGCTTAAGCTCACTTTACAATGAAAACGAACCCAAAAATGCTTTACCATATATTGAAAAAACATTAGAATTTGCATCAAAAACAAAAAACAAAACCAACATTGGAAATGCTCATTTACTAAAAGCTAATTATTTTGGGAAAACCGGAAATTTTGAAGAAGCATTAGATGAATTAAACATAGCTGAAAAGTTTGTTACTTCTACTTATGAAGGTCAACAACTTAATTTTTATATCCATATATCTAAAGGAAATATTCTCAGAAGAGAATCTAAATATGAAGAAAGTTTACAATCACTTTTAAATGCCAATAAAATAGCGGAAGATACTAAAAACGATACTTTACTTTATGCTTCTCTTACACAATTAGGCATCTTGAACGTAACCATGAAAAATCTTGATAGGGCCTTAGATTATCACAAACAAGCCATTGATATTGCAAAAAAAATCAATGATGATAGAAAAATCAGTAAGAGTTATGGAAATATAGGTATAATCTATCGTGAAAAAGAAGAACATGAGCAAGGTATCGAATATAGTAAAAAGGCTCTTGAATATGCATACAAATCAGGCGATTCTTCCAGTATCTCTTATGCGATGAATGAATTGGGTACTATGTATGACCGTGCAAAAAAAATTAATGAGGCAACCCCTTATATTTTAGAAGCAATTGCCATACGTGAAAGGAATCATGAATTGGATGAATTGGCTTATTCTTATATCTACCTTTCAGGTAATCTAAAACGATTAGGCAGAATCAATGAAAGTGAAGAGGCTGCCCGGAAAGCACTTTCTATTGCTCAAAGCATCAACAATACTAAGCAAGTAATTGATTGTTATAAGATGATGTATATTAACTTCAATGAGAGTAAAAAATACGATTCAGCTTTTATTTACTTAAAAAAATATACAAATATAAAAGACTCATTAAGTGGAGAGGCAGTAAAAGAAAAAATGGAGGAAATGAACATCAAATATGAAACACAAAAAAAAGATTTAAAAATCAAAGACGAAAAACTTAAAAATACTTATCTATTAGCAGGTATCGGTATTTTAATTTTAGTTATTGGTCTATTATACAGTTCGGGACTTAGAAAAAAATTAAAATATAAAAATCAATTACAAGAAGTTATTATTAACGAACAAAATAAAGCAACTAAAGCCATTATTGAAGCTGAAGAAAATGAAAGACAACGAATCGCAAATGACTTACACGATAGTGTAGGGCAATTTATGACTGCGGCAAAAATGAATTTACAATCATTGGAAGATAAAATAAAATTTGATAATGACATAGACAAATTAGTATTTGAAAAGGCAATCAATTTCGTCAATGAATCGGCTGTGGA
The DNA here is from genome assembly GCA_039811265.1 of Chitinophagaceae bacterium. Lineage (GTDB taxonomy): Bacteria > Bacteroidota > Bacteroidia > Chitinophagales > Chitinophagaceae > OLB11. The sequence continues at coordinate 39,206 of JBDHYI010000007.1, read as the reverse complement.
GGTTCGTAGTATTAGCCACAACATGGCTCCAAATACTTTACTTAAAAAAGGGCTTGCCAATGCTGTCAGAAATTTTTTAGACAATTTAAATCCAACATCACTTAAAGTCAATTTATTTACCGACGGCATTTCAATTCCTTTAGAAAAAAACACTGAAATATTTTTATACCGCATCATTCAAGAATGTGTTAACAACACTTTGAAACACGCCAACGCCAGCGAATTAAATATCTCCATTTTAATCAATGAAAAAGAAATAGATGTTACTTTAGAGGATAACGGAAAAGGATTTGACATAAATAATTTAAACGAAAAATCAGGCATGGGAATTGAAAACGTTCAAAAAAGAGTTCATTTCCTAAAAGGAGAAATTCATTGGGATAGCCATCCCGGGAATGGCACAACAGTTGTAATTAATATTCCTATTTCTAATAAAATTATTTAATTATTTAATTATTTTTATTTTTATTCTTATATTTAAACACTAAAAAATCATACAATATGAATATTATTGAAAGAATTAAAAATATAATAATAACACCAAAAACAGAATGGTTTAATATCAATCAAGAAGAAGAAACTCTCCAACAAGTTTTCACAAAATATGTATTGATATTAGCACTTATTCCTGCCGTTGCATCGGCAATCGGGTATTCTAATTACAATGTAAATGTGATGGGAATGGAAATAAAAGTGGGTGGATCTTGGATAAGCTTATTTTTAAAAAGCTATTTAGGATCTATTGTTTCATTTTTCGTATGTACATATATAGTTGATGCTCTAGCAACCAATTTCAATTCAGAAAAAAACTTAAACAAATCTGCTCAATTAGTCGCATACTCATTCACGGCAAGTTGGATTTCAGGAGTATTCAATTTAATTCCTTCGCTTTCTGTTTTAGGTATTTTGGGATTATATAGTATTTATCTTTTTTACATCGGGCTACCCATAATGAAGAAAACACCTGAAGACAAGGTCATTTTTTATATGCTAATTAGTGCATTGGTAATCATTATAGTTAATATAGCCATCTCATTTGTAATGGGTAAATTTTTAAATTTCTAATTGTTTTTTTACAGTTTATATACTAAAAATACAAATTCATCAAATTATTTACTGATAAGCATAATCTTTTTTACTTTTACAAAATGAAAAAGATTATATTCTCTATTTTAAGCATTGCTGTTTCTTTTACTTTATCAGCCCAGGACAATTTAGTTAATTCATTAGCTACACATAAATCTGATAGTGCTAAAGCTAAATTCCTGTTTACCTCTCTTATTAATTTAGAAAACTCACCGGTAAAAAACCAAGGAAGTTCAGGTACATGCTGGAGCTATTCCGGAAATTCTTTTCTTGAAAGCGAAATGATGCGAAACGGAAAAGAGTTTGTTGACATATCTGAAATATATACTGCTCGTTGTGCTTATATAGAAAGAGCTCGTAACTATGTCAGAATGCATGGAGCACTTGGATATAGCGATGGAGCAGAATTGCATGATGTAATAATGACTTATGATAAATATGGATCTGTTCCTTATGAAGTTTATACAGGTCTTAATTACGGTACCGATAAAAATAAATTTGGTGAAATGCAAGCTGCCTTAGAAGGGTTTTTAAAAGGTGTTATCGAAAATAAAAATGGCAAACTAACTAAAAACTGGCTGACTGCTTTTACGGCAGCCATTGATTCCTATTTAGGAAAAGCACCTGAAACTTTTACTTATAAAGGGAAAGAATATACACCAAAAACATTTGCAAAAGAAGTTGTAGGCTTAAACGCTGATAACTATTTAAGTTTCTCATCTTTTACTTATGCACCTTACTATAAGCCTACAATGCTCATGGTACCTGATAATTGGAGCCTACAAAGCGTATATAATGTACCTATGACATCATTAGAAGCTATTGTAGATAACGCATTGGAAAATGGTTATACGGTTGCTTGGGCTACTGATGTTAGTGAAAAAGGTTTTAGCTGGAAAAATGGCGTGGCGATTGTTCCGGCAAAAGATTTTGAAGATATGAGTGCCGATGAACAAAAGAAAATTTTTGATGGACCTCAACCTGAAAAAAATATCACACCCGAATTAAGAGAAGAAGCCTTTGATAATTACTCTACAACTGACGATCATGGAATGCACATTGTAGGTCTTGCAAAAGATCAAAATGGAAAAGAATATTATATGGTAAAAAATAGTTGGGGGGATAAAAACGACTACAAAGGGTATCTTTATGTATCTAAAGCTTATTTTTTATACAAAACAACAGCTATCCTATTGCATAAAGACGGAGTGCCAATGGATATAATGCGAAAATTATAATTTTCTGCATTTTCAATATTTCATACATTTGCTCAAAAGTTAATTATGAAATATTTTTTATCCTTGTTCTTATTTCTTTTTTGTTACCATTTTATAAATGCTCAAGCAACCGGTGATACTATTATCACCTCAACTTTTAATTATACTCAAACTCAATACAGCCGTGATTCTTTTGTAAAATTCCCTGATTTACCCGGAGTTACTTATGAAAAAATCTATATGCTTTATAATATTCGTTGTAAAGATGGTTTGGTGTCACCACCTATCCAAGGTCAAACCAATATTGGTTGTGGTGAATGGGATTATACTTGTAATACCTACGTCGTGGACTCTTCCCGCACTGATTCTATGCTGACTTTTGCGCCTTCCCATATTATTACCGGTTTCGGTGGAAATACTTTTAATTATACCACTCAACCAACTTATACTTACAGAAGGTATAAGCAATATAATACAAATTATTTACCCCCCTGTCAATTACCATCTGAAATCACAGTAGGTGCAGGTAGTCAAACGAGTACAGCTCCGTTAAACACTCATTTAAAAACTTCCAAATCTTATTACTTATGGAAAGCATCTGAACTGAGTAATGCAGGTATGGTTGCCGGTGCAATCAGAGGGTTATATTTCGATATTGTTCAAACCGGAGAGTTTTTACATTTTTTCAGAATTAGTATCAAAGCAACAAGCGATTCTGTTTTAAGCTCAGTAAGTGATTTAAGCGGAATGCAAAATGTTTATCATAGAGATACTTTAGCTTTAAACAATCACATATTTAATTTTACCGCACCTTTTAACTGGAATGGGACCGATAATATTATTTTAGAATTTAGTTATGCAAACAGCAGTAACGGTACTGATTATACTTTAAAAAGTGATACGACAAATTATAACAGTGGACTATTCACAAACGAATTAGATTATTGTTACGAATTTGCCGGAAATAGTATTATTAATTTAGCAAATCAAAATTTCAATGCTTTAAATAATAAAATCACTATTAGTTTTTGGAGTAATGGAAATCAAAATTTTCTCCCAAGAAATACAACATTACTTCATGCTGTGAATGCCCAAAATAACCGAAAAATCAATATCCATTTCCCATGGGAAAACTCCAGATTCTATTGGGATTGTGGTGCTACAGGAGGTAGCTATGATCGCATTGACAAAGCGGCTACCAATGAAGAAGTGAAAGGCACTTGGAATCATTGGGCTTTTACGAAAGACGCTACTACCGGCGTAATGAATGTATATAAAAATGGCGTTCTATGGCATACCGGAACAGGCAAAACAAAAACATTTAATGATATAACCAATATTGTCGTTGGTAATATACAAGGCAATGCTTATCCCTATTATGGCAAAATAGATGAATTATCTATCTGGAACGAACAATTATCACAATCGACTATTCAAAATTGGATGAATAAAAAAATTACTCCTAATCATCCAAACTATGCTAACTTATTTGCTTATTATCCTTTTAATGAAGGTAACGGAAATACTTGTACTGATAACTCACCTCAAAACGTAAGCAGCCCAATTCAAGGAACTCCTTTGTGGAGAATTTTTAAAGGAGATGAAATTTTTAAAAACTTTACTGAAACCAACAATCGTCCAAAAATTACTTTTGTCGTTGGAAATTGTAACAATGTAACAATAGACACGGTTTATGTATATGATTCTATTATCAACCTAAGTAATACAGTTTATAGTTTTGCCATTCAAAACAACGCAGTAGTTCCGGTTGATACTAATGTATATTACAAAGCAGGATACTCATATATTTATGATGAGAATACCAATGTCATAATTGATTCAGTACTGAATGCAAGCGTTGGCACTATACAAATCACACAAATGCCTTATTATAAAAAATATCCTTCTATCTTCCAATTGAATTCATTTGTTACACCTTATGGAATCAATTTAGATTTAGGAATGCAGGGTAAAACATGGGTGTTTGATGTAACAGACTATGCTCCTATTCTAAAAGGTTGGAAAAGAATGTTTATAGACGGAGGCGGTGAAAGACAAGAAGACATGGATATTAAGTTTGTTCATATTGTAGGGGCTCCTCCAAGAAATGTTGTAGATATTCGTAATATTTGGAAAGTTAGTAATGTAGGCTATAATGCTCTATTAAACAATTCTGCATTTGAACCACGAGATGTTAAGCTCAATCCTAATGCTGTTTCGTATAAAATAAAATCAGCTATTACCGGACATGGACAAGAAGGTGAATTTATTCCACAAAATCATTTTATCAATATTGATGGCGGAGCCAAAGAATTTATTTGGAATGTATGGAAATCATGTGCGATTAATCCGGTATATCCTCAAGGTGGAACATGGATATATGACAGAGCCGGTTGGTGTCCCGGGATGGCAACCAATATAAAAGAAATGGACATCACACCTTATGTAACGCCCGGTTCTACACATAGCATAGATTATGGCATTGACACAGCTTGGGGAGCTACAAACTATTGGATAAGCAATGTTTTAGTTAGTTATGGTGCTGCTAATTTCTCTCTTGATGCAGCAGTCATAGACATTAAAAATCCATCTAATAAAATAGAATATGCCAGAAGCAACCCGATTTGTAATAATCCTATTGTTACTATTCGCAACAACGGCTCTACTCCGCTCATCAGTTTACAAATTGATTATTGGGTAAATGGAAACCCCAATCATGAAAGCTATACATGGACCGGAAATCTTGCGTTTATGGAAACGGAAGATGTGAGCTTACCTTTTTCGGACAATTTATGGTCTGCAGTGAACGGACCAAATAATAATGAATTTCATGTTGAAATTAGTAATCCAAACCAAGATAATGATTCATATTCTTACAATAATAAATTCAGTAGCGAATTTAATATTGCCAATGTAGTCCCGGCAGATTTTGTTATTTGGTTTAAAACAAATTCCGCTGCATCAGAATCTAAATATGAAATTTTAGATCAAAACGGGCAGCAAGTATTTGTAAGAGACAACATGACCAATAATACCAATTACAAAGATACTCTTCACCTCGGATGGGGATGTTATAAGTTGATTATCCATGATAGTGATGAAGACGGACTTAGTTTTTTTGCAAATAATGACGGCTCCGGTTTTGCACGATTACGAACACTCAATAATGCCAATATTATTAATTTCCAAGCTGACTTTGGACATTCTATCGAATATAATTTTACGGTAGATTATCCGCTCAGTTATGAACAACTTTACAAAGACAATATTATATCTGTATATCCAAATCCGGCATCTAATGTTGTAAACGTACAAACAGAAGGAATCGTTGTGAAAGATATCGTTTTATTTAACCAAACAGGTCAAAAGCAAAACATTCCTTATACACAGCAAAACAACTTATATTCTTTTAACACAAAACATTTAGCCAAAGGAATATATTTTATAAAAGTTATCAGTGAAAATAATACTTTAGTTAGAAAAATAGCTATTGAATAGAATTAAAATCTGTTTGTCGGGCTTTACGCCTTTTATCACTCTAAATTATTTTTTTTAAATATAACTATTAGTGTGAAAAGATATATACATAGATTTTTAGCTTTAAAAAAAAAATGGTACTTTGTACCAAGATGACTACGTAAAAAATATCGCCTAAAATGTCTGCTTTTTTGCACTGTTCATGTTATGCATTAGACATTCTTTATTTGCCTTTTAAGATTAAAGTTCAGCATATCAAGTTTACTCAATAACAACGACTGGAACAGTTTTTACAAATCTATCTTTAGTCTCATATTGATATGTTCCTATTTACCTTAAACAGTTTTTAGATATATCTATTTTTTGGTCATCATAATATGTTTTATTATCATAATTGATAAGCAATACAACAATGTCATTGTAAATATCATAAAAGAAGCGTTAGTATCTACACATTTTTAATCAATAAAAATATCCGGACTGAGTAATTAAAAACTTCCTTGAAAAAAGCAATAGTGAGTTTATTAATTAGTGTTTTTTAAAGGTGATATCTCGCAACAAGTATCTATTTATTTAAATAGTATCAAACACCGCCTATTACCATCTAACATTATCACAATTTAGATTTAAGGCTAAGCATCAAATCACGAAGTCGCGCAGCTTCCATAAAATCCATATTTTTTGCGGCTTTTTCCATTTCTTTTTTTTTGGTTTTTATTTCTTTTTCTATTTCTAATTTTGTTTTAAAAGTATATTGTTCTTCTTCTGCGGCAATGGCGTTTTCGGTTGATATTTTGTAAGGTACAATATCTGATGATTCTGATTTTATATTGAGTACTGCTGATTGCATCAAGATATCATCATGTGATTTTTTAATCGTTTGTGGTATTATGTTATGCTCTGTATTATATCGTATCTGTTTTTCTCTTCTTCGATTTGTTTCATCAATCGTTTTTTGCATACTTTGCGTTATCTTGTCTGCATAAAAAATAACTAAGCCGTTGGCGTTTCTTGCAGCTCTCCCTGCCGTTTGAGTCAATGAACGTTCGTCTCTCAGAAAGCCTTCTTTGTCTGCGTCTAAGATAGCAACCAAAGACACTTCAGGAAGGTCTAATCCCTCTCTCAATAAATTAACACCTATTAAAACATCAATATTCCCTAATCTTAAATCTCTTAATATTTCCACTCTCTCCAAAGCATCAATTTCACTGTGTAAATACTTGCATTTTATATTGATTTTTGTAAGATATTTTGCTAATTCTTCAGAAAGTTTTTTGGTTAATGTCGTTACTAATACTCTCTCTTTTTTATTTACTCTTTTATCAATTTCATCCAACAAATCATCTATCTGATTAACAGAAGGTTTAATCTCAATCGGAGGGTCTAAAAGCCCTGTTGGTCTTACAACCTGGTCAACAAAAACACCACCACATTGATCTAACTCATAACGACCGGGAGTGGCACTTACATAAATCACTTGGTTTAATAATGATTGGAATTCATTAAAGTTCAAAGGTCTATTATCCAATGCAGATGGTAAGCGGAAACCATAATTAACTAAAGTCATTTTGCGGGATCGGTCTCCACCGTACATACCACTTATTTGAGGTAAGGTAACATGGCTTTCGTCTATAACTAATAAAAAATCTTTCGGAAAATAATCTAATAAACAAAAAGGTCTTGATCCCGGTTGTCTTCTATCTAAGAAACGCGAGTAATTTTCTATCCCTTTGCAATACCCTAATTCTTGAATCATTTCCAAGTCATAAAGCACTCGTTCTTTTATCCGCTGCGCTTCAATAAGCTGATGATTGTTTTTAAAATACTCCTCTTGTGCAAGCATTTCGGTATAAATTTCATCTACTATATTTTTCATTTGATCCTGTGGTGCTATATACATATTTGCAGGGAAAATAGCAGCATCCTGCACCGATTCTATTTTTTTACCTGTACTAATTTCAATCTTTTGAATTTCTTCTATTTCATCTCCAAAAAATATTATTCTTATTCCATACTCAGCATAAGGCAAATTAACATCCACGGTATCTCCTTTCACTCTAAACATTCCTCTATCAAATTCGATTGTTGTTCTATTATATAATGCTTGGACCAACTTATGTAAAAAAGTATTTCTCACGATGATGTCCCCTTTTGAAATTCTTATAATTCCATTAGCATATTCTGTTGGGTTTCCAATACCGTAAATACAACTAACAGAGGCAACCACTATAATATCTCTACGTCCTGACAATAAACTTGATGTAGCTCTTAATCTTAATGATTCTAATTCATCATTGACTGCCAAATCTTTTTCAATGTAAGTACCTGATGAAGGTAAATAGGCTTCCGGTTGATAATAGTCATAATAAGAGACAAAATACTCTACTGCATTTTCCGGAAAAAAATTTTTAAACTCTCCATAAAGCTGTGCAACTAAAGTTTTATTGTGTGTTAAAACTAAAGTTGGTTTTTGTGTTTGCTGAATCACATTAGCAATCGTAAATGTTTTACCGGAGCCGGTTACACCCAATAATGTTTGACATTTTTCATTATGTACGACTCCTTCCACAAGTTGTTGTATAGCTTGAGGTTGGTCTCCTGCCGGTTGATATTCTGATTGTAAATGGAACATTAAAATAAAATATAAAGTTACATTAAATAATAACTAAAAAAGTTACATTAAATAATAACTAAATAAAAAATGCCGCCTTAATATAAAAAAAGGCAGCATTTAATTTTTGTAAAATTTCTTAATTAAAAATCATCATCAAAATCATCGTCAAAATCATCATTGAATAAATCTAAATCTTCTTCAATAAAGTCATCAATATCCTCATCAGAATCCTTTTTGGGTTTCTTTAATTTAGATTTAGAAGTCGGAATATCGAACTCCTCTAAATCTTTATCAAAATCATCATCATCAAAGTCATCATCGAAATCATCATCAAAGTCATCATCATCAAAATCATCATCGATGTCCTCCTCGTCGTCATCATCTACTACTTTTTTTGATTTTGTTGTTTTTGAGGACGCTTTAGATTTTTTGGGTTTTAAATCATCATCTTCCTCTTCATCTTCCTCTTCATTTTTCATTTTTTTTGTAGCTGCTTTTTTTGTAACTTTCTTTTTTGCTGCATCACCGGAGGCAGCTTTTTTGGTAGTTGCTTTTTTAACAGGTTTTGCTTTCATTTTTATTCAATATTCTTTTGTAAATTTTTAATATATTTTTTAAATAGAAAAATTTTTTTTTGTTTTTTTTATTTTTTTATGAGTTGATTTCTTCCAACCCCATTTGAAATATAACTTATTTGTACTTGTGTGTGTTTTTCAATTGTCTTAATCAAATCTAAAAAATTTTTTGGCAATTCAGAATAAGAAGAACATTCAGATAATTTTTTATCCCATTGTTCTATATATTCATAGTGTGGAATTATATCAACGTTATTAATATCATAGGGAAATTCAGTCGTTTTTTCACCTTTTATCTCATAAGAGGTGCAGATTCCTACCTGTAGCATTCCATCCAAAACATCCGCTTTTGTAATGATTAAATCTGTTACTCCATTTAACATACATGCATATTTCAATGCAACCAAATCTATCCATCCACAACGTCGCGGACGACCGGTTGTTGCACCAAATTCATTACCAATTTTTCTTAATAGTTCACCTGTATCATCTGACAATTCAGTAGGAAATGGACCACTTCCAACCCTTGTACAATATGCTTTTGAAATACCAAAAACTTTATTAACCCATTTTGGAGCCACCCCTAATCCTATACACAAACCGGCGGTAATAGTATTGCTTGAAGTAACAAAAGGATATGTCCCAAAATCAATATCCAACATAGTTCCCTGAGCTCCTTCTGCTAAAATTTTTTTACCTTTGTTTAATTGTTCATTAATCCAAAATTCTGAAGAAACAATTTTAAAACGTTTCATGAATTCTATTGATTCAAAGAAATCATTTTCCCAATTTTGGATTTCTTCTTCCAAATGAATATCACCTAATATTTTTAAATGTTTTTCTTTTAATGATTGATATTTTTCTTTAAAATTTTCACTTAAAATATCCCCTATTCTTAACCCGTTTCGGCCTGTTTTATCCATATAAGTTGGACCGATTCCTTTCAATGTACTCCCAATTTTATTTTGCCCTTTTGTCAATTCCGCAGCCCTATCCAATGCTTTATGAGTAGGTATGATTAAATGTGCTTTTTGACTAATGAGCAAACTCTTTTCTAATTGAATACCTAATGATTCAATTTTCTCACATTCCATTTTAAATGTAATAGGATCTATTACGACACCATTTCCTATCAGATTTAATATTCCTGGATGAAACACACCCGACGGAATAGTATGTAATACTACTTTTTTATCGTTTACATATAGGGTGTGTCCTGCATTAGGTCCTCCTTGAAATCTTGCAATAATATCGTATTGCGGTGCTAAAAAATCTACAATTTTTCCTTTTCCTTCATCCCCCCATTGCAAGCCTAAAAGTACATCTATCATAATTTATGAAACTATTTTGAAGTAATTCAATTAAATTTATTTAAGCAAATATAGGAGTGAATATTGCAATGAAAAAACAAATTTATTTTTTACTTATTTACAGAAAATAGAGTAAGGTTTAACTACCAAAAACTTTACGTAAAATATCATTAACTCTTGCTGTTGGGTTTGTTCTAATATTATTTTCTTCCTGAGCTATGTTTAAAAATAATCCATGTAACGCTTTCTCTGTTACATAACCCGCTAAATCTGTATTCACTTTTGTTTTAGAAATAGGTAAAGTATTATAAATGGTAAAAACTTGATCCCAATATTTTGTTGCATCTACTTTCCCTAATGAATTTTGTATAACCGGTCTGAAAGCTTGTGTGAGCGCTCCGGTAGTCGTACGTTTCAAAAATTCGGTTGCTGCATTATTACCACCTCTTAAAATAGATAATCCATCATTGATACTCATATTTGCAATGGCATTTACAAAGATAGGTACAGCTTTGCCGGCTGCGTCTTCAGCAGCTCTGTTTAAACTTAAAATCAATTTATCACATTGATTCCCAAAACCAAATTGTCTAAGCGTGTTTTCGACTTTTTGTACTTCAGGAGGTAATAAAATTTTAATCAATTGGTTTCCCAAAAAACCATTAGGCAAACTCAAACGCTGTGACGCATTTTGAGAACCAATTTTCAATGCTTCTTTAAGACCTGATACTATTTGTGTATTTGATAATGAGTTCCCAAATAAAGGATTATTGTTATTGTTTCCTTTTTTACCTCCACCATTTAATAATTTATCGGCTGTGTTAAGTAAGTCATTAAGTGTTTGTGCTTTTGAATTAACTGTAAAAAAAGCAATCGCAATTAGTAAGAAATATTTCTTCATTTAATTTTTATTTTAATAGACAAATTTATTTTTAAAAAGTTTAAAGGAATTGTAAAGTTATACTTTAAAAATATTGTTTCCAAAATACTTCATTTTATCCTTTTTTTAGAATTTAAAAAAGAAAAAAATAATTATGCTATAATAATTAATTCTAATTTTGCACAATGTTAGATACTATTGAAAGTGCCATTGAAGATATTAAAAAGGGCAAATTAGTCATCGTTGTTGATGATGAAGACAGGGAAAATGAAGGGGATTTTGTAACAGCTGCTCGTAATGTGACACCTGAAATCATTACTTTTATGGGTAAAGTAGGTAAAGGTTTGATATGTGCTCCTCTTATCGAAGATCGTTGTGATGAGCTTGGATTAAACTTAATGGTTAAAGATAATACCGAATTGCATCAAACTCCATTTACTGTTTCGGTTGATTTAATTGGACATGGTTGTACAACCGGAATTTCCTCACACGATAGGGCAAAAACAATACAAGCCCTTATCAATCCTTCTACCAAACCACAAGACTTAGCTAAACCCGGACATATTTTTCCTTTAAAAGCAAGAAGAGAGGGTGTTTTAAGAAGAGCCGGGCATACTGAAGCGGCTATAGATTTAGCGAGATTGGCCGGTTTTGAACCTGCAGGTGCCATCGTTGAAATAGTAGATGACAATGGCGAAATGGCTCGTTTACCAAGGCTTTTAGAAATTGCGAAAGAATATAATCTTAAAATTATTTCTATAGAAGATTTAATTAAATATCGTTTAAAAAATGAAAGCACCGTAGAAGAAGAAATCCGAGTAAAAATGCCTACTATGTATGGCGATTTTGAATTAATCACATTCAGAGATATTAAATCCAATGAATTGCATCATGCTCTTAAAAAAGGGGATTGGGTTTCGGGTGAACCTATTTTATTAAGAGTTCATAGCTCATGTTTTACCGGCGATATCTTACATTCTTTAAGATGTGATTGTGGTGAACAATTAAAGTATGCCATGCAAATGGTTGAGAAAGAAGGAAAGGGTTTGGTTTTATATATGAATCAGGAAGGTAGAGGTATCGGGCTTTTAAATAAATTAAAAGCATACAAACTTCAAGAACAGGGTAGAGATACTGTTGAAGCCAATTTGGAATTGGGTTTTGCAATGGATCAAAGAGACTATGGCATAGGTGCTCAAATTTTAAGAAAATTAAATGTTCAAAAATTGAAACTAATAACAAATAACCCACGTAAAAGAGCCGGATTATTAGGTTATGGACTCGAAATCGTTGAAAACATACCAATTGAAATGTGTGCTAATCCTCATAATGAAAAATACCTTCAAACAAAAAGAGATAAATTAGGGCATGAAATTTTAAAAAGTTAAAATCCTATTTTACATATTCATTAAAAATTTTATTGAGCCATTTTAATATTGCTAACATAAATAAAAAGGCAATGAATAGTAAAAGGACATTTATTAAAAAGAAATTACCTTTATCCTCGTATTGATCCCACATACTGGCTAATACTCCGCTTAATTTATTCCCAATTGAAGTTGATAAGAACCACCCTCCCATCATTAATGCTGTGATGCGGGGCGGGCTTAATTTTGACACAACCGACAATCCCATCGGGCTTAAAAATAATTCTCCAATTGTAATAACACCATAGCTTGCAATCAACCACCATATACTCACTTTTTCGGCTCCGTTTCCACCTGCTTTCACAGCAGCATACATCACAAAAGCACTTAATCCTGAAATCAATAAGCCTAAAGCAATTTTGGTTGGTGTAGTTGGTTCTTTTTGTTTTCTTCTTAAAAAAGTAAAAAAAGCTACAACCAAAGGTGTTAGTAAAATCACCCATGCAGGATTTATAGATTGGCTCAAATTCGTACTCCAAACACTGATTTTATCACCATCCTGATGATTTTTATCTTTTGAAATATTTCTAAAATAAATAGGATAATTAAATTCTCTCAGGACTTGTCCGTTCTCTTTTTGCAATCGAAAAAAATCATCGTATTTCTCAATGCTATCTTTCTGAAAAACTATTTCTTTTGAGAAGTTTAAAGATTTAAATATTTTTTCTTGTGTACCACTCACCTGCCTGTCAGTGTATCGGTCAGCCCAAGTGTTCAATGCACTTCCATTTTGTTTAAAAACTGCCCAAAATAAAATAACAACACTAAAAATGGCTAACAATGCGCCTATCGGTTTCTTTTCTTCTTCTTTTGCTCTAAAATAAATATTCGCATAAAAATAAATAACAGGTAAACAAGCAAAAATAAAGGCATCTGTACTATCACTTCCGAATAAATTACCCGGAATCAACCAACCTAAAATACCCGCTAAAATACTGGGTGCTAAAATCAATAATGCAATTTTTGAAAAAGGCATATCGCCATCTTGCGTTCCCTTCTTTATATCAAAAGCTTTATAGTGATTTGTGCCTATCATAAAAATAATCACTCCAATAAACATTCCAATACCGGCTGCGATAAATGCCCATTTCCAACCTAAAGCAATATAAAGTGCGGCTCCAAAGAAGTTACATATAAAGGCCCCGATATTAATTCCCATGTAAAAAATATTATATCCATCATCTTTCATGTGTTTATGCTCATCTGTTGAATATACATTGCCTAATAGTGTAGAAATATTTGGTTTAAAAAAACCATTTCCTAAAATCACTAATGTCATTGCGAGATATAAAATTGTTTTACTGTGGATGCCCATTAAGCAATAACCCACTCCCATTAAAATACCTCCTGCAATTATTGATTTACCATACCCAAAATATCGGTCAGCGAGTAAGCCTCCTATAAAAGGAGTAAGAAAAACTAATGCAATAAATGTCCCATATAAATCGGCTGACTCCGCCTCTGTCATTGCAAACCCATCTTTTACATCTTTAAGATAAAGTGTAAAAATTCCTATCATTAAATAATACCCAAAACGTTCCCACATTTCAGAAAAAAATAAAAATGGTAACGCTTTAGGGTGTTTTACTTTTGTTTGATTCATGGTTGAAAGTTATTCTATTTTTTGATATAAAAAAAGAAAGGCTGCATCATTTTAAATGCAGCCTTTCTTTTTGTAAAATTTACAAATATTATTTTGCTAATTCTTTCACTTTTTTAAATAATTCATTTTCGCTTCCTTCTTCATATCCTGTGTGCTGATAAACTATTTTCCCGTTTTTGTCAACAATTAAGGTGAAAGGTACATTTTGAAAATTCAATGAACGTTTCAAATCACTGTTTGGATCTAATAAGACCGGAAAGTCCCATCCTTGGGATTTTGCGTAAGTTTTAACCATGGCTGTTGCTCTCGCATCATCAATGGATACTGTCATATAATTAAAATCAACTTCTTTTTTCCAATCAGGAAGTTTTGTTTTTATATTTTTAATTTCTTGTTTACAAGGCACACACCATGTTGCCCAAAAACTAACTAATGTTACTTTGCCTTTTTCAAAAGCATCATTAAATGAAATTTGTTTTCCATTAATATCTCTTACTGAAGTACTTGGTAAACTTTGAGTTTGAGCAAATATTGAAGTACTAAGGAATAAACTTGCGATTAAGAATAAGACTTTTTTCATTTTTTTAAATTATTTTCTTTGTCAAATATAGACTACTTTTTTCAGAAAATGTTAAGTGCAATTTAGTTAAAGATTAATTAATGTTTAAAATGCCTAACACCTGTCAGTACCATTGCCAATTGATGTTCATTACAATATTGAATAGAATCTTGATCTCTCACACTGCCTCCCGGCTGGATAAATGAAGTAATATGGTTTTGATGTGCAATTTTAACACAATCATCAAAAGGGAAAAAAGCATCTGAGGCTAAAACGGCATTGTTTAATTCAAAACCAAAACTCTTTGCTTTTTCGATAGCTTGTTTGAGTGCGTCAATTCTGGATGTTTGTCCACAACCTTTGCCAATTAGTTGTTCATTTTTTGCGATAGCGATGGCATTTGATTTCAAATGTTTCGCTATAATATTTGCAAAGTGTAAATCTTTTTTTTCAGTCTCATTTGTTTCTCTGCCACCTACTTCTTTCCATTCCATAATATTTTCAATATCATTTTCTTGAATCAAAGTGCCATTTAGAATAGATTTTTTTTGAGTTGTGTTCTTATACTTTTGATTATTGATTAATAAAATTCTATTCTTTTTTTGCTTTAATATTTCAAGTGCTTCCGGTGTAAAATCATTTGCTATTAGCACTTCAAAAAATAATTCATTTAGTGATTCTGCCGTTTCTTTATCTATAGAGCTATTCGTCAGCAAAATACCTCCGAATGCACTTTCCGGATCACCTTGTAATGCAGCTTTCCAAGCATCAATTGTTTTATCTCTTAGTGCTGCTCCACATACATTCGTATGTTTGATTATTGCAAAAAATATTTTGGCTTGATTTTCAAATTCATTTAATAATTGGTAAGCCGCATCGATATCAACTAAATTGTTGTATGAAATTTCTTTACCGTGAATTTGTTGAAAAATTTCATCTGAATTTCCATTAAATTGTGCTTTTTGATGAGGATTTTCGCCATATCTTAAACTGTAATTTTTTCGATTAAAATAATCAGCGATTGCTATATCATAATGCATCACTATCTCAAATGCCTTTGCTGCAAATATTTTTCTTTGTTCAAGCGTCAAAGTACCTTGTTGTTCTATCAAAAATTGATTGAGTAATTGATAATCATCTTTAGAGGCTAATACAGCAACATCTTGAAAGTTTTTTGCTGCTGCTCTTATCATTGATGGTCCACCGATATCAATTTTTTCGATGATTGCTTTTTCATCATTGGTTGATGCCACTGTTTCTTCAAAAGGATATAAATCAACGATTACCAAATCAATATTTGGAATCTCATACGTTTTCATTTCTTGAATGTCACTTTCCAAATTTCTTCTTCCGAGTATTCCTCCAAACACCTTAGGGTGTAATGTCTTTACTCTTCCTCCTAATATAGATGGATATTGAGTTATAGACTCAACAGCAATACATTCATAACCTAATTTTTCAATAAATTGCTGTGTGCCACCGGTTGTATATATATGAATATTATTGGCTTGTAAAGTTTTCAAAATAGGTTCTAATCCCTCTTTATAAAAAACTGAAATAAGTGCTGAAGTTATTTTTTTTGACATCATAAATTTATTGCGTTTATTAAAAGTTGCGAAAGTAATACGAATTAAACTTTTTAATTAAATAAATAATTTAATTCGTAATTAGGTGGCGATAATATTATAAAATAGTTCAGTGTAATTTATTTCTCTAATTTATATTTCCCTTTACTTTTTCGGATTCTTACGGCACAAACTTTGTATTCGGGGCAAGCTGCTTCGCTATCGACAACCGAACTTGTTAAAATATTAATACTCACTTCCGGATGATGGAACGTTGATGAAACAACGCCCGGTTTCACATCTTCTGTAATATTAGCAAGAATATCAATTTTACCTCTTGCACTCTCCACACACACCATATCACCTTCTGCAATTCCATAAGTTTTTGCATCCATAGGATTGATCATGAGCGTATCGGTTTCAATTATTTTTGCATTATTTGTTCTACGAGTTTGAACACCACTATTATAATGTTCTAAATTTCTATTAGTTGTTAAAATTAAAGGAAAATCTTTTTTATGTTCAGTCAATTCTTTTGTCTCTTGATAAGTTGCTTTAATAAATCTTCCCTTTCCAATTTTGAAAGATTCAGCATGCAACACTTCCGTACCCGTACCATCTTTCTTTACAGGCCATTGTTTCCCATTGATACCTAATTCTTTCCATTTAACTCCTTCGAAGAAAGGAACTATTTGCGAAATTTCTTCTAATACCCATTCCGGATGATAATCAGGATAATTAGCACCCATTTTATTCATCATTTCTATAATGATTTGTCCATCTGCTTTTGTTCCTTTTAAAGGCTCTACAACTTTATTTACTCGTTGTATTCTTCTTTCTCCATTTGTAAATGTTCCGCTTTTCTCAAGGAAAGTAGCACCCGGAAGAATAACATGTGCCAATTTTGCTGTATCCGTCATAAAAATTTCTTGTACTACTAAAAGTTCAAGTGCATTTAAAGCTTTTATAACATGATTAGCATTGGGTTCTGTATTGACATTATCTTCTCCCATAATCCATAATGCTTTGAATTTCCCTTCTACAGAAGCATCCAGCATTTCAGATATTTTTAAGCCTTCATAATTTGGCAAAGACACTCCATAAAACTCTTCATATCTTTTATGATAAATAGGGTCTGTAACATCTAAATATCCGGCTCCTTGATAAGGCTGACATCCCATATCAGCAGCTCCTTGTACATTATTTTGTCCTCTCAAAGGATTTACCCCAACACCTCTTCTTCCAACATTGCCTGTTATCATTGCTAAATCTGCGATTAACATTACTGCATAAGTTCCTTGAGAATGTTCGGTAACACCCAAGCCATGAAAACTCATTGCATTGTCAGCTTTTGCATAAGCTATAGCTGCTTTTCTTACAAGATTTTTATCCACTCCGGTTACTGTCTCTAATTCGTCCATATTCATACTAAAGACATGCCGTTTGAAGTCGTCATAACCTTCAGTTCTTGTTTGAATAAATTCAGAATCTTCTAAGCCTTCCTTCATGATGTAGTATAACATCATATTGAGTATTGCTACGTTAGTTCCGGGTTTTGTTGGTAGATGGTAAGTTGCATATTTTGCCAATTCTGTTTTTCGGGGGTCAATCACAATAGTCGTCTTCCCTTTCATGGCAAATTGTTTCATTTTAGCACCGGTTACAGGATGAGCCTCATTTGGATTTGCACCAATTACCATTATAGCATCGGTGTAATTTAAATCTATAATAGAGTTTGTAGCAGCTCCGGTACCAA
Organism: Chitinophagaceae bacterium; assembly: GCA_039811265.1. Lineage (GTDB taxonomy): Bacteria > Bacteroidota > Bacteroidia > Chitinophagales > Chitinophagaceae > OLB11. Next base: position 21,140 of record JBDHYI010000007.1, on the reverse strand, counting down.
ATGTTCTTTGCATTCCAACTGCTGTAGGGGAGTGACATACTCTTGCACAACTATCAATATTATTTGTACCAATTGTAGCCCGAATGAATTTTTGCATTAAATAATTTTCTTCATTCGTACATCTTGCAGATGAAATACCTCCAATTGCATCAGCTCCATATTTTTCTTTGATAGAAATAAGTTTTTCAGCTATAAAAGAATAAGCTTCATCCCATGATACTTCCACGAATTCTCCATCTTTTTTTATCAATGGAGAAGTCAATCTATCTTTATGATTATAAAATTTAAAAGCATATCTTCCTTTTAAACAAGTATGCCCAATATTTACTTCTGCATCATAAGGTGCTTGAATGCTTTTAATTTCTCCATTTATGGTTGCTACATTTAAGTTACAACCTACTCCACAATACGTGCAAACTGTTCTTGTAATCTCAGCACCTACAGTGTTTCTACTATCATACACATCATTAATAGCACCTGTAGGACATGCTTGCGCACAGGCTCCACAACTTACACAATCGCTATCAAAAAAAGACTGGTCCATTCCTTTGATTACTTTTGCATTAAAAGCTCTTCCGGCCATGCTTAAAACTAATTGTCCTTGCACTTCATCACAAGCACGAATACACCTAAAACAATTAATACATTTACTCATGTCTGAAATCATGTAAGGATGGCTTAAATCTTTTTCATAATGTAAATGATTTGCTCCTTCAGGATAGCGAACCTCTGTAATACCGACTTGTGCAGCTACTGTTTGTAATTCACAGTTTTGGTTTGATTCACAGGTAGCACACTCTAACGGATGATCGGTTAAAACCAATTCTACAATATTTTTTCTTAGCTTTTGTATTCGATCACTGGATGGGTATATGTATGTATTTTCGTTTACAGGTGTATGGCAAGAGGCTAATGCTTTTGTACTACCATTTTCTGTCAGTGCCACATCTACACTACAAATTCTACAGCTACCAAATGGGTCTAAATTTGGTGCATCGCATAATGTTGGTACAAGCTCTGCACCAAGATTTCTCCTTATAAAATTTAAGATACTCTCACCCGGTATAAAAGAATAGGGCTTATTATCAATATAAGCAACTTTGTTTTTAGTGCTTTCATTAAAAATTTTACTTTCTTTAGTGATTTCAAACATAATTATGTTTTTTAGTCATTAAAGATATAAAATATTTTATGATAAATTCAATTATAAAAAAGAAAAAATTATGTCCATTAAATTTAGTTGCACTCTTCGATTGATTTAAGAATAGTAAGTTATTATAAATTCTATTTAGAAAATCCAACAGGTACTTTTTTTCTTAACTCAAAATTTTGTCCGAGGTATAATTTTTTCACTTGTTCATCTGATGCTAATTCTTCAGCAGTACCTGATTTTAAAATTTTTCCATCATATAATAAATACGCTCTATCTGTAATGGATAATGTTTCTTGCACATTGTGATCTGTGATAAGGATGCCGATATTTTTATACTTTAATTGCTCAACAATAATTTGAATATCTTCTACTGCTATTGGATCAATGCCGGCAAAGGGTTCGTCTAATAAAATAAATTTAGGATTAACAGCTAATGCTCGTGCTATTTCTGTTCTTCTGCGTTCTCCTCCACTCAATACATCACCCATGTTTTTTCTTACATGTGTTAATCTAAATTCTTCCAATAATGATTCCAATTTATTTTTTTGTTCTTCTTTAGATAGTTTCGTCATTTCTAAAACGGCAGCAATATTATCTTCTACAGTCATTTTACGAAAGATAGAAGGCTCTTGAGGTAAATATCCAATACCCAATTTTGCACGTTCATACATAGGCAACTTCGTAATATCATGCTCATCCAAAAATACTTTTCCTTCATCGGGTTTTACCAAGCCTACTACCATGTAAAAGCTTGTTGTTTTTCCGGCTCCATTAGGACCTAAAAGGCCTACTATTTCACCTTGTTGCACTCCTACTGAAACATGATTGACAACCGTACGGTTTTGATATTTTTTTACTAACTCTGTAGTTCTTATTTGTGAAGTCACTTTGTAAAAATATTATTTGACATTTTAAAAGATGTAAAATTTAATCCAAATTTTAATTTTTTTCTAAGCGAATACCAACACTCATTATTTCCGGTAAAGGATTTACTCGCATGATATGAGATAACACAATTGTATAATCACCACTTTTTGAAAACTTCAAGGGAGAGGCTATAAGCATTTTATGCTCCCAAATTTCATTCATACCTTTGCTACCTCTACTCAACCATTTGCCTTCTACATCTGCCAATGGTATTTCTACTTTTGAAGTAGAAGATGAATCTTTAATTGGAAAAATAGTTTTTATATTCAACCAAATATTTGAAAATGGGTAAGCATCTGTATGCCGCATCATGAAATACATGCTGTATATAGCCGATGTATCTGTTATATGAAATGTAAAAGGTATTTCTTTTTTTTCATCCCACTTAAATTGTGAGATTGCAACATTTTTTTCGAATACATTAGAGCGAATACATGATGTAAAAAAAATTAATAAAATCAATAAGTATTTAAAAAGCGACGGCATAGTTTTCGTAAAATATTTATAAAACATTTAATAACTGTTCTTTTGCTTGTTCTAATTCATCTTTCATATTGACAACCGTTTTTTGGATATTAATATCATTTGCTTTTGATCCCATCGTGTTAATTTCTCTTCCTATTTCTTGTACAATAAAACCCAATCTTTTCCCTTTTTGTAAAGTATTCTCACCAAGCGTTTCCATAAAATAATCGCAATGGTGCAAAAGTCTATTTTTTTCCTCATTAATATCCAATTTTTCTATATAAAAAATTAATTCTTGTTCTAATCGGTTTTTGTCCACCTTACCATTTTGTTCCAATTCGATTAAAGCATTCGCAAATTTTTCTCTTATTTTTTCTATTCTGTTTTTTTCATAAGGATTTACACTTTCACATAATTCTTTTATTTTTTCAATATTTTGAATAATCGTTTTTTCAAGCATCATTCCTTCTCTTTCTCTATGTTGAATTAAATTATCACAAACATTTTCGATTTTTAATTTTATTTCATCCCAATGTTTTTCGTCTATCGGATCGCTGACAGCTGTTACAATTTCAGGCATTCGCAATAAAGATGACAGTATATCTTTTTTCTCCAAATTAAGTTCCTCAGCTATTTGCACAATTGTATGATAATAATTTACAGCCAAGTCCGTATTTATCATCATTGGCTTTGATGAACCATTTTGTTTTAAAAATATATTCAGTTCGATACTTCCTCTTTGTAATTTTTTTTGAATAATATTTCTGATTTCAATTTCATAAGGTTTTAAGAGAGATGATATTTTAGAATTATATTCAAATTGTTTTCCATTTAGTGAACGCATTTCAATCACACATTGAAATTCTGCCAACTGAAATTCTTCTCTTCCAAAACCTGTCATTGAATGAATCATAATTTATTTTTTTTTGTAAAGTTAGACAAATCAAAAATAGTGAGAAGTTTATTTTATAAAAATAAAAATCAGATTGAGTGTTTTTTTAAATCAATAAAAAATAAATTTTATTATCTAATGCTGAAATAAGAATACGCCACAAGCCTTAATAATAAATAGTTTCAGAAGAATAAAAAAAAATCGAATGAACTATTTCATTCGATTTTTTTTGAACTTATGGGTTAGTAAGCGATTAAATCAGTACAATAATACTTCATAATTTTTTTATGCAAAATATTTTTACACAAAAGTTATTCACTAATTGTTGAAAACAACAAAGTGTTTTTAAATTGAAATATTACTTCGAAACATTTTTACTGCTATTGCAATTAATATTAATCCGAAAAATTTTCTGATTACTAACAAAGCTGATTGTCCTAACATTTTTTCAATCCATTTTAAACTTGTCAATGCAAAAAATATAATAATTGAATTGATAATAATAGCAATCATAATATTGTACTCATGAAAAATAGATTTGATAGACATGATGGTTGTCAATGTACCGGAGCCGGCAATGATAGGAAATGCAATAGGCACAACCGAACCTACTTTATGATTATTTTCTCCTTTAAAAAATTCCCAACCCAAAACCATTTCAAGGCCTAATATAAATAAAACAATTGAACCGGCTATTGCAAATGATTTAATATCTAAACCTAAAAATTCTAAAAAATATTGTCCAATAAATAAGAATCCCATCATGAGTATAAACGACACAATAGTTGCACTCCATGCACTAATATGTCCCATTTTATTTCGCAATGAAATCAATACGGGAATTGAACCTAAAATATCAATAACTGCAAACAATGCAAATGTTGCAGATAAAATTTCTTTAGATGAAATATTATTTATTCCTAAATCAAACATGCCGCAAAAGTAGTTTAATCATATCAGTATGTATATTTACATTTTCTTAAACAACAAACTATTAATAATTTTTTATGGAATACCATTACAGTGTTGCCGAACGCTTTATGAAATATGTTCAAATTGACACACAAAGTGATCCTAATTCGACTTCATTTCCTTCGACTGAAAAACAAAAAAATCTTGCTCTTATTTTAAAAAATGAATTAGTGAGTATTGGATTAAAAGATGTAGAGTTGGACGAACATGGATACGTATATGCAACTATTGAAAGCAATACCGAAAAACAAGTGCCAGCATTATGTTTTTGTGCACACATGGACACTGCTCCTGATGCAAGTGGAACAAATGTAAAACCTATTTTACATAAAAATTATCAAGGGCAAGATATTGTACTTCCGGATGATAGCACACAAGTCATTTCCACCACAAAACATCCTTATTTATTAAAACGAATCGGTGATGATTTGATTACTGCATCCGGCACTACTCTTCTTGGTGCTGACGACAAAGCGGGCGTTGCTATTATCATGGATTTTGTTCAATACATTGTAACGCACCCTGAAATCAAACATGGTAAAATAAGAATTTTATTTACACCGGATGAAGAAGTTGGTCGAGGTGTAGAAAAAATTGATATGAAAAAATTAGGAGCTCAATATGGTTATACTTTAGACGGTGGTGAACGTGGGGCATTAGAAGCTGAGTCTTTTAGTGCAGATGGTGCTATTGCAACCATCTATGGTATCAGTGCTCATCCGGGTTATGCTAAAGGCAAAATGGTAAACTCTACAAAAGTAGCTGCTGCCTTTTTAGATTCACTTCCAAAAGATAGCTGGAGTCCTGAAACAACTGAAAACAGAGAAGGATATATACACCCTGTGAGTATTGAAGGCGGTCTCGAAAAAACGGTTATTAAATTTATCATAAGAGATTTTGAAACACCAAAATTAAAAGAATATGAAAACCGTTTAGAATCCATTTTGAAAAATACAATAGCAAAGTTCCCCGGTGCTCAATATGAATTTACGACACACGAACAATATCGAAACATGATGGATATTATAAAAGATTGTCCGTTTGTAATGGACTATGCTGAAGAAGCCATGTCAAGAGCAGGAGTAAAAGCAGAACGTTTTCTGATTCGAGGCGGCACAGATGGCTCAAGGTTATCATTTATGGGAATGCCTTGCCCCAATATCTTTACAGGCGAAATGGCTATCCATTCCCGTCAAGAATATGTAAGCGTGCAAGACATGCAAAAAGGTGTGGATACCTTGATTCAATTGATTCAAGTTTGGGAAGAAAAAAGTTAACCTTTGATATTTTCAATCATGGAAATAAAAAATACCGAGTTTGTCATTAGCAATACTGATGTCTCAAAATGCCCTCAATCCAATCTTCCTGAATTTGCTTTTATTGGTAGAAGTAATGTAGGTAAGTCTTCATTAATCAATATGCTGGCAAACAAGCAAAACCTTGCAAAGACTTCTGCCACCCCCGGAAAAACACAATTGATAAATCATTTTTTAATTAATAAAAATATGTATTGGGTTGACTTGCCGGGATATGGATTTGCAAAGGTTTCTCAAAACAAAAGAAATGAATGGACAAAAATGATTTGGAATTATATCGAAAAAAGAAAAAATCTCTGTAATTTATTCGTATTGATTGATTCTCGTCATTCTCCCCAAAACAACGATATTGAATTTATTAATAAATTAGGTGAAAAAGGAATCGCATTTTCGATACTGTTTACCAAAGCAGATAAAGAAAATCAAAAAGTGGTTTCTGAAAATATAAAACTCTTCAAGAAAAAGCTTTCTGAAACTTGGGAAGAAATGCCTAATTACTTTGTAAGTTCTTCTGTAAAAAGACAAGGTAGAAACGAAATTTTAAATTTCATTTCTACCTTACAAAATAGTTATGTCCTTTTTCTAAAAGAAAAGAATGAACAACTTTAATCTTTCAATACATTTCGACTAATCACAATACGTTGCACTTCACTTGTCCCTTCATAAATCTGAGTAATTTTAGCATCTCTCATCAATCTTTCCACATGAAATTCTTTTACATAACCGTACCCACCGTGTATTTGTACTGCTTCTGATGTTACTCTTTGAGCAATTTCAGATGCATATAACTTAGCCATAGCTGATGCTGCGTCATAATTAAGATGTTGATCTTTGAGCCATGCTGCTTTAAAGCATAAAAGACGAGCTGCCTCAATTTCTGTTGCCATATCAGCCAGTTTAAATTGGATAGCTTGAAAATTAGAAATTTCTTTTCCAAAAGCTTTTCTTTCTTTAGAATATTTCAAAGCAAGTTCATAGGCTCCTGCAGCAATACCCAATGCTTGAGCTGCTATACCTATGCGGCCACCACTCAATACTTTCATTGCAAATGTGAAACCAAATCCATCTTCTCCAATTCTATTTTCTTTTGGCACTTTTACATCTTGAAACATGATAGAATGAGTGTCACTTCCTCTGATGCCCATTTTATTTTCTTTAGCTCCAACTGTCACACCATCCCAAGCTTTTTCAACTATAAATGCATTAATTCCTTTATGTTTTTTTTCAACATCGGTTTGAGCAATTACTAAATAATGAGTTGCTGAGTTTCCATTGGTAATCCAATTTTTGGTACCATTCAAGAGGTAATAATCACCTTTGTCCTCTGCTGTTGTTCTCTGCGAAGTAGCATCGCTACCTGCTTCGGGTTCACTTAATAAAAATGCGCCTATCACTTCTCCTTTTGCAAGTGGCACTAAATATTTTTGTTTTTGTTCTTCTGTGCCGTAGGTTTCAAGTCCCCAGCATACCAATGAATTATTGACGCTCATACAAACCGATGCAGAAGCGTCAATTTTAGAGATTTCTTCCATTGCAAGTACATAAGAAATGGTATCCATTCCGGCACCTCCATATTTTGGGTCAACCATCAATCCCAAAAATCCCAGCTCTCCCATTTTTTTAATTTGTTCAGCGGGAAATTTTTGATGTTCATCACGTTCAATCACACCGGGAAGTAATTCATTTTGAGCAAAATCTCTTGCAGCTTGTTGTATCATTAATTGCTCTTCGTTTAGTTGAAAATCCATATTATCTTGTTTTAAAAATAGAAATCACAAAATTAATTAAAAGTAGCTTTGTAATAAAATAATAAGGTTATATTTTTTAAATAAATTGAACTTCATTTTCGGTCTGATAAGACATTATATTTTTTGTTATAAGGAAATACTACTTCAAATTTATTTCAGTTGTATAATTTGGTTTTATTGATATTTAATTTTTAATTGTCTTTTTTGGACTAAAACTCAAAAAGTATAAAAAATAACCTCTAAAATACTTATACACATATATCTTAACATTTTTCACACATTTTAAGTACCCGAATTTATTAACTTTGGAACTATGGCTACAAAAATGAGAATAATAAAAGTATTTTTCACCTGCATGATACTTCTTGTATCGTGTAGTAGTAATGGTACCCCTCCCAAACCCGATAGTGCCCCTCGATTTGGGAAAGTTGCAATAAGTAGTTTAGACACCTCCTCTCCGGAGTATAAATTGATTTCTTATAAGTTAGACACTTTTTATCAAAGACAAGCCAAAGCAGGGTTTAACGGCAGTGTGTTGGTTGGTTATAAAGGTCATATTCTATATGAAAATTATTTTGGAATCAGCCAAAAAGAAAGTGGTGCTATGTGGACCCCTCAAACACAAAGTCAGTTAGCATCTACTTCTAAAACATTAACAAGTGGTGCAATTTTATTGCTTAAAGATAAAGGATTACTTAATTTAGATGATTATGTTACGAAATATATACCAAGTTTTCCATATCCAAGCATCACTATAAGAATGTTATTAAATCATCGTAGCGGGATTCCTGATTATATTCATTTTGCTCCTAAACCCGTTGGCAAGCTATTCTTAGATAATGATGATATTGTAAATTTATTTTCCACCAAGAAACCGGCTTTAAAATTTACTCCGAATACAAAATTTAATTATAGTAATTCAAATTTTGCTTTATTAGCTTCCGTTGTTGAAAGCGTTAGTGGTATGAAGTTTGAATATTTTATGAAACGTTTTGTTTTTACACCCTTAGGTATGAAGAATACTTTTGTAATAGATCCCAATAAGGAAAGAGTTTGTACTGCTTCTTTCTGTTATAAAGCCAATTGGCAATTAGACCCCGAAATGCATCTGGATGGTGTAGCCGGTGATAAAGGAATTTATAGTACAGTTGAAGATTTATACAAATGGGATCAGGCACTATATAGTGGTAAATTTATTAAACAATCTACTTTACAAGAGGCTTTTAAACCATATAGCTTTGAAACGCCCGGTGTGAAAAATTATGGCTTGGGTTGGAGGATGTTAAATTATGATGATGGTTCAAAAATTGTTTATCACAATGGTTGGTGGCATGGAAATAATACTTGTTTCTATCGTTTTATTGATGATAATTTTACAATTATTGTATTAGGTAATAAATTTAATAAAGCCATATATCGTCAGCCACTACAAATATACAACTTAGTTATGGGTAGTGATTCTACATACAGTAAAGGATTAGAGGTTGAAGAATAAATAGTAATATTTTATTTATTAAAAAAAAATAAATATTTACTACTTTAGCAAACTCATGCTACATCCGCCCATTAGCTTAGTAATTCCTTGTTATAATGAAATTGACCGTATATCCAAAATGGAGCAGGGTATCAAGGATTTCATTGAATCCTGGCACGGTGTCTATGAAGTCATTATCGTAGATGATGGCAGTAAGGATTATACTTATCAAGCTATTTTAGATAATTTATTTTTTAAAAAACTTATAACTGATGGGCATTTTAAAATTTTAAAACAAGAAAACTACGGAAAGGGAGCTGCTTTAAGAAATGGAGTTCTCACTGCTGAAATGGATTTTATTTTAACTTTAGATGCTGATATGGCCACCCATCCAAATGAATTACTTCAATGGTATGAAATTAATAAAGGGTTTAAAAATAATGAATTACTAATCGGCTCAAGAGAATTGGTTACCTCTCAAGTTAATGACTCAATTAAAAGAAAATTTATTGGAAATGTTTTTAATTTTTTTGTCAGACACTTTATAAAACTTAATCTAAAAGATACCCAATGTGGTTTTAAGTTATATCCACAGCAGATGGGCAAAAAATTATTTTCAGGATTACAAATTAAGGGCTGGGCTCATGATGTAGAATTATTAAAAAAAGCTCAACTTTTAAATTATAAAATTATAGAAATGCCCATAGCATGGAATGCCGTAGAAGGTAGTAAAATCAATGTTTTAAGAGATAGTTGGAATATGTTTTGGGAAGTAATTAAAATAAAAAAGGTTATAAAAAATTTTAAGGAACTTTTGAAATCTTAATGGTATTTGTCGGTAAATGTTCTTGTATAGGTGTACTGCCCGTATTTATCACGACATCGCCTTCTTTGATTAAACCTTTTTCTTTAATAATGCCTATTTGTTCAAAAATAATTTCATCAAAGCTATTTTCTTTATCATAAAAAAAGGCATGCACTCCCCAACTTAAACTCAATTGATTCACCAAAGAAGGGTTTTTGGTAAAAATATACAAGGGGGATTTGGGTCTAAAACTTGACAACATAAAACCGGTATATCCACTCTGTGTCATTCCAATAATGGCATTAGCGTGAACATCATCTGCTATTTTACAAGCGTTATAGCATAATGCGTCTGATAGAAAAGATGGTGAATGCACTTGTGGAATTAAGTTTTTATTATAAATAATTTCTTCTTTTTCTACCTCTCTAATAATATTAACCATCGTCTCAACCACTAATGACGGATGTTCACCTACTGCCGTTTCACCACTTAACATTACTGCATCTGCTCCTTCCAATACGGCATTGGCTACATCTGTAATCTCACTCCTATTCGGTTTTACCCGTTCTATCATGCTTTCCATCATTTGAGTGGCAATAATTACGGGTTTAGCTCTGTGAATACATTTTCTAATAATATTTTTTTGAATCATGGGTATTTGTTCAACGGGTAATTCAACCCCCAAATCACCTCTGGCTACCATGATTGCATCGCTTGCTAAAATAATTTCTCGTAAAGAAACTAAAGCCTCAGGTTTTTCTATTTTTGCAATAATCTTTGCTTTACTTCCTTTACTTTTTATAATAGATTTTAATTGTAAAATATCTTCCGGCTTTCTCACAAAACTTAAAGCTATCCAATCGATATTTTGTTCTAAAATAAAATCCAAGTCATCTAAATCTTTGTCTGTTAAGGCAGGTAGCGAAATTTTAGTTTGTGGCAAATTAATTCCTTTCTTTGAGGATAAAATACCACCGGTTGTAACTATTGCAGATACGTCATTGTTAGGGTGTATTTCAGAAATTTTCACCTCAATTTTACCATCATCTATCAAAATTTTTTCTCCGATTTTTACATCTTTATAAAAATCAGGGTATGATAAATATATTTTGTTTTTGTTACCAATACATATTTCAGAAGTAAAAGTGATTGTATCATTTTCTGAAAGCTCAAGAGCATTATTTTCAATTTCCCCTATTCTAAGTTTTGGTCCTTGTAAATCTGCAATTATAGCAATATTAAAGGGTAGTTGTTCATTAATTTTATGAATTTTTTGAATAACATCAGCATGTTGTTCATGTGTACCGTGTGAAAAATTTAAGCGGAAAACATTTACTCCTGCGTTTACTAAATCAAACAATCCTTGATAAGAATTACATGAAGGACCTACGGTTGCAATTATTTTAGTTTTATGAATTTTTCTTTCCATTTTTATTTTTAAATTAAAAAAGGAGGCTAAGTTATATAGCCTCCTTTATATTATATTAAATACAATATTAATTTCTTCTCAAGTTAGGGAATGGAGGAGGTACATTTGATGGTCCTTCTTCTCCTTCGCCAGCAGAGCGGTAATCAACAGAGTTTGGATTTCCTCCTTTACCATATTGGAAGATAAATCTATCTCTATCAATACCTTGTTTAGTAACCATATAATTAATTACTGCATTCACTCTATCCCATGAACGTTGTTGTTCAAATTTGCTAGCGTTACCATTACCATTTATTACTACTTTACAAGTTGGATTACTTCTCATTGCACTTGCAAGTCTTGAAAGTTCAGCCATAGCTCCTGCACCTAAGTTGCTAGAACCGCTTTGGAAACCAATTGTACCACCTGCTATATTGCCACATCCTCCTGTAGCTCTAACGCCATTTTTGCAACATTCAGGTTCAGGACAAGTACCGATACCATCTGCGTCTGAAGGTTGACATTCAGTTGGAGTAATTAATTGTTTATCTTTATAATCAGGTACACCGTCACCATCAGTATCTAATGGACATCCGTGAGTATCTACTGCTACACCGGCAGGAGTGTCAGGGCAACGATCGAAACAATCAGATACACCATCACCATCGGAATCGACATCACAATCATTACCACCTCTTGGACGTTTCATTTCTGTATATCCATAATCTAACGGATTCATCCACCATAATGGTTCTACAGATTTTCCACCTAAGTGTAAATTAAGACCTAATGATAAATAATTGTAAGTATCAAAATCACGAGTCATAGCAGAGCCACCATGACCTGGTTGTGGATATTCTTGCCAACGTTGACCGTCAATCAAGTCATCATTAGTATAAGTCCATTTATCTTCAATTGATAATGATACTCTTCTACCTAATTTAAATTGGATACCTAATCCTGCTGTTAAAACAGTTCTATACGTTCTATCTTTACCGAACCAAGGTCTATTATCGTGTCTTTCAGCCGGAGATTCATAAGTTCCATCAAATAAAGCTTTTAAATCTTTATTTTTAGCTTTTCTTGAACGATAATCATTATTCCATGATGGAGTATCAAATTTATAATCTTTATTTAAGATTTCAACAAATCCATCTGTATATGGTTTTTTACCTTTTAAGGCATCAACCCAAGTATCATAAAGCATACCTCCAAGACCGGCTATCGCATAGATACTAGCTTTGTTTCTGGCTTTGTGGAATTTGATGTTATTTAGAGATGCTAATAATTGGAAAGACAATTCATCTATATTCGTTTTATAGTTATAGAATACAGGAATTGTATTAGTTCCATTTGGACCACCAGGGTAATTTAATACCCAAGGGTTGCCATCATTATGGTTCCAATAACCTGTTGAAGGTTGCCAGTTAAATCCTGATGCCGTTCCATGTAAATACTGTAATCTTGTAGAGATAATATATCCCCATGCTTTACGTAAGTGAACGCCAAATCCTAAAGTTTGTCCAGGGTTTTTCGCTGTGAATAAATTTTTAGAACGCACGTCGCCGGAAACATTAAATGAACCAAAACTAATTCCAATTTCCCACTGATTTCTCGGTTTAGCCGGAAAGTCGTATTGGTTAGATAAAAAATCTCTTTGTTGATCCATTCTTCTACTTGGAATTAATGCAGTATCTAACACGTCATAACCTGCACCTCTATAAACAGATAAAGAAGAACTGCTTTCTTCTCCTTCTGTTTGTGCAGAGGCAGGATTAAAATTAAGCGTAAAAACTGTACCGAGTAGGGCTAATAAGTAGTACTTTTTGTTTAACATATTGTAAATTTAATTTTTAAATAACTTAGGTTTCAGTCTGCAAATGTATAAATATTTTATAAAAAAAAAAATAAAATAAAAATTCAAAGTATTATTTAATTGTTATTATCATTGTATTAATATAAATGGACAATATCAAAAAATATCTCAAGGAAGATTTATCTCTTTTTGAGAAAACGTTTAATAAGGCTGTTGAAAGCCATGTTTCTTTATTGGATAAAATAATGAAATATATTGTAAAACGGAAGGGAAAACAACTAAGACCTATGTTTGTTATTCTTTCAGCAAAAATTTTTAATAATGTAAATGAAACAACTTATAGAGCCGCCTCTTTAATAGAATTACTTCATACTGCCACATTAGTTCATGATGATGTAGTAGATAATGCCGATACAAGAAGGGGGCTTTTTTCAATTAATGCATTATGGAAAAATAAAATTGCAGTTTTAGTTGGTGATTATTTACTATCAAAAGGGCTTTTACTTTCTCTTTCAAATGGAGATTTTAAAATTTTAGAAATCCTTTCAACAGCTGTAAAAGAGATGAGTGAAGGCGAATTATTACAAGCTGAAAAAGCCAGGAAACTTGATATTTCAGAAGAAGTTTATTTTGAAATTATTCGTTGTAAAACTGCGTCTCTAATAGCATCTGCGTGTAGTGCCGGCACATACTCTGTCACAAAAGATTTAGAAAAAGCCAATTTAATGTCAAGTTTTGGAGAAAAAGTGGGTATAGCTTTTCAGATAAAAGACGATTTGTTTGACTATGGGAAAGCAGATGTAGGAAAGCCTACAGGAAATGATATTAAAGAAAAAAAGATGACTCTTCCTTTGATTTATACTTTAAATCATTGCGATAAAACTACCAAAAATAAAATTATTCGAATTTTCAAATATCCTAATAAAAATAGCAAGGAAATTAATTTTATTTTAGATACAGTAAAAAAACATGGTGGTATTGAATATGCGGAACAAAAAATGAGAACCTATATTCAAGAGGCTTTTGAAAAAATTAGTACAATTGAAGAATCTGAGGCTCTTCTATATCTAAAAGAACTCGTAAATTATACTATTGATCGCAAATACTAATTATAAAGAAATTATATTTATTGTTTGACTATTTTAGTTGAGTAAATTTTATCAGGAGTTGATAACAATAAAACGTAAATTCCATTAGGCTGATTGCAAAGTGCATCTGAAGTAAATTCATTTTGATAAATTTTATCACTTTGTTTGATTATCTTTCCTTGCATATCCATAATTGTATATGAGAAGAAATTTTGTTGAACATTAAAAGATTTTATTGTAAAGACTCCTTCCGTTGGATTGGGATATAAAGCGAATGTAAAATCTATATTTTGGATGTCCGAAGTATTAGTAGCTATTTGAAAAGCCTTGCAAAGATTAGGGATTCCATACCCTAAAGTATTTACGGTTGATGAATCTGTTCCGTTAGCCAAAGCAGCATATTTACTACCGGACATTCTTACGATTTGTCTTAGTTGCCATGTTGTAAAATTTGGGAGTGCTTGCCAAAGACATGCAATGCCTCCACACAAAATAGGAGTTGCAAATGATGAACCGCTCGATGCACCCGGCGCACAGTCACCTCCTATCAACATAGCTGCTTTTCCTAAAGCTACGGCATCCGGCTTAGTTTGCCCGGAAGCATTTGGTCCATAACCACTATTTGCCCACATTCCGGAACCATCAACCGAACCTACACTAAATACACTATCTCCATCTGCCGGAGTTAATAAATAATGCCACGCTCCTGCTCCTTCATTGCCTTGTGCATTGGCAACAAAAATACCTTTTGCAACGGCCATATTTGCTGCTTTCGCTATGAGTGTTTTATTACCGGTCATATCTGCATAAGTATAAGAACTTCCATCTAAAGGAGCATCGAATTTATTATATCCTAAAGATGAGTTTATCATATCTACTCCTATACTGTCTGCACGTTCAGCTGCACTCAGCCAGTTGTCCTCTTCTATTGGAAATTCATAAGCTGATGCTTCTGTTATATATAAATAAAATTCTGCATTAGGAGCTGTTCCTACATAAGTTCCCGGTTCATAAGCAGCCATACAACCTAACACATTCATTCCATGATCACTTGGCACCCCCATTGAATAGACAAATGGAGTATCTCTTGCAAAATCATAACTATCTTTTATTCTTGCTTGTTGTCTTAGTGTACTATATGCATTACACGAATCAACTCTTCTAAAATTCACATCAAGCACTGCAATTTTCATACCTTCTCCTTTATATCCCATATCGTGCAAACAATCTCCATTTATCATATCTATTTGTTGATACGCCGTACCATAAAATAATGGATTGCCTCTTGTCTTCTTATATTCAATAGTTTCTACAATTGGAAATTTATCAATCTTTTTTTCATCATTAGATTTCATTTTAAAATTGCCTAGTGTGGACACTGCAACTAATTTAACATCCTGTACGATAGGTAAACTTAAAATATTAGCAATTTTTGATGAGTCATAAGTTAAAATCACGATTTGGTTAAACCACTTTGATTTGTTATGAACTGCAATAGCATCTGAAACAACAACTGTAGTATCAATGTATTGTTGAACAATAGGTAAATCTGTGCTATCTAAAGAAATGCCTTGCTTACTTCTTCTATCTAATGCCGTTTGTGATAAAAATTGTAACGAATCGGCAAAAGTCAAGGTCCCGTTTTTATCTTTAAAAGATACTCTGTATGCATAAACTTTTTGTTGTGCTTGAACCCAATTTGTAGTCAATAAGCATATTATAAGAATAATGATTCTATTCATAAATTAAAATTTAATTATAATTTTTAGCCCTATAAACTAATATAAAACCTTTTCTGAATTTAATATTTTCTTGGTATACCCAATTGACAATTTCTCTTGAAATCATCCCTACATTTTTTGCATAGCGTTCTCTTGAAAATGTCCGAGTACTATATAAATTATTAGTTGAGTCTCCTGCATAATCATTCGCTTCATTTACGGTTACGGTGTAAGGGAAATCTACATATCCTGTGCTATATGGCTCATTAATATTTGAATAAGAATACTCCCAATTGTAATACCAAGACAGTTCGAGAGTTTGAGTTGCTACATAAACATTCCCATTCCATTTTGTATTTGTTTTAACCGGAAAAACCAATTTAACAAAACGAATATTGTTTTCTACAATTTCTAAATTAAACGGTGTCGGTGTTATATAGTAGGTCATATTATTTTGCCACTCTTCGTTTTGATTTTTTCTTTTGTATTGACTTACCCAATACGATACTCTTCCTTCATCATCGTTAAATTCTGATGTAATTTCATCCCTTAATTCATAGCTGAAAGTATCGATTTTTTTTGTAAAATCATTATATTTAATCGAGTCAACCGCATACTCTACAAAATGCCCTACTTTTAACGGGAAATACTCTTTTCCCAAATCTACATCACTATCAGGAATAGTTTGTTTACTACAAGAAAAGAGCAATATCGCACTTATTATTATAAAAATGGTGGCTATTTTTATATTCATATTAAAAAAATAAGAATTCCAATTTGATATTTATTTTTTAAAGGTAGAAAAAAAGAAATTGTTGACAAAATTAATTTAACTTAATACATTATAATTCCACCTGCTACAACATCATCTCCTTCATAAAAAACAGCTGATTGACCGGGTGCTATCCCTTTGACCATATTGTCAAAATCCACTTTAATACCACCTGCTACATTGTTTAATGTCGAAGCTACGGCTTGCGATTTATATCGAATTTTTGTTTGTAATTTTTGCCCATCATTGATAGAATCATATTTGATGAAATTTATTTTTGACACGTGCATTTCTTTTCTTTCAAGCTCTGTTTCATCTCCTATTACGACTGTATTGGTATCCGGATGAATTGCCACTACATACATAGGCCTTCCTAAAGCAATTTCAAGACCTTTCCTTTGACCTATGGTATAGAATGGGTACCCTTTATGTTTACCTACAATGGTTCCATCAGTTAGAACAAAATTTCCACCATCAACTTGCGATTCAAGTTCTTTATTTCTTCTTTTCAAAAAATTTCTATAATTATTATCCGGCACAAAACAAATTTCATAACTCTCGCTTTTCTTTGCTAATTCCGGATAGCCGTAATCTTTGGCTAATTGTCGTATTTCTGTTTTAAGATAGTTTCCTAAAGGATATATACTCCTTTGCAAACATTCTTGACTAAGTCCCCATAAGACATAACTCTGATCTTTGGTATCATCTTTTCCTTTCGACAAAACAAATCTTTCATTCTCTTTTCTCACATTCACATAATGCCCGGTTGCAATAAACTCGCAATCCAACACATCTGCTCGCTTCAACAAGGCATTCCATTTAATATGTGTATTACACATGATACAAGGATTTGGCGTTCTGCCTGCCATGTACTCATCTACAAAATTATCAATAACTGCTGTACCGAATTCTTCCCTTAAATCTAAAACATAATGTGGAAAACCATGCTCTACGGCAGCCGTGCGAGCATCATTAAAACTGTCTAAGTTGCAACAGCCTGTTTCTTTTTTAGAATTAACCACCCCCGCATCAGCATAATCCCATGTTTTCATTGTTATACCTATAACCTCATATCCTTCATCATGCAACATCAATGCTGCAACAGTACTATCAATTCCACCACTCATTGCAACTAATATTTTACCCTTTTTACTCATTATAGTGTGCAAAAATACTTCAATTTTCACTTTGAATATGTAAAGCATTTCTATATAAAATAGACACTAAAAATTTTCATTTTATCTCTGCCTATCTGAAAACGGATTGGATGCTTCCGGGCAATAGAAGGTGTCCAATTTTTTACTAAAAAAATACTAATTTAAATTGATTTTAGAAATATCAACACCATTCACAATTCACCATTCACCATTCATCATTCATCATTCATAACTCAATCCACCACCACCTTCCTCACTTGTCCGTTGCACCGTATATAATACACCCCTTTGCTGCACCTGCTCACATCTATTTCGTTTTCTTTAGTGCTGATGATAAGCTGACCTTGCATATTATACAATTCCTTCTCTTTCCCTTTCGCATTTTCAATTATCAATTTACTACTCGTAGGATTAGGATATACCTCCAATTCTTCATTTTTCATTGATATATCATTATTAGCCACCGGCCAACAAGGCTGCCCGCTTGCACCGAGATTATAATCAGGCATGTTGGGTGGACATGTTATTGCAACACTAATATTATTAGTATCTAAGCGAAAACATTTACGACAAAATTGACAGCCAATACCCTTAATATCCGGCTTATCTATTACACTCATTTGTCTCAACTGCCCACCTTGATTCCCAATATAAATTCTGCCATCCATACCCAAAAGTAATTGACTATAACCTTGAAAAGCATAGCTTGTATCAGGACCGTGTTTCACCCTATACCATGCCAAACTACTATCGGGTTCATTGAGCTTATATTGGTAAATATTCCATTCTTTAGATATATATACAAACTGCCCATTGGGCGAAAAACAAACACCTGCATTTAAACTGTCTAACTGACCTACGTTGTTAAATGGAGGTTGAGCAGTAGTAATACTATCTAAGGGTATATTAATAATTTTAGGATTGTTTAATTCGCCGGTGCATCGGTCAAAATCTGCCAAAAACAATTTATTTACTCTCCAACCCTGTACAGATGCAAATTTAGTTCCATCTTTGCTAAACGCATATTGACCATAAAGATCTGCTGCCGGATATTTTGGCGCTGCAAAGTTTTGTACCCAAGGACCCTCTATGGTATCTGCTTTTACCAAAAAACGGTAAATACGGTTAGTATCATACTCCCCTTGTTTCAGCAACCACCAATCCACTCCATTGCTATGCCGGCACGCCTGCATCATCACCTTATGTATGGCTACACCCTGTAGAAGTTTCTTACGTTTTGCTATTACCTTGCCCAAACCATTATTTGCACTAATATCTACTATACTATACTCTAATCTATCATAAGCAAATATTGATGAGTTTGGAATATTATAATAATACGTATAAGCACTATCGCTAATAGTGCATATAAATACATAATACTGACCATTATTCCCTTTTGGTAGTATAAGAGATGCTTGAGTATTAAATGAAGCAGGATAAAAGTTGTGATTGTAAATTTTAGGATCAACCAAACTATCTCCATTTTCCATTATCGCACCCGTAGTATCATGTATGAGCATGCCCGTAGTAGAAAATAATAATTCACCAGTAGCACTATCACATATATTACTAGCACCATCGGCGTAGTAATAGGGAGGGGGAAAATCATAAATTATCTTATTATTAGGTCTGGCAGTATCATTAAATGTAGTTAGCACCCCTCTTGCACTACCTATTACCCAATGTTTATTCCTAAGGCT
The DNA here is from genome assembly GCA_039811265.1 of Chitinophagaceae bacterium. Lineage (GTDB taxonomy): Bacteria > Bacteroidota > Bacteroidia > Chitinophagales > Chitinophagaceae > OLB11. The sequence continues at coordinate 1,723 of JBDHYI010000007.1, read as the reverse complement.
TTGTGATAAACATTGTGTACTTATTATTGCAATTAATGAAATGAAAAATAGCTTTGTTTTCATAGTTGTTTATTTTAATATTGTTAGTTTCCCAATTGTTTTTTTCATACTCGCAAATTCTATTTCGTAATGATATATCCCATTGGCAATATCATTAATTGCAATTTGCGAGATTTTTTCATCTCAACCATGATTTTTTATTTTATAAAGATAAGTAATTCATTCTTCATTTTTCATTCGTAATTTTTAATTTTTAATTTTTAACTCACTCCACCACCACCTTCCTCACTTGTCCGTTGCACCGTATATAATACACCCCTTTGCTGCACCTGCTTACATCTATTTCATCTTCTTTAGTGCTGATGATAAGCTGACCTTGCATATTGTATAATTCCTTCTCTTTCCCTTTCGCATTTTCAATTATCAATTTACTACTCGTAGGGTTTGGATATACTTTTAATTCTTCATTTTTAATTTTTAATTCTTCATTGCTAAGAGGCCAACACTCTTGCGCACCAAGGCTATAATTAGGCATACAAGGTGGGGTACCGGCCCCCCCCCAATAATAAACGCTATCCACTCGTAAACATCTTGGGCAAAAATTACATCCTGCACCTTTTACATCGGGATTATCTATGCGGCTCATTTGCTTGCTTAAACCAGCAAAATTACCAATATACAATTTACCGTCTGGCCCCATGTAACTTGCGTCATAACTTTGAAATGCATACGGTGTAGTATCTAAGCCTGCTACATGAAACAATGTATCGTATTGCAAATCATATTGATATATATTCCACCTGCTTATCACATATAATAATTCGCTATTCGGCGAAAAGGCAAGTCCTACCGCCAAACGTTCCACGGCATTTGTATCATAAGGTGGTGGTAAGTGTTCCGACCCCCAAGGCATGTATATTACTTTGGGGTTTGTAAATATACCGTAGCATCTATCAAAATCAGCTAAAAATATTTGACCTGTTGAGCCTCCATGCGAGGTAGTGGCATATTTGCTGCCATCTGCATTAAAGGTGCTCATACCTGTAATATCCCAAGGCCCCCACATCGGTTCATCAAATTGCTGAAAACCCATATCAAGTACGGTATCTTGCTGAAACAAAAATTTATGTATTCGGTTGCTATCGCCTGCTTGCTTTAGCAACCACCAATCTTTACCATTGCTATGCCTGCATGCCATCATTTGCGTTTTGCGTAGTTCTGCATTTTCCATTAGGGGTTCCATACGCCTAACTACTTTACCTGCACCTCCATTGGCATTCATATCTATTACATTATACAGAAGTAAATCGAAGTAGCAATGATAATTTACATTACAATCGGCATAGCGAGCATCACTAAATGCAGGCGTAATAAAATAATATTTATTGCTATCCATGGGTAAAAAAATACTACTTTGTGAATAGTTACTAAATCCGCTTTTTGCCAAATAATGGTCTTTAGGCACTAAAGTATCTCCACCATCTATATAATTTCCTACGCTATCATATACATTATACCCATCGCTGCATAATATTAAATTCCCATTCGTGTCGCAGATGTTTGAGTTGCCACTGGTAAAGTATGGACTGTAAAAGGTATCAAGATAAGTATTTATTATACCATTAGGCTCAAAAATAGTTTTATAGGATATGCCTCCACCATGCACCCATACTTTGCCTCGTTTTGATTGAGATAAAACAATATTGCAAATAGTTATTTGCAA
>JBDHYI010000006.1:0-110089 GCA_039811265.1 Chitinophagaceae bacterium | reverse complement strand
CCGTTCGCATTCGCTACGAATGGTGTACCATTCGCTAAACCACCTGTCCATGCATAAGTATATGGTGCCTGACCTCCCATTGCACTCGCACTCGGTGTCGCACTTGTCTGATTACATGTTGTTGCAGGAGATATACTTGCCGTTACTGTTGGTGCCGTATTCATATTTACAACCGCAGTTGCTGTATTGCTACAGCCGTTTGCATCTGTACCGGTTACAGTATAAGTATTATTTCCTGTTACTACAAATGGTGTGTTATCTGTGATACCTCCCGTCCAAGTGTATGTTGCTGCGCCACCTCCCGCTACGGTTGCTGTGTCGTTTTCACACACTGTTTGTGATGCAGGACTTGCTGTTACGGTCGGGTTTGTATTCATATTTACAACCGCAGTCGCTGTATTAGTACATCCGTTTGCATCTGTACCGGTTACTGTATAAGTATTACTACCCGTTACTACAAATGGTGTATTATCGGTAATACCGCCTGTCCATGCGTAAGTTACTGCGCCACCTCCCGCTACGGTTGCTGTGTCGTTTTCACAAACTGTTTGTGATGCAGGACTTGCTGTTACGGTCGGTAATGGATTTACGGTAACAACAACTGTATTAGTACCGATACAACCCCCTGCACTAGTTCCTGTTACTGTGTAGGTAGTTGTTGATATTGGGCTTACATTTATGCTTGCACCACTAAGGGCGCCCGGATCCCAAGTATAAGTAGCGGCCCCTGTAGCGGATAAAGTTGAAGAGGAACCTTCGCATATAGAAGAAGGGCTTGCATTTACGCTTATAGTAATAGGAGTTGGAGGGCAAATTGATGCCGGTATAGTATTATACACCACTACATTATCTAAAAATATATTAGCTGCATTAGCAACACTATTTTCACCATAAAACATTAAGGATGCAATATTAGAAAGGTTAGGTAGCTGAGCTTTTGCTAAATCGTCACCAACCAAAGTGCCATTTACCCAAAAATCAAAAGAGTTAGATGCAACACTTTGAGGACCACCGTAATTATAACTAATTGAACTACCACTATTGTTTCCGATTATTTCAATAAAAAATTTATTTCCTTGAGAAATACCGGCAGCTAAAGGAGTCCAAGTCGCATTGTTTCTGTAACTTGTATTAATAATACCACCCGCAGCAAAATCAAATTTTAATCCGGTAAACACTTGAGCACCTGCAAAAGTATTTGCATTTGAGTATGTTGCACCATCTCCTTGAAACATATACCAAGTACCTGAACTTACAGTATTATTGCCAAGATTATCACCAAGTAACATTACATATTTTGTGTAAAATTGATTTGAGGCTGTATAATTAACTATTGGATTAATTTTATTTACAGAGCCTCCGGTTGTAGCTTCTCCTCTTATAATAATTCCATTTCCAAAAGAAGGCGCTACTAACGCTGCTTGAAGATTAATAGTTCCAAAGCCTGTACCTATTCTTGCATAAGTTGTACCGGAGCCAACTGGATTCGGAATGAAAGTGGTACTAGCGCCACTTGAATGAACTCCTGTGGCAATACCAAAATCTTGTGTTGATGTTTGGGCTATAGAGCTTTGAAAATAAATAAGAGTGAGTAAAAAGAAAAATAGATATTTTTTCATGATAAATTAATTTGTGCAAAATTAGTTTATTAAAAGATTAAAATATAAGTATTTAGAAAATTCTTTTTCTTAAATTTTTGATTTCACTTTTAGTTTTTTTATTTTTCAACCTTAGTTCTTTTGCCTTTACCGGTATCTTACTCGGTTTTCGTATTTTTTCTTTTTTTAGAGCATCATTTATAATTTTTTCAATTTTTTTTATGGCATTTTCTTTATTTGATAATTGATTTCGATATTCGTTGCTTTTGACGATTAAAAAACCTTCTTTACTTAGTTTATTACTTAATTTTTTCTTTAATAATTCATATTCTTCTTTTTTAAATAAATTTGTATTAAACACATTCCATCTTACCTCTACTTGTGTTTCTACTTTGTTTACATTCTGCCCACCCTTTCCACCACTTCGTGAAGTGATAATTTCTAATTCCGGTTTTATATTTACATTTATCATTTCATTTCAATTGAATATTTGTAAAGTTAAATAAAAAGCAAGTAAGATGAAAGCAGTAATACAAAGAGTGAGCCGTGCATCAGTTAGAGTGGATAATCAAATAGTTTCACAAATAGGGGTAGGATTTTTAGTTTTGTTGGGAATAGAAGAAAATGATAATGAAGATGATATAGAATGGCTTAGTGGGAAAATAGTAGCGATGAGGATTTTTAATGATGAACAAGGCTTCATGAATTTAGGATTAAAAGATGTAGGAGGAGATATTCTACTAGTAAGTCAATTTACCTTACATGCATCCACTAAAAAAGGGAATAGGCCTTCATTTATTCAAGCTGCAAAGCCTGCCATTGCTATTCCTTTGTATGAAAAAATGATTGAAAAATTAGAAGATAAAATAGGTAAAAAAATATTTAAAGGTATTTTCGGTGCAGATATGTCAGTAGATTTATGCAATGACGGACCGGTTACAATTATTATTGATTCAAAAAATAAAATTTAAAATATGAAATTGAGTGAATTACAAAATCAAGTCGATCTATGGATAAAACAGTATGGAGTCCGTTATTTTGAACCGTTAACCAATTTGGGCATTTTGATGGAAGAAGTAGGCGAATTATCTCGCGTGATGGTGAGAGAGTATGGTGAACAAAGCAAAAAAGAAAGCGATTTGAATAAAAAACTTGCGGACGAAATAGCCGATGTGTTATGGATTTTAACTGCCATATCTAACCAATGCAATATAGATTTAACGAAGGCAATGCAGGAAAATTTTGATAAAAAAAATGAAAGAGACCGGCTACGTCATATACAAAATAACAAACTAAAATAATTTTCATTACTTTTAAATTTAAAATACTAACCTTATGGCAAAATTATCTTTATCGTACATCGAACAACACAAAAATTCATCAAATTCTTATGATGCTTTTGGCAGACTTATTTTTGAAACCATTTTAGAACAAGCTGAAAATATAATAGGCAGTGGAACGGCAGATTCGGTTTCACTTAGTTTAGATTTTGAACTTTCACCGGTAACAGAAAAAGATTGTTTAAAAGTTTGTGTTTATAAGCCAAATGGAGAAAAGTGGTGTTTTAAACAATTTGAAAATGAGGTATTTCAAGAACCCTAATTTTTAAAATAAATAAAGCCCTTATTTTAAAAGGGCTTTTGTTTTATACTTTTGAGGTCTCGAGCGGATTCGAACCGCTGTACAAGCTTTTGCAGAGCTCTGCCTAGCCACTCGGCCACAAGACCAAAGTGTTGCAAATGTAGTATTTATTTTAAAAAAACAAAAAATCATTATTATCTATTTTTTGTTTTCATTTTTGCCAATAATTTAAGTATGTTTTATTAATTACTTTTACACTAAAATATTTAAACTATGATTGGAGCATCGGAACTCATAATAAATGAAAAAGGTAAAATATATCATCTTGATATTGCTAAAGAAGATATTGCAGATACAATAATTACTGTGGGAGACCCCGATAGAGTGAAGGAGGTATCGAAATATTTTGATGAAATAGAATTCAAAACACAACATCGTGAGTTTGTAACGCACACCGGTCGAATAGGAAATAAAAAGCTAACAGTATTATCCAGCGGAATAGGACCTGATAATATTGATATTGTCATCAATGAATTGGATGCTGTTGTGAATATTGATTTTGAAACAAGAGCTGTAAACCAAAATTTAAAATCTTTAAATATTATCCGCATGGGAACTTCGGGGTCTTTGCAAGAAGATATTCCTGTTGATAGCCTCGTGGTAAGTGCTTATGGTATCGGGTTGGATAATGTTTTGCATTATTATCATCTGAAAAATACAACACACGAAGAGGAAATGTTATCAGCATTTATCCAACATAGTGAATTAGAAAATGCAAACATAAAACCTTATATTGCTCAAGGTTCTGAAAAATTGTTATCCTATTTTCAAGAAGGTTATTTCCATGGAATTACCGTTACATGCCCCGGATTTTATGCACCACAGGGGAGAGTTGTAAGAGCAGATTTAAAATTCCCTGAGTTGGTCAATCGTTTTGGGGCTTTTTCTTTTGACAAATATCGGATTACAAATTTTGAAATGGAAACTTCAGCAATTTTTGGTTTGGGAAAAATATTTGGCCATCAATGCCTTGCAATCAATACCATCGTTGCCAATAGGGTTAGTAAAACTTTTTCAAAAGATGGGAAAAAATCGATTGAAAATATGATTAAAAAAAGTTTAGAAATCATTGAAAAAATATAAGTAAATGCGTATTCCTTTTTTTAAATATCATGGTACCGGAAATGATTTTATTCTAATTGATAATCGTCAAAATCTGTATAATGAACTTAGTTCAAATCAAATAAAAAAAATGTGTGACCGCCATTTTGGAATTGGGGCCGACGGGCTTATGTTTATCAATAATTCAAATGATAATTCGTTTGATTTTGAAATGAAGTATTTTAATAGTGATGGAAATGAAAGCAGCATGTGTGGCAACGGAGGACGTTGTATAAGTGTGTTTGCAAAAGATTTAGGCATTGTTAAAACACAAGCTCGTTTTAAAGCCATAGACGGATTGCATGAATCTTTTATAGAGGATAAAAATTTTGTTCGATTAAAAATGAATGATGTTTTAAATGTTAAAGTATATGAAACTTTTTATCAATTAAACACCGGCTCACCTCACTACGTTCATTTTGACAATAACACACCGGTGCTTAATATAAAAAAAGAAGGCGCGCTTATTCGTTATAGCCCTATGTTTAAAGAAGAAGGTATTAATGTCAATTTTGTAAAAATGATTTCTGAGAACGAAATTTTTGTCAGAACGTATGAACGAGGAGTAGAAGATGAAACATTATCATGCGGCACAGGTGTAACGGCATCAGCCATTGCATTGAAATATAATAATAATGGTAGTCATGAAGTGGCTGTTAATACTTTAGGAGGTAAATTAAAAGTTGAATTTGATGCAAGTGAAAATCAATTTCTAAATGTATGGCTATCCGGGGATGCCAAATTTGTTTTTTCAGGAATTATAGAATTATAAAAAATAAATTTTTTTTAACATTGTATTTTCTCACTTTATGATTTTTTTAAAAGTTGACGACATTAAATTTGGTGTAGCAAAATGCTAATAAAATTTAATTAAAATGAAAACATTAAAAACATTCTTATTTACTTTACTCGTTTTGGTTGCAGTAAATGTAATTGCACAAGAATCAAAAACAACACAAAAACAAGCAACCAATAGTCATGTAACAACATCTTCAGCTAATAAAGCTAATGTACATGCAACAAGCGCCTCTACTTCAGTACACAACTCTGCGACAACCAGTAACTCAACGACAACCACCACAGCAACCAGCACTGCCACTTCAAGTGCTCAAGCCAATAACGCTCATTTGAAAAAAGATGGAACTCCTGATAAACGTTACAAAGAAAACGCTCATGTTAAAAAAGACGGAACCCCTGATAAACGTTACAAAGAAAACAAAGGGACAACTAAATAAACATCGTATTTAGTTTTTTTTATAAAGCGACTGATAACACTACCAGTCGCTTTTTTATTAAGTTCAAAATTTTGTAATGATTTTTGTTATAAAAAAAAATTACATCAAAATGATTTTAATTGTTCAAAAAAATAACCCATTATACAGTTTTCAAAATTTTATAATTCTTCTTCATATAATCTCTTTTTAAGTAAATTTTGAAACATAATTAGGATTAAAATATTTTTTAGAATATAAGATAGACACAACACAATTAGTCATATATATTTGCTTTAAAAAAGAATAAACTTTGAAAATTACCTTTCTTGGCACAGGCACCTCACAAGGAGTTCCGGTTATAGCATGTAAATGCAGAGTATGTAGTTCGCAAAATATAAAAGATAAAAGACTTAGGACTTCTTTGCTTATTGAAACTAAAAGCACCAAAGTAGTTATTGATAGCGGACCTGATTTCAGACAACAAATGCTAAGAAGTCATGTAGATAATTTAGATGCAATTATTTTCACTCACGGACACAAAGACCATATTGCAGGGCTTGATGATGTAAGAGCTTATAATCATATTCAGCAAGATGCAATGAATATTTATGCGGATGAGCTGACACAAACTAATATTAAAAAAGAGTTTTCCTATATATTCGATAATCAACAATATCCCGGTGTTCCAAAAGTCAACTTAAATACGATAAGTCCCGATATGAAATTTCGAATTAAAGAAATAGAGTTTGAAACTATACAAGTCACGCATTATAAATTGCCAGTTTTAGGTTTTCGTTTTAATGATTTTACCTATATTACTGATGCAAATTTTATTTCAGCAGAAGAGTTAAAAAAAATAAACAACACGAAATATCTTGTATTAAATGCTTTGCGAGAAGAACCTCATATTTCACATTTTACCCTTGCTGAAGCCATTGATATAGCTCAAAAAGTAAAGGCTCAACAAACATATTTCACTCATATCAGCCATCAATTAGGCCTACATGATGAGGTCGAAAAAAAATTACCTCAAAATATAAAATTAGCTTATGATTTACTTACATTTGAGATTTAATCCTCATTGTGTATTTGATTATTTATTATAAAAAAATTGAACTATTTCATTTCATCTAAAATTCAAATACATTATTTGATTTAAATATTTTATATTTACGTTAATAAATTTTTTTATGGCAAGCAAAAACAAACCTATCATTGATTTTTCTTTTGCATACCATCCTCTTGAGGAAACATTGGAATATGAGTATAAGAAAAAAGCAGTATTCATAGGGATCCCGAATGATTACACCTTTAATGAAAATAGAATTGCCCTTACACCGCAAGCTGTAGCCACTATTGTCCAGAATGGGAATAAGGTTATAGTAGAACGCAATGCAGGGATGGCATCTTTTTATACTGATAAAGATTATTCAGATGCAGGGGCTGAAATTTCAGATAATAAAAATGAAATTTATAAGGCTGATATTATTTTAAAAACGGCACCTATTTTTAAAGAAGAAATATCCTTATTAAGAGAAAATCAAATTATCTTTTCGACAGTGCATACACCTATTCTTACTAAAGAATATCTTCAAAGTTGTTTAGATAAAAAAATAATTGCGATAGCTTTAGGGAGTATAAAAGATGATATCGGACATTTCCCGGTTGTACGTTCTATGAGCCAAATTGCCGGTACGAATGCAATTCAAATTGCGTCTCACTATTTAAGTAATAATCAAAATGGGAAAGGAGTATTGTTGGGTGGAATAGATGGAGTACCACCTGCAACCGTCGTGATAATTGGTGCCGGTATGGTCGGTGAATATGCAACACGAGCCGCTTTAGGCTGTGGCGCACAAGTGAAGGTTTTTGACAATTCGATTTATAGATTAATGCGACTACAAAGAACGGTGGGGCAAACTGTATTTACTTCAGTGATTGATCCTATTTTACTCGAAAAAGTACTCAAAAATGCTGACGTAGCTATAGGTGCTTTGAAGCCTAATAAAGGAATTGTTCCTATGGTAGTTACAGAAGCTATGGTTACCAAAATGAAAAAAGGAGCCGTCATTATAGATGTTAGTATTGACAATGGAGGATGTTTTGAAACTTCTGAAATTACAACACACAAAAAGCCTACCTTCTTAAAACATGATATAATTCATTATTGTGTGCCTAATATAGCATCAGGCGTTTCAAGAACAGCTTCAAAAGCAATAAGCAATATTTTAATGCCTATAGTTCTTTCAATTTCTGAAACTTCAGGAGATGGTAAAAACTTTTTGGCAAATAAACCGGGCTTAGCTGCTGCAACTTATATATATAAAGGTAAAATGACAAATAAAGCACTTTCACAAAAATTTGGGTTTAAATACACAGATTTAAACCTTATCTTGTCATCAAATTTTTAACCTTTATGCCAAATTATAGATATAATAAAACCATTGCAGGTTATCACATGTTGATGTTATTGTCTGCATTAGGTTATGAGTTGCATATTGAAGAAGAAAAAATTATTCGGGAGTATATTTTTCAAGAGTTCCCTTTTAGAGTTAATTTAGATAAAGAAATGGAAATCATAAGTGGATTAAAAAAAGATGAATGGAAAAGTCATTTTATAAAATGTATGGATGATTTTTATGATGAAGCCACCCCCGAAGAAAGAAATAATTTTTTAAAGTTTGCTGTTTATTTAGTCAAAGCAGATAGTAAAATTACGGATATTGAAAATGAATATTTAAAAATGCTTTTTGATGCATGGGATTTTAGCCCGGAATAGGTTATTTACTTTTTTGACAGTAAATAATTGTTTTTTATTTCGTATCTCATACCAACTTTCAACGCAACGTTTCTTGCTTGATGCCCTACCGGAAAATCAAAATATACAGGGTATTTAAAATCTTTAACTTTTTCCCAAACAATTTCATATTCATTCATACCAAATGGAACTTCATTATCTAAAGTTTGTGTAAACCCGCCTACTAAAAGAGCTTTTAGTTTACTCAATTTACCGGAACGTTTAAGCTGCCACAACATTCTATCAATATTGTATTTATATTCTCCAATATCTTCAATAAATAAAATTTTATCTTCAGTATTAATATCACTATCCGTGCCAATATTATCTGAAATTAAAGCTAAGTTGCCTCCTACTAAAATCCCTTCTGCATGGCCATTGCGAGTCATAATATGTTCAGGAATTTGGTAAGAGGTATTCAACCCGGTTAAAACATTAAAAATACTTTGAGTAGATTCTTCATCATAATCGCTTTCAAGATAACCTCCGCTCATGTGTCCGTGAATACTGCAAACATTGTATTGCGTATGTAAATGCGATATTATACAAGTTATATCACTATAGCCTAAAATCCATTTCGGATGTTTTAAAAACGTTGAAAAATCAATTTGATCAATAATTCTAACAGTGCCGTAACCGCCCCGACCAAATAAGATAGCTTGAATATTTTTATCATCCAACATTTGTTGTAAATCGGATAAACGTTCATGGTCATTTGCAGAAAATTTAAAATAAGATGTACCGACCGTACTTCCTATTTTTACTTTAAATCCCCACTTAATTAATTGTTCTTTCATAGGGAGAATTGTATCTAAGGTCAAGGCTCCGGCAGGGCATGTAATGCCAATTGTATCTCCGGGTTTTAAATATGGTGGAATAATCATGAACTTAATTATTTTTGCACAAATGTAATTAAATCAAAAAACTAAAATTAAATGGATAATGATAAACAACCTTCTACATGGAGTATAAAATTAGGTCTATTCACAGGACCTATTATGATAATACTTGCCTTATTGGTTATTTTTTTATCAGATAAATCAAAAGGGTTGGCTTATTTAATTTTAGTGTTTGGTATAATTCGTACTGTTGCAAGTACTATTTTATATTTTAAAACAAAAAACAAATCTTAATTGCTTAAAAAATGATGGAATACAAAAGACATTTAGTAACGTCTGCTTTGCCTTATGCAAACGGACCTGTGCATATTGGGCATCTTGCAGGAAGTTTTTTGCCTGCCGATATATACGTTCGTTTTTTAAGGGCAAAAAAAGAAGATGTATTATACATTTGTGGAACAGATGAACATGGTGTACCTATTACAATTCGCGCAATGAAAGAGGGCGTAACTCCTCAGGAAATCGTAGATAAATATTACAAACTGATTAGTGAAAGTCTTTATCAAATGGGAATTTCATTTGATATTTTTTCACGCACGTCAAAGCCGATTCATCATGAAACATCTCAAGCCTTTTTTTTAGAATTATATAAAAAAGGAATTTTTGAAGAAAAAGAAACCGAGCAATTTTATGATGAAGAAAAAGAAACTTTTTTGGCAGACAGATACATTACGGGTACTTGTCCTCATTGCTCAAACCCGAATGCTTATGGCGACCAATGTGAAAAATGCGGAACTTCTTTAAGCCCTGATGAGCTTATTCAACCAAAAAGCACTTTGAGTGATTCAACCCCTATTAAGAAAAAAACAAAGCATTGGTATCTTCCTTTACAAAACTATGAAAATTGGTTACGACAATGGATATTGGAAGATCACAAAGAATGGAAAAATAATGTGTATGGGCAATGCAAAAGTTGGCTTGATAGTGGATTGCAATCTCGGGCAATGACACGTGACAGTAATTGGGGAGTGAAAGTGCCGTTACCCGATACAGAAGGAAAAGTGCTTTATGTTTGGTTTGATGCACCCATTGGCTATATATCGGCTACAAAAGAACTGACTGCCAACTGGAGCGATTATTGGTGTAAAGAAGATACAAAATTAGTTCATTTTTTAGGGAAGGATAATATCGTATTTCATTGTATTATTTTCCCTGCTATGCTGAAAGCACATGGCGGATTTGTATTACCTGACAATGTACCGGCAAATGAATTTTTGAATATAGAAGGAGATAAGGTTAGTACAAGTAGAAATTGGGCTGTTTGGTTGCAAGATTATTTACAAGACTTTCCGGATATGCAAGACGCCATGCGATATACTTTATGCTCTAATATGCCTGAAACAAAAGACAATGATTTTACTTGGAAAGATTTTCAAGATAGAAATAACAATGAATTAGTTGCCATACTTGGGAATTTCGTCAATAGAACATTTGTCCTGATGCATAAACTCTGCAATGGGAAAGTGCCACCTTATCATATTGAATTAAAAGATGAGGCTGATGATATTCTTTTTGAAAAAATAGTAAATACTAAATTGAATATAGAATCAAGTATTTTAAATTATCGTTTCAGAGAAGGCATTTTTTCTGTGATAGAATTGGCAAGAGAAGGAAATCGTTATTTACAAGAAAAAGAGCCGTGGAAAAAAAGCGATAACCAAGTAGCCATTGATAATTGTATTCATCTTTGTTTACAATTATGTGCCAACTTAGCTATATATATGAATCCATTTTTACCATTTACAGCAAAAAAACTTTGCAAAATGATGAAAGTGGTTGAACGAATGTTGGATTGGGAAAATGGCGGTAATTTGAAATTGTTGCGTACCGGCTATTCCTTAAACGCACCTGAATTGCTTTTCAAAAAAATAGAAGATGAAACTATTCAATTTCAAATAGAAAAATTGAAAAGCGGTGTTCTGAATACGGATACTCCAAAACAAGTTGAAAATTCAAAAAATTGGATGCCTCTTAAACCAACGATTTCTTTTGAAGATTTTGATAAAATTGATTTGAGAATGGCTACTATCACGAATGCCGAAAAAGTGGAGAAAGCCGATAAATTACTCAAACTGACTTTAGACCTTGGATTTGAAACACGTACTGTTCTTAGCGGAATAGCCCATTATTACAAACCCGAAGAAATCATTGGGAAACAAGTAACTTTAGTGGCTAATTTAGCTCCGAGAAAAATGAGGGGAATTGAAAGTAACGGAATGATATTGATGGCAAATGATAAAGAAGGAAATTTACTTTTTGTAAATACGAATAGTATAGCAGAAAATGGAGGAAATGTGAAATAATCTAATCCTCTAATTTCACTTCTTTCAATTCTATTAAGTTGAGATTATTCGTGTTCCAATTTTTGACACGTTTATGAATAAAGTGCAACACTTCATCATAAAATAATGGAACACATGGAGCCTCTTGGATAATTATTTTATCCATCATTTGATACATTGAAATCTTTTTATGTTCATCAGCTTCAATTAAACTTTGTTCATATAATCTATCGTATTCATCATTTTGAAACCGTGTATAATTGGGCGGTGCAGCATTTTTACCATAAAACATGGTAAGATAACTTTCAGCATCGGGGTAATCAGCTATCCAAGTTCCCCAAAAGAAAGGCGCTTGTTCGTTGCTCATTTGCTCTCTTAATAATGAAGGCTGCAAAATTTCAACATTAATATCTAACCCAAGGTTGCCCAATTGAGATGCAATAAAATTGCAACGATCAGAATAATTATCGTTTGATAACAAAGTGATAGTAGGCAATGAACCGCCATTTTGCTTTTTCAAGTCTTGGATTATTTTTTTTGCTAATTCGGGTTGATAGGTGTATCCTTTTACAATATTGGAGTCGTAGCCTGCCAACCCTTTAGGTATCATACCTGCTTCTGCCGGTGTACCAATATTATTTCGCAAATAAGTTACCATTTTTCTCCTGTCAAATCCGTAATTGATTGCTATTCTAAGTTGTTTGTTTAATAAAATTTTTTGTGGGTTTTTGTCTTTATTCAATAAAAAACCTAAGTATTCAACATTTAAATAAGGACTTTTTTTAAGCTCAATTTTATCTTTAAATTCTGCTTTCAAACTACCGTCTTTGTTCATTACTTGATCTTTAAAACTAGCATCAATGCCATTCATAAAATCTAATTTTCCTTGCATAAACATTAAAAACTCTGTTGCTTTACTATCTACTTGTGTAATCTTAATTCCATCAATATAGGGTAAGGAATTACCATTATTGTCTTTCTCCCAATAATGAATATTTTTCCTATAAGTAAGCACAACTCCTTCTTCCCAATCTTGCAATACAAAAGGACCTGTACCACAAGGATGCGCCCTGAAATCTTTTCCCCATTTTTCAACAACTTCATGTGGTACGATGGAGCAATATTGCATACTTAAAATACCCAACATCGGATTAAACGGTCGTTTTAATTTGAGTTGAAAAACCGTATCATTAATTGCTTTGAATGGTTCCAATGTATCCACACGCTCATTGAAAATCCATGCACCGGGTGATGCTGTTTTTTCGTCAATGATTCTATTAAAACTATACACTACATCGTTTGCAGTCATTCTCCTTCCTTTACCATTTGGAAAAGCTTCATTGTCTTGAAAAAAAATATTATCATGTAGATAGAAAGTGTAGGTAAGTCGATCAGGGGAGATAGACCATGATTTAGCCAAAGATGGTTTTGGTATTTTATTTTCATCATATTCTATCAATCGATTGTAAATAAGATGAACATGCCACATGATATTCAAGTTTTTTGCAAAAGCAGGGTCTAAAGATTCTACATTTTGTACTTGATTTAATCGGAAAATTATTTTGTTGCTTGTCTCATTATTGCATGATGGAAATAGTTGGAGATAAAGTAATATTAGTACAGTGTATAAATGTTTTAATTTTCTTCTGTTCATTTTCAACTCAAATTACACATTTCTACATTCTTTTTGTTGAATGTTCTTAATTTTTTTTGTATATATATATATATATAGTAACTTTGCACAAGTTATTAAATATTATATCATGAAAAAATTATTATTTATCATTGGAGCGGTATCACTTACTTTGTTTTTTTCCTCTTGTTTGAAAAACAAAAGTTATACTTGTGAATGTACTTATGTTCCCGACTTTACTAAACCTGCTGGCACTCCGGAGAAACATGAAAAATTTACAGTCCAAGGACGACTTAGAGAGCAAGCCTCCGATAATTGTCAAATTGATAATGAAAACAAATACGCAGGACAAGGCTATGATGGCAATTGTAGATTAGTTGATTAATATCTTTGAAAATATTTCCCTAAAATCCTCTTTAAGGGGATTTTTTTTATAATTACTTAAAAAATAAATTATTCAAAGAATTTAAAAATTACTTTTCCATAAGAAAGAAAATAAATTCAATACTTCGTTTTAATATTGCATACAAAGCATGAAGAAAACGATTTCTATAAATATTTGTATAGCTATATTTATTTGGCTTTTCGCAGCTTGTGCCAATATTGCCAGCCCAACAGGTGGACCAAAAGACACCATGCCTCCTAAAATCAAAAAAAGGAGTGTGAATGATTCAACATTAAATTTTAAAGGAGGAAAATTCACTTTTGATTTTGATGAATTTATTCAACTGAAAGATGTTGATAAGGAAGTGTTGATTGTTCCTTTGCTAAAAGCAAAACCTAAAATTACTGTGAATAAAAAAAGGCTTACCATTGCAATTCCCGATTCATTCCTCTTATCCAATACGACTTATAATATTAGTTTAGGAAATGCAGTGCAAGATTTAAGAGAAAGCAATGTGTTCAAAAATTTTCGTTTTACTTTCTCTACCGGTTCTTATTTTGATTCTTTATCATTAAAAGGAAGTGTGATAGATGCTGAAACGGGTCAGCATGATACGGCAGCTTATATTTTCCTATATGAGGCAAAAGCTAGTGATAGTGCTATTTTTAAAACGAAACCGATGTATGTTCAAAAATCTCAACAAGGAATTTTTGAATTTAGGAATTTACCGGCTAAGGAATTTTTGATTTATGCTTTGCATGATAAAAATAATAACTACAAATACGATTCAGCACAAGCTGAAAAAATCGCTTTTTTGCAACATGCCGTCAATCCAAAAGACACACAGCTTTATATCCAACTTTATACTTTCTTGGAAAAAAATAAAAAAGACAGTATTCCTACAAATCCATTTAAAAAATCACAAGATTCTAAAAAAACAAATACTCCCTTTTCCTATACTGTCAATATTGATACAACTCAACCCTCCAAACGAACTTTTGATATTAAGGACTCAATATGGATATTTTTTACCGATAGCGTAGAACATTTTGATATGACAAAAATCAGATTATATCAAGGAGAAAATTATGATGCTACTTCAACAATACAAATAGATAGCACTCATAAAAAAATTTATATCAAAACAGATTGGCAACAAGATGCAGATTATTCACTTCAACTACAAAAAAACTTTGCTCAAAATAAAATGAATTTTCAAGCAAAGCCGGATACATTTCGCTTTAAAACAAAAAAAGAAAGTGATTACGGCTATTTGCAACTAAGCATAAACGAAAATAAAAAACATCTTTTTTTACTTTATAAAGACAATAATTTAATACGTAAACAAATAGCGAATGATACGCTTATTACCTTTCCGTTATTAGCTCCCGGTGATTATCAATTAAGTGTCTTGATAGATGAAAATGAAAATGGCAAATGGGATACCGGAAATCTTATTTTAAAAATTCAACCCGAAATAGTAAGACAACTGCAAGAACAAGTAAAAATAAAAGCCAATTGGGGAAATAAACTCAATATCAAAAATTTTGATGCAAAGAAAAAGTCTATTTCTAATTTGAAATAATGCTTTATTAATACTTGTTTAAAAATGCTTTTTCTTTAGCCATTTTTTCCTTCTCAACACGAGCACTGATTAAAATACTTAACTCATACAAAATCCACAAAGGAATCGTTACAATGATTTGACTCACGGCATCCGGAGGAGTGATGACTGCAGCAACTACAAGAATAATCACAATGGCATACTTTCGATAGGTCTTCATAAAATGAGGAGTCAACAAACCGATTTTTGATAAAAAATAAACAGCAACAGGCAACTCAAATACAAGCCCTGTACCCAACACTAAACTCATAAACGAATCTAAATAATCATCAATTTTTATAATGTTTTCAAATTGATTACTCAATTTATAGGCAGCAAAAAAATTAACGGTATAGGGAGTAATAATAAAATATCCAAATGCAACTCCAAGTAAAAAAAGAAGTGTTACCCAAAAAATCAGACCTCTAGAGTTTTTTAATTCTTTTATCGTTAGAGCAGGTTTAATAAAACGCCATAATTCCCATACCAAATAAGGAAATGAAATAATAAATCCAAATAAAAAGGCAGATGAAAAACTCATCATAAATTGGCCGGAAAGTTGTGTGTTTTGAAAATTGATTTTTACATCATCTAGACACAAACTATTTATATGCAGTAATTCTCCCAATTTGCATAAAAGTTTATAAGAAAGAAATTCTTTTCGTGTGGGTGCTAAAATGATATAATCAAATATTTCACCAATGTAAATAAACGCAATAACAGAACAAATAAAAAAAGCAATTGCCATTCGTACCAGATGCCACCTCAACGCTTCAAGGTGATCAACAAAACCCATTTCTTGAGTTTGCTGAGATTTAGACTGCTTTGGATTAATGAGTGACAAAACGATTAATATTTTCTAAAAATACAATGAGATTATTTTTTTTGAACATCAGCTAAAAACCCGATTGAAAAAGGAGCATTGTTTGCATTTGCAATAATTAATGCGTTTTTATCAACAAGCCCTGCTTTGCCGGCGCTATTAAATTCTAAAGTAACTTCTCCAATTTTTCCGGGCAAAATCGGTTCCTTTGGATAAAATGGAGCTGTGCAACCACAAGACACTTGAATGTTTGAAATAACTAAAGGATTTTCTCCAATATTTTTTACCATATACGTGTGCCTTACCACATCTCCTTCGTTGATTTTACCAAAATCAAATTTTTTGGCATCAACATCCATCTCTGTTTTGGGCATATTCTTTACTTCTTCGTCTTTTTTCAATTGTTCTTCCGGACTTAAATGTGTTTCAGGGTTTGAGCCAATATGATATTTATTAAATAATGCATGGCTGCTAACGCCGCTAAGCTCAACAAGAGCTATAGCTAAAATGGATAAAGTCAAAACTGTCAATAAGATTGTTTTTATTGTAGAATTCATAGCACAAATTTATAATATTAATTATTCGTTTATTCAGTTTTTTATTTTAACTTTCCTAAAATTGTGTAAAGATTTAAATCCTAATAAGGCTTTAGATTATTTTCTAAAAAGAAATTAATTTTACTTTATAAAATATATATTTGATATAAACTTAAAACAAAATGGTATGAAAAATAATTTAGTACTTAGTCTAATTTATTTATTATTAAATTTTAATTCTTTTGCTGCTTGGCAAGACAGAAATTATAGCTATGGAGGTGAAAATAGATTTTATAGACTTTATCTCCCTTCGAATTTTTCAGTGAATCAATCGTACTCACTTGTGTTGGGTATTCATGGATTGGGTGATGATGCAACTAATTTTTCAAATGCACTATATGAATTTAAAAATATTGCTGACACTGCAAATGTTATATTAGCTTTTCCACAGGGGTTGAATAATGCCATCATTGGAAATGGTTGGAATGCAGGTGCAGGTACTTTAGGAATTTACCCAAGCCCCAATGTAGATGATATCGGGTTTATTAATTCATTAGCCGAATCTTTACAAGCGGAGTTCCCAATTATAAAAAAACAAACTTACATTTTTGGTTTTTCAAATGGGGGTTTTATGGTAGAACGAATCGCATGCGAATCAAATGGCTTATATAGCGCTATTGCATCTATCGCCGGGACTATTGGAAATCTAATTACACAATGTAATCCTAATAGAAAAATCCCGATTTTGCATTTTCATGGGACTGCTGATGCAAATGTAGGGTATTACTCAAATGCATTTGGAATTAACACAGATAGTTTAATGGCATTATGGGCATATAATAATGCATGCGATACGCCGCCAACAATGACAAATGTACCTGATATAAAAGCAGATGGTTATACGGTTGAGCATTATGTTTATAATAATTGTCAAAGAGCTTTAGAATTGTTTAAGGTAAATGATGCTGCTCATATTATATTAACAGAAGCTTTCAATGACATAAGTTATTCACGTGAAATGTGGCGTTTTTTTAGAGAAAATATACATGAAGTTTTAACCGAAGCTGCAAATGTGGAAAAAATTAATCATTCATTAATGATATATCCAAATCCATCTAATAATGTAATTTTTATTCAAAATAAAAATTGGAACCCAAATGAAAAGCTTGAAGTGTATGTTACTAATGTCAGTGGACAGGTTATTCATCAAAAGGAATACAATAATTTAATTCCACTCAAATTAAATACAACATCATTTCCGGAAGGAACTTATTTTATAAAAGTAAAATCAGATCTGACGTACACAGGAAGGTTTACTATTATTAGAAATTAAAATATATTTAAAATAATAATTTTATTGATTTTTTTCAAATTACTAAATTTGAGAAATAAATTTTTTAATTATGTTAAAGTGGATAGCCTTTTTTATAATCCCGATTGCATTTATTACTTGCACTCCACAAAACCCACAAGGTAATCAAAATACTAAAGATACAAGTAAAACAGTAATTCTAAAAGATGTGAGCTATGGTGATAATGCAAAACAAAAAATGGATATTTATTTACCAAATGGTAGAAATCAAGATAGCACAAAAATTGTTATAGTCATTCATGGAGGTGCATGGAAAGAAGGGGATAAAGGTGATATGAATGATGCAGTAAATAGAATACGAAACAAATGGCCACAAGTTGCAGTAGCTAATATTAATTATCGGTTGGCAAATGGCTCATCGGTTATTTATACTCAAATAATGCAAGACTTAAATATGGCTGTTCAGTTTTTAGCACAAAATGCCAATGAATATAAAATATCAAAAAAAATGGGGATGGTAGGCGCAAGTGCCGGAGCACATTTAGCATTATTATATGCTTATAAATACAATGACAGCAATTTTGTAAAATGCGTTTCAGATGTTTTTGGACCAAGTTATTTTGCAGATTGGAGCTATTATAATTCATTTAATATTTTTTTAGGAGGATATGTAAAAGATATTATGAAAAACTTTGTAGGTGAATATTGGAATACAGATTTATATCAAAGTCTAAGCCCATATCATATTGTTAATGTAAACGACTATAAGCCTACAATTATTTTTCATGGTGATGCAGATGTAATAGTTCCTCTTTATCAAAGTCAATATTTCAATAGTAAATTAGATTCGCTTGGTGTAAACAAACAATATAATCAATATCCGGGTCAAGGACATGGATTTAATGACTATTACTTGAATGATTGTATTGAAAAATCAGTTTCATTTTTTAAGAATAATATAGAATAAAAAGGACTCTCAGAATCAAAATTATTATTGAGAAAACCCATATTTTATATTTATTATAAAGAAATATTTTTTTAAAAAATTATTTTTATAACTTAGCAGACTATGGGGCTTTTTGATAAAATATTTGGTACAAATAAAACAAAACCTGAAAATTCCATTCCTAATAATATTACTTTTGGCAGATACTCAGACAATAATAAATCTTTGGCTAAAACCAATAAATGGTTTGATGCAGAGCAAAATTTTAAAGATAAAAACTACCAAAAATATTTCATAGATTTTTTTGATTACTTAAAAGATGATCGTATTGATAACGTTAAATTCGAAGATAAATCTTTTAATGATAAAACCTTTCAAATATATCAAGGTTCTATTATTGTAGAAGGACAAATTAATGAAACAAAAATTATTGCAAAAGTTGCAATGGCCTCAATGGAACAATTATCTATTCCGGTGATGAGGCGCTTGCTTGAAATGAATTTTTCCCTCTATTATACTCGTTTTGCAATTGACGGCCAACACCTTTATATTTTATTTGATGGTGAAATAGAAAATACCGGCCCTTCAAAATTCTATTATGCATTGAAAGAAATGGCCACCACAGCAGACAAGCAAGATGATGTTTTATCTAATGAATTTAAAACGGTCAAACAAATTAATCAATCATTAATTATCCCTTTTGCAGATGATGAAAAAGAAATAAAATATACTTATTTTAAAAAATGGATTGAAGAAACGCTGCAACAAATTAAATCTTTAAATCAAGATAGTTTTTCCGGCGCAATTGCTTACATGCTTTTATGCTTGATTTATAAAATTGATTACTTAATTGTTCCTGAAGGAAAGTTGTTGATTCAAATTGAAGATATTAATCATACTTATTGGTCCAACAATGAAAACAAAACTGCTGTAGATAGAAATCAAGCAATGATAGAATCCTTCCAAAAACTTTTAACATGGAATAAAGAGGATATATTAAACTGTTTTTATCGAACAAAATCAACTTTTGCCATTACAAAACCCGAGCCATATGAAACCATCATAAATAGCATTAATGATGCGCAAAAAAATATGCTTTGGTATCGAGATAATAAATATACCGATATTGCTATTCAGGTAATGGAATATAGTATTTCTTATTGTCAATATTCTTACAGTATGCCTTTACCATTTTCGCAATTAGTACAATTATATATGCAAATCAACAATGCTGACTTTTTTAAAGACTTAGGCTTTTCTGAAATATATTTTGAAAATGGAAAACTCAAATTTCAAGAAATAAAAAATAAAATAGATAAAATTATTTATGATGGTAAAGAAAAATATCCGTCTCTTGCAATGAGTACTGCTACGCTTTCCTTTACTTCACTCTTAGACTTTAATACTACTTTTATCAGAGAATTTCAAAATTTAAATTTTGATAAAAAATAAAAACCATTATGATTACTTCTGAAATTATTGATTTATACAAATCTTCTGTTGTTCAAATAGCTACCAATACTTCAACCGGCACCGGTTTTTATTTAAATAAATATGAACTAATAATTACTAACTTTCATGTAGTAAAAGATAATAAAGAAGTTGTTATTAAAGGTAAAAATTTTCCAAAACAATTTACAAAAGTTATTTTTCTTGATGAAAAATATGATTTGGCATTTTTATTACCACCAAAAGATGTTTTGTTTTCAAATATTAAATTAGGCGATACTATTAATTTACAGGATGGTGATTCGGTGATTGCGATTGGGCACCCTTATGGTTTAAATTATTCTTCAACACAGGGAGTTATATCAAGAGTTGATCGCTTATACAATGGGATTAATTACATTCAAATCGATGCAGCAATTAACCCGGGAAATAGCGGAGGCCCCTTAGTAGATATGCAAGCAGACGTTATTGGCGTTAATACTTTTATTATTAAAGGTGGGGATAATTTAGGGTTTGCACTTTCTGCAAATATTTTGAAAGAAGCATTGTCTCAGTATGAGCCGATGAAAGGAAAGTGCGTAGTACGTTGTAGTTCATGCTCAACGCTGGTGCACAAAGAGAATATAGATGGAGAGTATTGCCCAAATTGCGGTACAAAAATCACACTTATTCAAGATGAAGAAAATCAAACAGAGCCAAGCGGTATTTCAAAATTAATTGAAGATATTTTAGAAAAATTAGGAAAGGATAAAGAGTTAGCTCGTTTGGGGCCCAATTATTGGGAAGTTGAAGAAGGTGATGCTACAATTAAAATAAATTATTATCAAAACAATTATTTTATTGTATGCGATGCTCATTTGTGTAATTTGCCAAAAGAAAATATCGGTAAGGTATATGAATTTTTATTAAAAGAAAATTATAGCTTGAGTGGAATGCTCTTCTCTGTAAATAAACAAAATATTTTCTTAAGCAGTCTATCTTATGATTTAGACATGACTTTAGAAAGTGGCATAAAAATGTTCAAATCTTTGTTTGAAAAGGCGGATTACTATAATAATATTTTGATAGAACAATACCAATGTCAACCTAAAATGGAAGACGAAAATTAATTTGATTTTTAAAAAAATATCGCTTAGTATATTTTGTTCTCTTACAATTTACTCTTGCAAAAATTTTGATTTATCATAATTGATAAATTAAAACATGTCTATTCTTCTGTCAATCATTATTTGAGGCCTAATTCTTTTTTTTGTTTTTCATCAATAATACCCGGGGCATCTAACATCATATCGCGCCCTGCATTATTTTTAGGGAAAGCAATAAAATCGCGTATGGAATCAGAACCACCCAACAGAGCACACAATCTATCAAAACCTAAAGCGATACCACCATGAGGAGGAGTGCCATATTCAAAAGCACTTAATAAAAATCCAAATTTTTCTTTAGCTTCTTCATCACTAAACCCTAATGCTTCAAACATTTTTTCTTGTATTGAGCGATTAAAAATTCTTATAGAGCCACCACCTATTTCAGTTCCATTCAAAACTAAATCGTAAGCATTTGCTTTTATATCTTTCAATTTATTTTTGTCATTTATCCAATCAATGTGTTCAGGGATTGGGGATGTGAATGGATGGTGCATGGCAATAAATCTTTCCTCTTCGGTATCGTATTCAAACAAAGGAAAATCATATATCCATAATGGTTTGAAATTTTCAGGGTTTCTTAATCCTAAGCGATTGCCCATTTCTAAACGGAGTTCACTCATGGCTTTTGTAGTAAGATTTTTTTCACCTGCCAGTATTAAAATTAAATCACCTTGTTGAGCTTTACAAGCTGAAGCAATTTTTCTTAAATCGCTCTCATTATAATATTTATCTACTGAACTTTTGAATGTTCCATCCAAATTATATTTGATATACACCATTCCTTTCATCCCTATTTGAGGTCGTTTGGCCCATTCGGTCAATTCATCAATTTGTTTTCGAGTATATTCACTACCATTATTCACTGCTATTGCTAAAACAGTTTCGGCATCATCTAAAACACTCAATCCTTTACCTTTCACAATTTCTGTAATGGAATGTAATAGCATCTCAAAACGGATATCAGGTTTGTCATTTCCATATTTTTGCATAGCCTCATCGTAACTCATTCGTGGAAAATCATAATCGAAATCAATGTTTTTTATTTCTTTAAAAATAAACTTCATCATTGACTCGAACGTATTAAAAATATCTTCACGATTGATAAAGCTCATTTCACAATCAACTTGCGTGAACTCAGGTTGTCTATCTGCCCTTAAATCTTCATCTCTAAAACATTTTACGATTTGATAATATCGGTCATAACCTGCAACCATTAACAATTGTTTGAAAAGCTGTGGTGATTGTGGAAGTGCATAAAACTGACCGGGGTGCATACGACTTGGTACTACAAAATCTCTCGCACCTTCGGGTGTAGATTTAATCAGCATGGGTGTTTCGACTTCAATAAATTGTTGCTTGTCTAAAAAAGTTCTTACGGCTCTACTTACTTTGTACCTTAATTCAATATTGTTTTTTACAATGTCTCTGCGTAAATCTAAAAAGCGATATTTCATTCTTATTTCATCACCACCATCTGTATTATCTTCTATAGTAAAAGGAGGAGTTTCAGATGTGTTTAGAATAATATAATCTTCGACTTCAATTTCAATCTCTCCCGTTGGGATTTGCATATTTTTATTACTGCGTTCTATAATAGTTCCTTTTATTTGTAAAACATATTCGCGACCTATATTTTTTTGTTCTAATTCTTTTGTTTTGTTTTCATTAAAAAATAATTGTGTTATACCATAACGATCTCTAAGATCGACAAAAGTAATACTGCCAAATTTTCTAATTGTTTTTACCCATCCGGACAAAGTTGTTTTTTGTCCTACATTATTTATTCTGAGTTCGCCACAAGTGTGTGTTCTATACATATTTTCTTTTCTGTTTTTAAAATATTTTTAATTTTTTTTCATTTCTTTAGCCCAAGAATCTTTAAGTCCCACTATTCTATTAAAAACTAAATGTTCGGGAGTAGCGTCTTTGTCTAAACAGAAATATCCCAATCTTAAGAATTGGAATTTTTCATTTTGTTTTGCATGGAGTAACTCCGGCTCGATATAAGCCTGTTCAATAATTGTCAAGCTATCTTTATTAATATAGTTTTTAAAATCATCTTCACCATTGGTAGGGTCTTCTACGGTAAATAATCTGTCATATAAATTTACTTTGGCAGTTTTAGCTTGTGACGCATTCAACCAATGAATAACTCCTTTTACTTTTATACCACTGGTATCGCTACCACTTTTGCTTTCAGGAATATAATTTGCATATACACAATTAATTTTTCCGTTTTCATCCTTATCAAAACCGGTACATTCTACAATGAAAGCGTGTTTTAATCGGACTTTCAATCCAACACCTAAACGAAAATATTTATTAGGCGGATTTTCCATAAAGTCATCTCGTTCAATCCAAAGTTCTTTAGAAAATGAAATTTCACGAGTGCCGGAGAAGGGTATTTCAGGATTGTTTTCGGCAATTAAAGGGATGTTAGTATTTTCAGGTAAATTATTGATGATAAGTTTTATCGGGTCAAGGACTACCATTCTTCGAGTGGCAGTATGATTTAATTCTTCTCGGATACAATGTTCCAAAAGTTGAATGTCTATAATATTATCTCGTTTGGCAACGCCCACTTGATCCCAAAATTTTCTTATACTGGATGCGGTATAACCTCTTCTTCGTAACCCGCTAATAGTAGGCATTCGAGGGTCATCCCATCCATTTACATAAGCGTCTTTTACTAATTGCAAAAGTCTTCTCTTACTGGTTACCATGTAATTGACATTCCCTCGGGCAAATTCATATTGTTTTGAAGGAAATATTTCTAATTTTTCAATAAGCCAATCATATAATTCACGATGAGGTATAAACTCCATGGTACATATTGAGTGCGTAATATGTTCAATACTATCACTTTGTCCGTGTGCAAAATCGTACATTGGATAAATGCACCATTCATTCCCGGTACGGTGATGATGAGCATGTTTTATTCTATATATAACCGGGTCTCTCATGAGCAAATTCGGATGGTTCATATCTATTTTAGCTCTTAATACTTTAGCTCCGTCTTCAAATTTGCCTTCTTTCATTTGCTGAAATAAAAGTAAATTTTCTTCTACACTTCTATTTCTATATGGACTGTCAGTACCTATGGTTGTTGGTGTCCCTTTTTGTTCAGCAATTTCTTCTGAGGTAGAATCATCAACGTATGCGAGTCCCTTTTTAATTAATAAAATAGCATATTCGTATAATTTTGGAAAATAATCAGATGCATAAAATTCATTATCCCATTGGAACCCTAACCATTGAATATCTTCTTTAATACTATTTACATACTCAACTTCTTCTGTACTGGGATTAGTATCGTCAAAGCGCAAATTGCATTTGCCATTATATTTTTGAGCTAAGCCAAAATTAATACAAATACTTTTTGCATGCCCAATATGCAGATAGCCATTAGGTTCCGGTGGAAACCGAGTATGTATTCCATCCGGATATTTATTTTCAGAAAGATGGGTTTCAATGATTTCTTCCAAAAAATTCAAGGACTTTTCTTCACTCATGATACTGATAGTTAAGTGGCAAATGTAATTATTTTTAAAAAATCATTTGTAATGATTTAGAATCATTGTACTTTTAAGCGATAAAAATATTTTATGAAAAAGATTTATGGCGTTTTGGCTCTTCTTTTTATTGGAATTCAAGTTTCCAATGCTCAAATAACACAAAAAGGAATGAGTACTGTACAAATAGGATATGGGTTTCCAAGTGCAATGGGATTTATAGGTTCTATTTTCAAACTTTCTGTCAATACAAATGACGCTTCAGCTACTGCTGATTTTCGATATAAAGGGATAGGCCCATTCCATTTTAGATATGATTATATGTTAGGTGGTAGAGTAGGCTTAGGTCTTAGTGCGAATGCAGAGTTTGGTAATTTTAAATTTACAGCTGACTATGAAGATAATGATGGCGTTCAAGTGCATAGTGTAACAAACTTTGATTATAGCAGTATTAATGCAATGCTTCGCATGAATGTTCATTTTATAAAGGAACCTAAAAAAGTGGATGTTTATTGGGGGTGTGGTGTTGGGTATGCTCATTCAAGAGTAAAATTAAGAATGGACATGACCGGTAAAGATATTGACCCGTTGGATCAAGAATATATTGATGATTTTAATAAATATATGAATTCTATTTTTAAATACTTACCGGTTGCCATAGAAGAAGTGGTGGGTTTAAAAGTTCCATTAAATAATAATGCCGGAGTATATTTTGAAGTAGGATATTCAAAAGCGCTTGCTCAGATTGGTTTTTATGCAAAATTAGGAAGCCCGAAAGGTTATAATAGTGATAATTGGAAATGGTATTAACTTTTTAAAAATTAAGAATTTGCAAATTTGCGAATCCCATCTACCAACCTGTCTAAGTTTTCTGTTGTAGTATAAACATTAGGTGTTATACGCACTCCTTTGATATTTTCCCAATTGATTGAAACGGTATGAATTTTATATTTATCAAAAAGATACTTATCTAAGTCTTCATGATTTTTATCTTTAAACCCTATATTGGCTATTGCACAACTAAAGCCTCTTTTCAATGGAGTATTTATTATAATGTTGGGTAAATCGACAACTTGTTCTATCCAATAATTTTTCAAAAAATTCAAACGAGCTTCTTTTCTTTTAGCTCCTAACATATTATAAAAATCAATTGCTTTTTCTGTTGCCTGTTCAATAAAAAAAGGACGGGTACCTTGTGCTTCAAATTTTCTTATATCGTCTTTCGCAGGATTGTCAACTGCAAAAAGCGGGTATAAATTTTTAATTTTTTCTTTTCTTACATATAAAAACCCGGTGCCGATGGTAGAACTCAGCCACTTGTGTAAACTTGTTCCAAAATAATCGCAATTTAAATCTTTTACCGAAAACTCAAAATGTGCGAAAGAGTGCGCTCCATCAACCATAACTTCTATATTCATTTCTTTTGCTTTGTCAGCAATGGTCCTCACCGGCAAAATTTGTCCATTCCAATTGATGATATGTGTAATATGGACAACCTTTGTTTTATCCGTAAATTTTTCAATATAACTTTCAGCTAAATAACGATTATCAGTTGATGGCAAATCCAAATCAACCCATACCAATTTAATACCATCTCTTTTTTCTCTTTGTTTCCAAGCATTTATCATATTGGGATAGTCTTGTTTGGCTAAAACTACTTCATCGCCTTTTTTTAATTCCAATCCAAAAATAGCAGTTTCTAGTGCTTCAGAAGTATTTCGGACAATAGCTATTTCTTCATTTTGTACACCAGCCAGCATTGCAATACGCTCTCTAAGCGGTTCTCTGCCTTGGTCAAGAATACGCCACATATAATAACTCGGCGCTTCATTACACATATCATGATAGCGTTTCATGGCATCTTGCACGACTTTAGGAGATGGGCTGACACCACCATTATTCAAATTGATTATTCCCCCTGAATGTGTATAAGCTTGTTGTACATTAGACCAAAAATCTTCATTACTTGAAAGACTTTCATCGTCCATATTTTCATATTTTGAAATAGATGACTGAAAATTTCTACCCCATGATTCGGCTTGCAATAATATAGCTAATGAAGCTAATCCTGATTTTTGTAAAAACATTCTTCTACTTGTATTTGTCATAGTGATAAGCATTATTAGCCTAAAGATAAAAAAATGATTTTCTATTTTTAAATAAAAATTTAAAAAAGCAGTTAGTGTTTGCTTAAATTATTCTTCAAGCGATTCCAAATTTCTTACTTTAGGAGCTAAAAATAAAGTTGTAAACACAACAACAATAGTCATAATTCCACCAAAAATGATAGCCGGTATTGTTCCCATTAAGCGAGCGGTAAACCCACTTTCAAAAGCACCTAATTCATTACTCGAACTAATGAACATCATATTGATAGATGATACTCTTCCTTTTAATTCTGAAGGCGTTTTCAGTTGTAAAATAGATTGTCGTATCACCACACTGACTCCATCAAATAAACCTGCCATAAATAATAGTGCAAATGATATAGCAAAAGACGATGAAATACCAAATAGTAAAATACACACTCCGTATAAACCAACACTCAGAAATAACTTTTTACCAACATTTGTTTTTAAAGGAATATAAGCCAACACAAGTAATAAAAAGATTGAACCGATACCATGAGCACTTCTCAACCAACCGTAACCAACTTCACCAATATCCAAGATGTCTTTGGCAACAACAGGTAAAAGTGCTTCTGCACCTCCAAATAAAACAGCAAATAAATCTAAACTGATAACTGCTAAAATGATTTGATTACCAAAAACAAAACGAAATCCTTGCGCTAACCCTTTGATAATTCCAATATCTTTAGTGAATGTTATTGGTTTCTTTTTGATTTGTAAAATTAAAGCACCACAAATAATTAATGAAAATAATGCTAATTGAATTGAATGAGTAATACCAATTGCAGCAAGTAATAACCCGCCTGCTAAGGGACCCATTACTGAACCTAAGAGCCATGAGGTGCTTGTCCATGTTACTGCCACAGGTATTTCGTCTGTCTTAACCAGAAGAGGCATTAATGAGAATGAAGCCGGTGATATAAACGCTCTTAATATTCCGCTAATGAACATTCCGGAATAAATAAGTATTTCGATTAGGCTGACAGAATGTTGAGAAGTAAAAGAATCAGATGTTGCATACAATAATAAAGATGCATTAAAAATATAGCCTAGAATACATAAAAAATAAATCCATCTTTTTTCATTTTTATCCACAAAATAACCGGCGAAAAATGCGCAAATAAAAGCCGGAATTACTTCGAATAGTCCAATAAGCCCTAATGATAAAGGGTCTTTGGTAATAGTGTAAAGTTTATAACTAACAACAGTATTTATTAAAAAAAGGGAAAAAATTAATAAGAATCGAGTGATGATAAAAAATAAAAATTCACGATTATTAAATATTTTATAAAGTTGCTGCTTGGTGGAGTCTTGCATACGAAATGCAAAAATACAATTTCAAGAAATAGCCTAAATCTAAATTTTAAAAAATGAGTTTAAGTAAGCATTTTTAATTATAAAATTATTGAGATGTGTTTTTATTAAAATAAATAAAATGCAAAAATCAACTTTAATCTTATACTCATTTTTATATTTTAATTTTACATCATTACAATGAAATTTTCAATTGAGAATATCAAACTCATTTTTGAAGAATTATACAACAATAAGCTTCGCTCTTTTCTATCACTATTGGGTGTTTCAATAGGTATTTTTTGTATTGTTTCTGTGTTGAGTGTTTTTGATAGTATGCGTGAGCATATACAAAATAATATGGCACAATTAGGAGCATCGAATTTATATGTAGGAAAATATCCCTGGATTCCTCCGGATGATTCAAAAGGAGAATACCCTTGGTGGAAATATAAATCAAGACCGGTTACGAATTATAAGGAAATGATTCAATTAAAAGAGAATATTGATAATATAAAATATATCTGTATTTCCTATTCTGAATTTGGGAAGATTGCAACTTTAAAAAATGAATTTATGTCTAATGTTTATGCCGTATCAAATAATTTTGAGCGATTTCAAAACTTTGATATAAGCCAAGGCCGCTATTTTACGAAAAATGAAATGTTTAATGCTAAATCAAATTTAATTGTTATTGGAGACGAGGTAGCTAAAGCATTATTTAATGGTAACGAAAACGTAATAGGAAAAGAAGTACAGGTTTCTAATCATTCCTTTATTATAATTGGTGTGATGAAAAAAAAGAGCAGAAACCAATTGGGTTTTGATTTTAATAATACAGTAATAGTCCCTTATTTATCTTATGCAACGATTAAGGATATTGACAATAATGTAGGCAATGGATTTGTAGATCCGATTTTAATGATAGAAGGCACTAATAAAATTTCAATGAATGATTTGTTGTTTGAAGTAAAAAGCACATTACGTACTATAAGAAAATTAAAAATTAATGAGCCGGATAACTTTTCAATAAATAAAATGGATGCGATTCAAAAAAAGGTAGATGAAATATTTTCAAAAATTAAATTGGCAGCATGGCTGGTTGGTTTTTTTTCGTTGTTAGTAGGTTGTTTTAGTATAGCTAATATTATGTTTGTTTCAGTTAATGAACGCACAGCACAAATTGGTTTGAAGAAAGCGATAGGTGCAACTTCACAAAGTATAAAATTTGATTTTATTGTAGAGTCGGTTTTCTTATGTTTTATAGGAGGAATATTGGGTGTTATTTTGATTGTATTATTTGGTATAGTTATGAGTTTAATTTTTGATTTTCCTATCTATTTATCGTTTTTGAATTTTTTATTAGCTTCTGCAATAAGCATTATTGTTGGAGTTGTGGCAGGATATATTCCAGCAAGAAATGCTGCTAAATTGAATCCGGTAGATGCTTTACGAAAATAAAATTAACGATTAAATTGGAGACGTAACCCCATGCTTTCATCTAATATTTTCCCATTGTCATAAGCTAAATAACCATTTACAAATGTTTTTTCAATTTTTGATGAAAAAGTATGCCCTTCAAATGGACTCCAATTACACTTATATAAAATATTATCTTTACTAACAGTATAATTTTTGTTTAAATCAATTAAAACAGCATCAGCAAAATAGCCTTCTCTAATATAACCTCTTTCTTTTATTTGAAAACAAACCGCCGGTGCATGACACGCTTTTTCTACAATTTTTTCTAAAGAAATTCTATTGTTTTTAAACGCATCTAACAAAATATATAAACTGTGTTGTACAAGCGGAACTCCTGCCGGAGCATCTTTATAAGGGAGTTGTTTTTCCTCAAAAGTGTGAGGAGCATGATCAGTAGCAATAATATCTAATTCATCATTCAGTAAAGCATTCCATAAGGCCTCTTTATTTTCTTTGGCTTTTATAGCAGGGTTACATTTAATTAAATTTCCATAGTGAGCATAATCATCAGCTGTAAAATGGAGATGATGAACACAAACTTCGGCTGTTATTCTTTTTTCGGCTAAAGGCAACATATTGGAAAATAATTGAATTTCTTTAGCTGTACTGATATGTAAAATATGTAAACGAGTATTGAATTTCATAGCTAACTGAATAGCGCTTAAAGATGATTCATAACATTCGTCTTCGTTTCGTATGATAGGATGAAAACTTGCATGGTTCCAATCAATATTTTCTTTATTGAGCTTATCAATCGTAGTACGTATCATGCCTTCATGTTCACAATGCGTTGCAATGAGTAATTCGCTCTCAGAAAAAATTTTTTCCAAAGTAATAATATTATCAACTAACATATTACCAGTACTGGAGCCCATAAAAATTTTTAAACCACAAACATCTTTTAATTTTTGATTTGTTCTTAAAGCCTCATCAATATTATCGTTTGAAACTCCCATAAAAAAACTATAATTTGCCAAAGATGTTTTACGACCAATTTCGTATTTTTCCTCTAAAAGCTCATGAGTAAGTGTAGGAGGCTTTACATTAGGCATTTCCATAAAGCTGGTCACACCACCGGCTACTGCAGCCCTTGATTCAGTATATATGTTAGCTTTGTGCGTTAGCCCCGGTTCTCTAAAATGTACCTGATCATCTATTAGCCCGGGTAAAAGATGTAATCCTTCAGCATTGATTTCAATACATTTTTCCTTTGTATTTACTTGACTATTTATTTTTTCAAATCGTCCATTTTTTATTAAAATATCTTTGCTTTCTATTTTATTTTCATTAACGACTTTTGCA
Source organism: Chitinophagaceae bacterium (assembly GCA_039811265.1). GTDB lineage: Bacteria > Bacteroidota > Bacteroidia > Chitinophagales > Chitinophagaceae > OLB11. Next base: position 79,004 of record JBDHYI010000006.1, on the reverse strand, counting down.
TTTTTTATCAAGTATGACGGCATGGGTGAATTATTTTTTTACAAATATAGAAGTAGATAAATGGAATTGGTTTAATATTTTTATAAATAAGATTTTTACAAAAAAAGAGGAGTAAAAAAAATGTCCTATTTTAGCAGATATTTTTCATTTATGAGAAAACCCATTATATTTATTATCTGCTTTTTATTTTTTAATCAATCTTTTTCGCAAAGTATTACACTTAATCGCCATGCAGATTATTATTATCAAATTGATCGGTTTGATATACTAAGTGGGCAACTCAATGATACGTTACAGACTGCTTTAAATGGTATGTCAAGAAAAAGTGTCGTTCATTTTTTAGAAAATTATTTAATGGAAAATGAAGAAACAATAAGCAAGTCAGATAGGAATATCATCGAAAATATTATTTCTTTAAATGGAGAGTATGCATATAACGGCGATGCTACGCAAGATTCAGAATATTCTTTGTGGGATGTGTTTTACGATAAAAAACCGGACTTTTTACATTATAGCTCCGATAAAGCCTATTTTGTATTAAACCCAATTATTTATTATCAGCAAACTATAGAGACCGGGAACTTAAAGCAAAATTTATTTGTGAATACTAAAGGAATCGAAGCGAGAGGACTATTAGCAAAACGAATAAGCTTTTATACTTGTTTTACTGACAATCAAGAAAGAGGACCAATACATTATCAACAGTCTATTAGAAATTATAGTGCTGTTCCGGGTTATACTTATTACAAAGACTTTAAGCAAACTAAACCGGGGTATGCAACGGACTATTTATATGCCGTTGGGAATGTTGATGCAGAGGTTATCAAAGATATGGTTAACATAAGTTTTGGTATGGATAAATTTCAAATTGGAGATGGATATAGAAGTCTTTTTTTATCTGACTTTGGAGCCAATTATACGTATCTGAAATTAAATACTCGTTTCTGGAAATTCAATTATCAAAACTTATACATGGAATTGACACCTCAATATTTTAGAGGCGCTGATCGTTTGTTTCCACGTAAATATGCCACTATGCATCATCTTAGTATGAATATAGGAAAAAGCTTAAATGTAGGACTGTTTGAGTCTATTATTTTTGCACGAAAAGATAATTTTGATATTCGATATTTAAATCCGATTATTTTATATAGAAGTGTTGAGCAAACGAATGGGAGCCCTGATAATGCACTTATCGGTTTAAATTTTAAATTAAATACCGGAATGAAATCGGTTCTATATGGGCAGGTTATTTTAGATGAATTTAGTTTTTCTCACATCAAAGCAAACGACGGTTGGTGGGCAAATAAATATGGTTTCCAAGGTGGAATAAAATTAGCAGATGTATTTGGCTTAAAAAATTTTTTACTTCAAGCAGAGTTTAATTTAGCCAGACCATTCCTTTATTCTTATTCTGATTCCGTAGCAGATTATACAAATTATAATCAACCATTAGCACATCCTTATGGTGCAAATTTTGTTGAAGCCGATTTGATACTACACTATCAACCCACAAACAAAATTTACTTAACATCTAAAACATTTTTTAATAGACAAGGTAGAGACAGCTTATCTACTATCTCTTATGGTGGGAATATTTTTAAAGATTATAATAAGCGGAATTCAGATTACAATGTCCGAATGTTTAATGGATTTCCGGTGAATGTATTTTATACAAATTTGAATATGAGCTATGAAATAAAATCAAATTTGTTTTTTGATATCGGAGTAACCTATCGAAATGAAAAATCGAATGTTAGTTTTCTGCCAAATTGGAGCAGCTTACAAGCTTATACCGGATTTCGCTTGAATACTATTCGAAAAGAATACGATTTCTAAAATAAATGAAAAAGTCTTTATTATATCCTACTAAGCTATTTAAATTCAACAATTAATTATTAAGAATATTTGAAAAATATTTTTATTCATATTTATAATTATTTAAAAAATAAAAAGCTTTTAGGTTTTTTACTGTTTTTTATTTTAATAGTAATATTTGTTTTTTTTACAACAAAGATTCAATTCAAGACAGATTTAAATGATATGATGCCTGCTGACGCTAATACAAGTAAAGCCCAAAGCATCATTACACAAAATAAAGCACTTGATAAAATTATTGTATCAGTCGCTTCTACCAAGGATAGTAATATTACACCTGAACAATATGTTTCATATATCGAAGATTTCTCTAAAATAATTTTAGAATTAGATAAAGATAAAATTATTGATAAAGTAGAAACACAACAAGATGATGAAAAAATGATTTCTTTATTTGAAGCAATTCAATCAAATCTTCCTTTTTTACTCGAACAAAAAGATTATCTTTTATTCGATTCTTTGATAAGCAAAGAACATATTGAAAAAAAATTAGAAGCTAATTTGAAAGACTTATCAAGCCCGAATGGGTTTGCCATGAAACAATTATTACTCAGCGATCCATTGGGATTTTCTTTACCTGCGTTGAATAAACTATTACAATTAAAATTGGATGAGCGTATCCAATTATATGATGGTTATATCTCAAATGAGAAACTTAATCAATTTACTTTTTTTATATATACCAAATATCCTGCATCCAATACAGACAAAAATCAACATTTAGAAAAATTAATTGATGAAACAAAAATTAAATTATCTAAAACAGAAGAATATCAACAAATAGAATGTGATGCTTTTGGTGCACAATTAGTTGCTGCCGGCAATGCACAACAAATGAGGAAAGACACTATTTTGACGTTAAGTCTTACACTGATTTTGTTAAGTGCATTATTTTATTATGTATTTAGAAATAAATATGCCCCATTCCAAATATTGATTCCGGTTGTGTTTGGCGGACTCTTTGGTATATCGATGATGTTTGTAATAAAAGGGGCCGTAAGTATGATTGCATTAGGTGCTTCAAGTATTATATTAGGAATTGCAGTGAACTATTCATTACATTTTCTATCACACTTAAAACATACAAATAGCAAAGAAGAAACCATTAAAGACTTAGCCGAGCCTATGACAATAGGTAGTTTTACTACTGTCGCTGCATTTTTAAGTTTAAACTTTGTACACACTCCTATATTAAGAGAGTTGGGGCTTTTTGCTGCTTTCAATTTGATAGGTTCTTCTCTCTGCACTTTAATTTTTTTACCTCACTTTATAAAAAAAATAGATAAAAAAATAAAGCCAAATTGGATAGATAAAATAGCACTTATCAATCCATCGAAAAGTAAATGGGGTATTATCATCATCACCGGGCTTACCATAATTTTATCTTTTTATATGAACGATGTTCGATTTGATGATGATATGATGAAAATGAATTACATGAGCAAAGAGCTATTGAAATCACAAAAAATAATTAATGAACGAAATAGCGAATCTTTAAATAGTATATTCTGTATAAGCGAAGGAGATAATTTAGAAGATGCACTTCAACAATGTGATATTGCTGCAATACAATTAGATTCACTGAAGGAGCAAGGATATATTAAAAAATACATTGCCATCAGCGACTACTTATTAAGCAAATCACAACAAGAAGAAAAAATAAAAAGATGGAATCAGTATTGGACAAATGACAAAAAAGAAATGCTGATGCATAATTTGCTTCAAATTGGTACCCAAAAAGGATTTAATGTAAATGCATTTGAAAAATTTAAAGAAACAATCTATACTCCTTTTACACAACTGAGTGATGAATACTTTGCTGTTTTTAAAGATTTCTTTAAGGATTTTATTATTGAAAAAAATAATACCGTTAAACTATTATCTTTAATTAAAACCAATCAAGAAAAAAGAAATGATCTTTTTAGCTTATTTAAAGGTTCAAATAAAAATTATTTAGCCGATAAACAATTAATCGTGAATCAATTTATTCAATTTATAAAAGATGATTTTAATAATATTTTATTCATTACATCCTTTATAGTTTTTTTCACTATTTTGATAACGTATGGCAGAATTGAAATTGCATTAATTACATTTATTCCCATGGTGATAACGTGGGTGTGTATTTTAGGCTTAATGGCATTTTTAGGAATAGAGTTTAATATAATCAATATTATAATATCAACTTTAATATTCGGACTTGGTGATGATTACAGCATTTTTATCACAGACAGTTTAATTGAGAAATATCAATTCAAAACACAAAAATTCGAATCTGTAAAATCATCCATTTTATTGTCAGCCATAACAACAATTATTGGATTAGGAGTATTGATTTTTGCTAAGCACCCGGCACTACGCTCAATAGCACTCGTATCCGTAATAGGAATTTTTTCCATATTGATTGTTTCACAAACAATACAACCTCTTTTGTTTAATTTTTTCATTCAAAATAGAGCAAACAAAAAGTTTCAACCTTTTACATTGTGGAGTTTTATCAAAACAATTTTTGCATTTACTTATTATGTACTTGGTTGTATTCTCGTAACTATTATTGGCTTTATATTAGTTAAATGTATTCCATTTGCAAAAGATAAAATGAAGTATCTGTACCATGTTGTGATATGCAAAATGATGTGGAGTTTACTCTATATAATGCACAATACTCACAAAGAAATTGACGATACAAATAAACCCCATTTTGATAAACCTTCTGTTATTATAGCAAATCATTCATCTTTTTTAGACTTATTAAGAATTATCTCTCTGCATCCTAAAATTATTTTACTAACAAATAATTGGGTTTGGAACTCACCAGTTTTTGGTTGGTTAGTAAGAATGGCCGATTATTATCCTGTTGAAAAAGGTGCTGAAGTGAGTTTGGATAAATTAAAATATTGGGTAGATAGAGGCTATCATATTGCAGTGTTTCCGGAAGGCACTCGAAGTTATGATGGCGTTATTAATCGTTTTCATAAAGGAGCATTTTATATTGCTGAAAAATTAAATTTAGATATTCAACCCATCTTATTTCACGGTATAGGATATACAATGAGCAAAGGAGATTTTTTACTTAAAGATGGTCAAATCAATATTAAATATTTACCACGTATTTCAAATGATAATACTCAGTTTGGAAATACTTATTCTGAAAAAGCTAAAAATATAGGCCGCTATTTTAGAACGGAGTTTGAAAAACTAAAACAATCAAAAGAAACACCCGCTTATTTTAGAGAACAATTAGTTAAAAATTATATTTATAAAGGACCTGTATTAGAGTGGTATTGCCGAATAAAAACTAAATTAGAAGATAATTATTCACTTATTAATTCATTAGTCCCATCTACAGGGAAAATTTTAGATATTGGGTGTGGCTATGGCTTTTTAGATTATATTTTGTCATGGACTGCTAATAAGCGTAGCATTACAGCTATTGATTATGATGAAGTAAAAATAGCAACCGCTAATCACAATTTTTCTAAAACAGAACAAATACAATTCATACAAGGAGATGCGATTAACTTTCCATCACAACAATATGACTGTATTATTTCTTTAGATGTGTTACATTATTTAGTTCCTGAAAAACAAAAAATGCTTCTTTTAAAATGTGCTGACCATCTTAATGAAAATGGAAAAATAATTATAAGAGATGGTGTAAGCGATTTACAGGAAAAACACAAAGGAACTGTATTGACAGAAATTTTCTCAACACAAATTTTTAAGTTCAATAAAACAGAAAATGAACTTTATTTTATTTCTAAAAAAATATTAGAAGAAATTGCAACTACCAAAAATCTTTCATTAGAATTTATCGACAACACAAAATATACTTCTAATATTATTGCGATTTTTCAAAAATAATTATTTATGAATTCTTATTTTCAGTTTAAAAAATTTAAAATCAACCAAGACAAGTGTGCTCAAAAAGTAAGTGAAATAGCTTGTATTTTAGGAGCAGCTTGTCCAATACCTGAAGATACAAACTCAATATTAGATATAGGTGCCGGAACAGGATTACTTAGCCTTATGTTGGCACAGAGAACCCAGGCTCGCATTGATGCTATTGAAATTGAAGAACAAACATTTTATCAATTAAATGAAAATATTGAAAATAGTATTTTTAAAAATAGAATTCAACCTATTTTACATGATGCAACAAAATACACTTTTGAAAAAAAATATGATTTGATTATTTGTAATCCTCCGTTTTTTACGAATAGTTTAAAATCAAAATCAATATCTAAAAATATTGCATGGCACGATGAAACGCTCACATTAACGCAACTTTTTACCATTGCCGAAAATACACTAAAAGATACTGCTCAACTTCATATTGTATTACCCAATAATTTAATAGAAAATCAAAATTTAATATCACTTCATATTAACTATCGTCAAAAGATTAAGCATAGGAAAGAAACTCCACCGAAATATGAATTGATAGGCTTAGGTAAATATCCTTTTGAAATAAATATAAAATCGGAAATGATTATTCGTGAAGGGAGTGATTATACATTTGAAATAAAAAATCTATTCAGTGAATTTTATTTGTATTTATAAAAAAGAATTAATATTGTGATATGATAAAAAAAGGGATTTTTATTGCATTTGAAGGTATAGATGGAAGTGGAAAAAGCACTCAAATACAACTATTAAAACAGCGTTTAGAATCCCTTGGCTATCCTATTTACTGCACTTTTGAACCAACTGATAATCCAATAGGAACCTTAATAAGAACCATTATCAAAGGAGAAGAAAAAGCCGATAATAAAACAATTGCTGCATTATTTGCTGCTGATCGCTTACATCATATTTTGAATGAAAAAGATGGATTATTAAAAAAAATAAATGATGGATATATCATCCTTGCAGATCGGTATTATTTTTCATCGTATGCCTATCAATCATTATCGGTTGACATGGAATGGATTATTGAACTAAATAAAAAAGCGGCTGAGTTACTACGACCTGATATAAATCTATTTATTGATATAGAAGTAGAGGAAGCTATGAATCGCATAAGAATGAGTCGTTCTCATATTGATATTTATGAATCAGAAAATTTATTGAGAAATATTTATTCAAATTATAAAAGAGCTTTTTCATTACTTGAAAATGAAGAAAATATTGTTAGCATAAAAGCAGATGAACAAAAAGAAAAAACACAGGAAAAAATATGGGACGTAATTAGTCCTCTTTTATAGAACTTTTTTCATTACATTATAAACCATATTAGGTTTACCCAATGTATAAAAGTGAATGACCGGAGCACCGTTTTTTATCAAATCTTTTACTTGCATTAATAACCATTCTTCGCCAATTTGTTCAGCCTCTCTTTCGCTTTTTGATTTCATCATTTCTTTAGCTAATTCGCTGGGTATATCAACATGAAATATAGAAGGAATTGTTGATAGTTGCGATTTTGAAGAAATAGGTTTTAAGCCGGGAATAATGGGAACATTTATTTGAGCCTCTTTGCAACGATTGACATACTGATGATATTTACTATTGTCAAAAAACATTTGTGTTGTAATATAAGAAGCACCTGCATCAATTTTGTTCTTTAAATACATAATATCCATGTCCGGATTAGGGCTTTCATAGTGCTTCTCCGGATAGCCTGCCACACCTATACAAAAATCAGTTTTTACGCCCTCATTAATTTCACTTTCGAGATAGATACCTTTATTTAAATTTTTTATTTGTCTTACCAAATCAATGGCATAATGATGACCGGCATGATGAGGTGTATAAAATTTTTCATTTTTTGGAGGATCTCCTCTTAATGCCAAAACATTATCAATACCTAAAAAATTTAAATCAATAAGAGCATTTTCTGTCTCATCATTTGAAAACCCGCCACAAATTAAATGAGGAACTGCATCTACTTTATAGTGATTCATCAGAGCTGCGCAAATACCCACCGTCCCGGGTCTTTTACGAATTTCAATTCTGTCAAATGAACCATCCGCCTTTTTACGATATATCTGTTCAGAACGGTGATAAGTTACATTGATAAAGGAAGGTTTGAATTCCATAAGTGGGTCGAGCATTTTAAAAATAGAATCAATACTTTTTCCTTTAATGGGTGGTAAAATTTCAAAAGAAAATAATGTTTTACCATTTGCCTTTTGAATGTGTTCAGTAACTTTCATACAGTTGCAAATATAACACCAAACCTATTTTAGAATAAAAGCAAAAAAAATAATTTCAAATCATTGAAGATAATTAGATTTGTCATTAATATTTAAAAATATGAAAAAAAACATAGCCTTGGTTGCTGGTGGATATTCCGGAGAATATGCAATTTCTATTAAAACAGCCGTTACTATTGAAAATAATATCAGCAAAGAAAAATACAATATATATAAAATTATTTTAGATAAAAATACATGGGCTTACACTGATAATGAAGGAAATACTTACGAAGTGAATCGTAGCGATTTTTCGTTAATGATAAAAAATCAACATATCCGATTTGATTGCGTATTTATTGCAGTACATGGTACACCGGGTGAAGACGGAAAATTGCAAGGGTATTTAGAAATGTTAAATATTCCTTTTACTTCTTGTAGCGCAATTGTTTCAGGACTGACATTTAATAAAATTTATTGTAATGCAGTGGTGGCTCAAAATAAAGTAGTGAATGTATCAAAATCGTTACATATTGTAAAAAGTAGAAAACAAAGTATTGATGACATTTTATCTAAAGTGAAATTACCCGTTTTCGTTAAACCTGCAGAAGGAGGCTCAAGCCTCGCCACAACAAAAGTAAAAACACCAGAAGAACTTCAACCGGCTTTAGATGCTGTGTTTGCAATTGAATCACAAGCAATGGTTGAAGAATTTGTCAAAGGAAGAGAATTTAGTATAGGCGTATATCGAGTAAGAAATCAACTTGTTACATTGCCGGTCACAGAAATCATCAGCACGAAAGAATTTTTTGATTATGAGGCCAAATATACACCCGGCATAACCAATGAAGTAACACCGGCAAATATTGATGATACAATAGCTACTAAAATTAGCGAAACGGCTAAAAAAATTTATGACGTTTTGAATTGTAAAGGAATTTGTCGAATTGATTTTATTTTAGAAGAATCAACACAAGATTTATATTTTTTAGAAATCAACACCATACCCGGTCAAAGCGAAAACAGTATTGTACCTCAACAAGTGAGATGTAGTGGAAATACCTTATTGCAGTTTTATGGCGATTTAATTGAAGAAGCTATTCAATCACACGAATAATATTCAGAGAAGAAAGTAAAATCATAAGAAAATTTTATATTGTTGTATTGAAATAAATTCAGGTTAAAAAAATAAAAATCTTATTTGAGAGATACATAAAATACTTACTTTTACGTTTCTTATATTAACTTATTAAAAGTGCTAAAACGATCATTTATATTAAATTTATTTATTATAGCAATAATAATTATTGGACTTATTTATGCCTTTTTTAGTTCTTTAGATTGGTTGACCAACCATGGTAAAGAAACAAAAGTGCCTAAATTAGAAGGGAAAAATATGAATGATGCTATAAAAATTTTAGAAAAACAAGGGTTTAATATTCAAATTGATTCTACATTTATTTCTTACAAAAAACCATTAGAAGTATTGTTTCAAGAACCGGAAGTTGGAGCAACCGTTAAAGTTGGACGAACAATTTTTTTAACGGTTAATCGACTAAAACCACCTACTATTAAAATGCCTAATCTTGTTGGACTTTCTTTTAGAAATGCACAGCTGGTAATGCAAAGCTATCGTTTAGTAATGGGAGATACTTTATACCGGCCTGATGTTGCTGCAGGAGCTATATTAGAGCAATTATATAAAGGCAAACCAATTGCTGCCGGTGATCCTATCCCTTTTGGCAGTATTGTATCGCTTGTGGTTGGAGAGGGACTGAAAGATGAAGTAGATGTGCCAAATTTAATCGGTATTCGTTGGGGCGAGGCTCAAAACCTTTTAAATGATTTACAATTGACGGCAAATATTATGTGGGAAGGAACTATCACTGATTCCATGAATGCAATTATTTTTATGCAAGAACCGGAAGCAATTAATGAATTAGATTTTACTAACCGAATTCTTAAGGGCGATTTAATAGATATCCGAATTATGCAAAACCCTTCCCCTGAACTGATTAAGAAAAATCAACCGGGTTCTAAAAAGTTATTAGGCGAATTAGAAGAAGAAGCGAATGCCGATTCTATGGCAACATCCAATCTACAAAGAAAACCCTCTCATTCGGATACAAGTAAAAATAAAAATCAAAAGCCAAATAATAATGATGTAATAGGTACAATAAAAATACCTAAAGCCGAAAATGAAACAAAACAACAGAATAAAAAAGCAGAAAATACAGTGCCGGTAAAGAATATTGAAAATAAAATAGGAAACGAATACGAATAAAATTGAAAAGTCATTTTTATAAAATATTATTTACATGGATTATGCTTGTCGCTTTTTATCAAATGAAAGCACAAGAAATTATTTTGCCATTGAGTGAAAATTCATCTATTACACATAACGCTAACTCTAAAATTAAACATAAGAAAAACAGAGCCACTTTACCTTTCATAGAAGATTTTTCCTACGAAGGACCTTACCCTGATGCGAATATTTGGCTCGATAAACAAGCTTATATCAATAATACAATGTGCCAAAACCCTATCAATAGAGGAGTAGCTACCTTGGATGGATTGAACGAATTTGGAAGACCTTATTTTAAAGACCAAATGGCATCGGGCTTAGCCGATAGCCTAACTAGTATTCCATTCAACTTTAGTACTTATACCCCATCAGATAATATTTATTTTAGTTTTTATTATCAACCGCAAGGTTTAGGATTTGCACCGGAAACAGATGATAGCCTCTTTCTTTATTTTAAAAATTTGAATAATCAGTGGGTAAGGGTTTGGGAAACAAGAGGAACTCCTTTACAAGCATTCAAAATAGTTATTTTACCAATTACCGACAACCAATATTTACACAATAATTTTCAATTCCGTTTTGTAAATATTGCCTCTTTAAATACCAATGATGATATATGGAATATTGATTATATTAAAATTGATAAAAATCGTTCTTTAGCAGATAGTATAATGAATGATATAGGCTTTACCCAAGAACCAACTTCAATTCTTGAAAACTATACCGCCATGCCTTATCGTCAATTTAAAGCAAACATGGCGCAAGAATTATCAAGCAATCAATTGATAGAAGTTGGAAATTATTATAATGTAAACCAAAATGTGTCCATACATCATGAAGCAACAGAAATAATAAGTGGTACTCCAATAAGCAACTTCTCTTTGGCACCATTTAATATTAGTGCTAAATCAACACTGTTCCAAAGTATTCCTTCGTTTACGATTAATTATAATTCACCTAATTTATATAACCCTGTTATAATTCAAAATAAATATTATTTTGATGCTCATCCCGGCGATAGAACTCAAAACGATACAATTATTCGAAATACTGTTTTTGATAACTATTTTGCTTATGATGACGGTAGTGCCGAAAAATCTTATTTCCTGCTATCAGCTCCTAATTTTCCTGCTAAAACAGCTCTTGAATTTACACTGAATCAGGCAGATTCTGTAAGAGGATTAATGATTCATTTTGGCGCACAAGCACCCACAGCTTATGGAAAATACTTTTCCATTGTTTTATATAAAAAATTACATGCAGCCAATCAAAACGACGAAATTATTTATCAACAAGACTTATATCAAGTAATGTATGAACCCTCTCAAAATGGGTTTACAACTTATGCTTTTGATACTGCAAAGTATTTAGAACCCGGTAAATATTATATAGGAATCACACAACCTGCCAATTTTGGAAGTGATAGTATTTATTATGGTTTAGATGTAAATAATAATACCAATATTCAAAAATTATACTATAATGTGGACGGAGATTGGTATGCATCGGGAGCGCAAGGCAGTGTGATGATGCGACCTGTTGTAGGATTGCCTTTCACAGCGTCTTCAACACAAGATATTTCTTCGCCCAATATTGAAACACCCATTATTTATCCAAACCCGACCAACGATAATATATTTATCCGTTCTGATAATAATTGGACAAAAGCAAGCATCTATGATTTGCAAGGCCGCATAGTCAAACAAAGTCTAATCATACATCAAACAATAACTTGTGACGATTTAACGACCGGAACTTATATTTTAAGATTAGAAGATAATCAAAAGAACATTGCTCATTTAAAATTAATTAAACAATAATATGAAAATAATTACCGTACAGGAATTGAAACAAAGAAAAGATGCCAACGAGGAATTATATATACTCGATGTAAGAGAACCGGCAGAATACGCTGAAACCAATATGGGAGCAAAATTAATTCCATTGGGAAAAATCATGAATGAAGAAATTGATGAAATTTTAAATTGGAAAGAAAAAGAAGTAATTATTCATTGCAGAAGTGGAATGAGAAGTGCGCAAGCTTGTTTAAAATTAGAACAACTTGGATTTCAAAACACTAAAAATTTAGAAGGTGGAATTTTAGCTTGGAATGAGTTAATTAAATAAACTCCATTTCGAAAATAAGAATATTTACAATAAATATATAAACGTAAATTTACACTTAAATAATAAAGGGCTTTGTATGAAAAAACAATTTACAATTTTGCTGACAACAATTGTAACAATAGCTATTTTTACTATTGTAGCTTGTGAAAAAAAAGAAGTTGAGATTCAAGGGTACGCACCAATTTATGCAGACAAAAACAATATGTATAAAATCGAAGCTCAAGCGATAAAGCCTATTGTGAATGGTGGAAAAATTTATGTTTATCAAGATTTTGCATTTCAAGTTGAAGTTGGTGAGGGTATTCATATTATGAATATTAGCGACTTGAATAACCCAACGAAAATTGGATTTATCAAAATACCCGGATGCAGTGAAATATCAATTCAAAATAATGTTTTATACACTAATAATTTTTCCGATTTGGTTGGAATTAATTTAAGTGATATTCAAAATCCTAAAGTTATATCAAGGATTGAAAAGGTATTTACATTGCCCAATCAAGATGCACCGGAAGAAAGCGGTGTTTATTTCGAATGTGTTGATAAAGATAAAGGAATGGTAATTGCTTGGAGTCAGAAATTATTAATTAACCCAAAATGTAGAAAATAATGAAAAACAAGTTTTATTCTATTTTTTTTCTGATTGCCATTTTGTTTTTTACATCTTGTGAAAAAGGAAATCTCTCAACAAACTCACCATCAAACGCACCAAACTCAACAGGTAAAGGCGGTTCATTAGCAAGGTTTACTATCGTGAATCAATATTTATATACAGTAGATGGAGGTAACTTGAGTACGTTTGATATTTCAAATCCGGCTAATCCAATATTTAAAACATCGCAAAAAATAAACTTTGATATTGAGGCTATATTCCCTTTTAAAAATAAATTATTTATTGCCTCCAACTCTGCGATGTATATTTTCTCACTCAACAACCCCGAGTCACCAACGATGGAGTCCAACGTTCAACACTTTACCGGCTGTGACCCAATAGTTGCCAATGATTCCATAGCTTTTTTAACCGTTCATGGAGGTACTCGTTGTGGTTCCACTTTCAATGAATTGCAGATTTATAATATTAAAAAATTGTACAATCCTCAATTGATTAAACGGGTGCAAATGGTTAATCCGTTTGGCTTAGGACTGCAAGGCAATACTCTATACGTATGTGATAATGGCATAGGTATTCAAGTTTTTGACGTTACAAATCCTGCATCCCCTATAAGCCTTTCGATTATTACCGGTGAAAATTTTATTGATGTAATTCCTATGGGAAATTATATGATATGTATGCTTTCGGATGGAGTGGCTTTTTATGATATTTCAAATAGAAATAATATCAAAAAGCTATCAGTTGTGAAAAATTAAAAAACATTCTTTAAAAATCAGACTTGTTTTTAGCTTTACAAATTAAGTTTTTTAATTTATAAAATGAATTACTCTATAGTATGCAGCATTATCACCATTGGAGATGAACTACTCATAGGGCAAACAATTGATACAAATTCAGCTTGGATTGCAAAGGAATTGAATCTGATCGGAATTCAAATTAAACGAAGAATTGCAGTAGGCGATAATAAAGAGGATATTTTACAGGCATTAAATGAAGAAAAACAACATGCTGCTATTATTATTTTAACAGGAGGTCTTGGTCCTACTTCTGATGATATCACAAAACCTTTATTATGTGAGTATTTCAATACGAATTTACGTGAGGATAAAAAAGTGCTTCAGCATGTTATGAGCCTTTTTGAAAAAAGAAAAAGGCCTGTAATTGAATCTAATATTATGCAGGCATGGGTTCCGGCAAATTGTACCGTTTTATTTAATGAAATGGGAACAGCTCCCGGAATGCTTTTTAATCATGAAGGTATCATTTATATTTCATTACCGGGTGTGCCTTTTGAAATGGAATACATCATGACTGCACATGTAATTCCTTTTCTGAAAAACCATTTTAAAACGGAAAATTTTATTCATAAAACACTTATAACATTTGGATTAGGTGAAAGTTTTTTAGCAGAGCGATTGAAAGAGTTTGAAAAAAAATTACCTCCTTCTGTACGGCTTGCTTACTTACCAGCATATAATGTAGTAAAACTACGATTGACTGCTTATGCCATATCAAATAATGAATTAGATAAGTATGTCTCTCTTTTAAAAAACGAAATAGAGGATATTTTAATTGCCGATGAAGATATTTCATTAGAGCAAGCATTAATGCAGATTTTATCACAATATGGATTAACTATATCAACAGCCGAAAGTTGTACAGGCGGTCTCATTGCATCTCGTATTACGTCTATCAAAGGTTCATCTCAATATTTTAAGGGGAGTGTTGTTGCTTATTCCGAATTTGCAAAGACACATTTGTTGGATGTTTCAAAAGAAACTATAACGCAATTTACTGCGGTCAGCAAAGAAACAGTTTCAGAAATGGCACAGCAATGTAATCAAAAGTTTGCAACTGATTTTGCAATAGCTATTAGTGGCTATTTAGAAAAGGGCGACCATCAAAACGAAGTATGGATAGGAGTTGCAAGCAAAAACTTTTTTGAAGCAAAACAATTTTTTGTATATGGAGATAGGAAACGCAATACAGAGTTTGCAACGAACTATGCTCTATATTTTTTAAGAAAATGTATTTTAAAAAGCATTAATACTTAATGCTAATACCAACTATTAGTACGCTTATTAAATTGGTCTAAGCCGATTTTAAGTTGATATGGATTATTATATTTATTAGCCAAACTACCTACAGCATAGAATCCAATTTTAAAACGTTCTCTCCAAATTCTGATAATTTTTTCTAAACCAATATAGGCTTCTACATAATTTAATTTTCTTTCAGGTGCAAATAAAATTCCTCCACCAGCAACCTCTAAAATATTCAACTTTTTAATTAAAGGGATTTTATTAATAATTGCCCCATTAAATTGATGCAAATAATGCCCTTCATAATAGCGTCTAAAAATAGGAAATGTAGAATCTAATGCTTGAAAACTTCTCAACGGGTTATTAAAGAAAAAAGGATTTCCTCGGCTGATAAATTTATAATCAATATATTTTAAATTTTGATGATTTATAAATTCACCCGAAAAGATTTGATATTGTGAAATACCGGCTAAACCAAGTTTTAATTTTTGAAATAATCCAAATTCTAAATAATCAAATTGAATGTCGCTATTGAAAATATTTGGAATTCCTTTTCTCCATTTTACATATAAAGTCGGATATTTAGAACCTAAAATAATTTTCTGCCGGGGCTCTCGGATATAAAGTTGAAAAGGAGTGTATTCTAATTTTACGGAAGCATAAAGCGCATTATATGGGTCAAACTTGATAGGTTCGTTATTAAAGGTAAATAAAGAATCGTATTTATATGTTAAGTTAAGTGATGTCAATGGTTCACGCCTTGAAAACTCAACTTCGTTACGCAAAACCAAACCATTCATTAATTCAAGCCCATGTTCTAATTCGATGGTTTTTTTGATATAAAAATTACTTCTTCTAAAAAGATTAACCCAAGCATCACCAGCAAAAACCAAATCAAATGTTTTACCTAAATTAACAACATAATACCCTTGAGAAAATGGGTTATAAATATGTTGAAAATTTATGGTACCCATCATATCTCGATTGTTCCATCCATAACTTAAATCAACATTGGTTCTAACGCTTGTTTTATTTTCAAACCGACGAGTAAAACCAAATGTACCACCAACGCGCGAACCCCCAGGTAGTAATGGACGATAAGTTGATAACAATGGGGCAAAAAACCAACTTCGTTCTTTTTTACGATAATAATTTTCGACACCTAAAAACAGCACTCGCATTATGGTGATTTTATTTCTTTCTTTATCAATAGAATCTAAATATTCTTTTGAATTTTGGACTCTTAACAGACTATCATTTTTTTGAATAAATTTTATTTCATTTTCAGTAAAAGGTTCTCTTCTTGATTGATTCCAAAAATTTGAATCTTGGTTATAGGCTTCCAATGTTGTGCTACTTATTTCAGTATTGAAATGTTTTTTTGAAAAAATAGTATCAATTTTATAATTATCATAATTAGCCACTGTCCTTCCTGATGATTTGTTTTTTCCGTCTTTCGTAAGGTAATTAAATTCTTGACGCACAGGCAACCAAGCCTTATCATCTACAAAATCATATTGAATATTTGCTTCAAAATAATCATACTCCGGCATGTGGTATTTAGGGATTGTGTATTGTGCTTCAACAATAGTCCAACTTGTATCAACTATTTGCACTTCTCCTTCAATGGTGGCATTACTCATTTTGGTAGGGGTAAAAGAAATTCTATAGAGTGTATAGTTTTCCTTTTTTTGTATAGAAAGTGTTTTGTATTTATAAGCAATCAAGCCACTATAACTAATCGGAGAGAGCATAGGGACTTGCGTGAGTGCCGGTATTTTAATAAGGTTGTGATAAAGGCTAAAGTCGCCATTTGTTGTACTAAGAAAAAAAAGGTTTTCTGTATTCCCTCTGTTCTTTACGCCAATTCTTTTTTCTTTTATTTTATTAGGATAAGCATAGTCTAACTGTAAGTACACTTCGGTCATTGCCATTTGTGGGAGCTTACTCTCAAGTACTGCCATTGCCGAATCAGATAGTTTAACCTTCTTTTTTCGTTTGAGTGTTACTTCATTTTCTTCAGTTGCTCTAATATATACATTGGTCGAATATGAATTTGCTTGTTTTAAAATTTTTTCTTTTTGTTTGATTACATTTTTAATTAATTCTTCGGCACGATCTTTTCTAAAAGTAATAATTTTTACTTCATTCAGTGAATTTTCATTATTTGCTAAAATAACATTTTGGGGTTTGCTATCTTTTTTTAAAATAGTTTTTATACTTAATTTTTTATAGCCTAACATTGAAAAAACCAATTCATATTCGCCTTCTTCTAATTGAAATTGATAGTTTCCTTTGTCATCTGTGTGAGTGCCTATTTGTAATCCTTTAATTTGAACGGTTACAAAGCTTAATGGATCAAGATTAGCATCTGTTACTTTCCCTTTTAAAATAAGTTGTTGTGAAAAAATTTTGTTAGAAAATAGCAGTATTAAGATGATAAAAACAATATTTATTCTTAAAAATTTCATGAATTTGCTTAAATTAAAATAAATTATTGGTTGTCGTCACCACCTTCACCTTTTTTCAAATTTTCATCTCTGTTTTTTTCAGTTGGTTTATCTTTTTTCATATTCTTTTTGAAGTTATCAGCAGGTAATTTGGTTGACTTGCTTCCAAATCGAATTTGCAAATTCACTCCAAGGCTTCTGGTTTGATTTTTTCTCAACACTTCTTGATTATAATATGGATACAGGTTATAAATGGTTTTGGTTTGGAGTGTGTTGAAGATGTCATTAGCATTAATCGTTAGGCTGATTAAGTTTTTATAAAAATTTCGTTTAATTGCTAAATCAACATTTCCATAAGGCTCAATAGAGCCTTGAGAAACGATAGTTGTTGCATAATAATTAGTAATAAGTTGTGCGCTAAATCCGTAAGGTAATTTTGCATTATTAATTAATTTTGCAAACCCACCAAACCCTTTTGTATTCAATGTTGCATCAATATTTTTTCCTTCTATTATATTTCTAAAAACATTCACATTGAGGGTTGCATCCCACCAAGGTAAGAGATTCATTCTGTTAGTCAATTCAACACCATAAGTCTTACCAAAAGCGATATTTTGGTTTTGAGAAAAAGTAGTACCATTATTATTAAATCTTCTATAACGCTGAATAAGATGGTCAGTATTTTGAAAATAAACACTCAACATCAACATATCATTTTTATTATATTGTTGGCTATAACTAAGTTCAAATGAATTAATATATTCAGGTTTTAAATTAGGGTTTCCGGCGCTGGTATCTTGTGGATTTGAAACATCAATATAAGGTATCAATTGGAAGAAACTTGGGCGGTTCACTCTCCTTGAATAATTAAAATTAATATCTTGTTTAGGGCTTAATTTTTGTGAAATAAATAATGTTGGAAATAAACCTATATAGCTGTTATGCACTTTCGCATTATATTGATATACGATACCATCATAATTAAAATATTCACCTCGCAAGCCAATTTGAACTCCTGTGTTTTTAAATTGGTTGGCAATATTTGCATATATTCCATGTACTTGCTGATTGAAGTTATAATGATTTAAAATAATACTCTCAAGCATTTCCGGTTGATTGAGGTATTGAATTGTAGGATTGTTTTTTGATTTGAAATTATTATAATAAGTTTTTTCACCAATATCAATTCTTGCATTTTTCCCAATAGGTCTTGTATAATCTACTTGAAAAGTACCATTCCAGCTACCGCCTCTGATTGGATTTTTTTGTATATAGCTATTCACAAAATTCAAACTGCTATCATAAAGCGTTGTTTGAAATTCACTTGATCTTAAATAACGACCTGTACTATAATTTAATTCTATATTTAATTCTTCTTTAGGATTTTTGCCGGTGTGTTTATATTGTAAATTACTTGTGCCATTTAAAGGATTTCCGGTGTATTGGTTGTTTCTTTTTTGTTCAGATAATAAATCTTCATAATTTCTTTGTTCAAGAATAGTCATTTTTTGACTGCCTCTCATTTTTGCATTAAAGGCACTTTGAGTGAAAGTAATTTTATCTTTATTACTGATATTATATTCTATTCCAAAATTACCAAAACCACTTTTGGGGATTCGATCATTGTGGATAGATGAACTATAAGTAAAGTCATTATTGTAGTTATCTCTTTTGCTTTGAGTTTCTTCCCAAGTGTTGGCGTTTCTACCATTAGCATTGAAAAAGATATTCCATTTGCCCACATTAGCATTTAAATTAATTCCACCATTTATTCTGTAAGGCATAGCGGCGCCTAATGTGATCATTCCATTGTATCCCGGCTTTCTATCTTTTTTTAAAATAATATTTACAATTCCATTCATGCCTTGTGCTTCGTATTTTGAAGAAGGATTGGTAATCACTTCTATACTTTCAATGCTGGCTGCAGGTATGTTTTGCAAAGCAGTAGCCACATCGTTTCCAAACATTGAAGATGGTTTGCCATCAACCAATAAATTCACTCCATCTTTTCCTCTTAAACTAACATTTCCATCTAGGTCTACATTCACTGATGGAACGTTGCGAAGTATATCTTCGGCAGTGCCTCCAACTGCCGTAATATTTTTATCGACATTAAAAATCTTTTTGTCGATACTCATTTCAATTTCATTTTTTTTGCCGGTTATCAATACATCTTTTAACTCTTTGCTGTTAGTTGATAATTGTATATTACCAATATTTATCGTTGGCTTATCAATTGTAATTTTATTGATTGTTTTCGTGGTATATCCAATAGAAGATACATTTAATATATAGACCCCATACGGAATTTGTACAATTTGAAATTGCCCTTGCATGTTGGACTTCGCCCCAATAATTTTCCCTTCACTACCTATTCGTTTCAATGTAATTGTTGCAAAGTCAATAGCTTGATTAGTTTTATTATCTAATATAGTCCCATTTAGAGTAGCTGTTTGTGCAATTACAATTTGTGATATAAAGAGCATTAAAATGCTTAAAATCTGTTTCATAAAAAATCAAGCAAAGTTAATACTATGAATATTCCTAAGATTAAAATGCTAAAAGCATTTTGTTAAAAGGTATCTAAATGTTGTGAGTGGAATATATAGCTTATAGATAAAATTTAATTATATCACTTTATTTTTAATTAAGATTTAGTCGTGTATAGTTTTTACATAAAGATATTTCAATATCTGTTCTAAAAATAAAAAGAAAAGTCCAATCATTAAATAAGGGAAAAACAATTCAGCATAACGCTTGTAGCTATTAATTTCAATTTTTGTTTTTTCTAACCTATCAATTTCTTTATAAATTTTTTCGAGTGAATTATTATCGGTAGCTCTAAAATATTTTCCGGCAGTTTCATTTGATATTTTTTGCATGAGGGCTTCATCAATTTGTACCGGCATTTGTTGTAAAGAAGTATTCCCAAATTGGTCTTGAACAGGATAAGGAGCAGTACCTTTAGTTCCAATACCAATTGTATAAACTCTTATTTTATAAGCTTTCGCAATTTCTAAAGCAGTAATAGGGTCAATCAGTCCGGTATTGTTCACGCCATCGGTCATTAAAATAATAATTTTACTTTTTGCTTTACTGTTTCTCAATCTTTCAACGGCAGTAGCCAGCCCCATTCCAATAGCAGTTCCGTCTTCGAGTAAACCACTTTTAATGTGTTTAATTTGTTCTAATAAAACATTTTGATCGGTAGTGAGAGGACATTGTGTAAAACTTTCTCCTGCAAATATGACTAAACCTATTCTATCGGTAGGACGATTCATTACAAATTCAGATGCTACTTTTTTAGCAGCTTCAATTCTGTTAGGTTTAAAATCTTGTGCCAACATACTCCCTGAAATATCCATACTGAGAACAATATCTATACCTTCATTGTTAATTGTTTCATTGATATTGCTACTTTGAGGGCGAGCTAAGGCAATGATGAAAAACAATATTGATAAAACTCTTAACAGAGGAAGTAATTTTCTAACTTTTATTTTAAATGTATCGTTCGTTTGAGGGAGCGATTGAATCGTGCTGGTAGTAAATGAGTTGTCTATTTTCTTTTTGGAGAAATATTGCCAATACAACATAAGTGGTATTAGTAGCATCAACCAAAAGTAAATTGGGTAAGCAAAAGTAATATGTGTAAAATCAAAATAATTCATTTACTGTCCTTCTACCGGTTTAATTTTTTTGTATGATTCTAAAATGATTTCTTTACTTTTTTCTAATGTGTCTAAACATTCTTGTTCTGTCGGTTTGCCTTTGGCGAATTTTACGATATCAGCCAATTCAAGTAAATTTCTCAATGCTTGTCTGCTTGTTGATAAGGCTTTTACTTTTTTAACTTGAGAAATAATTTCAGCACTTGTTTTTTCAAAACTGTCAATTTGGAATTGTTCTTCTAAATATGTTCTGATGATATCAGTTAATTCAGTGAAATATATCTTTTGACTTTGAGTTTGCCAAGCACCGTCTGCTTTTAATTGATTAATTCCTTTTAATGCTTTTTCGTGTGGAAGTAATTTTGGTTCTAACGGTTTTGGCGTTGATTTTTGTTGTTTATATTTTTTTCTATAATAATAAATTAAAAGAACAATAGCAGCTATTGCAGCAAGTGCGATTAAAATGTATTGAATAATTTGCTGTAGTGGTCTATTAACAGGTCTTAATCCAAAAATTGGCTTAAATGGTTTACTTGTATCAACAGCAATAGTCTGAACTTGTATAAGTATCGAGTCTGAATGAAGTGTATAAGAATTAACACCATTCAAAGGAGAAACTTTATACTCAAAAGCCGGAATATACCAAGCTCCCGAATCAAAGTTTGTGATGAGAATTTGTTGTGTGATTTGAGTTTTATTTTTGTTTTGTACAGTATCCGCTTTTTGAATTTCTATTATTTCAAAATGATTAAATGTGTCCGGGATATTGGGTAGAATAACTAAGTTGCTTTGTGGGTCAAAACTTGTTTTTAATTTTAATTTGATTGGGTCGCCAATTAAAATGCGTGTACTATCAACACTTGTATTTACATCAACCGTATTTTGCCCAAAAGACTTATTTGAAAATAATAAAAAAGTAAATAAAAATATAAATGGAAACTTCTTCATTTAATTTTTTGCTCTTGATTTAAAAAATACTTTTAATGCTTTAACATAATCTTCATCAGTTCGAATCGTCATATAAGAAGCAGCGCTTTTAGTGAAATATTCTTTTGTTCTTTTTTCGATTTCATCAAATTGTTTTTTATAATTTTTTTGAAATAAAGAGGAAGAAGTGTCTATCCATTTTCGTTGATGTGTTTCACTATCTTCAACATAAAGCAAGCCGACGTTTGCTAATTCGTAATCGGCTTTATCAGATACATGAATACCAATTAAGTCGTGCTTTTTAGAAGCTAATTGTAGAGATGATTCATAATCTTTATCTACAAAATCAGAAAGTAAAAAAGCGATACTTTTTTTCTTCATGATATTGTTTAGAAATTTTAATGCGACTTCAATATTTGTCTTAGCATTTTTATTTGGCTTTATCATAAGAAGTTCTCGTATGATAAGTAGTATATGTGATTTTCCTTTTTTGGGTGGAATATATTTTTCAATTTTATCGCTAAAAAAAATAACACCTACTTTATCATTATTTGAA
Source organism: Chitinophagaceae bacterium (assembly GCA_039811265.1). GTDB lineage: Bacteria > Bacteroidota > Bacteroidia > Chitinophagales > Chitinophagaceae > OLB11. The sequence continues at coordinate 56,301 of JBDHYI010000006.1, read as the reverse complement.
ATGGCGCTAAAAGCTAAAACAGCCGAAAGTTCAGTTATTAAATCTCGTTTTGTTTGTTGATGGATACCAAATAAAGTGCTCGAACTTATGTCCACAATAAGCATCAAAGTTAATTCTCTTTCTTCTTCAAAAATTTTGATATAGGGAGAGCGAAATCGAGCAGTGACATTCCAATCAATATTTCTAACATCGTCACCATAAGCATACTCTCTTACTTCGCTAAAATTCATTCCCCTTCCTTTAAAAGCACTATGGTATTCTCCACCAAAGACATGATTGGTCAATCCTTTGGTTTTGATTTCTATTGCTCTTACTTTTTTGAGAATATCGCTTGTTGTCATATACTGTTATTCTTTATTAGCTTATTTTCTGAATAAACTATTAAGGGACTTCAACTGCGTTTAAAATTTCATTGACTATCATTTCGCTATTTATATTTTCAGCTTCGGCTTCATAGGTTACACCGATTCTATGTCTCATAACATCCATGCAAATTGCTCTTACATCTTCCGGAATCACATAACCTCTGCGCTTAATAAACGCATAAGCTTTTGATGCCATCGCTAAGTTGATGCTTGCACGTGGAGATGCGCCGTAGTTGATTAAAGGTTTCAATTTTTCTAATTTATAAGATTCAGGATTTCGAGAAGCAAAAACAATATCTAAAATATATTTTTCGATTTTTTCATCCATATAAACTTCTCTTACTAAATCTCTCGCCTCTATTATCTCTTGCGGACTTATAATAGGGTTTATCTTTGTTTGAGCTTGTGGATTGATATTTTGACGTATGATTTGTCGTTCTTCTTCCATTTGAGGATAGCCAATAACCACTTTCAACATAAATCGATCAACTTGGGCTTCCGGTAGCATGTAAGTTCCTTCTTGCTCAATTGGGTTTTGAGTTGCTAAAACAAGAAATGGTTCATCTAATTTAAATGTGTTTTCGCCAATCGTAATTTGTTTTTCTTGCATAGCTTCTAACAAAGCACTTTGCACTTTTGCAGGCGCACGATTGATTTCATCTGCTAAAATGAAGTTAGCAAAAATGGGTCCTTTTTTTACTTGAAATTGATTGGCTTGTTGATTGTAAATCATAGTTCCGATAACATCAGCCGGCAACAAGTCGGGTGTAAATTGTATTCTGGAAAATTTGCCATTAATAGCTTGTGACAATGATTTGATGGCAAGTGTCTTAGCCAAGCCGGGTACACCTTCTAACAGTACATGCCCTTGCGATAATAGCCCGATTAAAAGTCTTTCTATCATGTATTTCTGACCTACAATCGCTTTCCCAAGTTCTAAATTTAAAAGTTCAATAAAACTGCTTTTTTGATGAATACGTTCGTTTAGTAGTCTAATATCAACTGAAGTATTTTCCATATTGAAAAAATTGAGAACCCAAAAATATATAGTTGTAAGTATTCCTTTGAGTTAAAGTTTTTCAAAATATCAAAAATTAAGAAAGGTTTTTCCTTTGGAATAATCTTTGTTTAAGTATTGAATTAATTTGTCAAAATCTTCTTTATTATTTAAGAAATCAGTGGTGGTAGTATCAATAACAAGCGTTTTATAATTTCCGTTTAAGAGTAATGTTTGATAGGCCTCGTGTATATTTTGAAGATATTCATTCGGAATATTTTGTTCGTATGTACGGTTTCTATTTTTTATATTTTCTTGAAGTTTAGGGATAGGTGCATATAAGTAAATAACAATATCAGGCTCTGGCAGATTAGGGTAGATGATGTCAAACATGGTTTCATAAAGTTTATACTCATCTTCATTCAAATTTACTTTGGCAAACATTTTACTTTTTATAAAAAGGTAGTCTGAAATAATATATTCGGAAAATAAATCTCGGTTTAGTAAAGACGATTTTAATTGTTTATATCGTTCAGCTAAAAAAGAAAGTTCAAGAGGAAAAGAATATTTTTCTCTATCTTCATAAAACTTAGGTAAAAAAGGGTTATCCGTAAATTGTTCTAATATCAGCTTGGCATTTAAATGTTTTTGTAATAAGTGAGAGAGGGTTGTTTTACCAACACCAATATTTCCTTCTACCGTGATAAATTTGTGTTGCATCTTGGAGTTTGTAAAGATAATATTTAAGGAATATATGAGGGCTTAATTTTTTATTACAAACTATCACTTTAATTTTGAGATTTGTGTCATTGTTCAAAAGAAATATAATTATTAGTCATTCAGCACAAATTATTTCAACAGCGAGTAATTTGTTATGTATGATTATGGCAGCCCGTATGTTGGGAACTTTTGGACAAGGCGAACTAGCACTTTATAATACATTTTCTTCTGTTGTGCTTTTGATCAGTGGTTTAGGTATACCTTCGGCGCTTGTATATTTTTTGGCGAGTAAAAAAATCAATATACAGAAAGTGATACCTATGACATTGAAGGTTACATTGTTTTCGTTTATAATTCTAATTTTATTTTTCATTGTTGCAAATACTCTCAATATCACACAACTTTTTCTTCCCAATTTTATGCAAACACAATTTGCATGGAATTTTATCATGCTATTTCATTTGATATTAATGAGCATGAATCAATATTTGCAGTCGATCTTAATTGCAGAGAACAAATTTAACAAGTCCGGGTATGTGACAATTATGGGGAGTTTATTACTTCTAATATTGTATGGTATTAAATTTTTTAATTTTTTTTATTTAGAAATAGATGCATTGTATTGGGTTATAGTTTCTTTGGTTTTTGTATCACTTATTCAGTATGTTTTTTATTTTAAATATATCAAAAATATCAATGTTTTTTATTTAAAATTTCAACGAGTTACGTTTAACGATATAAAACCGATGATTGCTTTTTCAGCATTGGCTTATATGGCAAATATTGTCCAATTTTTAAATTATAAAATGGATATTTGGTTTTTGAATTATTTTCAAAATGACAAAAATCTTATTGGTATTTACTCGCTGGGAGTAAGCTTGGCTCAATTAGTCTGGTTGTTACCCAATGCAGTGCAAGGCGTGTTATACACTTATGTAGCTTCTAATGAAAACTTAATTGAAGATAAAATTTCAAAAACTAAAAAAGCAAGCAAATGGATTCTTTTATATGCTTTCATTAGCGGAATACTTGGATATTTAATTTCTATTTATTTAGTACCGATTTTATTTGGTGAGGCATTTAAGCAAAGTGTTCAAATCATAAAAATATTATTAATTGGAATTATTCCCTTTGTGTATAGCTTTGGTTTTAGTGCCTATTTTGCCGGTATAAAAAAAATAAAATATAATTTTTACGGCTCACTAATTGGCTTTGTTATTTGCCTTATTTTAAATACTATTTTAATCCCAAAATACAATATAGAAGGGGCTGCTTGGGCAAGTGTCATTTCTTATATTATTACTGTTATTTTTATTACTTATAAGTTTTACACTACTCAAAAATCATCCAATTAAATACGCAATTCCATTGGTTACATTATCACATAAATCTTTTATTTTTTTTTCTCTAAAAATCTTTTCTATCATTTCTCTTGCTACTTTATATTCATTATGAATAGGGCAAGGATGTGTCGCTGAGCATTTACTTAATCCTAAGCCACATTCTTTAAATACGTCTTTCCCTTCTATTGTTTCAACTATTTTGAGTATCGGTTGTGTTAATTGTTTTTTATCTATAAAAAACCCACCTGTAGGTCCTTTGGCACTATTGATGATACCTTGACGTACTAATATTTGCAATGTTTTACCAATGGTATGCTCGCTTGCATTGATTTGCTCTGCAATTTCTTTTATACCAACTTTATCACCATCTATACTTTTGCTGGAAAGATAGATGACTGCTTTGATTGCTGTCTTACATGTATTACTTAACATAGTTTATCTTCCTAAAAATTCTTGACCATCAGGTGAAATTCTTGAATAATTCCATGGTGGGTCAAAGGTGAGTTTTACATTTATTTCCCACTCCGGAAAAGAGTTTTGTAATGATTGTGTAACATTACCAACAATACTGTCACCCATTGGGCAAAATTGAGTTGTTAGAGTCATTTCAGTATCAATTTTTTTTGTAGCCTCGTCAAAATTGATTTCATAGATCAATCCCAAGTCAACTACATTTAATCCAATTTCCGGGTCTATCACATCGTATAAACCACTCAGTGCAATATTGCATTTGATATTATCGTTTGTTATTTCGTTCATGATATTTTAGATTGGTGAGTTAAAATTATATATACATTTAATACGTAAAGTAAAGCTGAAATCATTAATAAAAATGCCCCAATTTTTAAAATAATTCCTATGGAAATAATTATACCAATTATAAATACAACAAATCCTCCAATATAGGACAAGGACATCCAATTATAAATAGACTCTTTAAATAAATCTTTCGGTACCGGTGTTTTTCCTGCATGAGATATATGGCGATAAACTTTATTCCATACAATAAAAGGTAAAGTTTTAAATGTCATGCCAAGTATAATTGCAGTCAGCCAACCAAAAAAAATACTAAAGCCATAAAGACTTACAAGATGATTTTGTTCTCCTGTCGGTATTATAAACAATACAGTCAGTAAGACCAATATTGGTAATAATAAAAGAATAACAGATAATAAAGACACTTTCATTTGCTCATCAACTGCTTTTCTAATACGTACTTTATGTGCCTGTTTGCAATATCGGACAAATATTCCTATCCCAATTAATACAAGTGCAATTGAAATAAAATAAAACAACTTGTTTACTTCTAAAAGCCGTAATAATATAAAGCTAATTAAACTTAAATTGACAAATACAAAAATTGTCCAAAGTTGTTTTGCGTTAGAATATTTTGAAATCAAAAACATTGGAATTAATCGTGATCCGACACCGATAACTAATAACAAAAACCATCCTATTATACCTAAATGAGCATGTAAGGTTAAATAATTAACCGAGTTGTCAGGTAAGAGTGGAAAGGTGAAATTAAATACTAACAAAAGCCCAAAAAAAGTAGTTGAAAAAAGCCATATTGCTGCTGCAAATATGAACCACGCATGTACATCTTTTTTACTACTATTATAAATACTGCTTACTATATTAACTAAATAAGCAATCACGCCTATATTAATTAAAACAGCTCCGATTTGCATTGGTAATCCTACATGCCATTTATAAAAACCATAAACTAAAAAAGGAATACCAATTGCAGCAAATATGAATGTTAAGTAAGCTAAAAAATTACTATCCAATTTACCTTCTATTAATACCGGCAAAAGTTGATGTGATGCACCAAATATAATCATAGTAGCCCATCCTAATGCCATGGTATGAACAATAGTGAGTGTATAAGGATGAAAATAATGAGTAGTGGGAGTATAAATTTGTGCATGAGTAAAAAAGAAAAATGATCCGATCAAATACGCAATAGCTGCATAAATGTAAAACGGTAAAACTACTTTATAACTTGTAGTTTGTTGTAATCCATTTCCTGAGAGAAAATTCATAGATTATTATGAAATAGTGGTATTATGAAAAATCAAAAGATATACTTCCCCTTCTTGAATTTCTTTAATTCGATATTCAAAATTTCTATCTTTTAATTCGGTCAATAGAAATACGGGTATCCTTTTATGATGGACATATAATGCTTTTTCTTTTGGTAAAGTTTCTAAAGCCTCTAATATAGTCATCATGGGCATAGGCATTTCTAAGTGCCGAACATCAATCTCTACCAATTGATTCGAAAATTTCTGTAAAATATTATCCCAATCAGCAGACGTACCGCCCGCATCTGATAATTCTACTTTTGATTCATTATTTACTTTATAAAAATAAGTTTCAATTTCATCCGGCGAAATGGTGTTTACATAAGTATCAAAGCCTTGTTTTTCCAGCAATTTGATAAGAGGTGTCGGTTCAAATGTATTGATGATTTTTAGAACTTCTCCTTGATTTAAAGCTTTGACTTTTTGTTGAATTTGTCTTAGTGGGTCATTTCCCTGTGCTAACATTGCACGTACATCAAAATCAATTATTTTTTCTTTACTTATTTGTTTTAAATAATCAGGCATTGGTATTTGATTTGTATCTTCTTCATTAACTATTGTTGTATTAGTGTCATGTTCAAATCCTAAAGGTTTTAACACTCTGTAAAAATCCTCCGGAGTGCATTTGCCTATTTTAGAAGCCATAGCAATAGTTGTTCTTGAAGCCATAATTTTTCTTAATAATGGATTTCTAAGTTTTTTAAAATCGCTGCTTATCGTAATAATTGCTTCTAAAGCATCCGGGTTATGTTTTAATAATGTTGATATTTTTGTTTGTTCGTTGATTAGCATTTTAGGTTTATTTAATTCAAAATACCTTTTAAATTGATATAGTTTATTTAAAAAATTCTTTAAGCCACTTTAGGTATTATAAAAGTGGCTTAAAGAATTAAATGTAGTTTTAAGCTAAAGATTTTTCTATTTCAATAGTTTTAGGAAATAGAATATTGTTTTCAAGATGAATGTGAATGTGCAAATCGTTTTCAAATTCTTCTAACATTTTGTAGAGTAATTTATAACTTGCACAAGCATCATCAGGTATTGCATAATCTTTGCTTAAGTTTCTGATTTCTGCCATTAATTCTCCAACAGTTTCATGCTCTGCTTCTGTTTCTTTAACGGCAGTTTCAAATTTTTCATTAGGTTGGACTTGATAAGGGGTTCCATTGTTTTTCGCTTGAGCAATTTTTTTGATCAATGGAAAAAGCTGTTTTTCTTCTGATTCAAGATGCTCTGTCAAGTCTTCACTTAGTTCTAGTACGTTTTCAAGAATTTGTTTTAATTCAGGATGGTTTGAACCATGTACTTGAGCAACTTTTGTCGAATATGCTTTTATTTCAGGAAGATATTTCCTTACATAATTATGATGTGTGTTGACAATGAAATCTGCAAGAAAATCAATATTCCAATCGTTATAGTTTGTATTGCCTTGTGTAACGCTGGAAGATGTTTGTTGTAGTTCTTGCTCAACTTTAGTAGCATCTATACCTTTTTCTTCACAAACTTCTCGAACTGTTTTTTTACCACCGCAACAAAAATCAATTCCATATTTTTTAAACACTTCTGCTTTTTTCAAATCTTTTGCTGCAATTTGTCCGACAGTTTCTTTTTCATCAGCACCTTTTTTAGTTACTTTTACATCCCACCATTCAGGACCTTGTTCTAAATATTGCCAAGTAAACACATCGCCTCTTTCGCCAAGTAATTGATAATAGACGGGTTTAGGGTCATGGTCATTATGAATAATTAAACTTTCGCCGGGAGCTAATTCGTCAAAAACCTGGAAAATAGTTGGGTGTTTTAATTTTGGTTCTATCTCAGGGACATTAATTACAATATCTTCTTTTTTATTTTGAGCAGATTGTTGTGGAGCATTTTCTTTCTTTTCCGTTTCGGTAGTTGTGTTGGCTTTAGCATCTTTCTTTGTTACTTTTACATCCCACCATTCAGGACCTTGTTGCAAGTATTGCCAAGTGAATATATCTCCTCTTTCTCCAAGTAATTGGTAATAGACAGGTTTAGGGTCATGGTCATTGTGAATGATTAAACTTTCACCGGCTCTTAATTCATCAAAAATTTCAAAAATGGTTGGATGTTTACGTTTGGGTTCTATTAATGGGATATTAATCACAAAATTGTCTTCTATGATAGTAATGGGAATACTATGTTCGTGTAAATATTTTTTACTCAATTTAATATCCCACCATTCAGGGCCTTGTTGTAAATATTCCCAAGTAAACACTTCACCTCTAATTTCAAGCAACTGATAATAGACCGGTTGAGGGTCGTGATTGTTATGAATAATTAAATACTCACCTTCTTTTAATTTGTCAAAAGTTTCAAAAATAGTAGAGTGCCTTAATCTTGGTTCAATTTCTTGCACGTTAATAACGATTTCTTGTAATGTGTCCATATATTTATGTTTTAAAGAATTTTGTGCAAAGATAAACAAATTTTAAATATAAAAGTAATTCAGTACTTTATTTCTTGTATATGTTTTTTATTTAAGTTTTTAGGTATTAATAACAGCCTAAATACAAATAATTTTAATTATCTTTACAGTTTGAGAGACAATTAATTATAAATAATTTAAATACTTCTTATTCAATGAAACCGGAAAGTTTAATGATGTCCTATGGTTTTAAACCGGAATTATCGGAAGGGGCAGTCAAATGTCCCATTTTTATGACTTCTACTTTTGTTTTTAAAAACGCAGAAGAAGGGAAAGCTTTTTTTGAAATTGCTTATGGGCACAGAGAGAAAAAGGAGAGTGAAGAATTAGGACTAATATATAGTCGGATTAATAACCCCGATTTAGAAATTTTAGAAAATAGATTATGCTTATGGGATCAAGCAGAAGATTGCGCTGTGTTTGAAAGCGGTATGGCTGCAATTACTACTGTATTGTTGGAGTTTTTAAAACCCGGTGATGTTATTTTAATGAGCAATCCTTTATATGGGGGAAGTGATCATTTTATCAAAAAAATATTACCTAAATTTAATATTCACGTTTTAGAATTTGGAGCCGGACAAAGTAAAGAAGAAATTATCCGCCTTATTGAAAACAGCGGCTTAACAAATAAAATAGCATTGATTTATATTGAAACACCCGCAAACCCGACAAATGATTTGATAGATATAGAAATGATGAAACAAATAGCCAATCAATTTTCCAACAAAGAAAATCCTATTTATCTGGCAGTAGATAATACTTACATGGGACCTGTTTGGCAACATCCATTAAAGCATGGCGCCGATTTAGTGTTATACTCAGCCACAAAATATATCGGTGGGCATAGCGATTTGATTGCAGGTGCTTGCTTAGGCTCAAAAGAACTAATGCAAAGAGTGAAAGGAATGAGAACATTCTTAGGCAATATGGCAAGCCCTCATACAGGTTGGCTTTTATTAAGAAGCTTAGAAACCTTAAAAGCCAGAATGGATTTACAAGCTAAAAATGCATCACAAGTAGCCGGATTCTTGTCTTCTCACCCCAAAGTTGAAAAAGTATATTACTTAGGAAATATACAAGAAGGAACGCCTCATTATTTAATCAAACAAAAACAGTGCTTAACAAATGGAGCGATGATTTCATTTGATGTAAAAGGAACTGAAAAGGAAGCTTTCCTTTTTCTTAATTCTCTTAAATTAATTAAACTGGCTGTTAGCTTAGGAAGCACAGAAAGTTTGGCAGAACACCCGGCTACTATGACACATTGTGATGTGAGTAAAGAGGATAAAGAAAAATTTCATATAACTGAAAAAATGATACGCCTTTCAATAGGAGTTGAAAATGATGAAGATATTATAAATGATATTCGACAGGCGTTGGACAAAATATGATTCGTTTATAAATGTTAAATTTATAATGTATTAAAAAAGATGGTAAACAAATTACTAGAAAAGCAATTAAATTATAAAGGGTGAAAGTAAGATATAAATATTTTTACATTTGATGTAAATTAATCAATATGATATTAAAATCTATAAAATTTACTAAAGACGCATTATTAGCTTTACCGATTACATTAATATTTCAACCTATATCTAAATTTTTAGCTTTTATTTTTTATTATAACAAACTTATTTTATGGATTTATAAAAATAAAAAAATAGTAAAATACAAAGACTTTTATACCCCTTTCCGTAATTACAATAAACGATTTGAATTATATAAGTATGTTTCAGATGAATACTTGTTAGAGAGTACACCAATAAACTATTTTGAATTTGGGGTAGCACAAGGATTTTCATTTAGATAGTGTCTGTCAAATAATAAAAATACTGATTCTGTTTTTTGGGGATTTGATACATTTGAGGGATTACCAGAAAGTTGGGGAACTTTTAATAAAGACGCAATGTAATTATCTATTCCTGAAATAAGTGATGAAAGAGGAAGTTTTATAAAAGGTCTCTTTCAAAATACCCTAACTCAATTTATAAAAGATAATTTAAATATACTTACAAATGAAAATAAAAAAATCATTCACATGGATGCTGATTTATATAGCGCAACTTCCTTTGTTTTATCTCAAATGTATCCCTTCCTAAAAAATGGGATATAATACTTTTTGATGAATTTAACGTTGCAATGCATGAGTTCAAAGCATATCATGAATTTGTAAGTAATTTTTATATACAACTGACTCCGATTGCCTCTGTTAATAATTTTTATCAAACAGCTTTTATAGTAGAATAAATATAATTATATTACTCTGTTTATATTACTAACCTTATTTTAATTTTTTTAATAAAGAAAAAGCATAGCGTTTGGATTATATTAGGCACAAGTAATAAAGCAAAATAAAATGACTCACTTCTCAAAATCAAATTAAAAATCTCAAACTAATTTGGTGTCGTAAATAGATTTTTACTACATTATAAAAAATCTATTGAAAACATCTTACATTTACCTTTAATGGCAAAGAAGAAAAAACAAAACTCTATTTGGAGAATAATCAAATTGTTGATTCTATTTCTATTTTTCTCAAATCTCACCTACCTTATAGCTTGCAAATGGATAAACCCACCCATAACCGCCATCATGATTCAATCTCTTATTAAAGGAAATGGCTTAAAACGTACTTATATTCCCAAAGAAGAAATGGGGAAAAATATACAACTTGCTGTACTCAGCTCCGAAGACCAACTCTTCCCAAACCACAATGGATTTGATTTTGATGCTATTCAAAAAGCCATTCAGTTTAATCAAAAATCAGATTTCAAAAAAATAAAAGGAGCTAGTACGATATCACAACAAACGGCCAAAAATGTTTTTCTTTGGAATGGGCGTAACTGGTTCAGAAAAGGATTAGAAGTATATCACACATTACTCATAGAGTGGATTTGGGGCAAAAAAAGGATATTAGAAGTCTATCTGAATATTGCCGAAATGGGTAAAGGGATATTTGGTATTGAAGCTGCTTCACAATACTATTTCAATAAAAAAGCTCAAAACTTATCTAAAAGCGAAGCTGCTTGGGTAGCAGTTATTTTGCCTAATCCTATTATTTATGATTTGAAAAAACCAAGCTCCCAATTGATAAAAAAACATAATTGGGTATTAACTCAAATGAATAATTTAGAGGCAGATCCGGATATAAAAGAATTGATATCAGAATAATAAAACGAAATTGTACTTTTGAAAAAAAAATCTTATGGATGTTTGTGTAGTAGGAGCTACCGGATTAGTAGGCACTAAAATGTTGCAAGTATTAGCTGAAAGAAGTCTTCCGATTGACAGGCTTATACCGGTTGCTTCTGAAAAATCAATAGGGAAAGAAGTTTCTTTTAAAAATAAAAATTATAAAATAGTATCTTTTCAAGAGGCAATTCAAGCAAAACCGAGTATAGCTTTATTTTCAGCCGGTGGTAAAACCTCTTTAGAGCTAGCACCTTTATTTGCACAAGCGGGCATAAGAGTAATTGATAATTCATCTGCTTGGCGTATGAATGAGAATATCAAACTCATCGTACCTGAAGTAAATGGTGAGTTACTAAATGAAAATGATTTTATCATCGCCAATCCTAATTGCTCCACGATTCAGTTAGTACTTGTTTTAAGACCTTTGCATGAGAAGTACAAAATTAAAAGAGTTATTGCATCTACCTATCAATCAGTAACCGGTACCGGTGTAAAAGCTGTAACGCAATTATTCAATGAACGAAAAAATTTAGAAACAGAAAAAGCATATCCATATCCTATAGACCTAAATATCATTCCGCAAATTGATGTATTTACAGAAAATTTATACACTAAAGAGGAAATGAAAATAATAAATGAAACAAAAAAAATTTTAAACGATTATACTATTCAATTAACTGCTACTTGTGTCCGCATTCCGGTAATGGGGGGACATAGTGAAAGCGTCAATATTGAATTTGAAAACGAATTTGATTTACAAGATGTGCGCAAGCTATTAGCAAATACAAAAGGTATCATTTTACAAGATGATATAGAAAAATTACAATACCCTATGCCTTTATACGCTCACGAAAAGGATGATGTTTTTGTGGGTAGAGTCCGTAGAGATGAATCACAACCTAAAACCTTAAATTGCTGGATAGTATCGGATAACCTTAGAAAAGGTGCTGCAACCAACGCAGTACAAATCGTAGAAACACTAAAAACAAAAGGTATTGTTTAAACTTAAAATACTCATTACAAATTTCAATAGACTTTTTTGAATAAGAACAATATAAAATTCTTAAAGTTTTCAATAATATTTTTCAAACTTATTTTTTTTTACGAAATTTACACTAAATCCTTTTTTTCTATGAAACAATCTTTAATATTCGTTTTTATTGCTGTTTTGCTATCTTCTTGCTTTCGAAGAAAGCTACCAGGCTCATGCATCAATATTGCTTGTACAAATGAATACAAAATGCTAACCGTTGCTATAATTGATTCAAATAATCAGCCTTTCTATCCTCAAAAACTAGAATCTATTATAAAGGACTCCATCATAAATGTAAGCAACTCTCCAATATTACCTAACCAAAATGCTTGGCTAATACTGGGAGATGATATAAAAGAAAAATTAGGCGTAAATATTGAAAATACTATGATAGTAAAAACATATACTAATAACAAAGTTCGTAGCATAGACACATTTATTGTCAAAGCTGATTGCTGTCATATACAAAAGCTTAGTGGAAAAGATACGCTAAAAATTAAATAATTAATTATAAAAGTAAATTTGCAGTATGCAAGAATCATCTGAAGTTATTTCTTTACAAAATGCCCAGATTTATCAAGGAAATTCCCTTATTTTAAAAGATGTAAATCTGAAAATTCAAAAAGGAGAATTTGTTTATTTAATAGGTAAAACCGGTACCGGCAAATCGAGCTTACTCAAAACACTATATGGAAATATCCCTTTGCAAAAAGGAGAAGGCTCTGTATGCGGATTTAATCTTAGACATCTTACATGGAAAAACGTGCCATTCTTACGTAGAAATTTGGGAATCGTATTTCAGGATTTTCAATTGCTTACAGACCGAAACGTCAATGAAAATTTACTTTTTGTTTTAAAAGCAACCGGATGGACCGATAAACACCTAATGCAGGAAAAAATCAATTCTGTATTGACAAAAGTAGGTTTAAAGGGAAAAGGAAATAAAATGCCGTTTGAAATGAGTGGAGGAGAGCAACAACGTGTGGATATTGCCCGATCTTTACTCAACAATCCTAAATTAATTTTAGCAGATGAACCAACAGGTAATCTTGACCCCGATACCTCAGATGAAATTATGCAGCTCCTATTTTCAATATGCCAAGATTATGGAACGGCTATTTTAATGGCAACACATGATTATAATATCATTCAAAAATTTCGTTCTCGTATTATCCGAACTGAAGGTGGTCAACTAATAGATAATGCTTTTGTTTACTAAACTTGTTTTATAGTAAAAAATGAAAGGAATAATAACAGTCTTCCTATTGATTATTTCAAATATTTTTATGACTGTCGCATGGTATGGACATTTAAAATTAAAAGAAATTCCAAAATATTCAACACTTCCTTTAATAACGATTATTTTATTAAGTTGGATAATAGCACTATTTGAATATATGGCTCAAGTACCCGCCAATAAAATTGGGTTCCATAGAAATGGCGGACCTTTTTCTCTCATTCAATTAAAAATCATTCAAGAAGTAGTGTCACTACTTGTTTTCACAATTTTTTCTTTGCTTATCTTCAAAACAGAAACATTTAGACTTAATCATATAATAGGATTTTTTTTCCTTATATTAGCAGTCTATTTTATTTTCAAAAAATAAAAATATAATTTAAAATTATACTTTCTAATGAATAAAAAATTTATACAACGTTTACAAAACGAATTAACAGAAATCGAAAATGCAGGCCTTTATAAAAAAGAACGTGTTATAAGCTCAGAACAAGCTGCTCAAATTATTGCTAATGGTAAAAATGTTTTAAATTTTTGTGCAAATAATTATTTAGGATTATCATCTCATCCCAAAACAATTGAAGCTGCGCACAAAACCATTGATGAACGAGGCTATGGGATGAGTAGTGTTCGTTTTATTTGTGGAACACAAGATATCCATAAAGAGCTTGAAAAAAAACTTTCTGACTTTTTAGGAACCGAAGATACCATTCTTTATTGTGCAGCCTTTGATGCAAATGGAGGTCTGTTTGAACCTTTGTTAAACGAACAAGATGCTATAATTTCTGATGAATTAAATCATGCTTCTATTATTGATGGTATAAGACTTTGTAAGGCAGAAAGATATCGTTACAAACACAGCGACTTAAATGATTTAGAAAACAAACTCAAAGAAACTCAACATTGCAGGAGCAGAATGATTGCTACAGATAGCGTGTTTAGCATGGATGGAACAATAGCTCAGCTTGATAAAATTTGTGATTTGGCAGATAAATATGATGCCATTGTTATGATAGATGAATCACATTCAAGTGGATTTATGGGCAAAACAGGGCGTGGTGTGCATGAGCTTTGCGGTGTGATGGATCGTGTGGACATCATTACCGGAACACTTGGTAAAGCATTAGGTGGAGCAAGTGGAGGATTTACAAGTGCTAAAAAAGAAGTAGTTGATATGCTTCGACAAAAAAGCCGACCTTATCTTTTTTCAAATACCTTAGCACCAAGTGTTGTTGGAGCGTCAATTGCTGTGCTGGATATGTTAAGTGAAACAACCACCTTAAGAGATAAATTAGAAGAAAATACGAAATATTTCAGAGAAAAAATAACACAAGCCGGTTTTGATATTAAACCCGGTATTCATCCGATTGTACCTATTATGCTTTATGATGCCGTGCTCGCTCAAAAAATGGCAGCCCGTATGCTTGAAGAAGGTATCTATGTAATTGGATTTTTCTATCCTGTGGTGGCAAAAGGCAATGCACGTATTCGTGTACAAATCAGTGCGGGTCACGAACGTGAACATTTAGATAAAGCTATTGAAGCCTTTACTAAAGTAGGTAAAGAATTAGGCGTGATTAAGTAAAGATTTATTCTTTTCTTAATTTGAACTTTCATCATCACATATAAAAATTAAAAACAGTCATGTTTTATATATTTTATTTATGATAGGTACATTTTGAAAATAAAGCAGTTTGAATATTGCATTGTATATTTGCATTCACAAAAAAACATAACATGAAATACATGATATTTCTTACCATATTATCATTATTTATGACAAGCAAAACACTTCAAGCACAATATAATTCAATCTATGACTTCAAAGTAGAATCATTAGATGGAGGTACTATAGATTTTTCTCAATTTAAAGGAAAAAAAATCTTAATCGTCAATACTGCTTCAAAATGCGGATACACTCCTCAATACGAAGAATTAGAAACACTCTATAAAAAATATCAAGACAAATTAGTAATTGTTGGATTCCCTGCAAATAATTTTCTCAGACAAGAACCGGGAAGTAATGAAGAAATAAAAGCTTTTTGTCAAAAAAATTATGGTGTAAGCTTTCCGATGGCGGCCAAAATTAGTGTAAAAGGTAAAAATATGCATCCCATCTATATTTGGCTAACCGAAAAGAAATATAATCATTACAGCAATAGTAGTGTGAAATGGAATTTTCAAAAATATCTACTCGATGAAAAAGGAAATTTAGTGCAAATGTTTTCACCCGGAGTAAAACCCGAAAGCGAAGAAATTATTAGTGCCATTGAAAAATAATTTTACTTTTAAAATAACTATGACTGCACTATCTACACTTTACGACAAAGCTTATAATTTTGAATTTTTGACAGCAGAAGAAGGGCAATTCCTTTTTGAACATGCGCCATTAGCCGAGTTGATGCATGTTGCCAATGAATTAAGAAAAATTCAAGTTCCGCATGGAAAAGTAACCTGGCAAATAGACCGCAACGTCAATACTACAAACGTTTGCATAGCCAATTGTAAATTCTGTAATTTTTATAGAGTACCCGGACATCCTGAATCCTATGTTACAGATATAGAAACCTACAAAAGGAAAATTGAAGAAACGATACGATGGGGAGGAGATCAATTACTTTTACAAGGAGGGCATCATCCTGATTTAGGATTGAAATATTATGTAGATACTTTCAAAGCGATAAAATCACTTTACCCAAATATAAAATTACATACATTAGGACCACCGGAAGTAGCCCATATTACTAAACTTGAAAAAAGCACTCATGAAGAAGTTCTGAAAGAATTAATCAAAGCAGGAATGGACAGCTTGCCGGGAGCCGGTGCAGAGATATTAAACGATAGAGTAAGACGATTAATATCCAAGGGAAAATGTGGTGCAAAAGAATGGTTAGATATAATGAGAGTCGCTCATCGTTTAGGGCTTAACACATCGGCGACGATTATGTTTGGACATGTCGAAACACTCGAAGAACGGTTTCAACACTTAGTTGATATTAGACAAGTGCAAAGTGAAAAACCGGATAATACAAACGGGTTCCTTGCTTTCATTCCATGGACATTTCAAGATGTGGATACCATACTTGCAAAAATCAAAAGAGCTAAAAATGATACGACTTCTGAAGAATATATTCGTATGATTGCTATGTGCAGAATTATGCTGCCGAATATTAAAAATATTCAAGCATCGTGGCTTACTGTCGGTAAACAAGTAGCACAAATAAGCCTTTATGCAGGTGCAAATGATTTTGGAAGCATTATGCTTGAAGAAAATGTCGTAAGTGCTGCCGGAGCGCCACATCGTTTTACTTACAAAAGTATTCAAAACGCTATCAGAGAAGCGGGATTTGAACCTCAGTTAAGAGCACAAAATTATCAATTTAGAGAGCTACCTGCTAATATTGAAGAGCAAATAATCAATTATTGATTTGTTTTTATTCAACCTCGAATTTTATTTCCTTTTCAATAATTATTTACATTTGCAAACCATATAATTTTCTTCAAACTATATAGTTCAATGACTTCAGCAAATATTCGAAAACAGTTTCTTGATTTTTTTAAATCTAAAAATCATCTTATCGTTCCTTCAGCTCCTATCGTTATTAAAAACGACCCGACATTGATGTTTACCAATGCAGGAATGAATCAGTTTAAAAATTATTTTTTAGGAAATGAAACACCTGTTTCTAAAAGAATAGCGGATACACAAAAATGTTTAAGAGTAAGCGGAAAACACAATGATTTAGAAGAAGTAGGTGTAGATACTTATCATCATACAATGTTTGAAATGCTTGGTAATTGGAGCTTTGGTGATTATTTTAAAGCTGAGGCTATTGCATGGAGTTGGGAACTGCTAACGGAAGTTTATAAGTTAGATAAAGATAGAATTTATGTAACTATTTTTGAAGGAGACGAAAAAGAAAATATCCCGAAAGATGAAGAAGCTTATAATGAATGGAAAAAAGTAATAGCAGAAGACCGCATATTATTAGGTTCAAAAAAAGATAATTTTTGGGAAATGGGCGATACCGGTCCTTGTGGACCTTGTACCGAAATACATTATGATAGTCGCAATGAAGATGAACGCAAAAAACAAAACGGAAAAACCTTAGTTAATGCAGACCATCCTCAAGTAATTGAAATTTGGAATAATGTATTTATTCAATACAATAGAAAAAAAGATGGAAGCCTCGAAAACTTGCCGGCAAAACACGTCGATACCGGAATGGGATTTGAAAGATTAGTAAGAGTCATTCAAAACAAAACATCCAACTATGATACCGATATTTTTACACCAACGATTGAATTTATCGAGCAAATCACAAAATTAAAATATCATTTTTTAGATACTAAACAAGATATTTCATTTCGAGTATTAGCAGACCATATCCGAGCTATTAGCTTTACAATTGCGGATGGACAATTGCCATCCAATACCGGTGCAGGTTATGTTATAAGAAGAATTTTAAGAAGAGCGGTTCGATATTATTTTTCTTTTTTAAATTACAAACAACCACTTTTACATCAATTAGTACCTTTAATTGCAAAACAATTTGAAGACGTTTTTCCGGAATTAAAAGCACAAAAAGAATTTGTAAAAAAAGTTATACAAGAAGAAGAATTATCTTTTTTAAGAACTTTGGAAAATGGTTTGAAACGTATTGATGACTTACACATTGAGAACAATATATTAAAAGGGGATATTGCTTTTGAACTATACGATACCTACGGCTTCCCTTTAGATTTAACACAATTGATAGCATACGAAAGAAATTGGAAAGTGGATATCGATGGATTCAATAAAGAACTTCAAAAGCAAAAAGATAGAAGTAGAAAAGCTGCTACGATTGACACAGAAGATTGGATAGTATTAGATGAACACCCCAACCTCAAATGGAGCGCTTATACTAAAACAGAAGCACAAACACATGTAGTTAAGTATAGGAAAGTGAGTGCAAAAGGAAAAACACAATATCAAATTGTGTTGGCTGAAACACCTTTTTACGCTGAAAGCGGTGGACAAGTGGGCGATACAGGAGAGTTGTTTTTTGAAAAAATAAATAAAAAGATTTTAGTTAATGATACTAAAAAAGAAAATGATTTAATTATTCATTTTACAAACGAAATTCCTGAAAATTTAGTAGGAAATGTTATAGCAAAAATTGATGCAAGCAGAAGAAGAAAAATCACAAGACATCACAGTGTTACCCATCTTATGCATGCGGCATTGAGAGAAGTGTTAGGCACTCACGTTGCCCAAAAGGGAAGTATGTGTAATGATGAAAATTTACGTTTTGATTTTTCTCATTTTTCAAAAATGACGGATGAAGAAATTGCAGCGGTTGAAAAAATCGTCAATAGAAAAATAAGACAAAATATTCCGGTCATCATCAAAGAAATGCCAAAGGATGAAGCAATAAAATTTGGGGCAATGGCTCTTTTTGGTGAAAAGTATGGAGACATTGTTCGTGTGGTGATTATGGATGAAAATTTTAGTATTGAGTTGTGCGGAGGTACTCATGTAATGAATACCGGAGAATTGAATATTTTTAAAATTATTTCTGAATCGGCAGTTGCAGCGGGAGTAAGAAGAGTTGAAGCATTGGCAGGGTGTAAAGCTGAAGGTTATATCATGAATCAATTAAAAGAATTGCAAGAAATAAAATCGACACTTAAAAACCCTAAGGACTCATTGCATGCAATAAAACAATTACAAGAGGAAAAATCAACTCTACAAAAATCGCTTGAACAATTAGAAATGAAAATATTGAGTGGTTTGAAAAAAGATTTGGTTCAAAATTGTGAAACGATAAATGGGATTAAATTTATAGGAGCACAAATCGAAGTTTCTAATGCTGACGCGTTAAAAAAATTAGCACTCGATATTAAAAATGATTTAGAAGGTTCATTTGTTATTGCTTTAACAAGCGCAATTTCCGACAAAGCAGCAGTAGTGATAGTTTGTGATGAAGACTCAAATATTCAGGCAAATCAAATGATAAAAGAAATAGTAGCTCCATTAATTAAAGGTGGTGGAGGTGGGCAAAAAACCTTAGCTACAGCCGGAGGGCAAGATATTAGTAACTTAAAGCAAGTGATAGAAAAAATTAAACAAAGCGTTTAGGCTTTTTTATTTGCTCTTGGCTGCCACAATATTTCCTCTCCTTTTTTTTGATAAACAATATATCGGGACAGTGCAAAAAGATAGTCGGATAATCTATTCAAATATTGAATAATGATAGGCTCAACAGGTTCATTATTTTGCATCATGCCAACAACAATTCTTTCAGCTCTCCTACAAACGCATCTTGCTACATGACAATGAGATGCAATTATATTACCACCTGGTAAAATAAAATTTTTGAGTGTAGGTAAGCTTTTATCAAATTCATCAATCGCTTGTTCCAATTGAGTTACTTCATATTCATGTAATTCAGGAATTGACATTTTTATATTCTTATTTGGGTCGCATGCTAAATGAGAGCCAATATCGAAAAGTTGATTTTGGATTACTTTTAAAAATGCTTTTATTGCATTTAAGTCATCATCACATAAATCAATAATAATTCCTAAGAATGAATTTAATTCATCAATTGTTCCGTAGGCTTCAATACGTATATGACTTTTAGGTATTCGTGTTCCGCCTATAAGGGCTGTACTCCCTTTATCCCCTGTTTTGGTATATATTTTAAAACTCATTTTATTTATATTTTAATGAAATTTTTTTTCTGCTTCTATGATACTATCGGGTTTGCCAACATCAATTAATATAGAATCACTATGATCAAAATATTTAATGTCTTTTTCTTTTGCAACATTCAAATATGTATCTACTATTGAAAACTTACCTTCCATATTCATATACTGAAATAATTCAGGATGGATTATATGAATACCGCTAAATGATTTTTCAAGATAAGAATCTAATTTTCTACTTATTTTTATTTCATTTGTTTTTTTATTTTTCCAACCGCATAAATTTTTATTCTTATCAAATAAAAAACAGCGAGAGCTTTCTCTATTGCTTACAGCTAGTGTAGCAATGGGATTTTGTATTTGATGATGGGAAATAAATTCTTTTAAATTTAATGTAGTTAATATATCTACATTCATTACTAAAAATGGGAGGTGGTCATTAAAAAACCATGCCGCTTTTTTGATTCCTCCTCCTGTTTCCAATACCTCATCGGTTTCATCAGAGATTGTGATATTCATCCCAAAATATTGATTGCTTTCTAAAAATTGAATAATTTGTTCTGCAAAATGATGGACATTGATAATTACATCGTGAATGTCATAGAGCTTTAAGTATTCTAAATTTCTTTGTAATAAAGTTTTTCCATTAACTAAAGCTAAAGCTTTGGGGTGCTTGTCTGTAAAAGGTTTGAGCCTTGTTCCCAATCCGGCTGCCAATAACATTGCTTTCATTTAAAAAGTTTTTTAATTAAATGACAAACCTAATCTTTTTTCTTAATCGGCTTTAATGATTTTATTTTTACTGTTTCAATACGAGTATCGCTTACCAATAAAATAATAAATTCATAATCTCCTAAAATAATTTTTTCATTTTGTTTCGGAATAGATTCATGATTTTCGATAATATATCCTGAAAGTGTTTCAGCATCATCAATTGGTAGTGCTAAATGATATTTTTCATTGATATATTCTACTTCCAATCGTCCTGAAAAAATAAATTCATTAGCCGACAATTGTTTTTCAACATATTCTTCGGTATCGTATTCATCTTCAATTTCGCCAAAAATTTCTTCTAAAATATCTTCTAAAGTGACTATTCCAGCGGTACCACCAAATTCATCAATAACCCATGCAATACTTTTTCGCTCTCTTGTAAATTGGTTTAATAAATCGACTGCATTCATTGCTTCGGGCACTACCGGTATTTTGTGCATAATGCTTTCAATGGTTTGGGGATTTTTGTAAAAATCAATATGATGAACATACCCTAAGATATTATCTATATTTTTATCATAGATAATAACTTTTGAAATTTTTGATTCTAAAAAAAAGTTTTTTAAATCTTGAATGTCTGTTTGAATTGGCATGGCCTCAATTTCATTACGAGGCACTAAACATTCTCTTACTTTTACATGAGAAAGATGCAGTGCATTTTCAAACAATTCTGTATTCAATTCATTGGAATCGCTGTCTTGGCCGGTTCTCAATTGTTTGACAAATTGTTCCAAATCCACTTTTGTATAAACTGTTTTTTCTACGGCAATTCTTACATTGAAAATATATTTTAAAATAAATTCAGAAATGCTTACAAAAAATTGGGCAATTGGATATAGGAAAAAATAAAAAAAGCGAATCGGATAAGTAAAAAAAGTAAGTGTTGTTTCCGGTTTGGAACGAAACATAGCCTTAGGTAAAAACTCTCCTAAAAATAGCACTATTAAAGTAGCGATAATCGTATCTAAAAGCAGTCGTAAGTATTCATTATTCGGTAACTCAATAAAATTAAAAAATAAATTAGTCAGCTCGGTCATTAATAAGCCATAGACAATTAAAACAATATTAATACCAACCAAATTAGCTCCTATGAATGTAGCAGGTTTTTCCATAAAACCCACAATAAGTTTAGCAGCCAATGAACCTTGTTTTTTCTTTAATTCAAAATTTAATTTGTTAGATGAAATAAAGGCAATTTCTATACCTGAAAAAAAACCAATCAATAATAAACAAAGTAATATGTATAAAACAGTGGATAACATAATAATTACAAAAGTACTTTATTTAATTTTGTTTTAGAAATTCCGAAATATGATTTACACATTCCATAAAAGCATTTTGTAAATCATCATTCACTACTACTTTGTCAAACTCATTGATATAGCTAAGTTCTTGGTTTGCTTTGTTTAAACGCTCTCTGATAGCTTGTTCAGTATCGGTTCCTCTGTTACGTAAACGATTTTCAAGAATTTCCATTGAAGGTGCTTTTATAAAAATAGAAAGGGCATTTTGTAAATAGATTTTTTTTAAGCGCATAGCCCCTTGTACATCTATATCAACTAACGGAAATTGGTTTTGATTCCAGATTTTTTGCAATTCAGTTTTAAGCGTTCCGTAATATTTTCCTTCATAGACCATTTCATATTCTGCAAATTCATTTCTTTTTATTTTTTCTTCAAACTCATCAATACTTATAAAATAATATTGCACACCATTGACTTCACCTTTTCGTGGGACTCTCGTGCAGGCACTTACACTAAAGGATAATTGTGGTATATGTTGTAGTAAAAGATTTACTATAGTCGTTTTTCCGGAACCTGATGGAGCTGTAATAATAATAAGCTTCTGCTTATCTGTTTCCATTTATTTTATTATAAAGAGTTATTTTATTAATAGTTTTTCTAAATCAGGAATACATTCTTCGGCTCTCATGTATTTGCCAATAATAATTCCGTTTGCATCTACTAACATACATTGAGGAACAAATTGAACACCGTATTCTGCAGCAGCTTTACTTTGCCAACCGCCCAAATCGCTTATATGGTAAGGCCACGATAATTTGTCGTTAGCAATTGCTTGAATCCAAGGGTCTTTTGATTTGTCAAGCGAAACACTTAAAATAGTAAATCCGTTTTTGGCATTTTTAAATTTTAATTTACTATATTTATTATAAAACTCTACAAGTGCGGGATTTGCCATACGACAAGGACCACACCAACTTGCCCAAAAATCAATTAATACAACTCTTTTATTATTGATTTCAGAAAGTTTTAATATTTTTCCTTGAGGATTTTCGTAAGCTAGCTCAGGTGCTTTTTGTCCAACTTCAATTTTTGTATTAGTATATTGAGCGTTTGAGAATAAAAAACTGCATAATGCAATCAATAGCAATAATCCTTTTTTCATTTCTTTATTTTTTTGAATTTCAAATATATGCCTTTTGAGAAAATTAATTCATTCTTTAAGTTAATGTTTCGTTTTTTCTACTTTCACATGAATATTTTCCTTTTATAACAATAGTAAAAAAAATAATCTAATCAAATTTGCACCCTCTATGCAAAAACGATTATACATTTTAATTTTACTTTTAATTTCTATTGGTTCAAATGCCCAAGTACTTACTTCGGAAGATTCTTTAGCAGCAGGTATTGTGGGCGGTGATGCCAAAACTTTACTATCAGGCTATGGCGAGGCACGATTTGGATATGATTTAAAACAAAAAGATGCTTTGGCTAATCTTAAAAGAGTTGTTCTTTTTGTAGGACATAAATTCAATAATAATATTTCTCTATTTACCGAAATGGAACTGGAAGATGCTTTGGTTGCCGGTGAGATAGAAGGCGTTAGCGGAGGAGGAAGAATTGGAATGGAACAAGCTTTTTTGAAATTCAATTTAAAATCTAATGATTATATAGTAGCCGGGTTGTTTTTACCAAGGATAGGTATTATTAATGAAAATCATTTGCCATCTTCCTATAATGGAACAGAAAGACCATTTGTTGAACAATTGGTCATACCATCTACTTGGAGAGGTTTAGGTATTGGATATTATGGATTTATTAATCAAATACCCGGACTGCATTATAGTGTTTCAGTTACTAACGGCTTGAATTCTTCAAAATTTCAAAATGGGACTGGTATAACTGATGGAAGACAGCAAGGCTCTAATGCAAAAGGATTAGGCTTAGCATTGAATGCATCTTTACTTTATTATTATAAAGATTTTAGATTGCAGTATTCAACTTATTTAGGTGGGTCTTCGGCAGTAGAAAAAAGAATAGCAGATAGCTTGAGTTTAAATAGTGGATTCTTTGCCAATCCGGTTTATTTGAATGAAGCAAATGTACAATATAGGAAAAATGGCATTGAGGTCAAAATGTTAGGGGCTTTTATCCGAATTCCAAATGCAGAAAATATTAATAAAGTATATGCAAATAACACACCGGAAAGTATTTTAGGTGCCTATGCTGAAATTGGTTATCAATTTTTGCATAAAAAAGAAATGCAAACACATAAATCTCTCATAGCTTTTTTTAGAGCTGAGTATATGGATTTGAATTTTCAAACTGCGAGCAACGGAATAGAAAATGATGCGAACAGAAAAACCTTTTTAATTGGGGGATTAACTTATAAACCACTACACAGTGTCTCTATTAAAATGGATTATACGCACCGTATTACAGGTGAGCCAAATCCTTTATTGATTGTTACTCCTTTCCCACAATTAGTACCATACTATAAGAGCAAAGGATTTTTAAATTTTGGAATAGGATATAATTTTTAATCTATAAAAATGAAACGTAGAGATTTCATAAAAAATACTTGTTATGCATGTGTCGGATTAACTGCCATTTCTGCTATGTTAGAAGCATGCGGCACACCCAAATCAATTATAAAATCTACTATTGAAGATAAAAAAATTAAAATATCATTAGACAACTTTTTAAATAGCAACAGTCAAATTGTTCAAAATACACAATTGCCATATAATATTTTAGTTTTAAAAAACAATGACAAATTTCAAGCTATTCAACTTAGATGTACACACAATGATTTTGCTCTTAATTTTGTAGGGAATAAAATCGTTTGCAATGCACATGGCAGTGAATTTGACTTGCAGGGAAATGTCATCAAACCACCTGCCGAAAAAGCATTAACACATTATAAAACCACCGTAGAAAATAATTTTGTAATAATTTATTTATAAAATAATAATAAAAATGAAAATAAAATTAAGTTTATCACTTGTACTATTACTGACCATTTTATCTTGTAAGAAAAACACGAAAACACAAGATAATTTAGATTCTCTTAAATCAGACATTTTGCATAGCATAGCTTTTAATGTTTGTACAGCTTCTTATGAGGAAATGTATAATCAATCACTTGAATTGCAAAATGCAATTACAACTTTAGAATCAAACCCGTCACAACAAAATTTATTCGCTTGCAGAGATGCGTGGAGAAATGTAAGATTAACATGGGAGTTAACCGAGAGTTGGTTATTCGGTCCAATTAGTTCAAACAATATAGACCCCCGTATTGATACTTGGCCTGTTGATTTTAATGAAATTGATAGTGTCTTGAATTCAGGAAATGCCTTAACCGAAGCCTATATTGATCAATTAGAGGATGCGCTTAAAGGATTTCACCCTATTGAATATTTTTTATGGGGGCAAAATGGAGTTAAATTATATACAGATATAACACCAAGAGAGTATGAATATCTTAAAGCTCTTTCTTTTAATTTAACTAAATTGGCAAAAGAAGTCAGAGATAGTTGGAAAGATAATTTTGCAAATGAAATTTCTCAAGCCGGAAATGGCTCTCATACTTACTCAAGCCAACAAAAAGCCTATATCGAAATCGTAGATGCAATGAGTGGTATTTGTGATGAAGTGGCAAATGGAAAAATGAACGAACCTTTTATAAATCAAGATGCTTCGTTGGAAGAAAGCCCTTATGCTCAAAACTCTTTAAATGATTTTATACAAAATATAAAAGGAGTATATACACTTTATACAGGCGAATATAAAGGTAATAATATTGGCTTAGATGACTTATTAAAAGAATATAACACCTCATTAGATCTTGAAATAAAAACAGCTATTGCTGAATCTTTAGCTGCACTAAATACAATTACTTTACCTTATGGACAAGCCATTTTTTCTCAAGCAACACAAATTCAAAACGCTATAAACAAGGTTAACGCTTTGGATGAAATGATTGATAAAAAATTAAAACCATTCATTATTCAATACACAAAATAAATTTTCAAACCATTGTTTACAAAAAATAAAATATTTGTTCTAACTGTATTGATTGCATTTCTTTTTGTTTTGTCGAATTCATGTTCAAAAATAAATGTTGGGAATCATGATTTGAATGATGAAATGCTTAGTGGAGGAATTCAAACCGTTTTTGATGAAGGAACAGGCGCTTATGGCCATCCGTTTAATAATATGTCTGCACAACATGCACGAGTACACGAAATAGGCGATATGGCTTTTGAACAAACTTTTGTTTCTGCTCCTGCCCCTTTGCATGGTGGCTTAGGTCCTCTATATAATAATGTTTCCTGTATATCATGTCATATAGGGGATGGTAGAGGAAAAGTGCCGGGAACAGGTGAAAGTGCAGCATCTATTTTATTCAGGATTAGCCAATCAAACAAAGTAGATATACACAATGGACCATTAGGAGTAGAAGGCTATGGTGATCAAATTCAGAATAGAAGTGTGGCAGGAACTATCAAAGAAGCAGATGTAGAAATTAATTATGTTGAAAAAACGTATTACTTCTCAGATGGCACCCCTTATAGTTTAAGAGTACCAACTTATACGTTAACTAATCTGTATATGCCTATTACAGTTCCTTATGATTTATCACCGAGAGTTGCCTCGCCGGTGTTTGGTTTAGGGCTTTTAGAGGCAGTAAGCGAAGAAGATATTTTAGCAAATGCAGATGAATTTGATTTAAACGGAGATGGAATAAGTGGAAGACCAAATTATGTTTGGAATGTATTAGAAAACAAAACAACTTTAGGTCGATTTGGTTGGAAAGCAAATCAACCAACTATCTTACAACAAAGTGCCGGAGCTATTAATGGTGATATGGGAATTACTTCATTCATTTTTCCAAAGGAAAATTCTTATGGTCAAATTCAATACGATAATTTAGATGATGAAGTTGAAATCTCTGATAGTTTAATGCACGCTATTGCTTTTTATGTAAAAACTTTAGCCGTTCCTGCTCGTAGAAATATTACTGACGAAAAAGTAATCAGAGGCAAACAACTTTTTATGGATGCCAATTGTGGCGCTTGTCATCTGCCCAAATTAAAAACTGCCGTAAATGTTGCTTTTCCTGCATTAAGCAATCAGACTATAAGACCTTACACTGATTTGTTATTACATGGTATGGGAGATGGCTTGGCTGACAATAGACCGGATTTTTTAGCTAATGGAAAAGAATGGCGTACACCGCCACTTTGGGGGATTGGGCTTACTTTAAAAGTAAATGGGCATACCAATTTTTTACATGATGGGAGAGCAAGGAACTTGATGGAAGCCATCATGTGGCATGGTGGAGAAGCAGAGGCATCTAAAAATAAAGTAAAATCAATGAATAAAACAGATAGAGAAGCACTTATAAAATTCTTAGAATCGTTGTAAGGAATTTTTTTAATAAAAAATTGGATATTTTATAAAAATACCTATTTTTGCAACCCATTACACTCCTTCTTAGCTCAGTTGGTTAGAGCATCTGACTGTTAATCAGAGGGTCACTGGTTCAAGTCCAGTAGAAGGAGCAAAAAAAGCACTTAAAATATAAGTGCTTTTTTTATTATAAACCATAAAAGAAATTTAAAAAACTATCAACCAAATAAAAAAGTAGATAAAGCCAAGTTCTATCCAAAACTTTTAATCATATAGTTTTAAACTTTTTTTATATTTGCTCCAATTTAAAAACAAAAAAACATTTTTTCATGAGATTTATCATTTCGTCAGGGTTATTGCTGAAAAATCTTCAATCAATAAGTGGTATTATTAGCCCAAATAATATAACACCTATTTTAAATTCGTTCTTGTTTAACATAGAAGGCGATCAATTGGACATTTACAGCAGTAGCGGAGATATTACGATGAAAGTAACAATGGATATTGAATCAAATGAAGATGGAAAGATATGTATTTTAGCAAAAGTATTATTAGAATATCTTAAAAACTTACCGGAACAGCCTATCACTTTTGAAATAGATAAAAATGACTTCAACATAAATATTACCAGCGAACAAGGAAATTATAAAATAATAGGAGAAGATCCCGATTTATTTAATCAAATACCCAATATCGAAGAGGCCAAATCATTTACCATTTCAGCAGCCGATTTTTCAGACGGAATAGAAAAAACATTAGTAGCCGTTAGCAATGACGATATGAGGCCTGCTATGAGCGGTGTGTTTTTTGAATTAAGCAATAATAACTTAACACTTGTTTCTACAGACGCTCACCGATTAGTAAGATTTATTAAAACAGATGTGAAAAGCGACCATGAAGATCAATTTATTGTGCCAAGAAAAGCTTTAAATCAATTGAAAAATAGTATTAACACTGATACTGAAGTAAGTGTTTTCTATAACGGAAAACAAATATTAGTAAAAGGAGCACAAATCGAATTATATTGTACTTTGATTGATGAGCGATTTCCGAATTATAAAGTGGTCATACCGGCAGAAAACCCATATACACTAAAAGTAAATAAAAATGAATTTCAAAGTGCTTTAAGAAGAGTAAGCGTTTTTGCTAATAAAACTACAAATCAAGTCGTTTTTGATATTGTTGGCAATACAATTCATCTCAATGCAATAGATATTGATTATTCATTTGAAGGAAACGAAAATATGTCTTGTGAATATCAAGGAGAAGACATGAAAATATCTTTCAATGCAAAACTGTTACTGGAACTTATTCATATTATTGATAGTGATGATATTTTATTTGAATTAAGTACACCAAGTCAAGCTTGTTTAATGAAATCAACTGAACAGAAACCAAACGAAGATTTATTGATTCTCATTATGCCTTTAAAAACACTGTAATATTTTAAAGACAAGATTCTATAGTTTTTTTACCTTTTAAATTAAAATAAACTTGTTTATAAAAATTATTAATCATAGTACAAACCCTTTACCTGCATACCAAACTGAAGGCTCTGCCGGTATGGATTTGTATGCTAACTTATCAGATGAAATCAATTTAGCACCACTCCAACGCACTCTTGTGCCTACCGGTTTACATATAGCTTTGCCTCAAGGGTATGAAGCTCAAATACGCCCAAGAAGCGGAATGGCAGTAAAACAAGGAATTACTTGTTTAAATACACCCGGAACAATTGATAGTGACTATAGAGGAGAAATTAAAGTTATACTTATTAACCTTTCAAACGAAACACAAATCATTAAAAATGGCGACCGAATTGCTCAAATGGTCATAGCTAAATACGAAAAAATTAATTGGCAATTGAGCGAATCTCTCGATGAAACTGAAAGAGGTCATGGAGGATTTGGAAGCACAGGTACTAATAATAATTAAAATACGCAAAAGTAGATGAATATAATAATTCCAATGGCCGGAATGGGAAAACGAATGAGGCCGCATACCGTAACAACTCCAAAACCACTTGTGCCAATAGCAGGAAAACCAATGGTTCATAGAATTGTAGAAGATATCGTCAATACGACCGACCAAAATATAAATGAAATTGCATTTGTAATAAGCCCATTATTTGGGAAAGAGGCAGAAGACAACTTAATAAAAGTTGCAGAAAAGTTTGGTGCTAAAGGAAAAATATTTTATCAAGAAACTCCTCTTGGCACTGCACATGCTATACTATGTGCAAGTGAATGCCTCAAAGGAAATATTTTTATAGCCTTTGCAGACACCTTATTCAAAGCGACATTTGCAATTGATACAGAAAAAGATGCCATTATTTGGACACAAAAAGTTGAAGACCCAAGCGCTTTCGGTGTTGTGAAAATGAATAATGAAGGAATTATTACCGAGTTTGTTGAAAAACCACAGCAGTTTGTTTCTGACTTAGCTATTATTGGAGTTTATTACTTTAGAGATGGTGAAAATCTTAAAAATGAATTACAATATCTGATTGATAACAATATTTTGATGAAAGGTGAGTATCAAATTACAGATGCCATGGAAAACATGAAAGCGAAAGGAATAAAATTTTATTCTGATCAAGTGGAAGAATGGCTAGATTGTGGTAATAAAGACGCTACCCTTTATACCTTAGAAAGAATTTTAGAAATCAAACAAAATACGGAATCGCTTATATCCGAAACTGCAAAAATTGAAAATTGCACTATTATAAAACCTTGTTTTATTGGTGAAAATGTAAATCTAAAAAATGCAGTTATTGGACCTTATACCTCACTAGAAAACGGAGCTAGTGTTGAAAATGCCATTGTTTCAAGAAGTATAGTAGGAAAAGAAAGTATTGTTAAAAATTCAGTGATCAACAATTCCCTTTTGGGAAATCATGTAACTTGCCAATCAAAATTAGAAGAGTTGAGTCTTGGTGACTACTCATTCAAATATTAATGAAACTTTTAAAAATTGGCATATTAATAATACTCGTAGTATTTCAGAATGCTTGCAGTGTTTCCAAAAGTTCAACTAAAACAAAACACTCTGATCATTTAAAACAAAATATTCAAACCACTCAGAAAAGCACAACGGCTTCTCAAAAAAAGCAAGCAGAAAAGGAAGAGTCAGTTGCTTTTTTCAATGCAGAAAAAACTAGACTTACAAGTCCGCCAAGACAAGCATTAAATACATATTTAGATTTCATTAAACGCTACCCTGATAATGCAACCGGATTATTTAATACATCAAGGCTACAATTTAACTTAGGGGATGAACACAATGCTGAAAAAAATGCCAAAAAAGCTTGCGAACTCGATCCGGATAATACCTATTTTCGAAATTTATACTTTCAGTTATTAATGTATAATAATAACTATAAAGAAGCCGAAACTCAACTCAATTATCTAATTAATAAAAACCCATATAACGAAGATTACCTTTATAAAAAAACAATGCTTTTTATTAAAACAAAAGAATACGAAAAAGCAATTGAAACACTCAATCAAATTGAACGAAATACCGGATTTAATGAAGATATAATTCTCCAGAAAAAATCAATCTATCAGACTATGGGCAAAACAGATGAAGCCATTGCCCAAATACAAAAATTAAGAAATGAAGACCCGAATTCAATTCAATATTTAATAATGATGATTGATGTGTATGAAAAAGCGAATCAACAACAAAAAGCCGAACCCCTTTATAAAGAATTAGAAACGAATTTTTCTAATGAGCCTATCGCTCAAGTCGCTTTGGCTCAATATTTCCTTGAAAAAAATAATCAGACTCAATATGATTATTATATAGAAAAAGTAGTTGAAAATAAAAACCTTGACCCCGAAACTAAAATATCCTTACTGATACCTACTATCCAAAGAATGAATACAGATAGTACAAAACAAAATTTACATTTTGTAAAACTGGCTAAAAATATTTTAGAGACATCACCTGATAGTAAAGATGCCAGAATATTTTATGCCAATGTGTTGTATTACGTAAAACAACTTGATGAAGCACTTGTTGAATATAAAAATATTATTCAATCAAACCCTTCTAACTTTGAAATATGGAATAGTATTATATCAATTTCTTTTGACAAAAACCAAATGGATAGTATCGTTTTGTATGGCAATAAATGGATTGAAAATTTCCCAAATAATCCCTTGCCTTATCTCTTGACAGCCATAGGATATCAACAATTAAAAAATTATGAACCGGCCATTAAACATTTAAATAAAGCTATTGATTTCGAATCAGAAAATAAAGTATTGAATGCTCAAATATATGCTTCTTTAGGAGAGATTTATCATCAACAAAAAAAATATCCTTTAAGTGATAGTTGCTTTACAAAAGCAATAGAATTAAATTCTGAAGATGCAACAACTTTAAATAATTATGCATATTATTTATCTCTAAGAAAAGAAAATTTAAAATATGCCGAAAGCTTATCCAAAAAATCACTCAAGCTTCAACCTGATAATAAATCTTTTTTAGATACCTATGGCTGGATTCTTTTCCAAAACGGAAATTACAAAGTAGCTCAAGAGTTTATTGAAAAAGCATTAATGAATAGCGATGAAGATGACGATGCTACATTATTAGAACATTTAGGAGATATTTATTTCAAATTAAACAATAAAAATAAAGCAATAGAATTTTGGAAAAAAGCACAACAATTAAACAATGATAACCAACTATTAAATAGAAAAATAAAAGATGAAAACTGGTATGAAGAATAAAATTTTTCTATTATTGACCTTAGCTTTTATAATTTCAAGTTGTAATCTGGTGCGTCCTTTTTTTATAAAAAATGAAAAAAAAGAAAATAGGAAAGAAAAACGAGATATAAAAAAAGAGGTTAAAAAAGAAAAAAAAATTGACTCGGCAATCACTGTAAAAAAAGATACATTGTCTTTAAATCCTAATGATACTATGTCGGCAAGAAAAATTATTGAACACCGACAATTAGAATACAATACCATACAGCTTAAAGCAAAAATGCACTATGAGTCAAATGAACAAAAACAAAATTTCAATATTCATTTTAGATTAAAAAATAATGAAATCATTTGGGCAAGTATTACAGCACCCATTATTGGAGAATTAGCAAGGGCTATTATTACTCCTGATAGTGTGAAAGCACTCGACCGATTTAATAAAAAAAGCTATCTATATTCATTTGACGAATTACAAAAACTCATTAATATTGATGTGGATTTTTTAACCCTTCAACAAATTATAGTGGGAAATGCAATGGCAACAAAAGGGCCGATTGTTGATATAAAAAAACTTGCAGGGTTAAGTACTTTTGTTATTAAAACCAATGATTATGTCAATCAACTGACTTATAACAATACGGACACTACTTTAAAACTATTGCAATTACAAACAACAAGACCGGTTTCAACAAGTTCAATTTTGATAAATTTCAATAAATACGAACCCATTAATCAATACATTTTACCAACACAACGATCTTACCATATTCAAGATGTAAAAGGGGCTTCTATGCTCGATATGGAAGTTAATAAATACGAAATTAATACAATAATAGATTTCCCTTTCAATATTCCTTCTAATTATAAATTAGGGAATAAATAACTTATTGTTCATTTTTTTCAATAAAGTATATCAATTCATATCAATGTATTAATTTTACTTTTAAGTAAGTGAAAAAAATAATATTAAACATACTATTAATCTTTGTCAAAGGCTATCAATTACTGATATCGCCATTATTAGGTCCTAGTAAATGTCGCTATACCCCAACCTGTTCTGAATACACCATCGAGGCATTAAAAAAGCACGGTATCTTAAAAGGGCTTTGGTTAGGTACAAAAAGAATTGCAAGCTGCGCACCATGGGGTGGTCATGGATATGACCCTGTTCCTTAACACCTAATGTTAGCAATCTGTGTAAAGATGTAAATAACTTTTTATTTTTTTAAGAAAACATTTAAAAGTCTTTCTTTAATTTTAGATTTTAAAAAAATTATTGTTGGTAGAATAAATGAAACAAAAACTTAATCATACAAAAAGATACTTTGTTGGAATAGCACTCGGAATAGCATTGATGCTTTTTGTAAGAGGTAAAGAAACGGAATCTTATTTTGAAATTTCAAAAAACATGGAGCTTTTTGTTTCATTGTTTAAAGAATTAAATACATTTTATGTCGATCCTATTCAACCCGGTAAAATTGTAAAAACCGGTATAAACTCTATGCTTGACGAGTTAGACCCTTATACCACTTTTATTACCGAAGATGAAGTGCAGGACTATCGCTTTCAAACTACCGGAAAGTATGGAGGAATTGGAAGCACTATTCGTATTATTGATAATTATCTTGCCATTAGCGAACCTTATGAAAACAGCCCTGTCTTAAAAGCAGGTCTTAAAGCAGGCGATATAATTCTCGAAGTGGATGGTAAAAGTACAAAAGGGAAAAGTATCGATGATTTAAGTAAATTCTTAAAAGGTTCACCCGGTACACAAGTAAAATTTAAAATAAAAGATGCTTTTACTGGAGAAGAATCGACTAAAACAGTTACACGAGAAGAAATAAATGTTAGTAGTGTACCTTACGCCGGTTTAGTTGGAAAAAATAATGAGTACGCTTATGTACGCTTAACACAATTTACAGAGCGATGTAGTTCTCAATTAAAACATGCTTTGGATAGTGTAAAAAAATCAAACCCAAACATCAAAGGTGTTGTCTTAGATTTAAGATACAATCCGGGAGGCTTGATTGATGAAGCTGTTAATGTATGTGGGCTGTTTATAAACGGAAATCAATTAGTCGTTAGCACAAAAGGGAAAAATCCCGATTGGGATAAAGAATATAAAACAATAGGCAGCCCTTGGGATGAAAATATTCCACTCACCATTTTGACAAATCGGAGCTCAGCATCTGCATCAGAAATAGTAGCCGGTACAATGCAAGATTTAGACAGAGGGATAATAATAGGTCAAAAAAGCTTTGGTAAGGGACTTGTACAAACAACTAGAAATTTAGCTTTTAATACCATTTTAAAAGTAACTACTGCTAAATATTATACCCCAAGCGGTCGTTGCATACAAGCTCTTGACTATACACACCGTAATGAAGATGGAAGTGTAGGAGAAATTCCTGATTCCTTAAAATCAAAATTTAAAACAAAAAATGGAAGAATCGTTATGGATGGCGGAGGTATTGAGCCCGATATAAAAACACAACCCAAAGAAGTTTCAAAAATTATCTCTGTTTTGGTTAATAAATCTTTCTCATTCGATTATGCTACTCAATATGCCAAAAATCATCCTAGTATAGTATCGCCTAAAGAATTTAAACTAACAGATAATGACTTCAACGATTTCTTAAAGTGGATAGACAATAAAGATTATTCTTATGAATCTAAATCAGAAGAATCATTAAAAGAGTTTAAAGCAATTGCAGAAAAAGAAAATTATTTTAATGCTGTTAAAGCTGAATATGAAAATTTACAAAAAACATTAGCTCACGACAAAAAGCAAGACCTCATTAAAAACAAAAAAGATATTATGCAATTGCTACAAAGTGAAATTGTATCAAGGTATTATTATCAAAAAGGACGCCTACAAAACCAACTTAATGAAGACCCTGAACTAGCACAAGCAATGAATGTTTTAGATAATACAAATAAATTTCAGTCTATTCTCAAAGGAAATTAATTGATTTATTGATAATCTTAAAGATTATTAAAACACCTTTTTTTATTTATCACATAATCTTTAAATTCGTAATATGGCTGAAATTTTATTCGATAAAGGAAATCAATATTTTCAACTTGCATTTGATTTTATTGAAAAAACAAATTGCAGTCTTTATATTACCGGAAAAGCAGGAACAGGAAAAACAACTTTTCTTAAATATGTAAGAACGAACAGTTCAAAAAAAATGGTCGTTGTTGCACCAACCGGTGTTGCTGCAATTAATGCAACAGGAGTAACGATTCATTCATTTTTTCAATTACCTTTTGCTACTTTCATAGCGGATGCACCAAGAGGTTTTGGGAAAAATTCAAATATTGTTGATAGGCATTTGTTATTTAAAAATATCAAAATAAATAAAAATAAAAGAAAATTAATTGAAGAATTAGAGCTTTTAATTATCGATGAAGTGAGTATGCTGAGAGCAGATTTATTAGATGTAATTGATACATTATTACAAATCTTTCGAAATAACAATAAACCATTCGGAGGAGTGCAAATGCTTTTTATCGGTGATTTATATCAACTGCCGCCGGTCGTGAAAGATAATGAACGAGAATTGTTTTCAACTTACTATAATAGTCCTTATTTTTTTGACGCTTTGGTTTTTAAGAAAATCCATCTGATTTTTATAGAACTAAAAAAAATATATCGTCAAAGCGAGCATCAATTTATTAATTTACTTAACAACATAAGGAATAATGATTTGACCTATGAAGATTTTGAAACCTTGAATAACCGATATTTACCCAATTTTGAGCCTCAAGCTAATGAACAATACATAACACTCACAACGCATAATGCAAAAGCAGATGAGATTAATAAGCGAGAACTTGATAAAATAAATGAGCCTTTGTTTTTATTCAACTGCACCATTGAAGGTGAAGTAAATGAAAAACACTTTCCGACTGAAATGCAACTGAAATTAAAAAATGACTCACAAGTTATGTTTATAAAAAATGATAGCAGCGGTGAAGGAAAATATTATAATGGGAAAATTGCAAAGATTATTTATCTAAATCAAGACGCAATAACAGTTCAATTCCAAAATGATAATGAAATATTAACCATCGAAAAAGAAACTTGGGAAAATATAATTTTTGAATACAATGAAGAATCAAATTCGGTTGAAGAAAAAGTAATAGGAAAATTTACACAATATCCTATAAAATTAGCATGGGCAATTACAATTCACAAAAGTCAAGGATTAACTTTTGAAAAAGCAATCATCGATGCCGGAACCTCTTTCGCACCGGGGCAGGTATATGTTGCATTAAGTAGATGTGTATCCTTAGATGGAGTTGTTTTACTTTCAAAAATTAATGCTTATGCAATTCAAAACGATGCACGAATTTATCATTTTAATATAAAGCAAGAACCAATTCATGTTTTAGAAAATATACTGGAATACGAGTCAAAGATTTATGACTTTACTAAAGTTTCTAAAATATTTCAATGGCAGCCGATTTGTAATATTGCACAAGAATTATATGAAAGAACATTAGCGGCTAAGGCACTACCCCAAAATGAAAGAGCCATTCAATTCAGTTATACTTTATTAAAAAGGGTAAAAGAACAACAACAAATTGCAGATAAATTTTTACAACAATTACAACAACTTTATGCAGATTGGGAATACAGTAGAGATTATCAACAACTTATATCAAGATTACAAAAAGCAATCCAATATTTCGTAAACTTAGTGTACGATGAACTTTATATACCTACTCAAATTTTTTTCAATGAAATTAAAAATGCCAAGAGAATAAAAAAATATTCAGAGTTTTTAAAATATGCAGAAATATATTGGTGGGAAAAAATCGAATCATTACAAAAATTAACTATTAATGAGGAGTTGATTTTTAAAAATGCTTATTTAATTAAGAAGGAAGAAAAAATTATTGAGTCAAAAACAAAAAAATCAAAAGGAGATAGCGCAAAAGAATCATTTATGCTTTTCAATGCCGGAAAATCAATAGATGAAATAGCCACATTGAGAAATTTAAAAAATACAACCATCGAATCTCACTTATCTGATTTTATTCTTAATGGAGAACTGGATATTGCTCATTTTTTAAAATCGGAAAGTATAGAACAAATAAAAAAAATGTATGAACAATTACCATACCTTTCAGTGTCAAAAATAGTCAATATGCTTGAACAAAAATACACATTTGGAGAAGTAAAAATGGCAATAAATCATCTGTTGTATAAAAATGAAATAAAGCAAAAACCAATGGAACCATTGGAAAAATAAACTATTTAAAAACTATTTTATTTTTTCATATTAAACTTATGAAATCAAAAATATAATGTACGAAAGAAAATAAAAACACATGAGAAAGATAATCAATGACCCGGTACATGGATTTATAACAATAGACGATGATTTGATATATGCTATTATTTCACACCCTTACTATCAACGTTTAAGACGAATCAAACAAATGGCTCTTGCTTATTTGGTATATCCCGGTGCTGTTCACACCCGGCTTCATCATTCTTTAGGAGCTTATCACTTAATGTGTAAGGCACTAGACGAATTGATTCAAAAGAGGGCGGCTATCAGTCAGGAAGAATCGCAAAGTGCAAAAGTCGCAATCTTATTACACGATATAGGACATGGACCCTTTTCACATGCACTTGAAAATACATTAGTTGATACGCAGCATGAAAGAATTTCACTTTTAATTATGCAAAAATTAAATGAAGAGTTTCAAGGCAAACTCAGCATGGCTATTAAAATTTATACAAACCAATATCCTAAAAAATTTCTTCATCAATTAGTGAGTTCTCAATTAGATGTTGATAGATTAGATTACTTAGCAAGAGATAGTTTTTTTACAGGAGTCAGTGAAGGAGTAGTAGGCTATGAACGAATTATAAAAATGCTTACAGTATATCAAGATGAATTGTGTGTAGAAGAAAAAGGAATAAACTCCATTGAAAAATTTTTAATATCAAGAAGGTTAATGTATTGGCAAGTCTATTTGCATAAAACAGTTCTAAGTTCAGAATGGATGTTGGTCAATATTTTAAAAAGGGCAAAAGAAATTATTAATAATGGGGGGACTATTATGGCAAGCCCTTCATTAAATTTCTTTTTGAATAAAAGATATTCTCATGAAGATTTTGAAAAAAATCCTGAATGTCTTTTTCATTTTTTAAATATAGATGATAGTGATATTGAGTGTGCAATAAAAATTTGGATAAACCATGACGATATTATTTTAAGTGACTTATGTAATAGATTAACTAATAGAAATTTATTAAAAGTTGAATTTTTACATGAGCCTTCTCAACCTAAAATTGTGGCTATAAAAGAAAAAATAAAACAACAATTTGCATTAAACGAGAGTGTATTTCCTTATTATTTTAGCGAAGCCATTACGAGCAATAAAACCTATAATGAATCTGATGGACATATAAAAATTTTATATAAAAATGGAGCAATAAAACCCATTTCAGAAGTAGAAAATACCTTGATAACTCCAGAACTTTTAATCCCTACAAAAAAACATTATATTTGTTACATTAGATAAATATATTTGTGCAATAGTTTATGAAATTTACAGCTCAACAAATAGCTACTTTAGTACAAGGACAAATTGAAGGAGATATTCAATCAAGCGTACATTCTATTGCAAAAATTGAAGAAGCCAAACAAGGGGATTTATGTTTTTTGGCAAACCCTAAATATGAAGATTTTATTTATAATACAGAAGCATCTATTGTTTTAGTTAATAATGAATTTGTTCCTAAACAAAAAATAAATACAACATTGATTAGAGTACAGGATGCTTATACTGCATTCGCTTCATTGCTAAATGTTTATCAAAGTATTATCGAAGGGAAACCCAAAACAGGGATTGAAGAAAACAGTCATGTAGCATCAAGTGCACTAATAGGAAATGATGTTTATGTTGCCTCATTATCCTATATTTCCGATAAAGTTACAATAGGAAATAATACCAAAATCTACCCTCACACATTTATTGGTGAAGGTGTTACTATTGGTAATAATTGTACTATATATTCAGGAGTACATATTTATAAAAATTGTGTATTAGGTAATAATGTCATACTACATGCCGGCACGGTAGTTGGCTCTGATGGATTTGGCTTTGCACCACAAAATGGTAAATTTCAAAAAATACCACAGTTAGGGAACGTAATTATAGAAGATGATGTTGAAATAGGCGCCAATTGTACAATTGATAGAGCTACCATAGGATCGACTATCATAAAAAATGGAGCTAAATTAGATAATCTTATACAAGTAGCACATAATGTAGAAATAGGAGAAAATACAGTAATTGCAGCACAAGCAGGAATTTCGGGTAGTACAAAAATTGGCTCAAACGCTATGATAGGAGGGCAAGCCGGTATAGTAGGACATATTAAAATAGCAGATGGTACAAAAATTAATGCACAAAGTGGCGTTTCAAAAAATATCAAAGAAAAAAATACATCTATAACAGATTCGCCGGCATTTGATTATAAATCTGCCTTAAAAAGTCAAGCTATTTATAAAAACCTCCCGTCTTTAATAGAACGAATAAAGATTTTAGAAGATAAATTATTACAAAATAACCATTCAAAATAATCCTTTAAAATTGATTAAGAATAAAGATATGAAAATTCAAAACAATCAACAACACACTTTAAAGAGCGAATTTGAAGTAGAAGGCGTTGGACTTCATTCAGGAATAATAACAAAAATGAAAATTCTTCCTGCAAACCCCGGTCATGGTATTAAATTTCAAAGAATAGACTTACCAAATGAACCTATTATCAAGGCTGATGTTGATTACGTTGTGGACACTTCGAGGGGTACAACTTTAGAAAATAACGGAGCAAGAGTCGCTACAATTGAACATTTGCTGGCTGCACTTACCGGAACAGGCGTTGATAATGTACTTATTCAAATGGATAATGAAGAAGTCCCTATTTTGGACGGTAGTTCCATTGGTTATGTTGAGGCAATTGAAAAAGTTGGATTGGAAGAACAAAATGCAAAAAAAATCTATTTTTCAATTGACACAAATATTTCTCTCGAGGATGATGAAAAAAATGTTGAAATGGTTGCCACGCCAAGTACAGAATATAAAATAACTACGCTGATTGATTTTAACTCAAAAGTGTTAGGAACTCAACATGCATCGCTGAAAGATTTGCAGCAATTCAAAAAAGAAATAGCCCCATCTCGTACTTTTTGTTTTCTTCATGAATTGGAATATTTATACAATAATAATCTGATTAAAGGGGGGACACTCGATAATGCAATTGTTGTTGTTGATAGGATATTGGAAAAAGAAGAACTTGACAAATTAGCTAAAATATTTAATAAAACTTCTATAAACGTAGAATCAGAAGGCATCCTGAATAATATTAAATTACACTATTCCAATGAACCAGCGAGACATAAGCTATTAGATATTATTGGAGACTTAACATTGATAGGATATCCAATAAAAGCAAATATTATTGCCTCTCGCCCCGGACACAAAACAAATATAGCCTTTGCCAAAAAAATAAAAGACTATATCAAAAAAAATAAAAACATGTTGGATGTTCCGGTGTACGACCCAACACAACCTGCAATTTTTGATATTAATTATATCTCAAAATTACTTCCACACCGATACCCGTTTTTATTAGTAGATAAAGTGATAGAATTAAGTGATAATCATGTGGTAGGAATTAAGAACATAACATTTGATGAGCCTTGTTTTACAGGCCATTTTCCGGATAATCCCGTCTTCCCGGCTGTGTTACAACTCGAAGCCTTAGCCCAAACAGGAGGCGTTTTGGTATTAAATAACCAAGGTGGTCCTGAGAAAAAATTTGATACTTATTTTTTGAAAATTGACAATGCTAGGTTTAAACAAAAAGTATTACCGGGCGATACACTGATTTTAAAAATGGAACTGACTCAGCCTATCAGAAGAGGTATTTGCGAAATGAAAGGTACCGCTTATGTTGGCAATAAAATTGTATGTGAAGCAGATTTGATGGCTCAAATTGTACCTAGGACATAAATTAATTATATGAAATATTTTTTATCATTCCTTTTTATTCTATTGCTTAATGCATGTAAAATGGAAAAGGCAAGTAAAGTAGAAATCACAAATGAGAATGATTATCCGATTACAATTACTATTAAAACCAATAATATTTCACATACATTTAAAAATATTAAAGCAAAAGAAACCATTACAGATTGGTACAATTGGGACGGGTTAGATAACAAAGATGGGGAATGGATATTTATCGTTAAAAAGGAAAATACAAATGGAGAAGACCAATTCAAACATGGCTTTTTCAGAAATGGAAATTTGTATAACTATGTAACTCTTATCAGTAAAGGCGATGAATTAAAAGTACAAATTTCGGAATAACACAAAATAAAATCTTCTTATAAATATTACATTGAATTATAAATAAGCAATTCGATAATTTAATTTAAATTTGTTCATCATTTTTTAATAAAAAATAATATAATATTTCATGGGACTTAATAAAGTAGTAGCAAATGCAAAAGAAGCTGTAAAAGATATACAAGATAATATGACTATTATGCTTGGAGGTTTTGGACTTTGTGGCATACCTGAAAATTGTATTGCAGCTTTAGTTGAAAAAGAAGTAAAAAATATTACATGTATTTCCAATAATGCGGGAGTAGATAATTTTGGAATAGGACTCTTGTTACAAAAAAAACAAGTCAAAAAAATGATAGCATCCTACGTAGGTGAAAATGCAGAATTTGAAAGACAATTGTTGAGTGGAGAATTAGAAGTAGAATTAATCCCACAGGGGACCTTAGCTACTAGATGTATGGCTACCGGATATGGAATGCCGGCGATATTTACACCGGCAGGTGTTGGAACCGAAGTGGCAGAAGGAAAAGAAACAAGGAAATTTTCTATGTATGGTGTAGAAAAAGAATATCTCATGGAGAGAGCTTTTGAAAGCGATTTTGCCATTGTAAAAGCTTGGAAAGGTGATAAACATGGAAATTTAATTTATAGAGAAACTGCCCGAAATTTTAACCCAATGATGGCAATGGCCGGTAAAATAACAATTGCAGAAGTAGAAATATTAGTAGAACCCGGAGAATTGAATCCTGATCAAATCCATACTCCCGGTATTTATGTTCACAGAATTTTTCAAGGTATAAACTACGAAAAACGAATTGAACAACTTACAGTAAGAAAAAAATAAAAACGTTTTACTGAATAGAAAAATATACAGTATCTCTTGAAAATTTATTGATATAATCCATTGTCTCAACACTTAAACGGCAAAAGGTCGGTGTTACATCATTACTGAGTAACATGAATTTTTCATTGAAAGTATAACCACCTTTACTATCAACATCCGGATACGCCTTAAATAAATTTTTTCTAAAAGTACTATCAACACTATTTAACTCATCAACAATAATAGATAATGTTGCTAATTTTCCACCACGTTTTGCAGTTTCAAAATCAGTAACCGTACCTACAATATGTACATAATCCATATATTGATATACTTTATTGGCTAATGGAACACTGATAGTTATTTGAGGTGCAATAGTATCATTTAAAGGATTATAATAATATTTACTGTTATTTGATTTTCGACAAGAAGAAATGACAACTATCATTAAGATGAAAAATAAGAGACTTATGGCGGTATATTTTTTCATTAATTTCCCTATTAAGAACTCAAATATACTCAAAAAGTGTAGAATTCAAATACAGTTTAAAAAAATATCTTATTTTTTTAATTATTATTTTATATAGAAACTTATATTGCAATAGTATAAATGATAACTTACATCCATGGAAAATTCAGAACTCTTTTACAGAATTGCATTGTATTTAATAAATGGAATAGGTCCTATTAGATATAAAAAACTTATCCAAGAATATGGCTCTGCAGAAGCTGTATTTAAAGAAAAAATTAAAATACTTAAAAAAATCCCTAACATAACAGAGCAACTTGCAGAAAACATAAAGCAATTCCATGATTTTAAAAAAGTTGAGATAGAATTAGCTTTTATTGATAAAAATCAAATTAAAGTTTTTTGTTTTGATGAACATAGCTACCCTGAACGTTTAAAAATGTGTCCGGATAGCCCGGTTATTTTGTTTCAAAGCGGTCAATTCGATTGGAAAGAGGAAAAAATTATTTCAGTAATAGGCACACGTTCAATGACAGAGTATGGTAAAAAACTTTGCAGTAATCTTATTGATCAATTAAAAGAATTTCAAGTTGTAGTAGTAAGTGGGTTGGCTTACGGTGTGGATATCACTATTCATAAGAAATGCTTAGAGTATAATATTCCAACTATTGGTATTGTCGCTCATGGCTTATCTACAATTTATCCTGCACAACACAAAAGTATTGCTGAAAAAATGAAAAATAATGGAGCCATATTAAGCGAATATTTATCCGATACAAATTTAGAAAAAGGAAATTTCCCAAGTAGAAATAGAATTGTGGCCGGTATTTCAGATGCAACCATTGTTGTAGAAACTGATTTAAAAGGAGGCTCAATGATTACCGCAGAACTTGCTTTTTCTTACAATAGAGAATTATATTGTTTCCCCGGCAATATCTATGATTCAAAAAGTGCCGGTTGTAATTATTTGATAAAAAAACTAAAAGCACAACTGATTACAAATGCCAATGATATAGCCGAAGGTTTAGGATGGTTAAAAAAACATAAAATACCATCAATACAACAAAAACTATTTATTGAATTATCCCCTGCCGAACAAAAGATTTACGATATTATTTTTGAAAATAAAAAAATTCATATTGACGAATTAATAATGACTTCAGAACTCAGTAATGCCGAGATAGCTTCAGGATTGTTAAGTTTAGAAATGCAAAATATTATAAAAATATTACCCGGGAAAATAGTGACTTGTAATTAAATAATTCAGAATAAATATACTCTATATTATTTGTTATTATCAAACAATATTGTTTGATATTAAACAACAAAATCATTTGTTACTATCGAATAATTTATATGTTTTTGTATCAAATAAAAAAGTAATGATAGAGCAAAATTTGGTAGTTGAAGTA
Source organism: Chitinophagaceae bacterium (assembly GCA_039811265.1). Taxonomy (GTDB): domain Bacteria; phylum Bacteroidota; class Bacteroidia; order Chitinophagales; family Chitinophagaceae; genus OLB11. Next base: position 11,934 of record JBDHYI010000006.1, on the reverse strand, counting down.
ATTTCCTTAGTTAAGTTTCTACAAGGGTAAAATCATATTTACCCTTGTAGAAATAGTTAAAGAATTAAAAATATATAAATAAGAAATTTCTACATTCGTTCAATAACAACAGCCGAAGCACCACCACCACCATTACAAATACCAACCATTCCATATTTGGCATTGTTTTGATTAAGAACATTTATTAAAGTCACTAAAATACGTGAACCGCTACTTCCTAATGGATGCCCCATAGAAACCGCACCTCCATTAACATTCACTTTGGTGGGGTCTAATGATAAAAGCTGCATATTAGCTAAACTCACTACGGCAAAAGCCTCGTTTAATTCTATATATTCAATATCTTTCATTTCTAAGCCGGCTTTTTTTGCAGCTAAAGGCATGGCAACACTTGGAGATGTTGTAAACCATTCAGGGGCTTGCTCTGCATCAGCATAAGATAGTATTTTTGCAAGCGGTTTTAGACCAAGCTCTTCCATTTTTTCTTTACTCATTAAAACAAGTGCAGATGCACCATCGTTCATAGTACTTGCATTTGCGGCTGTAACTGTGCCATCTTTAACAAATACCGGTTTCAAAGATGGTATTTTATCGAATTTTACATTCCAAGGTTCTTCATCTTTATCCATTATTTTAGGTGCAGCATTACGTTGTGGAATTTCAACAGCTACAATTTCATTAGCAAAATGACCGGCTTCCCATGCAGCTTGGCTTCTTTTATAGCTTTCAATAGCAAAGGCATCTTGTGCCTCACGACTAATGTTTAATTCTTTAGCACATAATTCTGCTGCATTACCCATCATATAATTATTATACACATCAAGCAAACCATCTTTTACTATGCCATCTTCTAATGTAACGTTTCCATATTTATTCCCGAAACGCATATTATGAGAATAAAAAGGAACTCTACTCATACTTTCCATTCCACCGGCAACAATAATATCCGCATCGCCTAAACGAATACTTTGAGCTGCTATCATTACTGATTTCATACCACTTGCACAAACTTTATTGATAGTTGTACAACGTACATTATTTGGCAAACCTGCAAATTTAGATGCTTGGCGTGCAGGGGCTTGCCCCAAACCACCTTGCATAACACATCCCATATAAACTTCTTCTACGTTTTCAGGTTTTATCCCTGCTCTTTCAACGGCAGCTTTAATAGCAATAGCTCCTAATTGAGTAGCCGATACATCTTTTAATGCTCCTCCAAAACTTCCCATAGGAGTTCTTACTGCTGAAACAATATATACTTCTTTCATAATAAAAATTTTTGCGAAAGTAAGATTTCTATGACAACTAAATATAAGATTTACTAATAAATACTAATTTCACTCATTAAAATAGTATTAAATGCCTTAACTAAATAATGTATAATTGATTTTTATAAAATATTTTATCTAAATTAAAGTGAAATAGATGTTCTTGTATGTACCTTTGTTATTAGTATTGTTAATTATATATATATAAATAAATGTAATATAAACGTAGAATGCTAATTAAGCCCCTCATGTCTGCTTTAAGAAAAATTATAGAAAAAATTGGGTTTGAATTTATTTCACTCTTTAATGAAAGAAAAATGGATGAGCTTTCAGAGATGTTTTGTAATACTACTTATCTTGTATCTCCATTAGTAAAAGATTTATTTCCGGAATCTAAAACTGATCGTATAGATGGAAAGGAAAAAGTAAAGGAATATTATAAAAGATTGGTAAAAAAAAACCCGGATTTCTACTTAAAGTATAATGAAAGTTATTTTGACATAAAAAGTAAAAAATTTAAATATGATGCTCTTTTAAGAAATGGGAATCATATTGTTTCACAAATTTCTATAAATGAGCAAGGGAAGATAGAATATATTATTACTGAATATCTGAATGATTGATCTATCTTTTATGAAAGGCAATAAGTCCTTTTATTGGTTTTTGTATTATTTTACCATAATTCAACCCATATTGAAGGCATAAGTTTTCAATAATATCTCTTAGATAAAAAGCCACAGTTCCCGTAAAATGGATAGTCCTTTTTTGTACAAAGGGATAGCGTAAAATATGATTAATAAAAAACTCATTGATACAGTCCTCAGCAATATTCTCAATCATGTAATGTCCTCTTTGCTCAAAAATAAAGGATGCAAAATTTGCCAAATATCTGTTTGGAAAATTTTTTTTATAAAGGTTTTCAAAAATATTATCTAAATTATGCTCATATTTTTTCTCAAATTCTTTTTTAAGATCTTTATCAAATATTTCGTGCAGATAGTATTGTAATACTTTTTTCCCTAAATGATTACCGCTGCCTTCATCGCCTAAAATATAACCTAAAGCCAATGTTTTATAATCAATTTTCTTCCCGTTAAATGAACAAGAATTACTACCTGTTCCTAAAATACAAACAATTCCTTTTTCGTTCATACAAGTAGCTCTTGCAGCAGCAATCATATCACTATGACATTCAATTTTTTTAGTATTAAAATAAAAAGACAATAGTTTTTTTATTCTTTTTTTATTCAGTTCATTATGCACTCCGGCTCCATAAAAATATATTTCATCCATTTTTATTTTAGCCGGATTTAATTTTAATTCGTTTTGAAAAATTTCAACAATTTGTTCATCATTTAGTAGTAAAGGATTTATTCCTTGTGTAAAATACATTTTAGTTTTGCCGCTTTTTAATAAGCACCAATCTGTTTTTGTAGAGCCGCTTTCGACAATCAATATGTTTTTTTCATTCATAAATTTTAATCAAAATGCTAAGATAATATTTTCAGTAATGAGTTAATTGAAAATATTAATACTTGTATTTAATACCGATACTAATTCCTTGAAAATAATCCTTTTCTGCATGAGATGGATACTCATTCTGTATATGATTAAATGGCAAAAAACCTATATGATATTGAAACGAATATGTCATTTCTTTTTTGAAGAGAGAACAATTTTTTTCAATACCTATCATAAAATATGGATAAAAACCAGTTTTAAAATTTTGATGCTCGGGGGGTGATTTAGAGAATGATGGTTGCTCATTTGTAAAATTGAATTTAGGAATGGGTTGATTTGAAATTAAACCTAATCCACTGATTAATGATACTCTATTTTTTAATTTATATTCAACATTAGTTTGGACAAAGTTAGATATAGAAAGGGGTTGATTATTTTTAGTTTCGTAAACAAATTGTTGCAATTTTTGTTGTAATAAATTAAAAAATGCAAGTGAATATTGTAAAGAAAAAGTCAGATGCCGATGAATACTCAATTTGTGTTCAATACTTGCTTGAGATGAAAAACGTTGAAACCCTATTTTATAAGAAGGTATTGTTGTAGTATTTTGTATGTTAGAAAAATAAAATGTATTAAAACAAAAATATGATTGCAAAGAATACTTAGGTGAAGAATTTAATGTCTTCACTATTAAAATAAGCACTATAAGAAATACTCCTGTTTTTTTCATGCTCAATTTAATATTCTAATTGTTATAAAGATAACGATTATTTTTTAATTTTATTTTACAATTGTCCAAAATGTGCTATAAATATCTTTTATATTTGCACTTTGGCTTCGTAGTTCAATGGATTAGAATATCAGATTTCGGCTCTGATGATAGGGGTTCGAGTCCCTTCGAGGTCACTGAAAGCTAAAAATTATTTTTTTTAGCTTTTTTATTTTAGATTAATTTTTATTGCCAAAAAAGAAAAGAGAAGGTAAGAAATACAAGTAGAAATTCCTACCCATAATGGGAAATTAATAGAAAAAAATAAAACGATTCCTCCTAATAAAAGAAAAAAACCTATTATAAAACCACTTATCAATTTATAGTTGTGTGGTGCTATGCGACTTGCTAAATATGAACCAAAAAAACTACTTAACGCATGACCTGATATAAAGATTAAGAAAACTTTTGTTGAAGTATGTTTTATCATATTTTCATACTCGGCTATACTTGGATTGGCAATTGGCGAAGCCCAATATTTTGACATTATATTTTCAAATAAGATTATTACCATAAAAGATAAAATAATGCCTAATAATACGGCTATAATGGTTAGTATGATAGGAAACTTTTTCATTGATAAGGCTCAATATTTATTCCAAATTGTCGTAAATGATGTAATGTATGCTTATGCAATAAGTGAACCCATTCATGAAAATTTAAGTCACCAAAAAATGGGTTTCTAAATTTTTGTTGCGGATTATTTTCAAATTTTTCAAAAAAATGCTGAATAGCTGTTTTTAATTCATCAAGAGATTGATTGTAATCAAAAAATTTTGTTGCAGATGGTGTGTCGGGTAGGAGAGGATTGGGGGTATTATCTTTGAAGGGCTTATCACTCATCATAAATTGATACATTTTTTGAGTAGCAGTATCATCGTATAATGCTGTATTATCAATCTCTCCACATGCTTGATGAAATGAATATGTAATGTGTTCGATCATCTGTTGAACATTCATTTTACCAAATAGCGGAGTTGAATTTTTATCTATCTCATTTAATATTTGAAGATATGTTGTTTTTAAAAATGGTATTTTATTCATAATAAAATTTTATCGGACACCTAAATATTTATGAATTTGAAGTGATAATTTCCATTGAGGATTTTGTTGGATAAAAGGTGTGATTAGTTTGAGCATTTCTTTCTCTTTACTCCATTCGGCTTGTAAAAACAAAATACATTCTTTGTTTGTCATTTTAGCATGTTCAAAAGCCCATTTAAAATCACTTTTGTTATAAATAACTACTTTTAATTCATTGGCTTTTTTTACGACTTCTTGTAATGGTTTTTTGAATTTTTTGGGAGATACACATATCCAATCCCATTCACCACTGAGAGGATAAGCACCACTTGTTTCGATATGGACTCTATAACCATTCTCATGAAGTTTTTGGGTAAGTAATGAGCAGTCATACATGAGTGGTTCGCCACCTGTAACGACAACCATTTTGGCTTGACTTTGTTTTATTTCACTGATAATATCGTCAATGGTACGATATTGATTTTTATTAACTGCCCAACTTTCTTTTACATCACACCATACACAACCTACATCACAACCGGCTAATCTCAAAAAGAAAGCAGCATGTCCTTGGTATTGCCCTTCTCCTTGAATGGAATAAAAAGTTTCCATTACCGGTAATGAATTTTTATCCATTGAAAATATTATTTTTTAAGCTCTCGAGCTAAAAGGGTATTTTTCATTAAAGCGGCGATGGTCATTAATCCAACACCACCGGGTACAGGAGTTATATAGCTGCATTTAGGAGCAACATTATCAAAATCCACATCTCCGACTAAACGGGTGCCGCTTTTTGTTTCAGGTGCATCAATACGATTAATACCTACATCAATAACAATGGCACCTTCTTTAATCATATCGGCTGTAACAAATTTTGGTTTCCCTATTGCTGCCACGACAATATCTGCATTTTTGCAGATTTCTTTCATGTCTTTCGTTTTAGAATGACACATTGTTACTGTACAATTTCCGGGCTCTGAATTTCGACTTAATAAAATACTCATCGGCGTACCTACTATATTGCTACGCCCGATAACAACACAATTTAATCCACTTGTTTTTAATTTATAATATTCCAGCATCATCATAATTCCATTTGGAGTTGCCGGAATAAAAGTGGGGAGTCCTAACATCATTTTGCCTAAGTTGACAGGGTGAAATCCATCAACATCTTTACTATAATGAATGGTTTCTATTACTTTATCTTCGTCAATATGTTTCGGTAATGGGAGCTGGACAAGAATCCCATCTACTTTATCATCATCATTGAATGATTTTATTTTATCTAAAAGTTCTTGCTCGGAAACGGTATTTTCATAAGTAACTAAGGTAGATTCAAAACCTAATTCAGCACAAGTTTTTACTTTTGAACCAACATAGGCTTTGCTCGCAGGATTTTCACCCACTAAAATTGCTACCAAATGTGGAGCTCGCTCACCTTTAGCAATAATTGATTCAACTTGTTTTTTTATTTCAGCTTTATAATATGCTGATACGACTTTGCCATCTAAAAGTTGCATAATGTTTTTTTTAAAGTTTGAAAAATAAATTGTGCTAAGTTAATTCGTTTTATCTGATTTTATATTGAATGTTATAATTAAAATTCATTAAAATATGATATTGTATGATATCCTATTTACAAAAAAAGAAAATAAAATTTATTAATTTTCTATGGTTAATATTTTACTCAGAGCCTTATTCTTTTCAAAATATTGTGCTTTTAAAACTCTATTTTTGGGTAAAATGATTGGAGTGTTATTTATATAAATATTTGAAGAACTTGTTGGAATTTTTCCATCGAGTGTGTAATAAATTTTCCCATCATTAAAAGGCGGAATTAATTTGATTTCTTTATTATCCTTGGTTTGATTTATGTTTGAGCGGATATTGTATATAACATTAGAATAATGGATTTGGTATTTGTCAAGTGTATTAAAATGTCTTCTCAAACGATTTTTAAAATTCTCAAATCCGGGCTTTTTTTCTCCTGTCCATAAAACTTCTGATAAGGCACACATTCTTGGTATGGCCATGTATTCTACTTGTGAAGAAACTTGTAAATATTCGCTCCATAAGTTTCCTTGTGCTCCCAAAATATAATGCGACTCTGCAGGGGATAATGCTTTAGGAATCGGATTATATGAATAAACTTTTTCAATGGGAGTAAAGCCCCCAAATGCTAATGGTTCTGTTTTTGCACTATCTTGATAATGATCAAAATAGCAATAAGCTCCCGGAGACATTACTGCATGATGATGTTGTTTTGCAGCTTCTATACCGCCTTGCTCACCTCTCCAACTCATTACAGCTGCATTTTCAGCTAAGCCACCTTCTAAAATTTCATCCCATCCAATTATGTTTCTACCCTTTGAACTAACATATTCATCTATTTGTTTTATGAAATAACTCTGTAATTCATTTTCATCTTTCAAACGATTTTTTTTGATATTTTTTTGACAAGCAGGACATTTTTTCCAAGCATCTTTGGGCGCTTCATCGCCTCCGATATGAATATATTTTGAAGGAAATAATTCCATTACTTCATCTAATATATCTTTAAGAAACTGAATGGTTTCATCTTTTGAACAAAATATTTTTTCACTGACTCCCCATTTAGTCCATACTTCAGTGGGCTCCATGTCACAGCTAAATTCGGGGTATGCTGCTAAAGCAGCTTGTGCATGTCCTGGCATTTCAATTTCAGGAATAATTGTAACGTGTCGGAGTGCGGCATATTTTATAATATCTTTTATTTGGTCTTGAGTATAAAATCCTTCTACCGGTGTTTTATCTCCAATATATGGATCAAAATTTTTTTCAAAAATGGATTCTTTTCTTTTACTACCAACAGCAGTTAATAAAGGATATTTTTTAATTTCTATTCTCCAACCTTGATCATCTGTCAAATGCCAGTGAAAAGTATTCATTTTATGAATAGCCAAAATATCAATATACTTTTTAATAAATCCGGTCGGGAAAAAATGACGACAGACATCGAGATGCAGGCCTCTCCAGCTAAAAGCAGGATAGTCATGTATGTCATTCCTCAAACTGATTTTTTCTTTGTCTGTATATTGTGTCATCCACTGAAATAAGCTCATTAACCCATAAAAAACGCCGCTTTCACTTCCTGAAATGATTAAGTTACTACCCTTTAATTTTATACGGTATTCTTCCTCTTTCATGCTTGGGTTAAGTATCAATTCAACAGCATTCTTATTATTTTCTTTAATCATTAATGGTTTGTGATTTGCATTTTTCAAAAAGATATTAAATGTTTCCATTTCATCTTTTAATTCAGTTGATTTTGTAAAAATAAAAGTCAGACTATCTACATAAATTTTAGCTTCTGCAGCACTATTTTCTACTATAAAAGGAATGGTTGTTTGTGAAACGGCATTTAAAAAAATGAAATTTAATAATAAAAAAGTAGTTGAAAATCGAAGCATTTTTTTGTTTTCAAAGTTAATTAAAAAGTAATTAAACATTGTAATAAGAAAAATAAATAAAGGCTTGAATAAATTCAAGCCTTTATTGTTAGGATTATTTTTTTTATTTATTTTGAAATAACTATTTTATGAGTTTCATTCAATTCATTATTTTGAATGTTAAGGAAATAAACTCCATTGTTTATATAGTGAGTATCTAAGGATAGATTGTTTATCCCTGAAACAATGTCTTTGTCAATATTGATGATTTGTTTTCCTGTTATATCAAATAATGAAATTCTTGTTTTTGAATAACTACTTGAGATAATATCAATATTTAAATTGTTATTTGTCGGATTTGGATAGCATTTGATTTTATTTTCTTTTTCTTTAGATTGAACTCCTACTTGAATAGTTGGTTTGAAAATATATGTTTTATCTGTTGCTGTAAAGTTATCATATTCTTCGCTTATCCCTTTTACTAAAATACTTTTAGATGCGGAAAGATATGTCATTGAAGTATGAAAAAAACCATTCATGTATTCGTTTTGAGGCATTTCTAAAGTAGTGGTTGGTATAAATACATCCCCGGTATTTAAGTCAACAGTAACCAAGCCAATACGTTGCTGTGTAGTATAACCTGAGTCAATGCTTAGTAAATAAGCTATATTATCTTGTTTGTTCAGTGTATATTGTAAATATCCCCCATCTGTTAAGCTATCTCTTAAGCTTTTATTTAACTGCACTAAAGAAAATTGTTTGGTGTCAGGATTAAATTCAATTAGCCCATATTCATTTCCATTCGGGGTCGCTCGTGAACCTAATAATAAGTAATTGCCATTATTCATTTTTAAATCTTCAATTGTATATAAGATAGGAGCATAAACTACCCAATCAGTATCAGATGGGATGGGCACATTTGATAATAAAGTAAAATCATTCGTGTTTGGTGAATAATATTCTACACTCTTTATCCAATTGCCTCCAAAGGACGGATAACCGGATGCAACAACAGCTCCACTGTCGCTTGTTGGCAATACAAGAGGTTGAGCTCTTGCTGTAATTAAACTCCCTGTTAAAGTACTTGAACCACCACCGCTTAAGTCATAAATCTCAGGAGTAACAGCCGAAGTGGCATTATACCAAGCGCCTGCTATGAGTATTTTACCGTTTTTTAATTGTGCTCCATAAGCTGAAGCTCTGGTTAATGACATAGCTTGTTTTGCTGTAAATGTTTTACTTGTTATATCGTACACCTCAACTTCATCAGTTCCCGGTACACCCCAATCATAGGCACTACCTGCAATAAAAAAATTACCATCATTTAACTTAACCGTTAATGGAAAATCATGTATAAAATTCATAGGAGATTCTGAAAAAGTATTCGTTTGTGCATCATAAAAATCAGAATAAGAAGATGAGATAAACCCACTTTCACGACCTCCAAATGAAATGACATTACCGTCATTTAATAAAGAAGTCATAGCAGACATTTTCGTCCTTTTAAGACTAGGCCCTACACTAAAAATGATATTGCCATTTTGAGCTTTTATTTGAAAAGCAGAAAGGTTTAATAGCATTAAAAAGAAAATTGACTGAATGATTGTTTTGTTGTTTTTCGTTTTCATAATATTTAAATTTTATAATGCAAAATTATAATACATATCTCATTAATAATTATGACTTAAATCATGTTAAACCATGTTTTTTTCTAGTAACTTAATATTTTTTTTCATTTTGTTTTTTCAATAAATTATTTACCTCATATTGCTCATTTTAATTTAGTATATTTGTAAAAACTCATAATATGAATAAAGCATTTACTTCCATATCAATTTTAGCATCTTTAGTAATGTTAATTAGCTCATGTAATAAAAATAAAGATGGGCTGGGGCAGTTGTCTGTTCAAATGAATTATCATGTTGATGGAAAATCATTGGTATATAGTTCTATGAATTATCAATGCGAAGCCGGTTATAATTACAGTGTAACTCGATTAGAATATTATTTGTCAAATTTTGAATTTACAGACGCACAAGGCAATACTTATAAGTCATCTGAAATATTTTATATTAATGCTGCTAAAGAAGAAACGAACACCCTTTCCTTTAAAGACATACCAAGTGGACATTACAAGAGTATTCGTTTTTTAATAGGATTAGATACGATTCATAATAAAACTGATTTTTTAGAACCAACAGTTGATAATGCCAACATGGCTTGGCCTGATATGATGGGAGGAGGATACCACTTTATGAAATTCGAAGGTATGTTTAAAGCAAATGGCACTAATAATGGCTATGCAATGCACTTAGGACGTAATGGAAATACTGTTCCTATTTATTTAGAAAAACCATTTTCAATCTTAAAAGATAATGAAAGTATTTTGGTATTGAATATGAATTTGAATGAATGGTTTAGGAATCCCGAAGTGTATGATTTTTTAATAGATGATGCATACTCAATGGGAAATATGAATGCTATGATGAAACTTTGTAGAAATGGGAAAGATGTTTTTAACTAAATTGATTTAATATGAAAAAATATTTTTTAATAAACTGTGTTTTTATTTTTTTTATTTTTTCTTGTAAGAAAAGTTCTTTGGATAGTGATGAAAAAAATGGAATGGTAGAAACGCCCATAGCACTTAATATCCCACAGTTTTTCCCAAATATGGTTATACCGGATGATAATAAGATGACAGCAGAACGGCTTATTTTAGGGCGTAAATTGTATTATGATCCTATTTTGTCAAATAACGGCAAATCATGTTCGAGTTGTCACTTACAAGAAAAAGGTTTCACTTCTGATGTAACGAGTGGATTTACAGTATTGCCTCATATAAATCTAGGCTGGAATCACAATTTTTTATGGCAAGGAGGAGAAAGTGGGCAATTAGAAGATGTAATGCTTTTTGAAGTGAATGATTTTTTTGCAACTGATTTAAGTAAGTTAAACGCAAATGAAACTTATAAAGAACTTTTTAAAAAAGCTTATGGAGTTAAAGAAATTACTTCAAAAGAAGTAGCGTATGCTTTAGCTCAATTTTTCAGAAGTATGATATCGGGCAATTCTAAATTTGATAAATTCAGAAAAAATGAAGTAACGCTCAATGTGAGTGAAATGAGGGGAATGAATATTTTTTATTCAGAAAAAGGAGATTGTTTCCATTGCCATGGCGGTATGTTATTTACAGATAATGATTTTCATAATACAGGGTTAGATGCCTCTTTTGCTCCGAGTAATCAAGGTCGTTATGAAATAACAAAAAATCCTAATGATATTGGCCTATATAAAACACCGACATTGAGAAATAGTGGAGTTAGAAATCAATTTATGCATGACGGTCGATTTAGTACACTATTAGAGGTAATAGATTTTTATAATAATGGCTTTCATAAAAACTCACCAAATATTGACCCTTTAATGATAATTCCGGAAAAAGAAAATGGCTTACAATTAACAGCTCAAGATAAGGCTGATTTGGTAGCTTTCTTAAATACGCTTACTGATCTTGATTTCCTATCAGATACTTCTTTATCAAAGCCATAATAGAATTTGAAAATCAATTTTTGTTAAATTTAAAAAACAACCGAAATATTTAGTTATAAAATTTGAAAGTTTCAATTTTTTTAATAATATTTGTTATATGAATTGATTTTTACAAACTAATTTATTTGGTCCGCGAAGATGGGAATGAAAAATGGAGGGGATATTTCTAATCAGCAACAAATTGGTGTTTCCACCTTCGATGCGACCAAACCCAATTTTAAAGTTGGCGTTTGATAGAATCTTCTAAGTGTCGTACATAATTTGGTTATATTACCTTCTTTTGTATCTCTTGGATTCTCAAACGCCAATTTTATTTCTTAAAACATTGTTTACCCGAAATTATATAATTGATACTTTTGGCTTAATAGACATTTTTTAGGCTCAAAACTTCCGAACCTATTATTATCATTAGCTTTGAAGCAAATCAAAGGTT
>JBDHYI010000005.1:0-121159 GCA_039811265.1 Chitinophagaceae bacterium | reverse complement strand
TAAAAAATACAGCCTAAAAAATGTCCACTTGAACAAAAGGTCTAAAAAATAGCCTAATTTTTGTCTATTATACCAAATAATTCATATTTTAAATAATCATTTTGAAGTAACAAGCGTCAAGAAACTTAATAAACAACAAAGCCACCGTTTCGGTGGCTTTGTTGTTTATTATTTTTAAAAAAATAAATTAATACACCCACATGTCATGTTCCATATTAAATATTTTCTCTTTAATTTCTTCGCCTTTATTTAAGATATCAATTCCTTTTTTCGTTCTCATGATATCTTCTTGCAGAGGATTATCTAAAGTAGATTTCAAAACATAACTTGAAAATAATCTTTTTTCAAAGAAATCATCCCAAGTGATACGAAACACATCATTTTCAGGATTATACACTTCGTATTGAACGTTTTGTTTTCTTAATTCAGGATAGTATAACCAGAATAATGGTAAAGATGCTCTGAATGATCCATCATCATTTTTCTTGTCAAAATATGGTGCTATACCAATAATTCTAACAACCATTCTCCCTAAGTTTTTATCAAAAATCCAATCTTCTTTTAATCTGAATTTTGTAATATCATCAGGGTTAAATGATTTATTAACTATTACTTGAGAAAAACTACCATCCGGATTTTCAACTTCTGTTGTATCAGGAGGGGGAACGAGTTTGTTCATAACATCTTCTAAAGTAAGTGGAACACTAAAACGATCATCAGCAAAAGCAGTAATATCTCCTTTTTTAATAGCATGTATTAAAATTTCTATATACATACCACCTCCTGAATATTCATCTCCAGGATATCTAAAAGGGAAATTTTGTTTTTGTCTTGTATCAATTTCTCTCCATACTCTTTTTTTCCATAACACATCGGCTTCTCTAATAGATTGCCAAGTTGTTAAATAATTAGTATGTTTTTCTCTATCAATAACACCATCTACTCTTAGCGAAGGTTTCCATTCGTCTGTCACTATTTGAGTAACAGCGCCACCAACATTCGGATCGACGTTAGAACCGGTTTGTGCTATAGTATTCGTTGCAGATAATAGCGATATTACAATAAACAATTTAATATTTTTAATATTTTTCATATATTAAAGGTATAATCTTTTTTTAATATTTTACGAATTTATGATATAATTTAATGTCCCAATTGTTCTTGTTGTTCCATCAGGTCCTTTAGCTTTAATATTTTCAATAAATAACCGATCTCCGGGTTTTAATGATTGCATTATATCAATGACATCAGGTTTAGCATTTCCTCCTGACAAATACATATTATTTGAATGCGCTTCTTTAGCTTCACCTCTCTTAGGTGTATAAAACAAATCAAACGAAATAACTTCAAATTTTGCATCAAAATCGAAATTATCTAATTTAGCAAAAACAGCGACTTGAGCTTTTAAAGCATTCGCTGCAACGGCACCTCCTCTACTATTTGCGCATGTAGGATAAGGATCGGGTATTCTTTTAATACGATATTCATAAGTACCAAATTGCTGAGTTGTACCATCTCCTTTTTTACCGCTAAGTATTATTTTTGCTTTAGAACCTTGATTACCCGTTGGTCTTACAATATACTTATTTACTCCTTCTGCTTTAGTTAAGGTACATTCTTCTGCAGTATATGTCAAACTACTCGCAGGAATACCGGATGCAGAGAAAGTAATAGGATTATCAACTCCAATATAGAACACATTCATTTTATCTAATGAAATACTTGCTTGCGGTTCTCCTACAAAATATGTTGCTGTTTGAGTGAATGTTTTGGGTTGGTTATTGTTTGGATCAATAAATGTTCCTGTTACAGTAATTTTCTGTTCTCCTTTTCCTGATGCAGTTGTCGAATATGTAGCGATACCGTCTTTAACGGGTACATTCGCACCATTTATTCTGATTGTCAGATTATTTGAACTTTTATTAAAAGCCCCCAGCATAACATTGGCTGTATATTTTTCTCCCGGTAACAAATATGTATTAGGAGATGATACCAATAACGCATAATCAGGCAATGGAATAATTTTATTTCTTCTTTCACCGGTTGCTAAACCCCAAAGATTATCCATTACCATAGACTCTGAGCTTTTAACGTCATTAATAAATTTATCCATTATTGTAATTGCGCCAATAGCCGGTACCATATGGAAATTTCCATAACTCCAATCTTTAGATTCATTATCTTCATTCTCAACGATATCAAAATTTATTGGAAATAATTTTTCTATTGCTGGATTTTTGTCTTTTATAGATTCAATTTTATCCCCGTCTGTTGGAACTAATGCTGCAATTTGTTGAATGAATTTTTCTAATTTTTCTTTCATTTCCGGGCCTTTTTTGTCCTGTTCTATCATAGCTGCAGTTGCTGCATCTAAATCTTCAGGGCGTTCTATTAAGTTCGTATTAGGGTTTATACCACCGGCTCTATCAATAATTAGTTTCTTATATTCTTCTAACGTATTCGTCATTTCTAATGAAAGTTGGGACGCTTTTTCAAGAAGAGGTTTATAATCATTTAATTTTTTGATTTTTTCAGGGTTACGTTTTACTTCTTCATTTTCAAAAAGTTTATTATATTCATCAAGTACTGTTTTATTTTTATCGGTTAAATTTTTACTTGATAAAACAAGACTTTTGTCCACTATTTTAAAAGCATTTAAAATTTCACTTGATACATTCATTGCCAACAATGCTGTTAACACGAGATACATCAAGTTAATCATCAACTGCCTTGGTTCTTTAGGTAAAGACATTCTTTATTTTTGTTTTAACTTTTTTAATTTATAATTATTTTTTAATTCAGTATAATATAGTATATTATCTACCTTGCATAGCTGTAAGCATATTGCCATAAACTTGGTTTAATGTACCTAAATTTTTAGCTAATAATGCTATTTGTTCTTTGGCTTTACCTGCATCTTCAGCACTGCTTTCCATTGCACCGGAGGCACTTACTAAACTACTGTAAAATTTATTCATCGCTTTTAGATGATTATTTGCATCTTGAAGTTCAATTTCATAAATCTGGTTTAAAGAACCTAAATTTTTAGTAAGTGTAGATACTTGAGTATGGAATTTAGCAGTTTCATCAGCAGCTTCATTAAATGATGCTAAAGTATTAGCTGCGCCCATAAATGTGTCTTTCATTTGTCCTAACGCACTTGTAGCTTCTTTTGCTTTATTGGCATATTCATTAGTAGCAGCAGCTACATGTGTGATGTCTTTTACTTGATTAACAGTTTCTCCAAATCGCTGAAAGTTTTCATTTAATTTTTTCAAACTAGTTGGATTTATACTTGCTTCTTCTAACATTTTATCTAAAGCATTTGTTGCGCTGCTTCCGCCTCCACTACCGCCGACTTGGGCGACCATACCTTGTCCTGGTACATATTTAATACCTTTTTTATATGCTTCAACATGTGGATTTTCGTCTAAGTTTGGATATATTTTTTCCCAATAATAATCTTTGTGAGGAGGTAATATCCCTAATAAAGCAAAGATAAAAGCCTCTACACTCATTCCAACGATAAGCATTGGACCGGCTATCTTCCAGTGTTCCAATTTTGCCAATGCTCCTATTAATACCACTGATGCCCCCAGACCAATGATTAAGTTTTTTAAGCGTTTTCCTGACTTTGTTTCAAAGAATAATGATATTGATTTCATTTTTATTTTTCTTTTGTTTTTATATTAGTGTTAAAAATTATTATTTTTTCTTATTTTTTTCTTTTTGGAGATTTATTAGTCAATGCCGGTGATATATATTGAACAATACATCTAAATCCAATAAAAGCTTTTGCAGTATCTGCAAATTCGAAATCTCTGTTACTTACTTGAATGAAACTTGCAACATCTTTCCAACTTCCACCTTTAATAACTTTTCGTTTCCACCAAGTTGGATCTGCATCTTGTGTTTTCATTTTTAATGATGGTGACATATCGGAAACATTATCATAAGTTGCTGCATTATAAGCTGATAATGTCCATTCTGCTACATTTCCACTCATATTATATAAGCCATAATCATTTGGCCAATATGCGTCAGCTCTAACTGTATAAAGACCTCCATCGGCACTATAGTTTCCACGCCCCGGTTTAAAGTTAGCTAAATAGCAACCTTTTTTATTTACTACATAAGGTCCACCCCATGGATACGGTGATTGGGTTCTTCCTCCTCTTGCCGCCCATTCCCATTGTTCTTCTGTAGGTAATCTGAATTCTCCTTCTAAGTATTGTTTTTTAGAATCCTTATATGCTCTCCAATGCTTTGTTCTCCAATGACAGAATGCATTAGCTTGATACCAATTCACCCCTACTACCGGATAGTTATTAAATGAAGGGAACCAAAAATATTGATGTGTGATAGGTTCATTATAAGAATATGAAAACATTTTCATCCAAACAGTTGTATCCGGATAAGCAACTATATCATATTTCATTAAATAATCAGCACGATTTTGATTTTGACCTAATGCAGATTCTCTTGCCATTTTATCATAATCAAAAGCTTCGTAATGATATTTTAATTTTGCATTATCAAATTCTTTTTTGCCCCAAATACTTTCAGAGGAAGGGATATAATAAGCTGCCATAGCATCTTGTACATCTTCACTTTGCCATTTAATTTTTTTCCTCCAATCAATAATTTGGCTACCATCTGCCAAGTCTTTGAAATCTCCTAAAATTGTATGGGCTGTAGAATCTCTTACCCAATCTACATATTGTCTATATTCAGAATTGGTAATTTCTGTCGCATCCATATAGAAACCTACCAATTGCACTGTTCTATTTTTAACATCATTGGCACTTCTTACATCTTGGTCACTGGCTCCCATGTGCATAACTCCGGATGGCACCCAAGTCATACCGACTGGAACAGGAGTATTAGTATTTACTCTATTTGTAGTTCCTACTAATTGACCATTAGAGGCTGTGGAACCACCGCCGCATCCCCACGCTGTAACTATTAAACCTAGTGCAAATAATCGTAACGAAAGTTGTTTTATCATATTCCTTTTTTAATGTTTTATACTAGTTCGCAAATATACTGAAATATTTGTTAAATAAAATATTGCACAATATATGTCGTATATTTCAAAACTAATATAATTTTTTTAATTTTTTTTTTGATTTTTTTTCAAAGGGAAAAACAAATACTTGCTTTTATATCAGTCTTTCATTTTATCCCCCGATAAAATCAAGTGCCAAATAATAAATATTTTATGAATTTACCAAAAATTATTTAAAAAAAAATGTAATTAACCTTTCATTTGAGGCAAATGGAGGGTAACAAGTATTTTGATAACATGCATATATCAGTGTATTATCTTTTTGATATTGATTTTTCATTATTGAATTTTTTATTTTATTATCTGAATTTAATATAAGGCGAATATTGGGTTTATATAATTTTGAATAAATCATTCTCGTTTCTTCAACTGCTTTTTCTCCTGATATGTTTATTTCATAACTTGTATTTTGAAGTATTACGATATTTGCCCATAATGAAAATGTAAGAGGGTATTGTTCTATCAATGATTTCATTTTATCTACCATAGAATTAGCCATTAGCATCCATTCACTATTTGTTTGAATGGGTGTTAGATGCAATAGGCATTTCGTTATCGTTGCATTTGATGAAGGTAATGCTCCATCGTATATTTCAATTTTATTTGTTGCTGTATTTTGATAATCTTTATTAGTAAAATAATAAAAGTTATCTGTCTCTGATTGGAAATGATTGTTTATATAATGAATAATATTTTGTGCAGTTTCGAGATATTTTGTTTTTCCGCTTGCTTGGTTCAATGCGATACACGCATCTGTTAAATATGCCAGATCATCTAAATATGCAGGGATTTTGGGGCTGTTATCTATACATGTGTGAAAATATAAATGCTCTTTTGAGCTTATCTTTTCATTAATGTAATGAATAGTTTGTTCTGCCATTTTTAAGTATTCATCATTTTGAAAAACAATAGATGCTTGCGCTAAGGCTTTTGCCATTAGGGCATTCCAGCTTAAAATTATTTTTGTGTCTTTAAATGGTTTTATTCTCTTTTCTCTTTCTGTCAAAAGTTTCTTTTTGATATTTTGAATTAAACGTTGATTCGTATTTTCATATAATAGAGAGTTAGTCCATAGTATATTAGTATGCTCCCAATTCCCCTCTTTTTTTATTTGATAGTATTTTTCGGCTAACGAGAAATCTTCTTGAAGAATACTTTTAAGTTCTTCATAAGTCCAAGTATAAAATTTTCCTTCAACGCCTTCACTGTCTGCATCAATAGCAGAGTAGAAAACGCCATCAACGTTGAGCATTTCTAATTTTAGCCATTCAATTGTTTCCCGAACAATTGTTTTGTATAGCTCTTTTTTGGTAATAGCATAAGCGATGCTATACACTTCAATCAATAGCGCATTATCATAAAGCATTTTTTCAAAATGGGGTGCTTTCCAATATTTATCAGTACTATATCTTGCAAATCCTCCTCTAATTTGATCATATATTCCACCAAAAGCCATTTTGTCTAATGATAAGCAAGCATGATGCAAGGCTTTTTCATTATTATAAAGTTGAGCATAATCCAATAAAAATTTTATAGTAAATGTTGAAGGAAATTTTGGAGCTTTACCAAAGCCTCCTTCATCAACATCTGCCGATTTTATTATATTTTCAAAAATTCTTTCATGAAAAATATTTTCTTCTTCATGTTTATCTGTTTTTTTTATTGAAGGGAATTGGTTAGCGTTTTTAAGATGTGTAAAAAGTTGTTGTGCTTGTTGTTCTACTTGAGATCTGTTTTCATGATAATACTCTGAAATTTTTTGTAAAACTTCTTTCCAAGAAGCACGCCCATAAACCGGTTTAGGAGGAAAATATGTACCTCCGTAAAAAGCTTTTTTATCAGGTGTTAAAAAAACATTTAAAGGCCAACCGCCACTACCTATCATTGCTTGAACAGCGTCCATATAGTAATGGTCAATATCAGGGTATTCTTCTCTGTCTAGTTTTATATTTACAAAAAGTTTATTCATTAGTTCTGCCGTTTCGATATCTTCAAAACTTTCATGTGCCATCACGTGACACCAATGACAACTTGAATATCCTATACTGAGTAAAACCGGTTTGTTTTCTTTTTTGGCTATTTCAAATGCCTTTTCACTCCAAGGCATCCAATGAACAGGGTTGTCTGCATGTTGTTGCAAATAAGGAGATGATTCATTTTTTAATTGATTCATTTTTAAAAATATGTTTCGTCAAAATTATTCTCTTTTGCCGAATCCATATAATAGATAAAGATTATAGCCAAAAGCAGTATTCTTTTCGCCTCTACCATAACCTGCGATATAATTTGGTGGTAATTCTTGAATTTTTTTTGTATTTATAAATGTTTTAAAACGAATATTCCACCCTAAAAAAATATGTTTTTTTACTTCAACTCTGAATCCTCCCGTAAGCTCTAACCAATGTGCTAAAAAGTTTGACGAAGGTATATTCCCCTGCGTATTTCCCCAAACCGTGTCTTGTATGAGATAATTAGCAGCGCTCCTATTTATATAGGCCAATCCATAACGCAATCCGACAAAAGCATTATCAAAATCGCCTTTAAAATCTTGTGCAAAAAACGTTTTATCTAAACCTAAACGCATGAACAAATTTTTGCTTTGAAACGACAAGTTGTGATTATCAACATTTGAATTTCCAAAACCGAAATCGGCTACCCAAAACAAATCTTTTTTATAATGTGCATCAAAGGTAAATTCATAAGCATTGTAACTTTTATCAAAATAAGAAGCCGGTATTTTTGAAAGGTCTATTCCTATTTTAAAAAAATCATAACGACTAACTGTAGAATCATTGTTTTTTGCAAAAATTGAAAAATAGCTTAGTAGAAAAAACAAAAACAATAATGTATTTTTTTTCAAATAAGATAATTGTATTTTTTTCATTATTGCATAACTATTTTTAAATGTTCATTATTAACATTATTATTAACTTCATTATGAGTGATTAATACCGTATCTATATAATTGCGAGTATATTCAATATGACTAATCTCATAGAATGTTTCATACCCGCAAGCAGTAGATATATAATGTAATTTTCTATCATATAAAATATTTATCGAATCAAGTCCATTAGGTGAGAAATCGGTACTATCAACTTGAAATATCAATAGTGATTGGTTTGTATTTTGAGATAGAGTTAAACGAAATTTACTTGTTTGTTTCAGGTTCAAAAAATAATGTAAGTTTTGACCGAAATAAATATTGGCATTGTTTAATAAATAATCAGAATACGTTGTATCATTTCTTTGATAGAAACCTCCTTTTAAGGATACTACTTTAGGTGTCAAACATGTATTGGTTTTAGTACATGAAGACAAAACCCATGAATTTATAATAAAAAAAAGCCCCCCAAATAAAATAACTTTTTTAAAAATATTTTTTTTATTCATTAAAAAATTAAAGTATGGTCCATGTTTCTTTCCCTGCAATCAATGCATCTAAATTGCCTGCCCCTTTCTCTTTTTTCACACTTTCAATTTGCTCTTGTAGCATAGTATCGTAGCATGGCCTATCGATTGCATATATAACACCAAAAGGTCTAGGTGTAAAATTTTCTTTGTTAGAATCACCGAACATACTTGTCAATATAAATGCTTTGGTTTGGTCGGTTTCATCATGAATCCACAAATCCGATTCACTATATTGCTCTCCTATTGTTACCACTTTAGGTTTGAGACCATCTAATATAATTCCTTTGTTCTTTTCTGCTCCAAATATAAGAGGTTTCCCATGTTCTAAGAAAATAGTATGTTCTGCTTTTGTTCCTTTTTCTGTAAATATTTCAAAAGCTCCATCATTGAAAATATTACAATTTTGATATATTTCTAAAAAAGATGTGCCATTGTGCTGATGAGCTCTTCTTAGCATTTCTTGCATGTGTTTTGGATCTCTATCCATAGTTCTTGCGATAAAAGTTCCTCCTGAACCTAATGCTAATGCAGCAGGATTGAAAGGGTTATCTATACTTCCAAAAGGTGTTGATTTTGTAATTTTGTGTGCCTCACTCGTTGGAGAGTATTGTCCTTTAGTTAAGCCATAAATTTGATTATTGAATAGCAATACCTGAATATTGATATTTCTTCTTAACAAATGTATTAAATGATTCCCGCCTATACTTAATGAATCACCATCTCCTGTTACAACCCATATACTCAATTCCGGTCGTGATGATTTTAAACCACTGGCAATCGCTGTAGCTCGACCATGTATAGAGTGCATACCATACGTATCCATATAATATGGAAATCTCGATGAACAACCGATACCGGATATTATTACAAAATTTTCTTTTGGTACTCCTAAAGTAGGAAAAACAGTTTGAACTTGTTTTAAAATACTATAATCACCACACCCCGGACACCATCTCACTTCTTGGTCTGTAGTAAAATCTTTTGGTGATAATGCGTCTATCATAAATAAAAAATTGACTTTGCAAAAGTACAAAGTTATTTTTAAAGTTTTAATTTTCAGTTTATGAGTAAAAGTGTTTTAAGCTTTAATATGTGTATTTAGAATATTCAGAAATTTAAAGCTTTCAAAAAACAATATATAATTTAGCTTAAATGCAAGTGTATATTTTTTTCTATATTTGGACATTATAATTTAGCCATCTTTGATAAAAATGCAAAAAGCCTTATATCTTACGCTACTCCTTTTGGGGGTAATTAATCCTATTTACTCTCAAATTATTTTTTCTCAATCCTATTTTAAAAAACCTGATGAAGCAATAGTTTATATTGGTATTCCAAATTATTTTTTAATGAAAGTGCCTCAAGATGAAAAAGTAATTTATATTTCAAGTAGCGAGGGGACAATAGAAAGGCTATCTGATACTTCTTTTAATTTTTACATTCAAAACGCTTCAGTATCCGGTATTACTTTCACATATAATATCTCTAAAAGAGGTAAAATTCAAAAAAACATTCGCAACAAAGTGGTCTATCTTACAGCTATTGTCCCGGAAGTAGCCAAGTTAAGACTCGGCACAAAAACATCTAATAAAATATCCCTAAGTGAATTAAAACTGATTAGTAAATTGACTTTAAATGATAAAGACTTTCTATTAAAATTAAATTATAAAATAAACTGTAATGTTGTTTGCAAACCAATTAAAGCTGTAGAAAAGTATAATATTGCTATTCGTAATAGTGATTTATCGGGTAATATCGAATTTCAAGAATTATTACAAAAATTAACAAAAGGTGACCGAATAAAGTTTGAGAATATCAAAGTGTTAAGTGATGATGGCAAAATAAAAAAATTAGAACCTGTTGTTTTTACAATAGATTAATTGAATTAAAACTTTCAATTTTATAGGAAGTTTATTAACTTGCCTCTTTATGTTTCTATAAATGAAACTATATCGACATATTCCTTTTTTAAAAGCTGTATTAAAATACTCTTTAACTGCTTTTGGTGGCCCCCAAGGGCATATAGGAATGATAATGAAAACTTTTGTTGAAAAAAGAAATGACATATCAAAAGAAGAACTTATGGAATATATGGCGTTTTGTCAAATGCTTCCGGGACCTTCTTCAACACAAACCATCACATTAATCGGTTTAAAAAGAGGTGGAACACCATTAGCTATTATCACATTACTAATTTGGATTTTACCTGCTGCACTAATGATGGGGGCTTTATCATTTTTAATAAGTTATTTTGGTGCAAATGAATTACATACAAATTTATTCCGGTATGTTCAACCAATGGGTGTTGGTTTTATTTTATATGCTGCTTATATATCTATGCGCATTAGTGTAAAACATGTAGCTACTTATAGCTTAATGTTTGCCTCATTATTAATTACTATTTTTTTTCGTTCGCCTTGGATTTTCCCTATTTTGATTATTTTGGGAGGAATAGTTTCTAATTTTAGTGATAAAAGAATACCGGATATTCAAACCAAAAAGAAACCTATCAAATGGGCAAGTTTATGGAGTTTTTTAATTGTGTTTCTAATTGCCGGTATTTTTTCTGAAATCGCTCGAATTCAACAATGGCAAACAGCACGATTTTTTAATTTATTTGAAAATTTTTTCCGTTTTGGAAGTATAGTATTTGGTGGTGGGCATGCTTTAATTCCTATGATGTATGAACAATATGTTTTAAGGCCTATTCATTTTCATATTCCTCCTTATCTTTCCAATACTGAATTCCTTATTGGTGTTGGTATGATTAATGCCATACCCGGACCTGTATTTTCAATTTGTACTTATGTGGGTGCAATGTCCACTCGTTTTATGGGTATTAATGGTCAATTATTAGGTGGAATAGTTGCGACAGTTGGAGTATTTTTACCAAGCATATTATTAATTTTATTTTTCTTTCCGATCTATCAAAATTTAAAAAAATATACAGTCATTTATAGATCACTTGAAGGCATACATGCCGTTGTAGTGGGTATTATGTGGGCTTCAAGCTATATTTTGTTCCGCTCTGTACCTTTTGATTGGACTAATATAGTAGTAGTTACTGTAACAGTTTCTATTTTAATTTTTACCAAAATTCCTGCACCACTTATTGTGTTAGGATGGTTAGCGTTAGGTGCTGCTATGTAGTAAGATTAAAACGATAATTAATTTTTACCGTGGCATTGTTTATATTTCTTTCCACTTCCACAAGGGCAAGGGTCATTACGCCCAATTTTGGGTTCTACTCTTTTTATAGGCTCTTGTTTTACTTGTGGAGTAGGGTCGTAGTAATCATTTTCATTAGCGGCATAATCTGTTCCGGCTGTATCAATTTCTTCTTTATTTGCACGCATATTACTTAAGTCGGTTTTTTCAACTTCGGCTTGATGTATTTCTTGTTGTTCTTGCATTGGAATACCACATTTCAATAAGAAAGAAACAATTTGTTTATTGGTATTACTAATCATTTCTTTGAACAAATTGTATGCTTCAAATTTATAAATAAGCAAAGGGTCTTTTTGCTCATAGCTCGCAAGTTGTACACTTTGTTTCATTTCATCCATTTGTCGCAAATGCGTTTTCCATAGATCATCAATGAAAAGTAAGGTTACTTGACTTTCGAGCGCACTTATTAACTCTTGCCCATCTGTTTCGACTGATTTTTTCAAATTTGCTACAACTTGAAATCCCTTTTGTCCATCGGCAAACGGCACTCCGATATTTTCAATACGATCACCGTTTTGTTCTTGTATTGATTTTAAAACCGGCGATGTTTGTTCTTTTAAGAATTGAAGTTTATTAGTATAATACGTTTTTAATTGTGCATATAAATTATCTGCCAATTGCTCGACGCTCATACTTAAAAATTCCTGCTCGCTAATAGTTGTTTCAAAGCCAAAATCACGAATAACCTCAATTTTAAAGTCTTCATATTTTTTATTTTGATCAAATTGAGCAGCTAAAATATTACAAGCATCAAAAAATGCATTATTTAAATCTACTGCTAATCTTTCTCCAAAAAGAGCATTTTTCCTTCTAGTATAAATGACCTCTCTTTGAGAGTTCATAACATCATCATATTCCAACAACCTTTTACGGATTCCGAAGTTATTTTCTTCTACTTTTCTCTGCGCTCTTTCAATGGATTTACTTATCATTTTGTGTTGAATCACATCCCCGTCTTTATGTCCTAATTTATCCATCCAAGTGCTAAGCTTATCACTTCCAAACAAACGCATTAAATCGTCTTCCAATGATACAAAAAATTGTGAACTACCCGGATCGCCTTGACGTCCGGCACGACCTCTTAACTGCCTATCCACTCTTCGGCTTTCATGTCTTTCAGTACCTATGATTGCTAAGCCTCCATTTGATTTTACTTCAGGGGATAATTTAATATCGGTTCCGCGTCCTGCCATATTTGTAGCAATGGTTACTGCTCCTAAAAGGCCTGCCTCTGCAACTATAACGGCTTCTCTTGCATGTTGCTTAGCATTTAATACATTATGATTTATTTTTTCAAATGTCAGCATTTTGCTTAATAGTTCGGAAACTTCCACGGAGGTTGTCCCTACGAGTACTGCTCTCCCGCTTTCTTTAAGGTGCTTAATTTCTTCGATGACCGCTCTATATTTTTCCCTTTTTGTTTTATATACTTTATCTTCTTGGTCGTTTCGTATTATTTTTTTATTTGTTGGAATAGTTGTTACGTCTAATTTATAAATTTGCCAAAACTCTCCGGCTTCTGTTTCAGCTGTACCTGTCATCCCCGCAAGTTTGTGATACATTCTGAAATAATTTTGAAGAGTAATTGTTGCAAACGTTTGAGTTGCGGCTTCTACATCTACATTTTCTTTTGCTTCTATAGCCTGATGCAATCCATCACTATATCTTCTTCCATCTAATATACGCCCGGTTTGTTCATCAACTATTTTTACTTTTTCATCCATTACAACATATTCAACATCTTTTTCAAACAATGTATATGCTTTTAAAAGTTGTTGGATTGAGTGTATCCTATCTGCTTTTACAGAATATTCTTGTATTAATGCATCTTTTAGTTTTGCTTTTTCTTCTATGCTTTCGTTAGAATTTTCAATGGCTTGTAAGCCTGTTGAGATATCCGGCATTACAAAGAAATTTTGGTCAGCGGTAGTGCCTGTTAAAAACTCAAGCCCTTTTTGCGTTAAATCTACTTGATTGTGTTTTTCATCTATGGTAAAATAAAGTTCAGCATCAACTTTTGGCATATTTTTTTGTTGATCAGCCAAATAATAATTTTCTGTTTTTTGCAAAACTTGTTTAATGCCTACTTCACTCAAAAATTTAATGGTTGCCATATTTTTGGGTAAACCACGATGAGCTCTCAACAAAGCCAAGCCACCACCATCTTTATCATCATTTCCTTCTGTAATTAATTTTTTAGCTTCTAATAAAAAGCTATTAACCACCTTTCTTTGCATCTCCACAAGTCTTTCAATTTGTGGTTTTAGTTGATAATATTCTTGATCATCTCCTCTAGGTACCGGACCTGATATAATAAGGGGCGTTCTTGCATCATCAATTAATACGCTATCTACCTCATCAACCATTGCAAAGTGAAGTTTACGTTGAACCATTTCTGAAGGTTGATGTACCATATTATCTCTTAGATAATCAAATCCGAATTCATTGTTGGTTCCATATACAATGTCAGCTAAGTATGCTTGTCTTCTACGTTCAGAGTTAGGTTGGTGTTTGTCAATACAATCAACAGTAAGTCCAAGCCATTCAAAAAGAGGCCCGTTCCATTCACTATCACGACGGGCAAGATAATCGTTTACTGTCACGACATGTACACCTTCTCCAGTCAATCCATTTAAATAAGATGGTAATGTTGATACCAACGTTTTCCCTTCACCGGTAGCCATTTCAGATATTTTTCCTTCATGTAGATTATATCCTCCTACCAACTGTACATCGTAGTGAAGCATATCCCATGTTATCGTTGAGCCTGCAGCTTCCCAAGTATTTGCATATATAGCTTCATCTCCGTCGATAGTAATATATTTTTTGGTAACGGCAAGCGTTCGGTCTAATTCTGTTGCTTTACTTCTTATTGTAGTATTATCTTTAAATCTTTGTGCAGCGGCTTTCACTGTTGCAAATGCTTCAGGTAATATTTTCATTAAAATTTCTTCCAACTTAGCATCTCTAGCTTTTACCTGTTGGTCTATTTGTTTAAAGATTTCTCCTTTAGTATAAATATCAGTAGTATATTCTGCTTTTTCTTTTAAGATTGCAATTTCATCGGAGATCTCTTTTACATATTCAAAAATTCTATTTCTAAAGTGAGTAGAATTAGCCCTCAGTTCATCGTTGCTCAAGCTTTGATATGATTGAAAGTTTTGATTAATTTGATCAATAATTGGACTGATTCTTTTTACATCTTTTTCAGACTTGCTTCCTCCGAATAGTTTTGAAATTAAGTTTAGCATTTTATATAAAATATAATCTTTTTATTATTAATAGTAAAATTTGTTTCTCTTAAATTTATTGATAATTTGAGAGCCTGCAAATATACGAGTATAGTAATCAAAAATGATATATTTTTTGTTTCAAATTCGATGTTATGAATTACTGAAATCAAAAATTAAAATAAATTTATAAAATTACTGATAAAGACATTACATCATTTTGCCATTTAATTTACAACAAATAAAAAAGCTACCTTATGGTAGCTTTACTTATTATAAATTTTCAAATTTAGGATTTATTGTTCGTACTCATTACGCATTACGCCATAGTATTGGAATGTTTTACGTTTGTATCCTTTATCCCAAAATTTATCGGTATCTCCGTATTCAGGAATTGTAATCCAATCTTTTGATTTAGGTTTATACCAATTATAAACCGGTATATGGTTTTCTGCCCTTCTGATAGGAGCATAAAATTGAAGAGATTTTAAAGTATATCCTTTTTGTTGCATATCTGAATCTGTAAACTCATCTTCTGCTACTGAAATTTGATCTTTAGTGACTGGATTTATCCATCTGTAAACAGCTACTCTATCTGGTCCGGGTGTTTTATAAGCGTAAAATAAAAATGTTTTTTCTTTGTATTTCCATTGTAGTAATTGTCCTTCTTGAATTTCTCCATCAGCAAGCGTTACATAATTATTATCTACTGTATTCAACCATCTAAATACACGAATTAAGTCTGAATTTACATTTTGGGCATTAATAAAAGTTGATGATGCAACTATGCTTGCAACTACAAATAATTTGAATATTACTTTTCTCATATAGCTTTATTTCTATTTTTCGAAATACAATGATAATAAAATGATTTATATCTACACAATTTTTTTAAGTTTTTTTTTACTTTTTAAATAAAATATACATTTTACAAAAAAGTAAATATTGATAATCAATGAATTTTTATTTTATTTATTTTATTTATTTTATTTATTTTATTACCTTTATATCTAATATTTTTTATAAAACAAATTATATGGGAGAAAAAAACAGAAGACAGTTTTTGGAAACATTTACATTCAAAAGGTCTGAAAACGATGAACAATATGATATTAATAAAGATGAAATTTTTCTAAAATATTCAAATAAGGTTAGCCCTCTCGAATTAAAAAAGACACGAGCCGGTCTTACTCAATATAACGGTGCTTGGACAGAGAAACAACAAATTCATTTATTAAGGAGAACATTATTTGGATTTACGCCAAATGACTTATCTACAATAAGCAATATGACTATGAGTCAAGCAGTTGATTTAATCATCAATTCGACACCGGCTACACCTGCACCACCCATAAATTATTATGAATCTATTTATCCTGACCCCACGGGTGTCGCACTTGGCGCAACATGGGTAAATGCACCGTATGGAGATGGAACAGTTAACTACTACCGTTATCTGTCAACAGAAGCTTGGTGGATGAAAAATATTTTAAAACAGGGATTAAGTATTCAGGAAAAAATGATTGTTTTTTGGCATAACCATTTTGTGTGTGAAGATAATGTGGTGGGAGACTCCAGACTTTTGTATAATTATCTGAATTTATTACGCACTCATGCTTTAGGTAATTTTAAAACATTTGTAAAAGAAATTACAAAAAATCCTATGATGCTTTTTTATTTAAATGGGCATTATAATATTAAAAACTCACCGGATGAAAACTACGCCAGAGAAGTACAAGAGTTATTTACAGTAGGTAAAGGTGCAAATCTTTGGAATGAAGACGATGTAAAAGCAGTTGCTAAAGTTCTAACAGGATTCCGAGCAGACACGGTCAATATCACTTACAATTTTGACCCAAACAAACATGAAACTGGCAATAAAACGTTTTCGTCTTTTTATAATAATACCGTTATAACGGGGCAAGCCGGTGCCGCCGGCGAAAATGAATTAGATGATTTGTTAAATATGATTTTTGCCCAATCACAAACTGTTGCAAAATTTATATGTAGAAAAATATATCGTTTTTTTGTATATTATAATATAGATGCTAATATTGAATCTACTATTATTGCAGGCCTTGCAAATACTCTTATCAACAACAATTGGAATATAAAACCTGTTTTATTGCAATTATTCAAAAGTGATCATTTTTATGACTCTATTTCGATGGATTGTCTTATAGCAAATCCTATGGATTATTATTTGGGTATGATTAAAACACTTAAAATTGATATAAATCCTGCAATTGGAATTGTTGATGAAACAAAAGCATACTATAGAATAGCTTTCTTATGCGAAGAGGCTGCTATGAGTCCGGGGAATCCACCAAGTGTTGCCGGATGGCCTGCTTTCTATCAAGAGCCGCAATTCCATGAAATGTGGATTAATTCCGACACACTGCCTAAAAGAATGCGTTATACAGATGCATTATTTACTAATTCGGGAATTTATGTTTCCGGAACTTATAAGCTATTGTGTGATGTATTGGTATTTGCAAGCTCACTTTCCAATCCGTCTGATCCGGATATTTTGGTGAATGATTGTGTCAAATATCTTTTAGCTGTAGGGCTTACTCAAACATCGAAAGATTATTACAAAAATATTTTAACAAATAATAATGCTAATGCTTATTGGACACAGGCTTGGAATGATTACATCAATAATCCCGGAAATGTAACTTATGAAAATATCGTCAAGAATAGACTACGTCTTATGTTGACTAAATTACTTCAATTAGCTGAACATCATTTAATCTAAAACAAGAAAAACAAACTTCTAAATTTATGAAGAGAAGAGATTTTATAAAAATGAGTACAATGGCCACGTTGGCTTACTCTATAAATGGCAATCCGATTCACGCCTATGGCGAAAATCATTTATTATCTATGATTTCTAAAACAAGAGGAAATAATGATAATATACTTGTTTTAATTCAACTTAGTGGTGGTAACGATGGTTTAAATACAGTTATCCCACTTGATAAATATAGTGAATTGAGCAATGCACGTTCTAATATTTTGATTGACCAAGCTGATGTTCTTCCATTGAATGGCCAAGCCAATACCGGTTTTCATCCATCCATGTCCGGCATGCAAAACTTATTCAATACAGAACGAATGAATATAGTGCAAGCTGTCAGTTATCCTAATCCAAATTTTTCTCATTTTCGTTCAACAGATATTATATTTTCTGCCTCAGATTCAAATGTAGATATTGATACCGGCTGGGTTGGGCGATATATTGATTATCGTTTTCCCGGAGCTCCTTTAAACTATCCCGATCCAAATATTTTTCTCGATCCGCTTTCTATTCAAATAGGCACTACCGTTTCATCTTTATTTACAGGTGCTAATGGTTTAAACGGGTTGGCGGTTTCGGGTTTAAATAATTTTTACCAAATCGTAAATGGAAATGTTGACCCTGCACCTAATACACCTGCAGGTCATGAACTAACCTATATCCGATTTATAGCACAACAAACGCAGTCTTATACACAAATATTACAAAACGCTGCAAATGCGATGCCGCAAAATCTTGCAACCTACCCTAGTAACAATAACCTTGCAGACCAATTAAAAATTGTAGCAAGACTGATAGGTGGTGGCTTAAGAACTCCCGTTTATATGGTAAATATTGGTGGTTTTGACACACATGACAATCAAGTGGAAGATGCAGATCATAAAGTTGGACAACATGCAAATCGTCTTCAATTATTATCAGACGCAATTGCTGCATTCCAAGAAGATATTACCTTAATGGGTAAACAAGATAAAGTAGCCGGCTGCACTATAACAGAATTTGGTAGAAGAATCAAATCAAATGCAAGTATTGGAACAGACCATGGCACCAGCGCCCCAATGATAGTGTTTGGAACTAAAGTAAACCCAATCATTATTGGTACAAGTCCTAATTTGCCGGCTAATGCAACCAGTGGTGATAATATCCCAATGCAATATGATTTCAGACAAGTTTTAGGAACAATTCTAGTAGATTGGTTAGGAGTTCCTAAAACGGATGCAGAAAATATTTTAAATGGCCATTCCTTCCAAATGCTACCAATATTTAAGTATGCATTAGATACTAATGATTACACTCCTATTCCATCAAAAATTTCATTAGAACAAAATTTTCCAAATCCATTCAGAACACACACCAATATACGTTTCACAACTGAAGGCGGTATGGTTCAAATTGTTCTTTATGATGAAATGGGAAGAATGTTAAATATATTATATGAAAATGAAGTCCCCGCCGGCACAATTGAATTTACAGTGGATCGAAATGCTCTGCCTGCCGGTATTTACTATTACCAAATGCATGTTAGTAATAAAACACTAACACAAAAAATGATTATTACTAATTAAAAGTTTCTATTCAATCAAATTGAATCTTGAAGTACTTTTGCATAAGTGAATAGCAAAAATATCCTTGCGGTCTTTTTATTGTTTATTTTCTCTTTTTATCTTATTCCGAAAGAGATTATACATACATTAGTACCTCATAAAGATACCATTCATTGTGAAAAAAGTAACATAACCCAAGTTTCGGAAGAACATATTCATTGCGAACTTTTAAAAATTGATCAACACTTTGTTTCAAATGCCTTTGAATTACCATTTTATGACTTTAATAAATTAGAAGTATATTCTTTACCAAGGTCTGTAATATTTAAAGTTTTTTACTTATCAAAACTTGCATATTCTCAAAAACAATTAAGAGCTCCTCCCCTATAATTTCATAAAATAAATTTTCATATTTTTTATTTAAACTAAAAAATAAAAAACTTAATTGGACTCATTTTGAGTTCCTATTTATTCAATTAAAAATAATTAAATCATGCGATTATTCGTGTGTGTATTTTATTTAATGATTTTGAGTTTAACAGCTCAAAGTCAAAATAATCAATGCACAAATAAATTAATCATAACAATTTTAGATTCCGAAAAAAAATTACCTATTGAAGGTGTTACTGTGTATATCACCGGGGAACCACTCATAAAACAATCGGACTCGAACGGAATAGTTCAAATAGACGATTTATGTTCAAAACAATATGAAATTGAATTTAGACATTTGAACCACAAACCTTATAAAGATTCTATAACAATTTTAAAAAAAGTACAAGAAAAAAGCATCAACCTAAATTGCCATATTGATACTTTAAAATCAGTAATTATTAAAGGGCGTAAATCAAATTCAAACAAAGAAATTTTTATAATTGATAAATTAAAAAATGATGACTTATTTAAATATCAAGGGTTTTCAATTGGTAAATCATTGGAAAAAATAAATGGGGTTTATAATATAAGTACCGGAAATAATATTCAGAAGCCTGTCATAAGAGGGTTATACGGCAATAGAGTTTTAATAATTCATAATGATGTTAGACAAGAAGGGCAACAATGGGGTAATGAACACGCTCCTGAAATAGATGCATTTAGCATCAAAGAAATTAAAGTCATAAAAGGTACTCAATCTATAGAGTATGGAAATGATGCTTTAGGCGGTGTTATTTTATTAAATCCAAATTCAATTTACAATATCCAAAAAACTCAAGGAGAGCTATTAAGCAGTTTTAATAGTAATGGCAATGGATTCGCCAATTCATTACAGGTTGAAGGTAATTTTGATAAATCCAAAAAACTTTCATGGCGCTTACAGGGTGAATTTAAAAAAAGTGGTAACAATAAAACCCCTGATTATTTTTTGAAAAACACCGGATTGGAAGAAACGAATATTTCTACCGGCATAGCTTACAATTCGCATGGGCTTAAACTATCTATCAATCAAACATTTTTTAATAGTAAAATAGGTATTTTTTCCGGATCACACATTGGAAATTTAAATGATTTATATAAGGCTTTTAATTCTGAAAAGCCAATTGATAGTAGCGGGTTTAATTACAAAATAGGTTTTCCATTCCAATCAGTAAACCATCAAACTACAAAAGCAGAATTAGGTATCAGATTAAAAAAATTAGGAGTTTTAACTAGCATTTTTTCCTATCAAAAAAACATACGAAAAGAATATGAAAAAAATATTTCTTTATTACAAAGTGACGGAAAATATAAACCTTCATTAAGTTTTTTGCTTAATACATACCAACTCGACATGAAATTTTTGCAAAACTCAAATACAAAATGGAAAGCCAATATAGGCATTTCAAGTCAATATCAAACGAATGAATATTTCAGTTCATACTTAATCCCCAATTATCAAAAATATACAAATGGAATATATATAATTGAAAATATAAACTTTGATAGACTCGCAGTAGAAGGGGGACTCCGTTTTGACGTAAATTATTTTACGATACAAAAATGGGAAAAAGGAAATTTAATAGAGCGATTACATCTTTATAAAGGTATAGCTTCAAGTATTTCATTAAAATATCCTTTCACTTTATTTAATACATATTTAAATTTTTCAACTTCATGGCGAGCACCATTTGTAAATGAGCTATATAGTTATGGAGTGCATCATAGTGCCGCCTCTTTCGAAATAGGCAATGACCGTTTAATTCCCGAAAGAAGTTATCAAGCCTCATTGGGAGCAATTAGAAAAAGAGTAAATAATTTAGATTTTGAGCTTTCTGTCTATAATAATTACGTTCAAAATTTTATACAATTAACACCTATCACACCTCCAATAAGTACAATCAAAGGAGTTTTCCCAACATTCCTTTATTCCCAATCTGACGTTGATATATTTGGCTTAGAAATATCATTAAATATTCATTTAAATAAAAAAATTAATTGGTATAATCAAGGAAACTTTTTAAGTGCATTTCAAATTGCTAATAATAAAAGCATATATGGGATGCCTCCGGGCCGTATAAATTCTGAAATTAAATATCAAATTTTAAAAAATGAAAATCAAAATATCAATATTTCTTTTGAAGGTGTCTATACTATGAAACAAAAAAACTTTGCAGAAGATTATGTTCCATCCCCTAAAGCCTATTTGCTGCTAAATGCTGATTTGTTATTTGAAACAACAATCCTGCACAATCAAATAAAACTTAATTTAGGTGTTCAAAATTTATTAAATAAGAAATACAGAGATTATCTAAATAGGAATCGATATTTTGCTGATGATTTAGGTAGAAACTTCTCTGTACGCTTACTCATTCCATTTACAATAAAAAAATAAAATATATGAAAACAAAAATTTTAATTTTAGCCTGTTTAATTGGACCATTATTTTTTTCTTGTCAAAAAAAATCTATTCCACCTAATCCAAACGAAGAAGAATTAATAACGACTGTACAACTTAAATTCATTGATAGTAGTGGTATTGAACCTACCATTTATTGCATATATCAAGATAAAGACGGAGATGGAGGAAACTTACCGGAAAAATGGGATTCTATTATACTAAAAGCAAATAAGTGTTATTATATGACAATTACCTTACTTGATGAAACCAAAATTCCTATTGATACAATAAGCAATGAAATATTATCAGAAGATTATGATCATTTATTTTGTTTTGAACCTTTAGGGGTTTCGATTGATATTGAAAAAACAGATAAAGATAAAAATGAACTGTCTTTAGGCTTAAAATCGAAATGGAATACTTATGCAACGGGAAATGGAAGTATAGATATAATTTTAAAACACCAACCCGGTATTAAAAATGGTGATTGTAATATTGGGGCTACTGATATTCATCTCACATTCCCAATTTTTATTAAATAACTTTTTCAAAACTATCAATGTTTATTAATAAGAAAAGGGATTTTTATTTAAAAAACCCCTTTTCTTATTAATTTGAAAATTATCTTAAAACGTTTATCTTATCAACGTTACATTACCTTGTTTATAAAAACGTTTGCCTGATTGGCTCACTGCATCTATAACGTAAACATAAACGCCCATTGGCTGAGGTTTTCCTTTGTATTGTCCATTCCAGCCTTTATTAATATCCTCAGTGCTGAACACTTCTTCTCCCCATCTATTAAAAATTTTAAATGAGTTAAGTTTCACTACTCCTCTTACTAAAATTTTTAATTCATCATTGATACTTGTCCCCGGTCCGGGTGAGAATGCATTTGGTAATTCAATAATGCTTTCAGGGCTTACTAAAACGTCCACAGAATCAATCATAGTACAACCGGCCTCTGTTGATGCTATTACAAAGTAACGAGTACTTACTGAAGGTGTTGCTATTGGGTTTTGAATTTTTGTATCACTTAAACCATAAGGCGGCGACCATTGGAAGAAACTACAATTTCCGCTTGCATATAATTGAGCAGATTCTCCCGGGTAAATAACATGTGTATCACCTGCGTCTAACACTGCATCAGGGTTCACTATAATACTTACTTTAGCTGTATCCAGACATCCATCAACATCAATTCCCATTACATAAAAATCAGTAGAAGTAATTGGCTTAACTATAATGGTATCATTTTGTGTTGAAGCAATATAATCTTTTGGCCACCATTCATAAAATCCTGAACTTCCCTTTGCATAAATTTTTACAGAATCATTTGGACATATTGCTTTATCCGAAAATGCAGATATAAAAGACGGTGATTTAACTGTTACTATCATAAAATCATTCGATGTACAGCCCGCAGGTGTCGTTGCTGTTAATGTTAAAGTTGTAGTTCCGGCACCATCAAATACAATATCCAGTACATTAGGGAAATCTATATCAGATATTGGTGTCCAATTATAAGTATAACCGTTAAATCCGGTTGGTGTTACACTTCCATGTATATGTAAAGTATCGCCGGTACACATTAATAAATCAGGACCTGCATTCACAACCGGTATTGGCTCAACAGTTATCGTTATTGACTTAGAAGAATCAGGGCAACCGGGATAACTTGCTGTAACAGTATATGGATAAACTCCAAAAGGGGTCGGTGTAATAGTTGGAGCTAAAATATTTGGATCAGAAACAAAAGTTGCTGGTGTCCACAAATAGGTATATTGAGGATCTCCTATTCCATTTATTTTCACATTGTCGCCATCACAAATGGTGGTGTCATGATTAAAAATATCAAAACCTTGTAATACATTGATAGTAACGGTTGCAGTTGATTGACATGCTGCCAAATTGTTTGGAATTACCGTTACTGTGTAAGTAATCGTATTTAATGGATGATGCACAATTGGGTTAGGTATATTTGGGTCATTTAAGTAAGTTGCCGGCGACCATGAATAAGAATAATTTGGTCCTACGGGTGTCGCTGAAGCATTCAACTGAAAGTCTGCATTTACACAAGTTGTGCTATTTGGCGTTATTGTTATCACAGGATTAGGAGCCACTTGAACGACGACGGTATCAACACTCTTATTGCAAATAGATACTAAGTCACTCGTGACGACATAAGATGTCGTTGTACTTGGTGTTGCTATTGGATTAGGACAATTGGTGCATGACAGCGATGTGATGTCATCACCTCCCGGCAATACGGTCCATATAAAAGACGAACCTCCATAAGCTTGTAATTGAGCAGCACCTCCATTACACATTGTGGTGTCTCCAAAAGCTTGAGTGATAGGATTAATTCGTATGGGTATCGTAAGTGTTCCAGTAAGAATAAATCCATTTGGAGGGCAAGAAGAATCTTTAATGGATATTGTCAAAATATGAAGTCCTGTATCTAAAACAGTTGTATTCCACGATAAACAACCTTGCATATTTTGTGTATAAGTTCCCGTATAGATTATATTAGCTCCAGGTGTTGCTACATTATGGTTATCAGCTGCTACTAATACCGCTGAAGGGTTTGTTGAAGTCATATCAAAGCAGAACTTAAGTGAATCTCCGGCACATCCCTCAATGATACCGTTTATCATTTGTCCTCCAACAATTGTATTAGTATCTACTACACCTGTTGGTGTGGGCGAGTTGCAGGGACCTACATACATTTGTATATCACGCAGCACATACCCTATCAATACTCCATTTCTCCATTCATTAACCTTTATAGTTATTACATAAATTCCTTGAGTTGCAGCAATAAATGAAGTTTCTCCCGTAATAGGGTTTACATTAAAAGTATTGTTAGTATTAAATGGCTCTGTAGGTGTCCAAGGGTTTAAAAATATAGCATTAGGACTATAATTACATCCTGATTGATTTCGGGGAGAAATAGATTCAAATGAAAGAGAATCATTGTCCACATCTATTGCCCCATTATTATATGAGTATGGAAGGTTTACACACAAAAATGGAATTGGCGGATTCGAAAAGTAAGGAGAGCTATTTAAGTTTTTCCCATTTGAATTATCAAAGGTAGTTTCTACAAATAAATTTTGACTGCCTGGGGTTACTAAATTATTTATATTACCGTTTCGAGCATTCAGATAGGTCCAAAATACCCAATTATTACAATCCCCTGTCAAAGTTACTATACATGTGTACCAATACTCTTGATACCCGGGTAAAGGTGAGTTTAAGTCTGTACACTTATTTCCTGTATTTGGACACCCATAAGAAATGGGGGCACCTTGTATATTTCCATTTGGCAAAACTTGACCGACCGGTACATATAATTGCATAGTAGGTAAAGTAGGTGCCGGTAATCCACAACTATTTTTAGCACAAAGAGGCATGGAAGTAGGAGCAGTTGCAGCCTGATTTCCAGGAATTGAAGGGTCTCCACAATTTCTATAGAATTTAAATATAAACCTATATTGATTTGTTTGCCCGGGAACTAATTCATAAATCAATTCACCTCCGGATGCATGGGTTGCATAACTGAATTTTGAAAAACCCATTAAGCAAATAACGAATAATAGTATAGATGTAATTTTTGTTGAGTTCATAATTTTATAATATGTACAAAATGTGTATAAAGATAATATAATTTTAATATTAAAATGCTTTTTAAGTTATTTTTTTATAATTTGTTAGTAAAATGTTATTTCCATATCTCGCTAACATAAAATACCTCATTTAAATAAAGACGAAAATTTATTTTTTCCCGTTGGCAATTTCAAAAATTTATTTCAACCATGAAAAATTATCAAATAGACATAAGAATGAGTTTTTGGGGATAAGTATTAAAAAGAGTATTGAACTATCTTCGTTTAATTTTTATTGCACTGATTTTTAATGTAGTAATTCTTTCGCTTTAGATATTCCTTGCTCTTAATATGTTTTTTTACTTAGAAGTATTCAAAGAGGTTTGAAACTAACATTTTAGTATTATCTGAAGAAACAACACCATAAGATTATATACTATTGAAATAAAATAAAAAATGAGGTTGTTATATAACAACCTCATTTTTTATTTTAGGAAACAAATTATTTATTATCACGAAGAGATTTTAAACCGCCTCCGCCTTGTTTGTTTGCTTCTTGGGCTTTATTTTGATCGCTAAGAGATTTTAATCCGCCTTGTTTTCCTGCTTCTTGTTTGCTTTGGTCGCTAAGTGATTTTAATCCTTTAGGTTCTTCTTTAACAGGTGGAGTTTGAACCGGAGCTTGTTTTGTTGGTTCTTTTGCAGTTGGTTTTGTTGGTGCCGTAGCCGGTTTGGATGGTGCTGTAGTCGGTTTGGATGGAACAGCAGCAGGCTTGTTACCTAATTTAAGAAGGATGCTGTCTTTTTTTAGTTGAGCTGCATTCATAATTTGAGCATCGCAATCTGCTTTTAATTTATCGGTAGCTTCTTTAACTTTAGCTTCAACTTGTTGATCAATTTCAGCTTGTGAAGGTCCTTGAGCAGCTTCATTGCAAGATGCAAAAAATAAACCTGTAAATGCAGAAAGTATAAAATATTTTAAGTTTTTCATTTTTTTAAATTTTGTTTTAAGTTAAGTAATTTATGGTTTTAGTTATTGTGCGGCGTTGGCCATTTGAGCGGCGTGAACTAATGAATCAGTTTTTTGTTTTACTTCTGTTGCCATACGAGTTTCACATTCAGAAATAGCTTTTGCTGAGATTTCTTTAATTTTTTCGTTTGCAATAGAATCAACTTTTGCTTGCACGGCAGCAGGATCCATCGCTTTTTGACCACATGAGTTTAACAGTGCAATTGAGCTAATTGCAGACATTAAGATTAAGACTTTTTTCATTTTATTTTATTTTTTTTCAAATGTATAGCACTCTTATGATTTTATTTGATTTTTTTTCAAACACTAACAAAATTTTAAAATAAATCCTAATTACACAATAAGAATTTACATAGATAAAAATCTTCATTTGGACATTTGATAATCGCTTACAAAGAAAACTAGACTGAAATATTTAATACATTGAACCAAATGACAAATTTGATTCTTTGTTATAAGAAAATTCCTAAATCGTAATTTAGGCAAATGTAGTCCCGACAAGAATCGAACTTGTATCTAAAGTTTAGGAAACTTTCGTTCTATCCATTGAACTACGGGACCAAATTTATTCATCTATATTAATTTCTTCTGCTATTTGATATTGGTTTTTATCTGTGGAATTACGTGAAATCAATTCGCCTAAAAAGCCGGCTAAAAACAATTGAACTCCTATAACAATTGATATAATACCCACATAAAATAAAGGGCGATCTGTCATTTTATATTGTAAAAATACAAATTTTGCGATAGCTAAATATAGCCAAATTACAGTACCAATTATAAATACAATAACTCCCCAAAAGCCAAAAACGTGCATGGGCTTCTTCCCATATTTACTAACAAACATTATGGATGCAAGGTCTAAAAATCCATTGACAAATCGTTCCCATCCAAATTTACTGTATCCATATTTTCTAGCCTGATGAACGACCGGTTTTTCGGTAATTTTTGCAAAGCCTTGCCATTTTGCAATTACAGGAATGTAACGGTGCATTTCGCCATAAACTTCAATAGATTTTATGACCTTTTTCCTGTAAATTTTTAAACCGCAATTCATGTCGTGTAGCTTAACTCCACTCATTTTACCCGTTACATAATTATAGAGTTTAGAAGGTAAATTTTTTGTAAGTGCATTGTCATATCTTTTCTTTTTCCAACCGCTCACAATATCATAATTGCCTTCAGTTATCATTTTATAAAGTGAAGGAATTTCGTCAGGAGAGTCTTGCAAATCGGCATCCATAGTAATGATATAATCACCCTTAGCTACTTTGAATGCTACATGCAATGCAGCTGATTTGCCATAGTTGCGCTGAAATGAAATTCCTTTGATTGAACTATCTTCTAATTGAAACTTTTTTACGACATCCCAACTTTTATCAGTACTTCCATCATCTACTAAAATGATTTCATAAGAAAACTCATTTTCTTTCATTACTTTTTTTATCCAAGTAAGTAATTCAGGAAGTGATTCTGCTTCGTTTAAAAATGGTATAATTATTGATAATTGCAAGTGTCTTAAAAATATTTGGCAAATATATTAAAAATTACAGATGTAAATAAAGAGGATATTAATCCACTGGTAGCAAAACTGAAAATGGTTTTCATTAGTTGCATATTGTAATCTGTAAATGATTTGATAGGAGATAAAAAAATATACATAAGAGTGGTGCCAATTAAAATGATAACCAGTGCAGTTATTCCGGTACGGGCATTATGAATAAGAGCATCTAATATTTTGATGTCAGCATAATATTTATATAATAAAAATGTAGAACCTATCATTCCCAAAAGTAAGATTAAATAAGAGCCTAAAATAAGGAAAGAATGTTCTTCACTGACCCACGCTCTTATTAAAAGCATATAAGCTAATATAACAATGCCGGTAATAGCTCCGGTATTGGTTGAAATTTTTTTATTCATGAATAAAAATAGAATGATTATTGATAGTTGCTACTACTTTTCCTGTTAGCTCCTGCTGAAATAAAGGTGAATTTTCAGACTGGCTTTTATTTTTTCTTTTGTCAAAATTCCATTTCCCTTCTGTGCTAAAAATAGTAAGGGCTGCCGTTTGTCCGGTTTCTATTTTGGGCTTTGGCAATTTGAAAATTTTACGAGGATTTTCGCTTAATAATTCTACCCATTTTTCTATTGATATGTTAGCCTCTGTTTTACGTAACATACTGAGCATGGTTTGCAATGTTATCATACCATTTTTAGCATATTCAAATTCGACTTGTTTTTCGTCAAACGTTTGAGGAGAATGGTGCGAAGCAATACAGTCAATAGTGCCGTCTTGAATTGCTTTGATTAATGCTTTTCTGTCTTCTTCACTTCTTAGAGGAGGTGTCACCTTAAAATTTGAATTGTAATTCAGCAATTCACTATCATTATACAACAAATGATATGGCGTAACGGAGCAAGTTAAATTTTTATTTTTCTTTTTAGCCTGCCTTATCATCTCTATTGATTTTTTGGTGCTAACTCCTGTCAAATGTAATTTCGATTGGGTGTAATTAAGTAATTCTATATTTCTAAATGTATTAATATCTTCAGCAATAGAAGGTTTGCCTTGTAATCCTATTTGCGTTGAAACAATTCCCTCATTCATGAGACCATGATGTGCTAATGAAGAATCTTCAGAAATTTCAATAATAATACCATCAAATGTTTTAACATATTGCAAGGCTTTAAGCAAAAGAGCCACATTCTGTATAGGTTTTAATCCATCTGAAAAGGCGATTGCGCCGGCATGATTCATATCACTCATTTCAGCCAATTCTTTACCGGCTATTTGATTTGATATTGATCCAATAGGATGAATATTCACAATACTTTGAGTGTTTTTTAAAAACTCAACATTTGCTTTGCTTGATGTGCTTGGTATTAAATTTGGAATCAAAAATACATCTGTATATCCACCGGCTGCAGCCACTTTGATGCCGGTTTCTATTGTCTCTTTGTGTTCGTATCCCGGTTCGCAAAAATTTGCAAAAATATCTACCCAGCCAATACTTGTATAAGTGTGTGCTGCATTGATTATATAATCACATTTTTCATTGATACGATTTGCAATTTTTTGAATAATCCCATCTTGAATCAATATATCATTTACTTTATTGTGATATTTAGATTCTTTGTTGAGAATATGAGTATTTTTAATTAATATTTTCATATCGCTTTTAAAAAAATTATTTCATAAATCGAATAAGTCCGATTTCGATTAGCAAAAATAATAAAACTAAAATAATGCAAATCTTCCACAAAGGCATTCCGCTTTGTAAACTGAATATTGTATCAGAAAGATTTGCATTAGCTGCTATCCATTCGGCATTTTTCAAATGATTAGATTTTTTTAGTTCATCTAAAGTCCAATAGTTCAAATCGGATTCTTCTCTGTCATAATTTATGGCAATTGACAAGGTATCATTGGCATTAGCTTGTTTTAATGTATAGAAACCTGCTTGAGTAATTGCATTGTTTATATTTATCAACATTTTATTTCCATAAGCTCTTTGTTCAGGTATTGCGTCAAAATTTTGATTTATTAAATGATAGACTGTTTTGTCATTGATTTTATTATTCGGTACAAGCAATTGTGGGTTTTTATTAATACTGAGGGCATTAATAGTATTGGGTGTTGAGCTATATGCCATTTTATATATCAATGGTAAAAACCAATATGATTTTGGAAATGTGCTGGAATTACTCTCTGCACTGGAAGCGCATACATATAATTTACCATTACCAACATTAAAAACGGAAAGAAATGATGCACCATTTGAAAAGCTGAATAATTTTTGCTCACTACTTAACGAATTTGAATTAATATCAAAATGGTTAAATGCTATTGGCAAATCAATATTATCCGGAATTTTCACAAATAAGTCTCTGAAAATTTCGTGTGATTTGGCAAAATTACTTACATACATTTTTGATGTATCAAATCGATTATAAGAACAAGACGCTGTTTTGCCCAAAAAGGAATTGATATTACCGGTTTGGTTATTAGTTGGAGCAAAGCATAAAACACTACCGCCATTGGTAAGATATTGATTCAAAGCATTTGCTTGCGGTTCTGATAGAAATGAAATGCTATTTAATATAATTAATGAATAGTTAGATAAAATATTTTGGTTAAAATTACTAATCTGAAAATGGTCAGCTTTAAATTGAGAACTGGGTTTAAATACAGAACTCAAATATGCATTTGTATTATTTTGATTGAGTATGGCGACAGCATAATTAGCATTGATTTTTGCAGATACATAAAAAGTATCATCAAAAGTCATAGGATAATCATTGATATAAAGTTGAATGTTTTGAGTTCCTGCATTGGATGGAGTGTATTTTATTTCATCTACAATATTTTCTTTCGGTTTTAAATGCACATTCAAAACGTTTTTTAGTTGATGATTTACATTCAGGTTTAAAGTAGTAGATACTTCTTCATCGCTATTATTTTTTATTTTTACTTTAATAATATTTTCTTCATTCATTGCAATCGAAGCCGATTCAAAATAAGCTGTATCTAAAGAAATATTATTGGTTGCTTGATTATTTGCGATAACAAAATATTTTTTGATAGAATCATCGGTTTGTGTTTCTAAAGGGAAGCTGCTTTTTTGAAAGTCTGATATATAGATTATTTGTTTTTGAAAAGCAGATTCATTACTCAAAAGCTGTTTTTGTTTTTCTAAGATGGAATAAGGTTTTTTAGTTTTAGGCGAAATTAAAATCGTACTTAAAAAACGTAAAGCTTCATTTTTTTCTAAAAATTTATTTTCACTAAATCCAAAATCATTTGTAAGAATTTGTACTTTATCGGTTTCATTTAATTTTTGGATAATTTCTCTTGCTTTTGCTTTTGCAATATCCAAAACAGATAATCCATTTTTCTCAATACTCATACTGAAAGAATTATCAATATAAATACTGATTGCTTTAGGAGTATTTTTTAAATTTTCTTTGTCATTTTTAAAAAAAGGTTGAGCAAAGGCAAGAACTAAAAAGAGGATAGCTAAAATCCTACTTATTAAGATTAATAGGTGTTTAAGTTTAGAACTTTTTTGTGTTTGTTCTTGAATTTCTTTAAGGAAACGTATATCCGGGAAAAATACTTTTTTGTATTTTTTAAAATTAAACAGATGAATAATGATTGGTGCAGCAATCGCAATACCCGCAATTAAAAAATAAGGATACAAAAAATTCACAACAACAAATGTAAGCTATTATCTATTAGTGCCGAACAATTCTATTCAGAGATTTTAGAGCTTATCAAATTTTTAAGAAAATTAAATAAATTTAAATAATCGGGTGTTGATTTAATTTCATTTTGCTCTATTTGAAACCTTTTACTTGTTATGTTTTCAGTCATAATGGATAAAGATTTTGAGAAATATAAATTAGAAATTATTGAAATGATTAAAAAAACACCAAGAGTAACAAGAGATTTCTTTAATGCTTGCTTATTATTTTGAATATAAAATACTACGCAAATCATTAAGATAATTACATTTAAAAACCACGAACCATAACTACAAAATAACGTGTTTTGGATATAGTGCATTTTGTGTTTAATTTTAGTCAAAAATAATGTATTTTTTTTTAAATGTAATTTTTTATACAAATTATGAATGTTAATATAGAACCAACATGGAAAGAAGTTTTAAAAGACGAATTTGAAAAAGACTATTTTGTGCAATTAGTTAGGTTTTTAAAACAGGAAAAAGCAATTGGTAAAAAGATTTATCCGGAGGGGAAAAATATTTTTAATGCATTTGAGTTAACACCTTTTGATAAAGTAAGAGTGTTACTATTGGGACAAGACCCTTATCATGGCGAGGGGCAAGCACATGGCTTATGTTTTAGCGTTCAAAAAGGAATAAAGATGCCTCCTTCATTAGTTAATATTTTCAAAGAATTACAAAATGATTTGCATATTTCATTCCCGGCACACGGTGATTTGACCCATTGGGCAACACAAGGGATTTTACTCTTAAACACTTCGCTTACAGTAGAAGATGGCAAACCAATGAGTCATGCCAATATTGGTTGGCACATATTTACAGATGCAGT
This sequence comes from Chitinophagaceae bacterium, assembly GCA_039811265.1. Classification (GTDB taxonomy): domain Bacteria; phylum Bacteroidota; class Bacteroidia; order Chitinophagales; family Chitinophagaceae; genus OLB11. The sequence continues at coordinate 88,344 of JBDHYI010000005.1, read as the reverse complement.
TATTAAAACCGTTTCAGATAGAAAAGAAAAAGTAATTTTTGTTTTATGGGGAAAATTTGCACAGCAAAAAGAGAAAATTATTGATGCTCATAAGCACATAATTTTAAAAGCTGCTCACCCTTCACCCCTATCGGCACATAATGGCTTTTGGGGTTGTAAACATTTTTCAAAAATAAATGAGTATTTAGATGAAAAAATAAATTTCTGATTCAAGCTACGTATTAAAATAAACTTGAAAAAAAATTAATGTTCAATTAGAAGAAAACAAGAGAGCCACCTATAGAGGCGGCTCTCTTATTGAATAATAAAAGTTATTATTGATTATGGGAAAATTCCAAGTTCCATATAAGAAACTCCTACTTTGTTAATTGAATTTACAAAGGCAGCTGTTCTCATATCTTGGATTTTTTTGTTTTTCAACCATATTTCTTTAATTTCATGATATGAACCTATCATGGTATCTTCTAAGCCACTATGAACTAAATCCACTTCATCAGCGCCTCTTAGAATTATTTTCTTTTCAGCTTCTGAAACGCTTTTTCCGGTTAGGTTTTCAATAGAAGTGATGATATTTGAGTTCATATTTTCACTGAATCTTTTTTCCATTCTACCATAGCGTACATGGCTCAAATTTTTCAACCATTCAAAATAAGAAACTGTTACTCCACCTGCATTCAAGTACATATCCGGAATTACAACCACGCCTTTTTTTGCTAATATAGCATCCGCATCCGGTGTTAAAGGTCCATTTGCAGCTTCTGCAACAATTTTAGCTTTTACTCTTGGTGCATTTTCGCCGTTGATAACATTTTCTAATGCAGCAGGTACTAAAATATCACATTCTAATTCTAAAGCTTCTGTAGATTTTTTTAAATTTTTTGCACCTGGGAAATTCAAAATAGAACCTGTTTTTTTACGATGAGCGACTACTGCATTTACATCAAGTCCTTTCGGATTGTAAATAGCTCCTTCGTATTCTGCTAATCCAACGATAGTAGCACCACCTTTTTGGAAGAAATTAGCAGCATGATATCCTACATTTCCTAAACCTTGCACAACAACTGTTTTATTTTGGATACCCACACTCATTTTTAATTTTTTCATAATTTCTACATCATTGCACATTTCACGAGTGCCAAAAAATACACCTAAGCCGGTTGCTTCTTGACGACCTCTAACACCTCCTTGAGAAATTGGTTTTCCGGTAACACAACCTGCCGCATCTATTTCACCCGGGCGAAGGCTCATATATGTATCAACAATCCAACTCATTTCGCGTGCGCCTGTTCCATAGTCCGGAGCAGGAACGTCAATGCCCGGTCCAATAAAGTTTTTCTTAACTAATTCAGCAGTATAGCGACGGGTGATTTTTTCTAAATCGTACTCTGTTAGTTTTTTAGGATCTATTTTAATCCCTCCTTTAGCCCCACCAAATGGTACGTTTACGATAGCGCATTTGTAAGTCATCAATGAAGCTAATGCCATTACTTCATCTTGATTAACATCCATACTGTAACGGATTCCGCCTTTTACAGGTAATTTGTGATGAGAGTGTTGCACACGATACGCTTCGATTACTTCTACTTTATTTCCGATTCTTACTGGAAATCTCATGTTATAAACACTATTACATGCTTTAATTTGATCAAGAATTCCTTTGTCCTTAATTTCGGTGAAAGGAGCTGCTTTGTCAAAATTTCTCTCTACGCTTTCAAAAAAGCTGTAGTGACTTGTCTGTTTACTTTTTGTTGCTTTTGCCATGATTATGAAGATTAATTTTTTTTAAATTTTATATGTATGATTTAATGATTTGTTTTCTTTTCGTTTTCTATTTTTTTTAGTTTTTTTTCTATTAAAAAAAGATGAAATAAAATTCCTGCAAAGATAGTTACCAACACAAATACTACAAGATAAATCTGTCCGTTTTGGTGTAAAAGTTTAGCACTTTCATTTTCATCACTTGCATTTTGTGCCAATAACGTTTTTGAAAAAAAAGTTATAAAAAATAAAAATATATAGTGAGTAATTTTATGCATTTTTGAAAGTATCTGGGTCTTGAATTTTTTTAATCCTAATTCGTATATCATATATCCATAAGCTAAACAATATCCATGCAAACATAGCCGGAATCGAAACGAATTTCAATAAATTATGTTGTGTCTTTAAGGCTTCAAAAGGCTTATTGTCAGAGCCGGGATGTAATGATTGTAAATGAGAAGGTATAATAAAAACGAGAGGTATTAAAAGTGCAAATGAAAATACATTATAAACAGCAGCTAAACGAGCCTTTTTGTCCGAATCAGGTATAGAATTTCTTAAAATAGAATATGCAAAATAAATGAGCAATGTGAGTCCGGCACCAACTTGCTTAGGATCATTACTCCATGGGGATCCCCATTGAACTGATGCCCATTCCATACCCGTTAGCATCCCCAAACAACCAAATGAAATACCAACTATTACAAATTCATTTGATATAATGTCAAATTTTAATTTACTTTTAGATAGATAGATTATGCTATAAATAAAAGACATTAAGAAACTAAAAAGCATTACGTACCACATAGGTACATGAAAAAATAAATTGCGAATAGATTCTTTTAGTTTGGGTAAATAAGGAATGTCGATTAAAAAACCGGCTATAATTACGTATAGCAAGAGAAATGCACTAAGAATTTTCCACCAATATTTCCCCATTTCCTTATAATGAGAATGCAAATATAAGAGTAATAAATTTATAAATATATGCTTTGGTAGGTTTTAAATTTATTTTAGTAGTTTGTTTTAAAAAGAATAAAAAATGTAAATAATATCTTTATTTTTCTTTAAAAATACAATTAAACTAATAGGAAATATAAACAAGACCAATAATTTTGTAATATCAGTGCTGTGAAGTATCAATATCGTTTATGCTCTGAACAATAGTATGCAGATGACACCGTATATCTTTGACATAAGCCACTGAAAGGGTCAAAGGTTTGGATATAAAATAGAATCTACTACATGCCGCCCCCTACGGGTCCACACCACTGCACCAATAATATTTTTCTGAGTTTGTTGAAATATTCAGCCCCGCTTTTGGAATACATTATGGCAGGTGATTATTCTTTATTTTGTGGATATAATAGTCTAAATGCGTTAAATACTGCAGGATGCGTAACTGTTGCGTGGTTTTCATTAGGCAAATAATCAAAATACGTTTTCACTGTTTTACTTTTACCTTGTTTAATTTTGTCATAAAGCAAATTAGCATCTACTTCCATTACGTGATTTTCCAAACCCGGTGTTAATCCTTCCTTTCCAACGCCAATATATATTGAAATTGGTTTGTTAAAACTATCAGAAATAATTTCAGGATTTGTTTTAAGCAATGAACCATCATTCCACCAAAGGCTTGGACTGACAATAATATATTTATCAAAGAGATAAGAGAGGTGTAGATATATTCTTTTTAGTTGTAATTATATTCTTATTTATATTTTTTTTATTTTTGCAAAAAACAATTTACTATGAAAAAAGTATTCTTACTGGCGGCAGCCATTCTAACAGGAAATTTATTATGGGCACAGTCCGCCCCGGCTATTCAATGGCAAAAAACCTATGGTGGATCTGATTATGATTTTGCCTATGCCATTCAACAAACGAATGACGGGGGGTATATTATAGCAGGATATACATCCTCAAACGACGGTGATGTTTCAGGAAATCCTGGGGCGGCTGATTATTGGCTCGTTAAAACAGACAGCATGGGCAATCTGCAATGGCAAAAAACTTATGGCGGTTCTAGTGATGATTATGCCACTGCCATTCAACAGACCAATGACGGGGGGTATATTATAGCAGGATATACATCCTCCAATGACGGCGATGTTTCAGGAAATCACGGATGGTCTGATTATTGGCTCGTTAAAACAGACAGCATAGGCAATCTGCAATGGCAAAAAACTTACGGCGGTTCTAATGATGATGGAGCCTATGCCATTCAACTGACCAATGACGGAGGGTATATTATAGCAGGATTGACTTACTCCAACGACGGTGACGTTTCAGGAAATCATGGAGGGCATGATTGTTGGCTCGTTAAAACAGACAGCTTAGGCAATCTGCAATGGCAAAAAACTTACGGCGGTTCTAATGATGATGGAGCCTTTGCCATTCAACTGACCAATGACGGCGGGTATATTATAGCAGGATATACTGGATCCAACGACGGTGATGTTTCAGGAAATCACGGGCAAACTGATTATTGGCTCGTTAAAACAGACAGCATGGGCAATCTGCAATGGCAAAAAACTTACGGCGGATCTAATAATGATAAAGCCTATGCCATTCAACTGACCAATGATGGCGGGTATATTATAGCAGGATTTAATTACTCCAACGACGGTGATGTTTCAGGAAATCACGGATGGTCTGATTATTGGCTCGTTAAAACAGACAGCATAGGCAATCTGCAATGGCAAAAAACTTACGGCGGTTCTAATGTTGATTTCGCCACTGCCATTCAACAGACCAATGACGGGGGGTATATTATAGCAGGATATACTGGATCCAACGACGGCGATGTTTCAGGAAATCACGGGAATGTTGATTATTGGCTCGTTAAAACAGACAGCTTAGGCAATCTGCAATGGCAAAAAACTTACGGCGGATCTAATAATGATGAAGCCTTTGCCATTCAACTGACCAATGATGGGGGGTATATTATAGCAGGATATTCAGAGTCCAACGACGGTGATGTTTCAGGGAATCACGGAAGTGGCGATTTTTGGCTCGTTAAACTAGCTCCTGATAACATCACCGGCATCACTTCACCTTCCATTTCCTATGCAGCTGTTTATCCCAATCCGGCCAACAATACCTTAAATATTAAAAGTGTCTCTCCATTGAAATCACTGCAACTGAGTGATATGCAGGGAAAAATCCTGTTGAAGCAAACATTAAACACAACACAGACTACTTTAGATATTTCTGACTTCAGCCGGGGTATTTATTTTATGGAACTAACCGACCAATACAACAACCGGCAAAGTATCAAAATCATCAGAGAATAAATCAAAAAGCGGTTGTCTAAAAAACTAATAAATTATCTTATTTCAGTAAGCCCTGTCAGAGATAGATTTTTTGATTTATTAAAATGCTATTGTTTTTCCTAAGTTCAAATAGCAAATACAACACGTCAGCCAAATTATTTTGGGAGTAACTCCAAAATAATTTGGCTGAAAATCTTAAACTTTATATTGCTTATGACTACAAAATTTACTCATATCAGTCAAGGTTAAAGATAACCTATAGAAGCCTTAAAAACAGCCGGAAAGGTAAATACTTTTAACAATAATCAACTTAGCGCACACAAATCTACAATCAGTAGAGCGCCGAAGTAAAACTCTATAGTCCGAGCTTGGCCACCAGTCCGCTATAAAGCGGCTACGGTCTAGAAATTTGCCGATTACAGAAAGAAAATCTCTTTTCAATTTTATTGTAAAAATACCTAATAAAGAAGCTGAGACAGTCAAAAACGCTATGATAATGACACTTAAACCCTTCAAAAATCTTATTAAAACGATTATCAGTGATAATGGGACAGAGTTTGCAAAACACGAAGAAATCGCCACTGAATTGAGTATAGACTGGTTCTTTGCCGATCCTTATTGTTCACAACAAAGAGGCTGTAACGAAAACCAAAATGGATTAATAAGGCAATACTTAACAAGAAAAACTGACCTTAATTTATTATCATCAACCGACATCAAAAACATCCAAAACAAATTAAATCATAGGCCTAGAAAGAAAAATTATTTTTTATCTCCAATTAAATTTTTATCTTTACAAAAAGTTGCATTTGTAACTTGAATTCAGCGTTTGGTAAACAAAATTTCTGTCGCCAGCAAACCTGCTAATGACTGTCCAATTATCGTATTTTGATTGTTTGACTTATATTTTTTATTAATGAAAGGTTGGAGTTCCTGCTCTATAAATTTAATAAACTTTGCAGATCCTCCGCCAGTTGGTGCATGTTGTTTATCCATTTCAAAATTGGTTGGTCCTGTAAAATCTCTTCGTCTGTCTACATTTGCAATGCCTACCACTATTGATTTAGGAACTATGTTAATCCACGAAAAATTGTTATACTGTACAATGCCAACTATATGCAGAAAGTCTTCATCAATTGAGCCATCTAACACATAAATAATAGGGTATTTTGTAGTATCTTTTTCCTTATATCCTTCGGGTAAGTATATGTTTAAAACCCTACTTTCTCCTAAAATAGTTGAATAAATATGGTCAATATTCCCAATTATCAAAGGGGTACTCTGTTCTGTCTTTATCTGGGCATTTGTTGCCATTGAGGTTGTCAGTAACAGTAATAGGTGAAAAAATATTTTTCTCATTGATTTTATTATTATTTGCTTTTCCAAATTAAATAAGAAATTTTCAAATGATCGTTAATTTTTTATTCATTAAAATATTTTAGACACTTTTTCCTGATTTGCCTTCATTTAAAAATTATAAAATATAGAGCATTGATAATCAGACATAATTTTTAAAAAAAATACTGTAATATGCTGACCTAATTAAAAAAATGTATAAAATCAGGACAGTATTTTTAAATATACCCCTCAAAAAAATTATATTATATCAACTATCTATTTTCAACTGTAAAAAATGATTTTGATTTCTATTAAACTTAAAAAAACAAATCTATATTTGTGAGATTTGTAATATTAAATATAAAATGGCAAAATATACGATTGTTATTCACGGAGGAGCCGGTACAATATTGAGATCAATGCTCACTCCCGAATCTGAACAAAATTATTTAAATGGTCTGCAAAATGCTTTGAATGCAGGGTTTGAAATACTTGAAAAAAATGGAGACGCAGTTGCGGCTGTTGAAGCTGCCGTCGTTTCTTTAGAAAACAATGAATTATTTAATGCCGGTAGAGGTTCGGTGTTTACTAAAAAAGGAGTTAATGAAATGGATGCTTCTATTATGGATGGGAGTAACTTAGAGGCCGGAGCAGTAGCAGGTATTCGCAATATTAAAAATCCTATCAAATTAGCAAGAGAAGTAATGTTGCATTCAGGTCATGTAATGCTTAGCGGGAGTGGTGCTAAAGAATTTGCGATTAATAGAGGCTTAGAGCTTGCTCCGGATGATTATTTTTATACTAAATATCGCTATGATCAATGGGTAGAAATAAGAGATAGTGATTATTATCAATTAGACCATAAAGAAGATAACTTAAAAGGGATGGCACATGAAGAGAAAAAATTTGGCACAGTAGGCGCTGTGGCAATTGACGCTGATGGACATATTGCTGCAGCCACATCAACCGGTGGCATGACGAACAAACGATATGGAAGAATCGGTGATAGCCCTGTTATAGGTTCCGGTACTTATGCTAATGATAAAACATGTGGAGTGAGCTGCACCGGGCATGGCGAGTATTTTCTGAGAGCAGTAGTGGCTTATGATGTTTCATGTTTGATGGAGTATAAAGGTATGACTTTGAGTGAAGCCTGTAATGAAGTTGTGAAAAATAAATTAGTAAAAATGGGAGGAGAAGGTGGCTTAATCGCTGTGGATTATTTAGGTAATTACGAACTCTGTTTTAATAGTGAAGGTATGTATAGAGGTGTAAGAAATGCTGATGGATTAAATAAAGTTGCTATTTTTAAAGATATATAATCTTTATTTCATTTTATTTTTTTATAAAATGATACACTGATTTTTTCCCGTTTAATTCTACTATTACCACATAATTTCCTATTGCTAATTTATTAGTCTGTATTTTGTATGTACCGTCTGTTAGTTTTTCAATATTGACATTTTGTTTAGTTCCATTTACTGATACTATATAGATTTTTGTATTTGATTCGTTATTTATTTTATTTAAGTATAAAAAATCAATAGTTGGATTAGGGTATAAAATGAAGTCGAATGATTCATTAATGTTATTTACATTAGTCGCCATTGCTGTTTGAAATGTTTGATCAGTGCTATTTGTTGTTCCATTAGCATTATTAGCAACAATTCGATAGTGATAAACAGTATTCGCATTAAGTCCCGTTAAATTAGCACTTGTAGCCATCGGAGTTGCACCACTAATAGGTGAGGGAGACATAGCAACGGATGAACCATAAGCAGCGGTAGTGCCATATTCTACAACAGCAGTTGTATTGGCATTGTTTGCATTTATATCTGCATTGATAGTTGCAGAGTTTGTAGTAATAGATGTTACACTGATATTATTGATAGCTGGGGTATTATTAGCTCCTCCCGGTGCATCAGCACTGAAAGCATCCGTTTCAAATTGATCATTTGTAGGTTGGTTGTTTCCATCAACAGCATTTCCTGATACATTTACAACTAAATTTGTATTTCCCGTTGCAGGAGCAGTCCATTTAAATGCCCACTCCGTAACGCCTCCCACTGCAGTTTTAGGTGTGTTGTGATACATTTCTGTTACACCATTCAGACTTGTTCCTTGACCGGCAACAACTGACAAAGAACCAGTATTTACTTTCATGTCAAAACCTGCTTTCGCTTGGCTTTGATTGATTACTTTTAATGTACAATTATATACAGTCCCATAAGCATAAGTCTGTGGAAGCCCATCTAATTGTATTGTAGTATTATTTGATGGTGTATGGCAGCCTGCACCACCACAACCAGTAGCTGCTTTTCCTGTAATTCCGTTTTTGTTTGATGAGAAAATGATAAAGCTAAAAGTAAGTACTCCCAATAAATAAACAATGTAAAGTTTTTTTGAAATCATAAAATATATTTATGTAAATCTATTTTAGAGTTTGATTGCATTGTTATTTTCCTTATTTTTTTTAAATAGAAAAAATCAATAATCAATTAGCAAATAAAACTTTACAGAGCAATACTATGAAAGAATATCTCTTGAAATAACTAATTTTTGAATTTCTGAGGTTCCTTCTCCAATTGTACAAAGTTTACTATCTCGATAGTATTTTTCTACAGGAAAGTCTTTAGTATAACCATATCCCCCAAAAATTTGTACTGCATCTGTTGCAATTTTTACAGAAATTTCAGATGCATAATATTTAGCGAAAGCACTTTGTTTTGTTACACGTTGTCCTTTTATGATTAAGTCAGCAGCTTGGTAAATAAGCAATTCTGCTGCTTCTATTTGAGTTGCCATATCGGCCAATTTCCATTGGATAGCTTGAAAATTTGCAATTGGTTGGTCAAATTGGTTTCTTTCTTTAGCATATTTTACGGATGCCTCAAAAGCACCTTTTGCAATACCCAAAGCTAATGCTGCAATAGATATTCTTCCTCCATCTAAAATTTTCATGGCTTGTTTAAATCCATCACCCACTTCCCCAAGTCTTTGAGTATCCGGTATAATACAATTATCAAAAATTAATTCGGTTGTTTCAGATGCTCTCATTCCTAACTTATTTTCTTTTTTTCCAGCTGAAAACCCTTTAGTTCCTCTTTCTATTGCAAAGGCGGTAATATTGTTTTTAGCTCTGGGCTCCCCGGTTCTGCAAAGCACAACAGCGACATCTCCTGTTTTGCCATGTGTAATCCAGTTTTTAGTACCATTAATAACCCAATTATCTCCATCTTTCACTGCCACACATTTCATATTACCTGAGTCAGAACCGGTGTTAGCTTCTGTCAAGCCCCAGGCTCCAATCCACTGACCGGTGGCAAGTTTTGGTAAATATTTTTTCTTTAATTCTTCGCTGGCAAATTTATAAATATGATTTGTGCAAAGTGAATTATGAGCAGCCACTGATAGCCCAATAGAGCCACAAACTTTTGCTATTTCACTTACGACTGTAATGTATTCAAAATAGCTTAATCCGGAGCCACCATATTCTTCAGGAATTAAAACACCCATCAAACCAAGCTCCCCTAGTTTTCTGAATACTTCTACCGGAAATTCTTGTGTCTCATCCCATTCCATCATTTTCGGACGTATGTTTTTTTCTGCAAAATCTTTAACTACACTTGCAATTTGTAATTGCATTTCAGTTGGGGCAAAATTCATAATGTATATATTGTTTTAATTGACAATTAAATAAGGTGCAATTTTACGAAAAATTTCGTCATTTATCAACCCTATTTCCTTTATTTCCTCAATATTTTCAAAATGATACCCCTTCTTTTTTCTTAATTCGATAATTTCTTTACACAAATTCCCTTTAAAATAGGGATGGAGATTTAGCTCATTGTAAGTAATTTCATTAAGATTTATTTTTTTAATATGTTTTTTATCTACCCATAATTGATTTTTAATTTTATTAAATGTTTCAGTTGAAATTCCCCATACTTCACTTAATTGATTGACAGAATAAAAGCCTCCTAATTGCTCTCTATACTTTATTATATTAACACTCAGTTTTGGACCTATCCCATTTAGTTGAATTAATTTACTTGTATCAGCTGAATTTAATTCAATATTTAAAGATTTGTCTTGCTTGGGAAAACGCTCATAATTATTTTTTATTGAATGAAGTTGAATATAAGGCTCTAATTGTTTGTATTCATCATATCTTAAACCATACATTTTTTTAACATCTTCATTTGAGTAAAACTTACCTCCTTTGTTTCTGTAGTTCAAAATAGTATGTATCATTTTTGGTCTTAATCCCATTTTGGCAAAACCTAATGAATCTAATGTATTAGGGTCAAATGGATAAGGAGTTAATCTGGAATTATTTGTTTCTGTTAATTCAGAATTATTGTCTGTTGATTTTATTTGAAGTGCCAATTCATATAATTTAGTCGAATCCACTTTCGTTTGCTCGTTAAAATATAGGGGAATATAAAAATAAAGCCCCCAACAAATAATAATTAAAATGAGAATGGCAATTATGGCATACTTCTGATTGTTTGAAAATGTAAAATATTCTTTTAGCATTGTAAGTAGGTTATAAAAAATTAAAAAAGAGTAACTGTTAGCTTATGCCATCTACCTGAATATTTTTATCAATTTTTTGAACAAGTCCTTGTAATACCTTGCCGGGACCAACTTCAGTGAAATGAGTTGCTCCATCCTTTATTATATTCATTACGCTTTGAGTCCAACGTACAGAAGCAGTCAGTTGAGAAATAAGGTTTTCTTTTATTTCATTTTCATCACTGATAGGCAAAGCATTCACATTTTGGTATATGGGACATTTAGGTTTTGAGAACTGAATATTTTCAATAGCTTCTTGTAATTCCTGTCTTGCAGGCTCCATTAAAGGTGAGTGAAAAGCTCCTCCCACAGGTAAAATCAATGCTCTTTTTGCACCGGCATTTTTTAATTTTTCGCAAGCTGTTTCAACACCTTTCACGCTTCCCGATATTACAATTTGTCCGGGGCAATTATAATTAGCCGGCACAACAATCTCTTCATTTATAGAACTACAAATCTCTTCAACAATAGAATCATCTAAATTTAAAATCGCTGCCATCGTTGATGGAGTTAGTTCACAAGCTTTTTGCATAGCATTGGCACGTATAGAAACTAAACGAAGCGCATCTTTAAAGGTTAAAGTACCATTGGCTACTAAAGCGGAAAATTCACCTAAAGAGTGTCCTGCAACCATGTCGGGCTTGAAATTTTCATTTATTAAAAACAAAATGACAGAATGTAAAAACACGGCAGGTTGAGTAACTTTTGTTTGTTTTAAATCATCAGCACTGCCTTCAAACATGATAGAAGAAATATCAAATCCCAAAATATCATTGGCTTCTTCAAATAATTTTTTGGCTTTTTCATTATTTATAAAAAGCTCCTTACCCATGCCCGGAAATTGTGAACCTTGTCCCGGGAAAATATATGCATGTTTCATGTTATAAACGTTAAAAACGTGAAAATAGTTAAAGATTGAATATTAGCAAACAATTTTTGACAGTTTGTAAACGTAAGAATCATCCTTTACTTGATTTGACACATAAGCTATTTATTTATTTTCCGAACAAAAAAATTAGTAAAAAAGCAACGTGAATTATTGAAAAAATGTGAGTTATTGAAAATTAATTATTCTATTTAATACGACTAAAATAATGAATAGACAAAAAGTCATACTCTTTACGCCATAAATATATAAAAACTGACAAATGACATCTTCAAATATGCAAATAAAGTGATGGCACAATCATTGATAAATACATTTTAAAAATAAAAAATATGGGAAAAATAATAGGAATTGATTTAGGAACAACCAACTCATGCGTAAGCGTAATGGAAGGAAACGAACCTGTTGTCATTGCTAACGATGAAGGCAAAAGAACAACACCGTCTGTAATTGGATTTTTAAAAAATGGAGAACGTAAAGTAGGCGACCCTGCTAAACGACAAGCTATTACCAATCCAGTGAATACCATTATGAGTATTAAACGTTTTATGGGACGTCGCTTTGATGAAATTGGTGAAGAAATAAGTCAATCAAGCTACAAAGTTGTAAAAGGTGATAACAATACCCCTCGTGTAGATATTGATGGAAGGCTATATACACCACAAGAAATTTCTGCCATGGTGCTACAAAAAATGAAGAAAACAGCTGAAGATTTTTTAGGACAAGAAGTAACTGAAGCTGTCATTACCGTACCTGCTTACTTTAATGATTCACAAAGACAAGCAACCAAAGAAGCCGGCGAAATTGCAGGTTTGCATGTAAAAAGAATAATCAATGAACCTACTGCAGCTGCATTAGCTTATGGCTTAGATAAAAAACATAGTGATACTAAAATCGTTGTATTCGACTTAGGTGGCGGTACATTTGACGTGTCTATACTCGAGTTAGGAGATGGCGTTTTTGAAGTAAAATCTACAAATGGAGATACTCACTTAGGCGGCGATGATTTTGACAAAGCAATTATGGACTGGTTGGCTGATGAATTTAAAGCAGAAGAAAATGTAGATCTTCGTAAAGACCCAATGAGTTGGCAACGTTTAAAAGAAGCAAGTGAAAAAGCAAAAATCGAACTTTCATCTTCTACCGAAACAGAAATAAACTTACCTTATATTACTGCTATTGAAAATGTGCCAAAACACTTAGTGAAAAAACTTACTCGTGCAAAATTTGAACAATTAGTTGATTCATTAGTAGAACGTACATTAGAGCCTTGTAGAAAAGCTTTAAAAGACGCCGGTATGAATGTGGGAGATTTAGATGAAGTTATTTTAGTAGGTGGTAGTACACGTATTCCAAAAATACAAGAAGTCGTTGAGAAGTTTTTTGGTAAAAAACCAAACAAAGGAGTTAATCCTGATGAAGTGGTAGCAATAGGAGCTGCAATACAAGGTGGTGTTTTAAGCGGAGATGTTAAAGATGTACTCTTGCTAGATGTAACGCCTTTATCTTTAGGTATTGAAACTTTAGGAGGTGTGTTTACAAAATTAATTGAAAGTAATACAACGATTCCGACTAAAAAATCGGAAGTATTTTCTACTGCAGCAGAAAATCAGCCTAGTGTTGAAATTAATGTTTTGCAAGGAGAACGCCCAATGGCAAAAGATAATAAATCGCTTGGTAAATTTATTTTAGATGGAATACCTCCCGCACCAAGAGGAGTACCTCAAATTGAAGTAGTGTTCGATATAGATGCTAATGGAATAATTCATGTAAGTGCATTAGATAAAGGTACTGGTAAAAAACAAAATATTAGAATTGAAGCCGGTAGTGGATTAAGCAAAGAGGAAATCGAAAAAATGAAAAATGATGCAAAAATGAATGAAGATGCTGATAAAAAAATGAGAGAGGAAATTGAAAAAGTAAATATGGCAGACAGCCAAATCTTCAATACAGAAAAACAATTAAAAGAATTTGGCGACCGTATTCCCGCAGATAAAAAACAAGCAATCAATGATGCACTTGCAAAATTAAAAACAGCTCATCAAGCTCGTGATATCGCAGGTATAGATAATGGGTTGGAAGAACTAAATAAAGCATGGCATGCTGCAAGTGAAGATTTAAATAGAGCTATGAATGATCAACCAAACCAAAATACTCAGCAATCAGGCCCTTCAAATGGCGGTGATGACACCGTACAAGACGCTGAAATAATAGAAGAAAATTAATTATTATTTTACATTTAAAAAGCCGACTTTTATCAATTAAGTCGGCTTTTTATTTTTTAAATAAAATCATAATTTTAAATATTTAATTAAATGCTATCTCTCTAATTTCTCGTTCATCTTCTGCTATCATTTCAATTGAAAAACGAATACAGTTCTCCGGTAGAATTTCTTCAATTATTTGAGGCCATTCTATAAAATAAAATGAATTATTTCCTTTTAAAATATCTTCAATTCCGGTATTTATAGCATCTTCAATGTTTTTTAAACGATAGCAATCTATATGGAAAATACTATTCCCATTTAGTGTTATATATTCATTGATGATTGAAAACGTGGGGCTGCTAGTTTGCTCGACGACACCAAGCTTTTCACAAATTTTATTAATTAAAGTAGTCTTACCACTGCCCATTTCCGCATAAAAGACAAAGCAGTTTGTATCATTGAATTTACTTATAATCTCATCAGCGACTATCTCTAAATCTGATAATTTAAATCGTTTTTGAAACATAATATATTACTTGAATCTAATTATAATTGAGTTTATTATGAGCAAATTTATGGGTTGTTACTTTATAAATTATATTAATCTTCAATATAGGTAAAAGTGAATTTTTTAACTGAGAAAATAAATATAATAAAATGGAAATCCAAAATAGATTTATATTTGTTGCCCAATATTTTTTATTGTAATTAAATTTTTTAAAAAAAGTGAGATCTCAAGCTAATCTCAATAAGGCATCTGCAGCCGGTTTAATAATAGCTCTTGGCATAGTATATGGAGATTTAGGTACATCTCCATTATATGTTTTTAACGAAATTTTAAAAGACAGAATGATAAATGAGCTATTGATTATTGGAGGGCTGTCGTGTATAATATGGACTTTGACTTTGCAAACAACATTGAAATATGTTTTACTTACTTTAAAAGCAGATAATAAAGGAGAAGGTGGGATTTTTTCATTATACGCATTAGTTAGACGGCATAGAAAATGGTTGGTATTTCCGGCTATGTTAGGAGGCGCTTCATTGCTTGCCGATGGAATGATAACACCATCTATTTCTGTATCATCAGCTGTAGAGGGGTTAAGACAACTAGATTGGTTTCAAGGGATTACAGAGCATAGTATTGAGGTGATAGTCTTAACGATACTAACTGTTTTATTTTTTGTTCAACAATTTGGCACAGCTTCTATTGGTAAATTTTTTGGGCCTTTTATGTTTATATGGTTTTTAATGCTGGCTGTTTTGGGATTAATGCATATTGGTGACGATTTTAGCATTCTAAAAGCGCTAAATCCATATTACGCTATTAAATTACTTATTCATTACCCGAAAGGTTTTTGGATTTTAGGGGGCGTATTTCTTTGCGTAACAGGTGCTGAGGCTTTATATAGCGACTTAGGGCATTGTGGCAGAGGAAATATTAGAGCGAGTTGGGTGCTGGTAAAAATATGTTTAATCTTAAATTATTTGGGTCAAGGTGCGTGGCTTTTGAATCATAACATGGGAAAAACAATTACCGAAAAAACAATATCTACCGGGTTTAATCCATTTTACAGTATCATGCCACAAGAATTTCTCATTATAGGAATTATTATCTCAACAATTGCTGCCATAATAGCAAGCCAAGCATTGATAAGCGGTGCATTTACTTTAATTAGTGAAAGTATGCGTTTGAATCTATGGCCAAAACTCAAAATCAATTATCCTACCAATGCAAGAGGGCAGCTTTATATTCCCAGTATCAATTGGGTGCTTTATGCGGGTTGTGTAGCAATTACACTTTATTTTCAATCTTCATCAGAAATGGCAGCTGCTTACGGTTTGGCGATCACACTTTGTATGATTGCCACATCATTATTATTTGCAAGTTATTTAGCCACGAGAAGAGTTAAGTCAATTTTAGTTTGGCTATATTTATTTATTTATATCAGTATTGAACTTAGTTTTTTAATAGCAAACTTAGAAAAATTTCCGCATGGCGGATATGTAACACTTATTATTGGAGGAGTTCTATTTACTGTTATGTATGTATGGTTTAAATCAAGAAAAATTAAAAACCGATATGTTGAATTTGTCCATATTGATGAATATATACATCAATTGCAAGAACTTAGTAATGATTTGAGTATTCCTAAATATGCTACACATCTTGTGTATTTGACCAGTGCAAACAATCCTAAAGAAATAGAACACAAAATAATGTATTCTATTCTGAATAAAAAACCAAAAAGAGCTGATATCTATTGGTTTATTCATGTAGATGTATTAGATGAACCATTTAGAACGGATTATGTTGTAGATGCCATTATCCCAAATGAAATTATTCGAGTTGAATTTCGTTTAGGATTTAGAGTAGAACAGCGTATTAATCTTATGTTTAGAAAAGTAGTAGAAGAAATGGTTGCAAACAAAGAAGTAAATATTACAAGTCGATACACATCATTACAAAAAAATAAAGTTGCAGGAGATTTTCAATTTATTGTTATGGAAAAATTCCTTTCTCATGATAATGATTTACCATTAAGTGAGCGATTAATTATGCGATTTTATTTTTGGTTGAAAAAAATTAGTTTAAGCGAAGAACGTGGTTTTGGATTAGATTCTTCTTATGTTACCGTAGAAAAATTCCCCTTAATTGTAGCTCCTGTTACAAATATTCATTTAAGAAGAGTTAATAATGATTAAGACCATTTTATAATGCAAAATTATATATGCAATATCATGCAAAAATTTATTAATAATTTCTTTGGAGAGCAACAAGTTTTAAAAATTGTGCAACTTGAACAAGCCGGCTCTAGCAGAAAATATTTTAGAATATTTCTAAAAAATGAACAAACATATTTAGCTTGTTACAATCCGAACATTGAAGAAAATAAAACCTACTTTTATTTTACTGATATTTTTAAAAAGCATCAGATAAATGTGCCGGAAATTTTTCATGTAGCTGACACAAATGATAAATATATTTTAGAAGATTTAGGAAGTGAAAGTTTATTGGATTTTGTATTAAAATCAAAAGAAGTAGAAAAGATTGAAACTATCTATAAACAAGCAATTGATGGGCTCATACAAATTCAAACAGAAGCCGGCAAAGAGATAAATTACACGAAGTGTTTTGCATCAAAATCATTTGACACATCAATGCTTACAGCTGATTTTAATTATTGTAAATATTATTTTTTAGACATTCATTCAATTGATTATGACAAACAGAAATTTCAACTAGAAATTGAAACTTATGCAAGAGAGATTATAGATAACGATAATCCATATTTTATGTATCGAGATTTTCAAGGAAGAAATATCATGTTAAAAAACGAACAAACTTATTTTATAGATTTTCAAGGAGGAATGCAAGGACCGCTACAATATGACATTGCCTCTTTATTATGGCAAGCCAAAGCAAATCTGTCAAGTGAGTTTAAAGAAAAACTTTTTACTTATTATATAGAAAATCTTTCAAAAAAAATTAATATTCAAAAAGAAGAGTTTAAAAATAGGTATGCAAAAATTGTTTTATTACGCTTGTTTCAAGTGCTTGGTGCATACGGATTACGTGGCATCATAGAACAGAAATATCATTTTATCAGCAGCATTCCCTTTGCTTTACAAAACATAAATGAATGGAATGAAAAATATCATTATTCTATTAAAAATTATCCAACACTGCAATATATTGTTCAACAATTAATATCATCAGAAATAAAAGAAAAATATAACCAAAAAAACTTACCAGTTTCATCTAATTTAAAAATAACCGTTCAAAGTTTTTCCTATAAACAAGGATTGCCTGATGATACTTCCGGCAATGGTGGAGGATATGTATTTGATTGCAGAGGCATATTGAATCCCGGACGTTTTGAAGAATACAAAAAATTAACAGGTAGAGATCAAGCCGTAATAGAATTTTTAGAAACTAAAACAAAAATTAAAGATTTTTTACACCATATTCAAAAAATTATTTCTATCTCAATTGATGATTATATACAAAGAGATTTTAGCAATCTACTTATTAGTTTTGGCTGCACCGGTGGCCAACATCGCTCTGTGTATTGTGCCGACCAAATTACAAAATATATAAAAGAAAGATATCCTATCGTAAGTGTCGAAGTCAAACATATTGTGCAAGATGCCAAAAAATGGAAAAATGACTAAATAACTTTGAAGAAAAAATAATCAAATTTCCTATTGATAATTAAGTTACTTTTGCAAAATCTTAGTTCTTTTTAAAACAAATTCATTCAATAACTTTGTTAAATCATTACGAGGGCTTTCTCTTTTAAAGGCAAGGGAGTATTTCATTTTTTTAGTTTGAAGTTATTGTATTGTTAGTGTTAGAGAACTTATTAAAAATGAAAATAATGAAAATACAATTTAATGAATTAGGATTGCAAGAGCAACTACTACTTGCCATTCAAGAACTCGGATTTGAAAACCCGACTGAAATCCAACAACAAGCTATCCCTGTTTTTCTTAAAAGAGAAAAAAACCTTTTAGCACTTGCTCAAACCGGAACCGGCAAAACCGCTGCATTTGGCTTGCCTATTTTACAAAATTTAAACACGAAAAATAAAAATACTCAAGCACTTATCATTAGTCCAACCAGAGAACTGTGTTTGCAAATTACCAATGATTTAAAAAATTACAGCAAATACATTAAAGAGGTAAACATAGTTGCCGTTTATGGAGGGAGCAGCATCTCAAACCAAATCAAAGACATCAGAAAAGGAGCTCACATAATTGTAGCTACACCCGGACGATTGATTGATTTGCTTGATCGAAATGCAGTGAAGTTAAACCATATTGAGACTGTTGTTTTAGATGAAGCAGACGAGATGCTTAATATGGGATTTCAAGAAGACATCGAAACAATTCTTTCGCAAACGCCCGAAGAAAAAATAACCGGACTTTTTAGTGCCACTATGCCTAAAGAAATACGCCATATAGCCAATCAATATTTGAGTGATGCCATTGAAGTGTCTGTTGGAAAGAAAAACACAGCATCGGCTGATATTACACACCAATATGCAGTGGTACAAGCAAAAGATAAATTCTCTGCATTAAAAAGAATTATCGATTTCAATGATGACTTTTTTGGAATCATTTTTTGCACTACTAAAATTGAAACACAAGAAATCAGCGACGCTCTCGTAAAAGCCAGTTATAATGCAGATTGTTTACATGGTGATTTGTCTCAACAGCAAAGAGATAAAGTGATGGGTAAGTTTAGAAAAAGACTTGTTAAAATACTTTGTGCTACCGATGTTGCTGCAAGAGGTATTGACGTAAATGATATTACTCATGTAATTCATTACCATCTTCCCGATGACATTGAAAACTATACACACCGAAGCGGACGTACTGCACGTGCCGGCAAAAAAGGAATATCCATTGCATTACTACATATAAGAGAGGCTTATAAATTACATCAAATTGAAAAGCTCGCCGGTGTGAAATTTGAAAGGTTTTTGATTCCAAAGGGAGATGAAATTATTGATAAAACAATTATGAATTACTTACAGTCAATTGTTGATTTTAACCATGAAGAAACCACAACTATTGAAATTAAAAACAAATGGAAAGCTAAACTTTATGAACTTAATCAAGAACAATTAATACAAAACATCATCTCCTTAAAATTAAATAATATTGATACAAGCTACTCCTCTCAAGAAGATTTAAATGTAGATGAAACAATAAAATCATCTAAAGAAAAAAATAAAAATTCACAATCAAAATTTTCTAAAGGCGAACGATATCGTAATGATAAATCAACAATAAGGATGTTTGTGAATTTAGGTAAAAAAGATGCTCTTCGGTATGATGAGTTAAGAGAGTTTATTTTCAAAGCAAGTAAAGTAAGTGGCCATAATATAAAAGATATTGAGATGAAAGGTGTATATTCTTTTTTTGAAACAGATGAAAATAGTGCACAGCGGATATTAGAAACTTTTAAAAAGAATTTTACCTTCAAGAATCGAAACGTTAGAATCCAAATTGCCGGAGAAGATGATAATGAAACTCAACCTTCATCTAAAGCAAAGTTTGAACAAAAAACAAATAAATCATTTAATAAAAAAGACCATTATCCAAAAACAAAAAATAAAGTAAAAAAGAGTTGGTAGCCTTTCATTCGTTTTTAATTAAATTAGCATTTTAAATTATGAAAACGAAAGAAGAAATTGTAGCTAATTGGCTCCCAAGATACACAAACGAAAAACTTGAAAATTTTGGAAAATACATCTTACTAACCAATTTCAGTAATTATGTAAAAATGTTTGCTGAAAAACACAAATGCCCTATTGTAGGTGCTGATAAACCTATGCCTTGTGCCACGGCCGACGGTATAACTATTATTAATTTCGGTATAGGCTCGGCTTCTGCAGCAACAATAATGGATTTACTGTCAGCAATTACTCCAAAAGCGGTTTTGTTTCTTGGAAAATGTGGTGGTCTTAAAAAGAAAAATAAAGTTGGTGATTTAATATTACCTATAGCTGCTATAAGGGGCGATGGGACAAGTAATGATTATTTCCCACCTGAAGTACCTGCACTCCCCTCTTTCGCACTTGAAAAAGCCATCTCAACAACAATTCGAGATAAGGGGTTTGACTATTGGACAGGGACTTGTTACACTACAAATAGAAGGGTTTGGGAGCATGATCAAAAATTTAAAGCTTACTTAAAGCAAATCAGAGCCATGGCTATTGATATGGAAACGGCTACAATTTTTACAACAGGGTTTTATAATAAAATCCCTACAGGAGCATTACTATTAGTGAGTGATCAACCTATGGTTCCCGAAGGCGTAAAAACTTCAGAAAGCGATACATTGGTTACCAAAAAATTTGTAGAACAACACCTCGAAATTGGTATTGAGTCCTTAAAACAGCTTATAAATAATGGACATACTGTAAAACATTTAAAATATTAAAACTTTTAATTACTAACAAGTAAATATAATTTATGAAAAAATTATTACTTCTCTTTACTGTTATCACGATGTTTATATTTCAAACGTCTTGCACAATTGCTTTAAAAAGAGCTCAAAAATCTTATGCTAAGTTAGAAAAAGATAAACCAATCTATGATGCAATTATTGTTCCCGGAATACCTTTTCAAAACGGACAATGGGACAGCATAATGAAAGCTCGAGTATTATGGAGTGTTTTTCTTTATAAAAACCAATATACTAAAAATATAATTTATTCAGGCTCTTCGGTGTATTCCCCCTTTTATGAAGCAAAAATAATGGGACTATACGCCCAAGAATTGGGTGTAGCCCCAAGCCATATCTATTATGATACGCTTGCCAAACATAGTACTGAAAATATATATTATTCTTATATCCTTTCGATGAAAAATCATTTTAAAAAGATAGCATTAGCTACCGATCCTTTTCAAAGCTATTTCCTTACAAGTTTTTTGAAAAAGCGATTTACTTCTCCTATTGCACAAATACCGGTCAATTTTGATATTATAAAATCTATGAGCTATGAGACGCCAATTATTGATTCAATGAAAGCTTACAATCCTCACTTTGTGTCAATACTTCGTTCTGAAAAAACATTAAAACGTTTTAGAGGAACACTTGGTAAACAAATTTATTATGGCCCCGATGGAAAGTTAGGAAGGCTATAAAAACATAACTATAAGAGAAGTAAACAATAAAAGAATAACAAACATAAATAAGCCAAAAAGAACTCCTTTTTTCCCTAAAGAAATCATTTTTTTGAAATTCACTTTTAACCCAATTGCCACCATAGCTATTGCCAAAATGTATTTACCTGCTTGTTCAGAAAAGTCAATAAAAGGCTTTGGAATATTGATGAGAGAGGTTAAAATAGTAATGAAAATAAAAGCGATTAAATACCATGGCAACCTGAAATGCTCTTTCCAATGACTTACACTATCCTTATTCAGCATGTATTTAAAAAAAATTAAATAAGGAGTGAGTAATGCCACCCGTGCAAGTTTAACACTGATAGCCGTATCTCCGACTTCTTTGCTAATACCATAGCCTGCTCCTGCTACATTTCCTACAGAATGAAGTGAGCCCCCAATTAAAAAACCCATCTGTTGTGTATTCAAATGAACATACTCAAATAAAAATGGAAGTAAAATCATTCCTACACTTCCATATAAATTAACAACTGCCATTGCCATACCCACATCTTCTTTTTCTTTTGGAATACTAGTTGAAAGGGCTGCAATGGCTGATGAGCCACATATTGCAGTACCAAAGCTTATCAGCCAACCAACTGAACTTGGGCACTTGAAAATTTTTACGAAGTATAAGCTAAAAATCAATAAGAGTAAAATTGCAATTGCTAACAATAAAAAATTCATCCCTCCGACAGCTGCTATATGTTTGAAGTTAATACTAAATGCTAAAAAGACTATTGACAATTCAAGCATTTTAGTGCTCGTAAATGTAATTCCACTATTAAAAGAATCGGGTAGTTTGAAAATATTTCCTACTATGATTCCTAAAATCAAACCAACCAATATAATATTGGATAATTTAAAAAATGCGGCTGCAACAATCGCTGCAACCGCAATAAACAATGAAAAAACTATACCATTTAGCTCCTGTCGCATTAAAAAAATTATTTAACTATTTCATGAGAATACCCTGATATGCCATTTTCTAAATTATAAACATTTTTAAATCCATTGCTACTTAAATAATAAGAAGCTTTTGCACTTCTTGCTCCACTTCTGCAATATAGAATATATATTTTGTCTTTATCTAATTTTGCAATTTCTTTTTCAAAATCTGAGCTATTGTAATTTATAAACAAATGCGTTCCTTTAATATATCCTTCTGCAACTTCTGCAGGTGTTCTTACATCAATAACCACTACATCTTTTTCTGTTGCTTTTTGTTTAAAATCATTTTCGTTAATGTTAACAAACGAATATTTATTTTCATTGGATTGAGCCTCACATGAATTTAAAAAAATAGCTCCTAAGGATAAAAATAAAATGCTATAAAATAATCTTGTCATTTTCATATTTTACTAAAATTTTAAGCAAAACTACTATATGCATTTAACTTTAATTGTTACAATAGTTACACTGATTTCATTTATTTGAAAAAAAGTTTTAATAATTTATGAAAAAACCTTTTTAACTATATAAAAAAGATGTAAGTTAGTGCTCTAATTTTACAATTATAGTATCTATGACTATTGGTATTTTAAAAGAACCACACGGAGAAAACAGAGTTTCAATGCTACCTGAAATAGTAGCACAACTCACAAAAATGAATCAACAAATTATTGTAGAATCAACAGCCGGAATTTCATCTTACGCATCTGATGAAGATTATCAAAAAGCGGGAGCTAAAATAGCAACTCGTAATGAAGTGATTAGCTCAGCAGAAGTATTACTTAGCATACATCAACCCGAAGAAGAATTAGAGGGCAAAATTATTTTTGGCGTTTATCAACCACTATTCAATTTTAAAAAAATAGATGAATACGCCAAAAAAAATAATACCATATTTAGTATGGATATTCTTCCTCGTACTACCAGAGCCCAAAGCATGGATGTATTAAGTAGTCAAGCAAATATAGCCGGCTATAAGGCTGTTTTATTAGCTGCTACAGAATATTGTCGCTATTTCCCAATGTTTATGACGGCTGCCGGAAGTATCGCACCGGCAAAAGTGTTAATCTTAGGAGCCGGTGTGGCAGGGCTTCAAGCTATTGCTACTGCAAAACGCTTGGGGGCTGTTGTAGAAGTATTTGATACAAGACCGGCTGTAAAAGAGGAAGTACAAAGCCTTGGTGCAAAATTTGTAGAAGTTGAAGGTGCTGCCGATGCCAGTAAAGCCGGTGGTTATGCCGTTGAACAATCAGATGAATATAAGCAAAAGCAACAACAAAAAATAGCCGAAAGCGTTGCCAAAGCAGATATTATCATAACAACCGCTCAAATACCCGGACGAAAAGCTCCTATCTTAATCACTGATGAAATGCTAAATGGCATGAGGGCGGGTAGTGTAATTGTTGATTTGGCTGCATCAACAGGAGGGAATACTAACTTTACTAAAAATAATGAAACAGTAATGATAAAAGGTGTGAAAATTATTGGTAATAGTAACCTCCCATGTTCACAACCCAGCGATGCAAGTAAGCTTTATGGAAAAAATATTTTCAATTTCTTAAAATTAATCATTGATAAAGACGGAAATTTAAACCTAAACTTTGAAGACGATTTAGTGAAAGAAACCTGCATTGCCCATGGTGGAAAAATTACTAATGAACGTATCAATGCTTTGATTTCTTAATTTTTAAAATACATAAAAAAATAAATAAAATATATGGATGCATTATTTCAATTTTTTAGTGAACATTATAATATGATAACTATTGTTATTCTTTCTATATTTTTAGGAATAGAAGTAATATCAAGAGTTCCGAGTGTTTTACATACACCTTTGATGAGTGGTGCCAATGCCATACACGGAGTTGTTATTATAGGTGCCATCATCGTAATGGGGCAAGCTGAAAGTGATAATTATTTAGCACTGATACTTGGCTTTTTAGCTGTGATATTAGGGACTTTAAATGTAGTGGGTGGCTTTGTGGTAACAGACAGAATGTTAGAAATGTTTAGCAAAAAAAAGAAAAAATAAACATTCATCTTAAATCATTAAAAATTTAAAAATTAATAATTAGGAATAATTTTATATGCAAAATTTCATTTTATACTTATCATATTTAATCGGTAGCATAACGTTCATCGTAGGGTTAAAAATGCTCTCACATCCTGAAACAGCTCGCAAAGGGAATTTAGTAGCGGCTGTAGGTATGACAATAGCCATTTTCGCTACCATCTTTTTTTATACTGATGCAAATGACAATCATTTGGGTAATTATGCATGGATATTTGCCGGACTTATTATTGGCTCCATTATAGGTACTCTCATGGCAAAAAAAGTCCAAATGACGGCTATGCCTCAAATGGTAAGCCTTTTCAATGGGATGGGTGGAGCGTGTGCTGCCATTATTTCTATAGTTGAAGTCAAACACTTAATACATAATGGCGGAGAATCCGATATATTGATTTTGCTAACTATTCTATTAGGATTAGTGATAGGTACCGTTTCATTCTTTGGTTCTATGATTGCTTTTGGAAAGTTAAATGGAAATATCAATGATAAAGTTTTACCCGCACAACAAGTTATAAACCTTGGTTTATTAGCAGTAATAATTGTTTTAATTATTGCGATTTTAACCGGATTTACCGGAATGGATATAATGACACTATTCTGGGCTTTATTTATCATTTCTGCTCTTTATGGTGTATTATTTGTAATGCCGATTGGAGGAGCAGATATGCCGGTTGTTATTTCTTTACTCAACTCATTTACCGGGGTTGCAGCTGCTTGTGGAGGATTCCTTTATGATAACCCCGTAATGTTGACAGGTGGTATTTTGGTCGGAAGTGCCGGTACTATTTTAACGATTTTAATGTGTAATGCAATGAACCGTTCACTAACCAATGTAATAGTGGGAGCTTTAGGCGCTAATAAACCCCGAACCGGAGATGGTGGTGACAATACTGCAGGAGGTACTTATAAAGAAATATCACTCAGCGATTCTGCTGTATTAATGGCTTATAGTAAAAAAGTTGTAATCGTTCCGGGTTATGGATTAGCTGTTGCACAAGCTCAACATACTTGTCATGAGTTGGAAAAAATATTAGAAGAAAAAGGAGTAGAAGTATGTTATGCAATACATCCTGTAGCCGGTCGTATGCCGGGTCACATGAACGTTTTATTGGCAGAAGCCGACGTTTCTTATGATAAACTAAAAGAAATGGAAGAAATCAATCCAGAGTTTTCTCAAACAGATGTTGTTTTGATTTTAGGTGCAAATGATGTAGTAAATCCTGCTGCTAAAAATGACCCATCATCTCCAATTTATGGTATGCCAATATTAGAAGTAGAAAATGCACAACACGTGATTGTTAATAAACGTAGTATGAAACCGGGATATGCCGGTATTGAGAATGCACTTTTCTTCCAGCCCAAAACTTCTATGCTATTTGGAGATGCCAAAAAAGTTTTACAAGATTTAGTGAGCGAGTTAAAGAGTATGTAATTAATTTTTTATTAATTTAATATTTTCTAATTTGTTAAAATGTAATATCGAATTACACCAAATTTTTAATTGATTTTCTTGTTAATTTTACATTTTGTACAATCTTTTTTAGTAGAAAATTCTATCTAAACAAAAATTGCAAACTTTGTCTTTAAAACAAAGTTCTATATATCCAAAACAGTTTTGTAGTTTTTTATAATGATATAGCGAACAAATAATAATTAAGACAATAAGAATTTTAGTTTTGTTATGTGAACTTATTAGCTTTCTTCCATATTAAACCCAAATTACACATTATAAATTGAGATAAAAGGAAATTATACAAAAAAAGAAATGTGTAATTTGGGTTATATTTTTTCTTCAACAATATTCCCTATTCACGAAATTAGAAAATATTTAGCTTATTGACTTCTCTACTGTGCTTACTTTTAAACTAATTTCACCAAGCTGTATTTACTTAAATATCAGTTGCTTCACCATAAGCCATTGCTGTTGCTTCTTTAATAGCTTCACTCATTGTAGGGTGTGGATGCACTGCATTTAAAACTTCCTTATAGGTTGTTTCTAATTTTCTTCCTAAAACAGTTTCCGCTATCATGTCAGTCACACCTGCACCTATCATGTGTGTACCAAGCCATTCTCCATATTTGGCATCATAAATCACTTTTACAAATCCTTCTTTATTGCCGCCTGCAGCTGCTTTACCACTGGCCACAAATGGGAATTTACCAATTTTCAATTCATAACCTGCTTCACGAGCAGCTTTTTCAGTCATTCCTACACTAGCTATTTCCGGCATACAGTAAGTACAACCCGGTATGTTACCGTAGTCAAGTGGTTCGGGTTTGTGTGTAGATTTCTTTTCATTATATGCAATATTTTCAGCACATACAATTGCCTCTTTGCTTGCTACGTGGGCTAAAGCCTGAGTAGGTAACACATCACCTATCGCATAAATACCCGGTATATTTGTTTGTCCGTAACCATCTGTTATGATTCGTCCTTTTTCGGTTTTTATGCCTAATGCTTCCAATCCAATATTTTCAATATTTGCCACTACCCCAACAGCACTTAAAACAATATCAGCTTCTAAAATTTGCTCGCCACTTGCTGTTTTTACGGTAGCTTTCACTCCGTTTCCACTAGTATCTACTTTTTCAACTGAAGAATTAGTCATTACTTGAATGCCTTGTTTTTTGAAGCTTTTTTCTAATTCTTTTGATATGTCTTCGTCTTCAACAGGAACAATTCGTGGCATAAATTCAACAATAGTTACTTTGGTTCCGATGCTATTATAGAAATAAGCAAACTCAACTCCAATGGCACCACTCCCTACGACAATCATTGACTTTGGTTGTTCCGGTAAAACTAATGCTTCACGATATCCGATTATTTTTTTGCCGTCTATTGGTAAATTAGGTAATGCACGGGCACGACCACCGGTTGCTATAATAATATGTGGTGCTTCATAGACTTGTACTTTACCATCTGCGGCTGTCACCTCTACTTGTCCTTTTGCTTTTATTTTTCCATAACCCATAATCACGTCAATTTTATTTTTTTTCATCAAAAACTGAACTCCTTTACTCATATCACCGGCTACCCCTCTACTTCTTTTTACAATTGCCTGAAAATCTGCTTTGGGATTTTCTACACTAACTCCATAGTTTGTAGCATGTTTGGCATATTCAAAAACTTGAGCCGATTTCAAAAGTGCTTTTGTTGGAATACAGCCCCAGTTTAAACAGATACCACCAAGGCTTTCCTTTTCAATAATGGCTGTTTTAAAACCTAATTGTGAAGCTCTGATGGCTCCAACATATCCACCAGGTCCTGACCCGATTACGATTACGTCGTATTTCATGATATTTTTTTTTAAATATTAATAACTTAGATAAAATTAGAATGAGGACAAAAGTAACAATTCCTATTCAAAATATAAAATCATTCCTGCTTTGCTTCTTTAAAATATTTCTCTAATTTTTTTTGGAATTTTTCTGCCGCTATACAAGTATATCCTTCTCTTTTCTTTAAAAGGCTATTGGGACTTTTTAAAATGATTTTAGTGTATTGTAGTGTGTTATTTAAAAGTTTAAAATTTTCATCATAACATATTACTCCATAATCTCTTGAATTTGCGTAATTGCGTTCATAACTAATTATTTCGTTACCATGAGCATCCACTTTGTTATAATCCGGTGCAGGAGGGTAGGCTATTTCAGCTATAATATAATTTTCTAAATTATTAATTGATATTTTTTTATTTTGTTCTAAAGATTCAAAATCATAAAAGGCTACTTTTTGCCATTCTTTATTTTTTATATAATCATATTGAGTGTCATAAAAAAAGTACACAGGACAATATTTAAAATTGAACATAAAATCGCTGATGATAGAAGCGTTTTTATCAATATCATCTTGATTTACCTCATTTGCACTTCGTGTTTCACCCATTTTTTTTAGCGCTGCAATTTTGTTTGTGCTCAAGTGCAACATCATTAAAATGACACTTGGTTTGGTTCTTTCTTCTTTTGGGGGTATCAAATTGCCGGAAGACAAAATGAATATACAACTCAAAAGGAGAATGTAATATTTTAAACGACTTATTTTCATCAGACCAAAATTATGAAATTAAACTTGATTTAAAATTCTTATCTTTTTAAAGAACGATTAAATATATTTGCTATATGAACTTGAACTTAAAAAATCCTATAGCTTGTATTGATTTAGAAACAACGGGTACCAACATCTCTCAGGACAGAATTGTTGAAATATCAATTGTAAAATTGTTTCCGGATGAAAAAAAAGAAGTAAAGACAAGAAGAATAAACCCTACTATTCCAATACCCATCCAGGCTAGTGAAGTACACGGTATTTATGATGAAGATGTTAAAAACGAACCTACATTTAAAGAATTAGCTAAAGGGATTAAAGCATTTTTAGATAATTGTGATTTGTGTGGTTTTAATAGCAATAAATTTGATATTCCAATTTTAACTGAAGAGTTTTTAAGAGCCGGTATTGAGATAGATTTTAGAGAACGAAAACTTGTAGATGTTCAGCAAATTTTTTTCAAAAAAGAACCTCGCAATTTAAGTGCTGCGTATAAACTTTATTGCAACAAGACTTTAGACAATGCTCATAGTGCCGAGGCCGATGCTTTGGCCACTTTAGAAATTTTAGAAGCTCAAATAAATTATTATGACGATTTAGAAAACAATATCGATTTTTTAAGCAATTTTTCTAATGGCGATGATGGAATTGATTATGCACGCCGTTTGAAAATAGTAAACAATAAAGTAGTTTTTAATTTTGGGAAACATAAGGATAAATCTATTTTAGAAGTGTTTCAACATGAACCTTCTTATTACGATTGGATTATGAAAGGTGATTTTGCTTTGGATACAAAAAAAATAATAAGCAAAATATATTTGGATTTTAAACTAAATAAAAAAATTATTTGATTGCCCTTTTCATAATGATTAATGGTTTTCCATCTTGTCCAATCAATTTCAATATTTGGTCTTCTATGTTATATGCTTGAATTTGTTTTAAATATTCAACAAAGATAGACTCCCCTCTTGCATTACATGCCATACGTGTCATAATCATTGGCTCTAAAAATTGAAGTTGGTTATTCCCCTTTATTTGAATATTGCCGCTTATGTTGTTACATCCTGCCGAACCGCTAAACTTATTTCCCTTAACATCAAAATTTAAAACAGGTACATTCAATGGGAACATCATGCTTACCTTCTGGTCGTGCATTGTAAAATAGTCAAAATTCCATGAGCCGTTAAGTTGTTTTTCTTGACTGTTTTTTGATGATATAACTTGTTGTGTTGAATTATTATCACTTTGTGAATTAGAAGAAACTGTTGAGCTTGATTTTTTATTTATTGTACATTGGGCAAATATCAATATTACCAATATGATGAAAAGATTCTGTTTCATAACTGTGAAATTATTTTAAAGTATTTTAAATTTTGATTTAGTGCAAAATATTTTTTTCCATATTTATTTTCATACCCGTTTAAAACTCTTTCCATTCTTTTATAAGTAATGTCTTCACAAATATGATATTCATTACTTTCACAAAGGATGCAAGTCAAATTCAAATTATGTTTTTCATTCCATTCCATTACGGCTTGAGCTGTTGAGCCACTTCCTGCAAAAAAATCCAGAATAATCGATTCGGGGTGTGCAGCTATTGCTAAAATATATTGTATTAATGCTATGGGTTTTGTATTATTAAAGCTAAGGTCAAAAAAATTCAATTCATTTGTTCCTTTTATAGAAGGGATATCTATAAAATTTCCGGTATTTTGTAGTGCCTTTGTTTTTATTAATTGTAAAATCTTGTAGCGTTTAGCATGTCGAATATAGACTGCTTTGAGTTCATTATTTTTCAATCGTTTTTTAGCTGTTTCAATTCCATTAATCCAAAAGCCATTTTCCATTTTTGCATTTTGTGGTAGTATCTCGATCGTATGTTGAGTATCTTTTTCGAGCGAAAGAGAGTCTGCTACTTTATCGTAATAAAAAGGATAATGTTGTTTAGGGCGGGAGGATTTTTGCCATTGTCCGCCGGATTTCCTGAAGTCTCGCCAATTTTCAGTTTGTTTATTTTTATTTTGAATTTTATTAAATTTTATTTTGGTTTTGTTTTTTGCATAAGCCAGAATATATTCTGTTTGTGATACAACTGAGTTCAATTTCATTTTGCCACCTGTTGTTCTTTTTTTCCAAACAAAATATTGAATAAAATTTTCTTCTTCAAAAATTTTATCACACAACAATTTCAAATGAGCTAATTCATTTTCATCTATTGATATAAAAATAATACCTTTTTCACTTAAAAGATTTTTTGCGATTTTCAAGCGATGATATAAAAAATTGAGCCATGCAGAATGTTTGTATTGAAATTTTGAGTTGGTAAAAAAATCATCATAAACAAATCCTTCCTGACCATATTTATAACCGGTATTGTAGGGAGGGTCAATATATATTATATCAATTTTTGTATTGTAGTTTTTTTCTAAATGTGTTAAACTATATAAATTATCACCTTCAAAGAGTTGGTGTGTTGCCTTGTTTTTATGGTTAAAAATATTTTTTTCTTTTATTTCCTGAATATTGAATTTACTCATTTCAAGATTTTCAAACTCCCAATTAATACCATAAAGTGATGATTGCTTTGAAGAGTTCATATTTATTTAGCAAGAAGTATTTTAGCTTTATTCATTAATTCATCTATTGGTATATCATTCATACAACGAAAATGTTTCTTTGGACATTTTTCATATCCGATTTTACTACAGGGTCTGCATGAAAGATTTTTCACTTCCATTAAAACGGATGTTTCCAAAACATCATTTAATTTATTATTTCCATAGTAAGGGTACATACCAAACGCCGGAACTGTATTCCCCCATATACTAATAATTTTCTTTTTGAAGGCAGCTGCAATATGCATCAATCCTGTGTCATGTGTAATAAGAAGTTTTGCTCTTCGCACTATATCGGCACTTTCATTTATTGAATATTTTCCGCAGGCGTTATAAATTTTTATCGGGTCAATTTTTTTTAATTCTTCAGCAAAATCAGTATCTTCTTTTCCTCCCAACAAAACAAGTGGGTAATCCATTTTTTCACACAACTCTTTCCATTTATGCAAAGGCATTTTTTTGGTATTATGTTGCCCTCCTATTGCACAAGCTATAAAACCATGTGAATGACCTGTAGGCAAATCATCTTTTTTAATTTCTTCATCTGCTGCTATAAAATAATCTAAGCCAAGATTGTCATTTAAGATATTTATTTTTTTTACACATTCAAAACTTCTATCAACAATGCTTATTGGAGGCAATAGATTTATTTTAAAAGTAGTCAATAGCCATTTTTTAAAATTAAGTTTTTTGATGGTAAAATTTTGTATTCGTGAGTTAAATGCCTGACGAAGTAATCCTTTTACATAAAGTGTTCTGATATTATTGTGTAAGTCTATCAAGTATGTATATTCTTCTTTTACCAATTCTTGAATGATTGGTTGTGCATCGTCTTCAATTGTGTGTATTTTTGTTAGATAAGGATTGGCTGTTAAAATAGGTTCGAACTTCTTTTTTGTCAGATAATGAATCTCTGCATCAGGGTATTGCTTTTTAGCACACCGAATGATGGGTGTTGTCAAAACGATATCGCCGATACTTGAAAATCTGACAATAAGTATTTTCATTTATTGAATTTAAATAATTGGGCTTAAAGTTAATTATTAAAAATATTTTAATAATTAATTTTCACATTAAAGATACTATTCTTTTGGTCTAAAGGCAATTTAGCATTATCGCTCAATTTTATAATAAGGCCTGCTTTGATATCTTTTGCAGGTAAGTAATCTATTACTTCAACAAAAACATATTTCCCGTTAGAAGGATTCGTTACCTTTATAATTTCTCCTTTAGGTGCCATATTTGTAACTGCATAAATTTTACCTGATACAATTCCTGAATAAAAAAAAGACGATTTCCCGATTGTAGAATTGGTTAAAGACAAAGGTTTTATTTCATTTCTTATGACATTATCTTTAGGAGTTTCGTTAAATGCAATTTCATCATTCTTATTTTTTTTAAGTTGTTGTCCTTGAATATTTAATTCTTTAGCATCCAGTGATTTTTCTGTACTAACAGGTGTTGTTTTTTTAGCAGGGGCTGTTACTGTATTTACTCCTGTACTAATTTTTATATTTTTATTTGTGTTATCAGATTCAGTTATTACTTTGTTTTTTTCTATTTCTACTTTTGACGTAGTTGTTTTTTCTTTTTGAATTAAATTAGAATTTGTATTCTGTAGCCTCTTTTCATAGAGTACATTGCCGGGTTTATAATATGTGTAATTTCTTTTTACTTCCTTGGCTTTTGATTCTTTAGTTTTATCGTTACTCGTGATTTCTTTTGTTGTACTTTCTAATTCATCTGATTTAACATCTGGTGTAGTTGTTTCTACTTTTGAGGTAGTTGTTTTTTCTTTTTGATTTAAATTGGAATTTGCATTCTGTAGCCTCTTTTCATAGAGTACATTACCGGGTTTATAATATGTGTAATTTCTTTTTACTTCCTTGGGAGGAGTTTTTCCCAACTGAACATTTTCAGTGTTTTTGTGTTTATTTTTATAATTATCTTTTGAAGGGTTTAAATTTTCTTCTATTCCTTTTTCTTTATTGTCATTTATTTTAGCTGAACTTATTATTTCTTTTTCTTTTACATCTTTATAAAAAGGTTTTTCATCTTCTTTAAGTAAAATATGTTTTTTTGTTATATGGTTTGTATTCCTATTTGGGTCTTTTTTTGTTAAAACAGGTTGACTTATTATTGTTTTATTTTTTTCTTTAGCACTAAAAACACTTTTTATTTTAGACCAAAAATCTTCTTTTTGATTTGCTGAGTCATAATAATATTCATTGCTTATTTCTGTTACTTGAGCACAAATGGAAATAGAACATGCTAGAGAAATAAGTAGGGCGTATATTTTTTTCATAATGTGCGAAGTTCTTAATTATTAATCAGATAACAAATTTTTAGAGCTTAAAATTCGATAATTAACAGGATAATAATTATTTATTCGTTTTCCAATATTCTTAACCCACCCTATAAATACTCCCTGAAAACTAATTAAAAACCAGCCTTTTTCTTGTAAATCAATATGAATGTTTTCTCTTTTCAAATAGGAAATAGCTATTTCGTTTTCAACTTCAAAAATATTCTTATAATTATCTACTCCTTCATAAAGTGCTATTTCATGGCTTGGTACAATTTCTTTTGGAGTATATCTACCAACGTGGATCCCTTTTTTAATTAACTTAATTTTTGTTCTTAAAAATTCATACATAGCCAAATGTTCTCTGTTCATCATAAACAAATTTTCATTCTCCTTAATTTCTATTTTGTTTTCTCTGGATGTAAATTGCTTATAATAACTACTTAAATGTTGATTTTTTATTTTAGGTTCAAAAGATTTTATAACATCTCCTGATGTTTTTTGTAAGACAGCTAAAAAGAACCCTTCTCCTTTTACTAAATGAGGAGATAAACGATAACCGAATGCCTTAAAAATAGGGCTTTCTGTTTCTATAATATTAAATGAAGATGGCAATTCAATCTTGCACGATATTGCATTTAGCTCACTTACAATAAAATCTAATATTTCTTCGTTTTCTGCTTCACTCATTGAACAAGTCATATAAATTAAATATCCGTTTTTAGCCAATGCATCCCATGAATCCATTAAAATTCTTTTTTGCCTTTGAGCACAATGTGTTACTAAATCAATATTGAACTCTTGAGCATAAGAAGGAATTTTGCGAAATAATCCCGAACCGGAACATGGCGCATCCACCAACATTAGATCAAATGTATTGGGTACATTTTTAAAATAAACAGGGTCCGAATTACTAATCCAAGTGTTATCATAGCCCCATTTACAAATATTTTCATTTAAGATGGTTGCACGACTTGCAATTATTTCATTTGATATTAAAAGAGAATCTTCACTAATCAATGATGCGATGTGTGTGCTTTTTCCACCGGGTGCTGCACACAAATCTAATACACATTGTTTTTGATTTAAATCTATGATTTGTTTGATTGCATATTCCAAAAACATAGATGAGGCCTCTTGTACATAGTAAGTCCCGGCATGGAACAAAGGATCATAAGTAAATGCGGGTCTTTCTTTTAAATATTTTCCATATTGAGTCCAAGGTATATTTTCAGCATTTTCAAATTTTATATTTTTCTTTTTTGGATTAATTCTGATGGATGTTGGTGGCGGTAATTGATGAGCATTTTCCAATAGTTCCCATTCACCCTGCATAAATAATGGCAAAGTGGATTTTAACGAATTGGGTAATGAGTTTTTCAAGAATATCTAAATTTGTTTGACATTTGCAAATATGAGATTTTTCTTAATTGGAATGCCAGGGAGCGGTAAAACTTTTTGGGGTAAAAAAGTTGCCGATTTTTTAAATTTAGAATTTATTGATTTAGACAATGAGATTGTTAAATCTGAGAACAAGACTATACAACAAATTTTTCAGCAAAAAGGCGAAACTCTTTTTAGAAAAATAGAAAACTTTACTTTAAAAAATATTATAAACCGACAGACTGATTTTGTCTTGGCTTGTGGTGGTGGTACTCCCTGTTTTTTAAACAATCTTAATATGATGAAAAATACAGGTAAAGTATTCTACCTTCATACTTCTATAAAATATATAGCAAAAAATATTTTAGATGATCACTCTAATAAGAGGCCTCTGCTTAAATTTACCACCGAAAAAGAACTTATCGAAAATTTGACATTAATTCTAAATGAACGAATTGATTTTTATAAGCAAGCAGATATTATAATTGATATTGAAAAATGGAACGAAACACAAATCTTTAATACTTTCGTTTTTTAAAACTTTAATACATTTGTATTTAAACTTAAAAATAGATTATGAATAAAAGTGCGTTATTATTTGGTGCAATTTTTACAATGTTAAGTGTTATACTTGGAGCATTTGGAGCACATTATCTTAAAACAATTTTTACACCCGACATCTTAAATAGTTTTGAAACGGGAGTACGTTATCAATTTTATCACGGACTTGCATTGATTTTAGTTGCATTACTTTCTAAAGAGAAATTAAAATTTATTAATGCCGTTTATTTCTGCTTTTTGATTGGTACAATATTATTTTCTTTTTCTATTTATTTGCTTTGTTTTTTAAAAGCCACTCAAACCTTAGGATTAACCGGAATAGGAATTATTACGCCAATAGGTGGTTTGTTTTTTATAACAGGCTGGTTTCTTTTAATATTTTCTGCTTTTCAATATCAAAAAAAGGATTAAGCACTCATTACGTCAAATAGTTGTTTTTTCACTTCTTCTAAAGGCACATTCATTTGCAACTTACCTTCAGCAGCAATTGAAATTTTAGAAGTTTCTTCTGATACAACAACAACCAAAACATCGTTTGTTTCGGATGCTCCAACCGCTGAACGATGACGTAATCCTATATGTGAGGGTAATTCTGTGCTTTGACTTAATGGAAGTACCACACCAGCCGAAACAATAGTATTTTTATCTATTACCACTGCTCCATCATGTAATGGCGTATTTTTTGAGAAAATAGTTCCTAGTAATTTTGCACTTAAAACTCCATTTATAATTTTGCCGGCATTGGCATCGAATTCATACATATTTGAACGAATAATAACTATAGATGCTCCTAATTTTTTTTCTTGAAAATAACGAATTGCAGAAATTATTTCCTCAATCACTTCTTCCTCTAGAATATATTTATTTAAAGACTTATAATTGAAAATCCTAGAAATAAAACTATTTTTCCCAATAGTAGAACGCTTTCCTATAACAATTAAAAACTTTCTTACTTCCGGCTGAAATACAACAAGCAAGCCTATCAATCCAATACTAACTAATCTATCTAAAATTTCACTCATAAAAGGCATCTGTAGCCTTTTTACAATCAACCAAAAAATATAAACAATCAAAGCGCCTATAAAAATATTAAATGCTTTGCTCCCTTTTAAAGATCTAAATAATTGTATTACAATTAATAATACTAAAAGTATATCTATAATTTCAATAGCTTTAAAATCGCTGAGAAAAAAATCACTTTTAAACATGTAAAGCAAATATAGTAATTTTAAATTTTATCATATAGTATGAATCCATTGATTGAAGTAAATGACTTATGCAAAACATACAAGTTAGGAAATCAAAAAATTGAAGTTTTGAAAGGGATAAAATTTAGTATTCAAACGAACGAATATATTGCTTTGATGGGACCATCGGGCTCAGGCAAATCTACATTGATGAATATATTAGGTTGCTTAGATGTTCCAACGTCAGGTACTTATTTTTTAAACGGGAAAAATGTTAGCATTTTAAATGATGAAGAATTGGCAAAAGTAAGAAATCAAGAAATTGGGTTTGTTTTTCAACAGTTCAATTTATTACCTAGGTTAAGTGCTCTTGAGAATGTGGCACTTCCTTTAATTTATTCCGGCGTAGATAAATCCAAGCGATTAAAAAGAGCTGAAGAAATGTTGATTAAAGTGCAATTGCATGATAGAATGCGCCACAAGCCAAATGAATTATCAGGTGGGCAGTGTCAACGCGTTGCTATTGCAAGAGCTTTAATAAATCACCCATCTATTATTTTAGCTGACGAACCTACAGGAAATTTGGATAGTAAAACTTCTGAAGAGATTATGAATATTTTTAATGACTTACATTTAGCAGGGCATACCATTATTATTGTTACACATGAAGAAGATATTGCATTAAAAGCTAAACGTATTATTCGTTTAAAAGATGGGAAATTAGTTGTGTAAAATATTATTCTAATACATAATCCTGTTGAATTTTAGAATTTATGTTCTTTTGACATTTTAAAAAATTTCGATATATAACAAGTTTAAATAGGGCATTTAATTATATATAAACATTTTTCAATTTAATTAATCTTAACTTTGCAAGCCCTCTTATGGTAGATTATTCAATGAAAAATAAAATTTTATTCTCTTTTTTTCTATTTATTTTTTTTCATCATAAATCATTTTCTCAATGTGCTATTACAATTAATTCATTTCCTTATCACGAAGATTTTGAATCCGGGAATGGGAACTGGGTAAGTGGTGGAATTCTTAGTGATTGGGCATGGGGCACTCCTACAAAAGCTATTATTCAAAACGCTGCAAGTGGTACGAAATGTTGGATTAGTGGCGGTTTAAATGGCAATTTTTATAATTACAATGAACGTTCGTATATAGTGAGTCCTTGTTTTGATTTTACTAATTTAAGTAATCCTTTGGTAAAATTTAAAATTTATTGGGAAACGGAAAATATTTATGATGGTGCTACATTTCAATATTCTTTAAACAATGGTATTACATGGGAAAACGTAGGATCATATAATGAACCACCGAATTGTTTAAATCAAAATTGGTTTAATCAAGCCAATATAAATGCACTCAATACGTTGGCTACACCTCAACAAGGTTGGGCCGGTACTTCATTACCAACTGTAGGTAATTGTAATGGAGGTGGTGGTAGTTTAGGCTGGGTAACAGCTCAACACACTTTACAAAATCTCGCAGGTCAAGCGAATGTTCAATTTCGTTTTGCTTTTGGTGCGGGGTCTATTTGCAATAATTTTGACGGATTGGCAATGGATGACTTTACGATTTTAAATGCACCTCCTATTACATGGGCTGCTGTGGCGCCTAATAATATTACTTGTAATGGAGTAAATAATGGTAGTATCAATGCTTTAGCTAATGGCACAGGTCCTATCACTTACCACCTTGATCCGGTAAATCTTACGAACAACAATGGAACTTTTAACTCTCTCTATGCAGGTCCTTATACCGTTACAGCTACTGATGCTAACGGGTGTTCTATTACGAGTTCTGTCGTATTAATACAGCCAAGCCCTATCGTTTTTAATAGCATAGACACTACAAATTTAAATTGCTACAACGATGGAAGTGGTATTATAAAAATAAATTATTCCGGTGGTGTTGGTGGTTTAAATTATCAAATTTTCCCATCGGGTCAAACTAACAATAATGGTATTTTTACCGGACTAAATGGTGGTACATATACCATCGTTGTAACAGATGCAGCCAATTGCTCAATGTCCACAAGCACAACACTCACAGCACCACCTCGCATTGTTGTATCCGAACCAAGTATTCAGCACCCGGGATGTAATCCAAACAATGATGGCTCTATTTCCATTCAAGCAAGTGGTGGAGTTCCTCCACTTTCTTATTCTATTGGTGCAGGATTTGGTGCAAACTCACAATTTTCAAATCTTACGGCAGGTACTTATACCATTATCGTTAAAGATTCAAAAGGTTGTACAGAGACTCGGGAAGTTGTACTAATTAATCCAAATGCTCCTAATTTCACATCGGTAAAAACAACTGATTGTAAATGTTTCAATACACTTGATGGTGAAATACAAGCTACCGCAAATGGCCTTGCTCCTATTTTAAACTACACTTTGAAACCCCAAAATATTATTAGTACTAATGGGCAATTTTCAAACCTGCATGCCGGTACTTATACAATAGTAGTAAGTGATATAAACTCATGTACAAACACCACTATTGTTACTATCCAATCACCTGAGGATATAAAAATCATTTCAACCGACAAATCACTACGACCTTGCGAAGAAGGGTCTTACAATGCAAGTATTATTGTTTCAGCATCCGGTGGTATAAAACCATTGACTTATAGTATTCCGGCTTTAAACCTAAGCAACACGGATGGCATTTTTAAAAACATCTTCGTAAAAGACATTTATACTGTTATAGTTTCTGATGCTAATGATTGTAATGTAAGTACAAAAGTTGAATTGCCTGATTTAATTTGTTGTGATAAGTTATTTTTACCTAATGCTTTCACACCTAATGGAGATGCTAAGAATGATGAATTTAAAATTATTAATTCTCAAAATATAATTTTGAAATCATTTATAATTTATAATCGATATGGAGGAGTTGCTTTTAAAGCTCAAAATATTAATGACTCATGGGATGGGAAAACACATGGCATTGATGCAGAAATTGGCACATACTACTACATGATAAAATATGTATGTTTAGGTAGCGGGAAAGAACAAACTATTTGGGGTGATGTAACTCTTATACGATAAATTTTACATCAATGATTTGTCAATCAAAACTTGTACAATATCTTTTACTATTGAAAAAATATCACTTGACGGAATAGGTATATTCCACGTTTTATTGTCGGAAATAATAAGTAATTCACATTGTTCATCTGTATTAATAAAACGTGCAATTGCAATTTGCTCTCCTTTATAAGAATAAAAAGTTATTTGTTTCCCTTCTTGCCCTAATAATAATTTATTTTCTTCTTTAAAACTTCCTATTTCTTTATAGTCTTGTCTAATTTTGTTACCACTTAAATAAATTTGTTGCTGTTTATCTCTTTTTACAATACCATTTTCTAACACTATGTCATCATCTTCTTCTTCATTATTTGAATTGTTTACAGCAGCAGAATTATCATTAACAAGAGGTTCAATTTTCTCCGCTACGTTTTCATTCGTGTTATTATTATCTATTGTTTCGATATTTTGTTTAGGATTTTTTTTAGCTTTTGAATTATCAGTTAAGTCAGGTGCAATGTACTTTGAAGGGTAATTATCTAAGCCGTAGTTTTTGCATAAAAGTTTTACGCCATCTATATTCAGTTTATTATTTTTTACTACATTATAATTCACTAATAATCTCGCTAATTGTTTTTTAAAATTCACACTATAGGGTAAATATGCTTCCATGCCAGGCATACCTTCGAACATAAAACGCATCAATATAGTTCCTTGATTATTTCTCAAATTAGATTGATCAATTAAAATCAGTTCATTTTCATTTAGACTTTTTATTTTAAAAGCCGGATGACGTATAGTACCTACATTATATAATCTAAACATTTCATCTTTATCTGTATAAACAGTACTTCCTCTTACATAGGCTGATTGGGCATTTGCAACAAATTGGCTAAAAAGAATAAAAATTAAAAGCTGAACATATCGCATGGGTTAGTTTTTTTACAAAATTAGTTAAGTTAATACTTTAAAATATCTTAATTTTTATTAAAAAATGACTTATTCACAACTTATCAAACCCCTATTTATCTAAAATCAAATGAAATCATCTAATAATTTCTCTGCTCTAAAGTTAAATTAAAAATAGATTCGAAAAGGAGTTCTTCTGTGCTATCAAACTGAATTTTTCTTCTTTCAAAAACCTTCTTAGCCGTTTCAATAGCTTTTTTCAGTTGATA
Source organism: Chitinophagaceae bacterium (assembly GCA_039811265.1). Lineage (GTDB taxonomy): Bacteria > Bacteroidota > Bacteroidia > Chitinophagales > Chitinophagaceae > OLB11. Next base: position 47,279 of record JBDHYI010000005.1, on the reverse strand, counting down.
ATCTGTCATCCCATTAGCACTTCCCCAACTAAATGAAGGTATAAAATTTCTTGGAAAACCGGACCCATAAATATTGCAACTAAAACCTACCACTGTACCTGTATTGAACATTGTATTAATACCACACTTAGAGTGGTCACCCATTATAAGTCCACAAAATTGAAGTCCTGTTTTGACAAACGATTTTTTTGTTTCACTCCACAGTTTTACCTCTTCATAATTATTTTTCAAATTAGAATTATTTGTATCTGCTCCTAAATTGCACCACTCTCCTATTACGCTATTTCCTAAAAATCCATCATGCGCTTTATTGGAATTTGCTATCATCACACTATTATTAACTTCTCCACCTACTTTGCATCCCGGTCCCAATGTTGTTGCACCGTAAATTTTAGCTCCCATTTTTAACACTGCATTCTCTCCCATTGCGAAAGGGCCTCTTATAAGGTTTCCTTCCATGATTTCTGCATTTCTTCCAACATAAACCGGTCCGGTTTTAGTATTTATAACGGCACCTTCAATAACAGCTCCTTCTTCAACAAAAATATCATTTCCGATTATTGTATTTGTATCAGAAATTTTTTGAGATAATCTTCCTCTTGTAAGCCTTTCATAATCTTGTCGAATAGCTTTATCATTCATTGAAAAAATATCCCAAAGATTTTTCAACTGCATGATTTCACTTTTATATTCAATTTGTGTGCATTCACTCAGAGTTGTTGCTATTTGAAATTGTTTAGCATGTTGTTGGTCTATACGTGCTGCTAATAAAATCCCATTTGAAATTAAACATGAATTTGTTTTAAGTTGAATGATTGCCTCAAATAACTGTTTATCGGGAAACAAGGCACTATTGATAAACATATTATTTTCAGTACATTCAAAAGGATATTTTTCTTGAAGATATTTTTGAGTATGATAAAAAGGTTTTAACCCTACAACCAACTCCCATTTTTCTATCATAGTAAGTATCCCACATCTTAATTCAGCAATAGGCCTGCTATGAGTTAGTGGTAAAAAATCAGAAAATCGATAATCATCAAATAAGACAAAATTCATAGTTTTTAGTTTTATTTTAAAATTCTTTTGAGTTTTGAGAGATTTGTTTTTTTAATTGATAATGTACAAAATGAAATCCTGCAAATGCAAAAGGAATTACCAGAAGCATTATTTTAAAAGAAACTTTAGGGTTTAAAAAATCATTAAATTTATAAAATTGCAAGGCAACAGCCGTTCCAACTAACTCACCAATAATCCATGCCACTACGGTATATAAACGCCAAGTACCTGCCTTTAGACCATTCTGTTGTGCTATACGCCCATTATACATAGCAAGCAAAATCATTGCAATAATATCAAGCATCTAAAATATTTTTAATAGATTAAGCAAAGTAAATACATTTTTTTTCTATTAGCTGATGTAATTTTGAATATGGATAAAATAAATGCTGCTGAACTTATTCCACAAAAAACACCTTTCGTAATGGTTGACAACCTGATTGAAATAACAGAAAATTGTTTTATAACAGAATTTACAATTAACCCCGATAATGTTTTGATAAATGAAAATGAATTTTCAGAAGCCGGTCTAATTGAAAATATGGCTCAAAGCGCTGCTGCAGGTTCGGGGTATGAATATTTATCCAAAAATCAAGCTGTACCGGTTGGTTATATAGGAGCCGTTAAAAACACTGAAATTTACTATTTACCGAAAATAGGAGAAACCATCCAAACAGAAATAAGAACAAAGAATAAAATCGGGAATGCATCAATTGTTGAAGGAAAAATTTTTTTGGACAAACAATTGATTGCGTGCTGTGAATTAACTATTTTTACATCATAAAATTTTATAACTATGAAAAACTTTTTATTTAAAAACAGTGTATTTTTTACTTTACTACTATTACTAAGTGTAAGCACAAACTTATTTTCACAAAAATCAAATCATGATTTATTTGATTCGAATAATGAAATTACATGGTTAGGGGTGGATTTTTCAGAGGTACGATTTATTGGACCTGCCTCCGGTTGGGGTGAAGTAAATACTAAATCTCCAACTGAAATGAGAGATAAATATTTTCCTGCATGGAATGATTTGATATTAGCAGAACCTAAAGCTTTTAAAATAGCTGAAGCGGTTAGTCAAGATAATGTTAATAATGATATAAGTGCAATAAGTGAAGCAAATAATAAAACTAACAAAAAAGAAATTTTTACCGAAGACATTTCACAATATCAAACACTTGACGAAAGTGCGGTAAAAAGTATGGTAAAAAAATATAACTTAAAAGGAAAGAGCGGTATTGGTTTTTTACTCATTGCAGAAGGTATGAGTAAAGGAAAAGAAGAGGCAAGTTATTGGGTTACTTTTATAGATATGAGTACTAAAAATGTTATTTTAACAAAAAGAATGACCGGGAAAGCAGGAGGATTCGGTTTTAGAAATTATTGGGCAGGTTCTATAAAAAGCGTTTTCAAATCAATGAAAAAAGAATTTAAACATTGGGAATAACAGTATTGAGAAACGATACCTATATTATTGACACAGCGTTTATCAGCCCATTGGGTTTAAATTCAGAAGATAATTTTCAAGCATTATTGAATGAGAAATCTTCAATTAGACTAATCAATGATTCTTCTTTTTTCCCAACTCCTATATTAAGTTCCGTATTAGATAACACGATTATCAATCAATGGAAAAAGGAGCTACAAACAGAGACTCGTTTTGACACATTATTAATTAAATGCGCAGAAACATTAAAGCAAAAATCTACTATTGATTTTCAAAATAAAAAAACATTATTTATTTTATCCACTACTAAGGGAAATATTGAATTATTAGACCAAAATGACGACTCTAAAAAATTATTTTTAAGCTATTCTGCTAAATTATTACAATCATTTTTTAATAACCCAAATGAAGTTATTATTGTTTCAAATGCCTGTATTTCGGGAGTTTCAGCTGCAATCATTGCCAAGCGACTTTTAGACTTTGATGATTATGAGCATATTGTTATTTTTGGTTGCGATGTCGTAACAAAATTTGTGTTGAGTGGATTTCAATCTTTCAAAGCTATATCCAAAAAGGGTTGCAGACCTTTTGATATTCATCGTGATGGAGTGGTATTAGGAGAAGCTTGTGGGGCAATTATATTCAGTAAAAAAATAAAAAGCAATATTAAGTTTTTAGGAGGTGCTATATCTAACGATGCCAATCATATTTCAGGTCCTTCAAAAACAGGAGAAGAATTGGCTTATTGTATTAATTACGCTCTACAAAATGCAACTATTTCACATGAACAAATTGATTTCATTATGGCTCACGGGACTGCAACTCCTTATAACGACGAAATGGAGTCAAAAGCTATCGCTTTGAACAAAATAAACAAAGCACCTTTAGTGAGTATCAAAGGAAATTATGGACATACTTTAGGAGCTTCAGGGGTGATAGAAATCATTACAGCCACTGAATGTATGAAACATGAGTACCTTTTCCCAACTTATGGTTTTAAAGAAAAGGGAGTCAGTGGAGATATTTTTATTAACTCACAACATCAAAGCAAAAAAATAAAATATACACTTAAAACAACTTCCGGGTTTGGTGGTTGCAATGCGGCTGTCGTAATGGCTAAAACAACTTAACTTATCCAATCTCAAATCCAATCTTTTTCAATTCATCAAAATAAGTAGGAAAGGATTTACTTACACATTTAGGAGTATCTAATACCACTTCATATCCATCAATAGAAAATAAACTCAATGCCATGGCTATTCGATGATCTTGGTAGGTTTTGAAATAAATTTTTTTATGCTGTTTTTTATACATTGAATTTTCAAACTGTAATACTCCATTTTGAAAATGTAAATAAATATGTACTTTTTTTAATTCTCTTTGTAATACAAATATTCGGTCAGATTCTTTATGTTGAAGATGCGACAATCCGGCAAGTTGAATTTGAGGATAACGCATCGCAAAGGCAACAATCAACGGGACTGCCATATCAGGATAAGACGACAAATCAAGTATATCACTATAATCATTTACATTTTGTGTTTTTATCAAACGTACTTCATTCTTTTCAAAAAATGTTTGTATGCCAAATCTCTTTGCAATTTCAACAATTTCACTATCTCCTTGCAAACTATCTTTATGTAAATTTGAAAAAATCAACTCGGCATCTTCACTGACAATAGCCATTGCATAAAAAAAGCAAGCACTACTCCAATCATTTTCTACATAAAATAATTTAGACTGATAGGCTTGATTTTTAATCGCAATTTCTTGCTCAGAAGATTGAATTTTTATACCAAATTGTTTCATCAATTCCAAAGTCATACGTGTATAAGATTCCGAAACCCGGCTACCAATCAATTTTAATTTCAACCCATTTTCCAACGTGGGTGCAATCAAACATAATGCACTTACAAACTGACTGGATAAACTCGTATCCATTTCAACTGCCTCATCTTGATTTAAAAAATTCCCTTCTATGAGCAATGGAGGATATCCATTTTCTTCAACATATTTTATTTGAGCCCCTAATTGTTTAAGTGCATTTACCAATGTCTCTATTGGTCTTTGTTTCATTCTCTCCGTCCCATTCAATAAAAACTTTTTATTTTTTTTGGTAGCGAAATATGCTGTAAGAAAACGATATGGTGTACCGGCATCTTTCACATCAAATACATTCAAACTTTTATCTAAAAAAGTAGTGTTTAAAATATGTTCTAATATTTGCGTATCGCTCGATTCAGATAGATTTTCTATATTAAATGGCTGTGAGCATAAAGCACGAATCAACAATACACGATTGCTTATACTTTTAGATGAAGGCAAAATAATTTTACCTTTTAAAATTGCCGTATTCTTACTTACACTTAAACCATTTTTTATTTGCATGAATCTGTTTTTATTCCTTCACTCTTGCTAAAGCCTCAATGATATGTGATTCGTTAACTGAAATTTGCACATTGCATTTTCCAACATTTCCCAACAAACTCATCTTGATTTCTTGTTTATTTTTTTTATCCTGATTGATAAATTCTTTTAGATTATCATATTGAAAATTTAATTTCAACTCAGAGAATAATTTATTTTTAAAATCAATCAATTGTTGTGCGACGGATTCACTTAAATTAAAAAGTATATTACTTAAAACCGATTCATAAACCATCCCTAAAAGAATAGCTTCACCGTGTAATAAAGGAAACTTCGTCGTATGAGAATAAGATTCTATAGCATGCCCCATTGTGTGTCCAAAATTCAATACCTGTCGGATGCCCTCATCATAAGGGTCGTTTAAAACAATAGATTCTTTAAATAAAATCGAATTATTTATTGAACCGATTTCATAAAAATGATTTTCCTCCGAATGAATCGTTTTTTCAAAATCATCTTTCGATTTCAAAATACTATGTTTCACCATTTCAGCAATACCGCTGCGCATTGTTCTTACCGGTAATGATTTTAAAAATATTTTATCGATATAAATAGCAACCGGATTTTTATAAGTTCCGATTAAATTCTTTATACCATTGAAATTAATTCCGTTTTTACCTCCATAAGACGCATCTACCATAGCAAGTAAAGTAGTTGGAATATTAATAAAATCAATACCTCGCTTGAATGTAGTGGCACAGAATGCCCCCATATCACTCACCACACCACCACCTAAGTTTATTATCAGCGTTTCTTTATTTACATTTAATTTTTCAAATTCTTCCCATATAAAAGCGGCAATTTGTATTGTTTTATTTTCCTCACTGTCGGGAAAAATTACGTGGTCAGCAGTTTTGAAAAATGGTATAATTGATTTAAGGACAGGTAAACAAAAACCATTCGATTTTGAGTCCACTAAAATCACATATTGCTTATAGTTTTTTTGCTTTACAAACGATAAAAATTCAAATCGTTCATCTTGTTTAAAAATTGTTTTATTCATATTGCTATTTCATTTTTTTCAATATTAAAAACGTGTGCTTTGTCTTGAAACCACGACTTAAACTGAGCCCAAGTATCTTTAAACAATTCTGTTTGACGATATTCATTCAAGTCGTCCATACTATCCCAAATACTATAAGAATAATAAATGGTCTTTATATCTATGTCATTCCACAACTCAAGGTAATTACAGCCCTTTGAGTGTCTAATTTTGTTTTTTCTTTCTTCAAAAAGTTTTAAAAAATCTTGGACACATTCTTCTTTAAAATTCATTTTTACAATTCGTATCATTCAAAAAAGATTTTAATTTTTGTATAAAATAAACTTCTATCATCTAAATCTTCAAATCCAAATATTTGAGCTGCATTGCCTCTGTTTAAAGCAATTTCTAAATACTCATTGGAATTGAATAAACACAATACATTATTGGTTGGCACATCATTATAATGGGTACTCAACTCAGAAATTTCCTCATTTCTCATAAATAAAATTTTAAATTTCCTCCCTTTTCTATATTCTTCAAATTGACTTTTTGTGATATTTAAAACTACATTTCCATAAACATCAATATGCATTACTTGTACTTCCACAAATTTGCCATCATCATAAGGATACGAAGGCTTTGCCACTTTTAATTTGTCTATAGACGCTATTTCTAAATAAGGATTTACTCCATTTAGAATTGCTTTTACAATATTACAATATTGTGTACCTACTTGAATAAAATTAAAGGGTTCAATATTGTCTATCAAAGAAAAAATCCTTATTGGTTTATCATCAAAAAGTAAAGTCAAAATCCCGTTGTCCGGTGCTAAAATATGTTGATTGTTCTCATACACATAGAGTATTTTTTTACTATTACTTGAATGTAAATCATTAAATAAAAAATGGAAAGTATTCTCCGGAAAATTCAAATATGCATTTTTAAAAATAAAGGCTGCTTTATACAAATTGAATGGTGGCACTTCATGTGAAATTTCAATGATGTTGACATTATTAAAATGAGAAAGAATTATCCCCTTTATACTTGCAGCATAATGGCTTTTTTGTCCAAAATCAGAAGTGAGGGTTATTGGATACATTGCACAAAAATAGAACTTTATTTAGAAAACCTCATTTAAATCGGAATGAATAATAATTGAATTATCTTCGTATTCGTTTATGGCGTTTATCACAGCTGATTATATTTTTGACGGTCACCGATTTTTACCCCCTCATTCAATAATTGAAGTAGATGATTCCGGCGTCATTCTTCAACTTTTACAAAATGATGACAAAATAGAAGCTACCTATTATAATGGGCTTTTAATGCCGGGTATGATTAATGCTCATTGTCATTTGGAACTTTCTTATATGAAAGGCAAAATACCACCCGGAGATGGGTTGGTTGATTTTTTGATAAAAGTTATTGATTTAAAAAAGCAAAATTTGCAAATTGAAATTCTAAATGACATAGAAATTGCAGTAAATGAAATGTTGGAAAATGGAATAGTCGCAGTAGGTGATATTTGTAATACTTTAGATACCATTGAAGAGAAGAAAAAATCAAAATTAATATATCATTCTTTTATAGAGTGCATTGGGTTAGATTCTCAAAAAGCAGATGAGGTTTTTGAAAGAAACAAATATTTATACCAACTTTTTTCTTCCTTACATCCGAGTAGCATAGTATTGCATGCTCCTTATTCCATCTCTGATAAATTAATCCATTTAATAAATCAATTAAGCCAACAAAATATTTTAAGCATACACAATCAAGAAAGTGAAGAAGAAAATATTTTATTTGAAAAAAAAGCAGGTGATTTTTTAAAATTATTAAACAAAATTAATTTCAAAATTGAAAATTTTCAAAGTAATTCAAAAAACGCTATTCATTACTATTTTGAAAAGATTCAAAATGCCGAAAAAATTATTTTAGTACACAATACTTTCACAACAAAAGAAGATATTGGCTATGTGAAACAATTTAACAAAGATGTATTTTGGTGCTTTTGTCCAAATGCAAATTTGTATATAGAAAACACCTTACCTAATATTGAAAATTTTATAGATGAAAATTGCAATATCGTTCTTGGAACCGATAGTTTAGCCTCCAATCATTCTCTTAGTATTTGGAGTGAAATATCAACCATTAGAAAATACAACCCATTAATTCCGGTTGAACATATTTTAAAATGGGCTACCTATAATGGTGCGCTTGCTTTAAACCTAACATCAAAAGTTGGTCAATTTAAAAAAGGCCTGAAACCCGGCATCATTCATATCGAATCTTTTAATAAAGATTTTTTCAATAAGGATGAAAAAATAAATGTTTTATATAATGCCGATAGCAGTTATTAATAATTTTACATTTGTTCCGGCGCATCTATTCCTAAAAGGAATAAAGCATTTGAAATAACTTGTTTACATATCAAACACAATTGCAATCTAAATTTCATTACATCTTCATTTTCGGCTTTTAAAATAGAATGATCTACTAAAAAGCTATTGAATTGTTTCACCAATTGATATACATAGTTTCCTATGATAGATGGATTCATTTCTGTGGCTGATTGCTCTACAATATTTTCGTATTGTTCAATTGTTTTTAAAATATTTTTCTCAGCTAAAGTCATTTCAATTTTATTTTTCAATTCATAATTTTCGACAGTTGCTTTTTTAAGAATGGAGCAAATGCGTGCATGACCATATTGGATAAAAGGCCCTGTAAATCCATGAAAATCGATACTTTCCTGCGGATTAAAAATCATTTTCTTTTTAGGATCAACTCTTAATAAATAAAACTTCAATGCTCCTAATCCCAATTGAAAGTAAAGTTTTGTGAGTTGCTGTTCTGAAAAGCTTTGCACCTTCCCAAGCTCCTCAGTATTTTTTTGAGCAATGCTACGCATTTCTTCTATCATATCGTCAGCATCTACTACAGTTCCTTCTCTACTTTTCATACGACCTGTTGGTAATTCTACCATACCATAGGATAAATGATAAATGCCATCAGCACATGGTTCTTTCATTTTTTGAAGAATCAATTTCAAGACTTGCATGTGATAATTTTGCTCATCACCAATAACATAAACTGATTGATCCATTTTAAAATCATTATACTTCAATACAGCCGTACCAATATCTTGTGTGATATAAACAGATGTGCCATCTCCTCTTAATAAAAGTTTTTGATCTAAACCTTCGTTGCTTAAATCTATCCAAATAGAGTTATCTTCTTTTTTAAATAAAATACCGTCAGACAAAGCATTTAAAACAAAATCCCTTCCTAACAAATAGGTATCGCTTTCATAATAGAACTTATCAAATGTAATACCCATTTTTTGGTAGGTTTCAAAAAAACCTTCATAAACCCAATCATTCATTTGTTTCCATAGTGAAATCGTTTTTTTATCACCGGACTCCCATAGTCGCAATAATTGTTGTGCTTGCAAAAAGATAGGAGCATTTTTGGTTGCATTCTCTTCAGACTCTCCTTTCTCAATTAATTCAGATACTTGTCTTTTGTATTCATCATTATACATAACATAATAATCTCCGACAAAATGATCCCCTTTTATATTGACATCTTTTGGCGTTTTCCCGTTGGCAAAAAGTTGCCAAGCAATCATACTTTTACAAATATGAATTCCTCTATCGTTTATTAAATTAGCTTTTACAATTTCATAACCGGCTTGTTTCATAATAGCCGCAACGGAATGTCCTAGAAAAATATTTCTTAAATGTCCAAAATGCAAAGGCTTGTTAGTATTGGGTGACGAATATTCTATCATCACTTTTTTATGTTTTGCCTTTCCAAACCCCCAATTTTTATTTAGATAATTTTCTTTTAAAAAATCAAAATAATAATTTGATGAAATTGTAACATTTAAAAATCCTTTTATTACTTCGTACGCTTCAAACAATTCATCATTTTTTACTAAAAAACTTCCTAATTCTTGTGCAATTTCATCAGGTCTTTTTTTTAATAATTTACTTAATGAAAAAGTAACTACGGTATAATCTCCTATAAATTCTGATTTCGTTTCATTGATTTGAATTTCCTCAGGTAAAATTTTTTGATCATATAAAGTACTAATAGCTCGTGCAATTTTTTCTTTTATGGTCGCAATAATGTTCATTTTCACTTGTTAAATTTGTCGCAAAAGTACGTTATTGAAATTTTGAAAGTCAAAATATTCAAAAAAACATTAGATTTGCCCTGCATGAAAAAATATCACTATTTCTTGATTCTATCTGTATTACTCATCTCAGCTTGTAATCAAAAATTTAAAGTTGGCGCTCCTTATCAGGAAGTTACTGCTGTATATGGACTTTTATCTACCAATGACTCTGCACAATATATTAAGGTATTAAAAGGATATTATGACGAAACAAATGACAATTTAAAAATCGCAAAGGAAGTGGATTCTATTTATTTCAAAAATTTAGAAGTTAAATTAGAGGTATTGAATAATGCAAATGTTGTAAAAACAATCAACATGGATCTTGTTGATTTGAATCATGATGGATACACTAAAGACACCGGTATATTTGCAAATATTCCAAATTATGCTTACAAATCAAAAGAGATATTAGATGCAAATAAACACTATCGACTTAAAGTAAAAAATCTTACAACAGGCAAAGAAGTATATGCTGAAACAGATTTAATCAATTCTACTCTTTTAGTTTTTACAAAGCCTTATATAAATACGCAACCACTCAATTTTGCATTGTCTGTTGAGAATACAACTTTTGCTTGGAATGCACCTTCTACTGCTGCCTTTTTTGAAGTAGCACTTCGTTTTTGGTATCAAGAGACCAACAATAATACATTAACCACAGAGTATAAATATGTGGATTTGCCTCTTATTCAAAACATCCCAAGTTCAGGTGACGGCAATACACAAGCGATCATGAGTAATGAACAATTTTACAGAGCTTTAGTTAGTGAATTGGGGGCTGCACCGAGTTATATTTCAAGAAAAGTAGATACCCCCGACTTAATACTACTTGCAGGTGGTAATGTTTTAAAAACATATATAGATGCTACCAATGCACAAGGTGGAATTACAGCTGATCAAATCAAACCTAATTTTACTAATCTTATTGGTGAACATGTTTTAGGTATTTTTTCAACAAGAGGCACTCGCTTTTTATATTCTGTTCCTTTTACTCAAAAAACAGTAGATTCAATCATAGGTGGCTCTCGTACCAAATCATTAAACATCGTTGGTGTTTCTACTGAATAAAGGAATTAAACATAAATACTCTTACTATATAAATTTGAAGTAAATTCTTTTTATAACAAATCTAAAGTGTAAGTTTAGCGAACACCTTCTTCCACACCTAAGGAAAATAAAGCAAAATCGAATTTCGCAGGATCTTCAGAGGTAATCTCTCGAAAAAAATGAGTTAGTTTTTCTGTATTAATCCATGATGATTTTTTATCATTTAAAATACCTAAATGGTACGAGACATTTGCTACATGCACATCTAAAGGCAAATGCAAATCACTCATTTTAATCTGGTTCCAAATTCCAAAATCGACACCGCTTTTATCCTTTCTAACCATCCATCTCAAAAACATATTTTGTCGTTTGCAGGCTGCATTTTTCGCCGGAGTAGATATATGCTTTCGGGTGCGTGTTAAATGTTCTAATGAAAAAAAATAATGATGAAAATAGATTAATCTTTCTTTCATTGTCATTGTTGCATTTTCACCATAAGCCTGCTCTAACGAATCATATTTTGAATAATGAAAATTTAAAAAATGAATAAAATAGCAAAGGTCATCAAATTGAAAAGTGCGATGTTTAAAATGCTCAAAACGTTTTAAATCCGGCGCTTGATGATTTTGAATAAAATCAAAAGGAGCATCATCCATGAGTTGCATCAACTCCAACGATTTTTTAATAATGGTCGTTCGGTTTCCCCATGCAAAATGAGCTGAGAAAAAGCCTGCAATCTCAATATCTTGTTTGACATGAAACCGATGCGGAATAGAAATGGGATCTTTTTCAATAAATGAAATTTGGTTGTATTCCATTATTTTTTTCTCCAAAAAATCAATCATTTCTTGTTCCACTATCATAAATATTTATACAATTCAAAAATAAGCTCAATTATTAACTTGTAATATTTAAATTATCATGCTTATTGTCTTCTTGTAATTTTAAAAAAAGAACTCACTTATTCTATCATTTACATAAACAATTGCAATGATTCATTAAAAAACAATATAAAATCTTTATTTTCGAAAAATATAATTTTGGATACAATATGCAACAGAACAACAACGAAATAAAATTTTTAGAAGGTCCGCAAAGTAGATTTGAAGATTTTAAAGTAACACTCCGAACCGTATGGGATTTTGTAAAAGGTTTTAGAACACTGCATTTTGTGGGACCATGCGTAACGATATTCGGCTCTGCCCGATTTGATGAAACACATCCTTATTATATTAAAACTCGTGAGTTGGCTGCCGAAATAGCAAAGCTTGGATTTACCATTATGACCGGTGGCGGACCGGGCATTATGGAAGCAGCAAACAGAGGTGCTAAAGATGTAAATGGAAGAAGCGTTGGGTGCAATATTGTGTTACCTCACGAACAATTTGAAAACCGCTATCTTGATAAATCAGTTACTATAAAATATTTTTTTGTAAGAAAAACGTTATTGATTAAATATTCTTATGCCTTTGTAGTAATGCCCGGCGGATTCGGCACTTTAGATGAACTATTTGAAGCACTTACTTTAATTCAAACCAAAAAAATTGAAGATTTCCCTATTATCATATTTGGAAAAGAATACCACAAAAACTTAATTGAGTATATCGATAATTTAAAAAAAGCCAAAACAATTTCAGAAGGTGATTTAGATTTAATATTAATTACAGACAGTGTCGAAGAAACAATTGAACATATCAAAAAAGTTATCCCTCAATTTGGGTTAAGCTATGAAAAGAAATTTAGCCCGCTAAAATGGTTGTTTGAGTAGAAAAAGAAGGAGAATATATAAGATATAAAAATCGACAATCAATACAACTGGCATTTTTCATCCATTGTAATATTGTTTTCGGTAATTGTAGTTGAGTTTTCTTCACATTTTTTCGCAGCATCTTTTTTCTTATCTTTTATTGCAAATTCAAAAACAGAAGAATCGGGTAATGCAGGTGGATTTCCACTATATTTTACAACACATTGGCAAATGTATTCTCTTGTGCACGATGATGCAAAAAGTACTATAAGAACTACAAACAGTGGAAATATTTTTCTCATTTTTTATTAAAATTGAGCCAAATATAATAAAACATTTTTTTTTCTACAATTAATACTTATAAATTTACCACTAATCAATAGTCTTAATATAAAAATGGCACAACCGATTTATCCTATTGAAAATCTTGAATTACTTGCCAAACAAGTTGTAGAGGGATTTATAATCGGGCTGCACAAAAGCCCTTTTCATGGCTTTTCTGTTGAGTTTGCCGAACATCGTTTATATAATCAGGGAGACAACCTTAAACATATTGATTGGAAAGTTTATGGCAGAAGCGATAAACTTTTTATCAAAAAATTTGAAGAAGAAACAAATCTTCGATGCCAAATTGTAATTGACACTTCATCTTCTATGTTATTTCCTGAAGATAATAATGTTTTGAATAAATTACAATTCTCTTGTATGAGTGCGGCGTCGTTGATAACATTATTAAAAAAACAATTAGATGCTGTTGGTATTACGCTTTTCGATGATGATATTTATTATCATTCAAATGCAAAATCCAATACAGCACATACAAAAATACTGATTAACGAACTGGAAAAACTTTTAAATAAAAGCGAAAAACAGCATAGCACACAGGCTGTAAAATGCCTGCATCAAATTGCTGAAAGCATTCATAAACGCTCTTTGGTTGTCATATTCAGTGATATGCTTGACAGAGTTTCTGAAAGCGAAGAACTGTTTGATGCCTTGCAACATTTGAAATATAACAAACATGAAGTGATTCTTTTTCATGTACAAGATAAAAAATATGAAGTTGATTTTGAATTTGAAAATCGCCCTTACGAGTTTATTGATTTGGAAAGCGGTGAAAAATTAAGAATGAACAGCACCCAACTCAAAGAAACCTACCAAAATAAAATGAAATCTTTCAGAAAAGAATTATCATTAAAATGTAATCTTTATGGGATTGACATTATCAATACCGATATTCAGGAAGGTTATGAAAAAATACTCTATTCCTATTTGATCAAAAGAAATAAAATGGGATAAAGTTGAATCTAAAATGAGGGTGATACTTATTATATATTTTGTTGATTTTATTTATAGACATTTAGCATCTTATATATTAACAAAAGGTAGAATCTGATGGCTAATTTCTTTTTTTTTACATCAAATAGTAAAAAATCAAAAAATAGACTACTTTTGCAAAACTTTAGACCCCTTTAATGCAGCAAAAAAATTATAATCGCAGAAAACAAAAAGTAAGAGAACATCGACTTAACAATGAAATAGATGTACTAGAAGTCAGATTAACCGGAGAAAATGTTGAACCCGGCATATACTCCCTAGGCGATGCATTAAAGATATGTGAAGAATTAGAAGTGGACTTAGTTGAAATTTCACCTAATGCAGAACCACCGGTTTGCAGAGCCGTTGATTACAATAAATTTCTTTACGAAAAAAAGAAGAAAGAAAAAGAAATCAAAGCAAAAGCAAGCAAAAGTGAAGTAAAAGAAATTCGTTTTACGCCCAATACCGATGAGCACGATTTTGCTTTTAAAGCGAAACATGCCGAAAAATTTCTTATTGAAGGAAATAAAGTAAAAGCCTACGTACAGTTTAAAGGTCGTGCAATCATTTTTAAAGACAGAGGCGAACTCATATTATTAAAGTTTGCTGAACGACTTGCAGAAGTGGGTACCCTTGAAGGAATGCCCAAAGTAGAAGGAAAAAGAATGCATGCTATTTTTTCACCAAAGGTTAAAAAGAAAGCCTAATTTCTTTTATTCTCTATTAAATCAAAAAAATTATTTATCATTTTCTTAATTTATATACAATGAATATTTATGTATCAAACATCCCTTTTAAGATGAGGGATCACGAATTGAAAGAACTTTTCGAAACACAAGGAGAAGTTATTAATGCTCGAATCATTAAAGACAAACTTACTAAACGAAGTCGTGGCTTTGGATTTGTTGAAATGCCAGACGACGTAGCTACTCAAGCTATTGAAACAATGAATGGCAGAGAGGTAATGGGACTTACATTGAGAGTAAGTGAAGCTAAATCTAATTTGAACAATAAAGAGTAAAATCTTATTTATATTGCTCATAGCGTAAAATCTTAAATTCAGCTAAAATATTTACAAGCACTAAACTTTTAAGTATTTGCTTTGTCTTAGTATCATAAAAACTTATTGATATGAAAACAAAACATTTTTTTTACGCACTATTTTTAGTAGTCTTTTTAATCGTTTTTAATTTCGATACCCAAGCCCAAGGACGTTACTATAATAACAAGTATCGTTATCAAAAACACCATCCACAATGGCGACAAAGAGCTCCCCGACCTATGGTCTTTGCTCCGGTGATTATCCCTATGGTTCCAAGACCATATTATAATCATCACCGCTATCATTGGAAAAGATATAAAAGACATCCATATACTCACACCAGACCTTATTGTGGTGACGATATCTATCAAAATTATTACAGATAATTTTTTTAGACTCTAATTGTCCATTTGAAAATTAAACAGAAAGGGAAAAAAAATTATAAAATACAGAAAAAAACATTATGTATTTTGGTTTTGATGTATTGAAATAAATTTGAAATAGAATTCTCTTAAAACAAAGAATCTAATGAGTAATTTGGGTTAATAATCAATCTCTTTTTCTAAAAAGCCTTGCTAATTGGCAGGGCTTTTTATTTTTATAAAATATAAAAGCATAATGAATATTAAAGCAGCAAAAATGGGCAAACAATAAGGATATTTTTTTTACTAACAGAAAAAAAATTATTAAAAATCATTTTTATGTTTTACTTTTATGGATAAATATGAGTTATGAAACGAATAATTTACTTACTCCTATTTGTAAGTTTTCTTGGCTTAAATATTGATTCTTTTGCACAATGCGGTGATGTCTTTTTTACCAATACACATCAAGGATTGACAGCAACTTACACACCAAACATCCCTGCTAACTGTATCCCTATCAGTTTTAATTGGGATTTCGGAGATGGGACAAGCGATACTTCTCAGTTGCCCATTCATACTTATAATACAGCCGGTAACTATTATGTTTGCTTGAATCTCAGCATGTATGATTCAAATATGGTAGCCACAAACTGCACATTTTGTGATACTGTGATGGTAGGGCAAAATTTATGTGACAGCGTGAAATTTGTTTATGCAGATTGTGCAGGTGTTAATGACAATATTTATATTTTTTATTCATGGGTTCCATCGGGTATTAATAATCCAACATATAATTGGACATTTGGTAATTTTTTCAGTTCAACTGCAAAAAATCCTATTGTTGAGTTTCCCCATGGAGGAACAATGTACAATGTATGTTTGACTGTCAGTGGATTTGATAATCAACAGCAACCCATTACTTGCACTTATTGTGATAGTGCTTTTATACCACCATATATATGCGATAGTTTGAGTTTTTATACACTATCAAATGGGTTACTTGTTTTTTTTGCACCGTCCTATGGCATGGGATTTCCTTTGCCTCATTGGACTCGCTCTTCTAATCATTTTGATTGTGGTGACGGAGCCTTTATATCACCAAATCGTGGCAAAGAGAACTATGGACCTGTTCTTCATACTTACAGTCAGCCGGGGACCTATGTAGTTAGTATGATTTATTCCGACCTCCTATATAATGATGCACTTTCTTGTGAAAAATTGGATACTATAACTGTTGATAATAATAATTTTGTCAACTTTTGTGATAGTGTAGATTATAGATCATTCACTGTGATTGGTTTACCTACTTCTGTTTTTTTTGAATTAAAAGTTCCTCAAAGTTATTACGTTTTTAATCACTACTGGGTATATGGGAATGATACTATTAAAACAATTGATAATCCTTCTTTACCACAAATTAATTTCGGCAAGGAGGGAGTGTTTAACGTGTGCATGACAGCATACGGATTGGAAACCCAACAAAATAAACCTTTTATCTGTACTAAATGTAAAGATGTATATGTATTTCCATCTAATAATGAAATTTGTACCAAAGTATCTATTACAAAGACCACAGATGGATTAACTGCAAACTTCACTTCGAGTATCCCATGGAATTTACAAAACCCCACTTATTTATGGGATTTTGGAGATGGAACCACCTCAACACAGGCAAATCCTTCTCATACTTATAGTCAAAACGGGACCTATCCTATAACCTTGACTGTCAACGGATACGGTGGAGGACAGCTACCTATTACTTGTACTGATTATGATTACGTATTTATAGATAATACAAACCAACTCTTGTGTGATAGTATCAATTTTACCAATAATATATTTGGATTAAAGGCAGATTTTCTATCCCATTTACCGGTTGGTATTTCTAATCCAACTTACTTTTGGGATTTTGGAGATGGAAACACATCAACACTGGAAAATCCTACTAATTATTATAATCACTCAGGAACGTATAAAGTTTGTTTGACTGTTAGTGGAAAAAATGATAAACAACAACCCATCACTTGTACTTTTTGCGACAGTATAAGTGTACAAATCTTTATTCAAAATTTGTGTGATAGTATGAAATTTACGACAACAACTGATGAACTAACTGCTAATTTCACTCCACATTTACCGAATGAATTTTATTTACTTAATTATAAATGGGATTTTGGAGATGGAAATACCTCAACACTGGAAAATCCGTCTCATGCTTACAGTCAATCAGGAATGTATAAAGTTTGTATGACTGTTAACGGATATGACTTTCAATTCCAATTCATAACTTGTTCGTATTGTGATTATATCATAACTAAGACAACACCAATTTCACCATCAGATGATAATTCAAAATTGAAAGTCTATCCAAATCCAACCAGAGGAGACGTAAAATTAGAATTACCCGAAAAAGAAATGTCTAAATTAAACCTTTATGATGTAACAGGGAAACTCATTCTTTCTCATGAAATCAACACAAATAGTAAAACTTACTATTTTAGTATAGATCATCTGTCAAAAGGTAGCTATTATATTGTTGTAGAATCAAGCGATGGTCAGAAATATCATGCTACATTAATTAAGCAATAATTGAGAAATAAATAATCTTTTTTAACTAAATAATTATTTAAACAGTTCATTTTAATAAAAAATCATACCAAATCCGTTTCAATTTATTTGAAAACTAAGTTTTTTTTATCAGCCGAAAATTCAAATGCTTAATTTGGGTTAAAAGCAAATATTCAAAGTATTACAAGTGATTTTTTTTTAAAAAATAGTAAAATTGCAAATAAATTGTATCTTCGCACGTTCAAAAATTTAACATATCACAAACTAATAATATAACATGCAATTAAAAGGATTAATTAAACTTTTTACGTTAGCTTTAATTTTAATTTCACTCTATCAACTGTCGTTCACATTTGCCGTTAGGAACTATGAAAAGAAACAAGCAGCCCTTGAATCGAATATAGTAAAAAAAGAATATCCTGATTTAAAAGAAAGCGATGAAAAATTCATAAACATCTTAGCTGACAAATTAAGATTCCGTTTAGATAGTTTATCCGGTGAAACTATATACAATCTTGGGTTCAAAAAATTTACTTACCAAGAAGCAAAAGAACAAGAATTAAACTTAGGTCTTGATCTTCAAGGGGGTATGAATGTCGTTTTGGAAGTAAGCATTGATGAACTCATTCAAAACATGAGCAATAACCCTAAAGACCCCGCTCTTTTGGCAGCTATTACAAAGGCAAAAGAAATGAAAGCTACTAGCCAAAAAGATTTCGTAAGCCTTTTCGCAGAAGCTTATCAAAGCCAAAACCCAAATGCAAAAATGGCGAGTCTTTTTGCTAACCCTTCTACAAAAAGCATTGATTTAAATTCAAGTAATGACAAAGTAATTTCTTATTTAAAAACAGAAGAAAAAAATGCGATAATTCGTACACATCGTTTGATAGGAACTCGTATAGACAAATTTGGTGTGGCTCAACCCAATGTAAGCTTAGATGAAAATCGTGGTATTATCAGTGTTGAATTAGCCGGTGTAAATAACCCTGAACGTGTAAGAAACCTTTTACAATCTACAGCCAAATTAGAATTTTGGAGAACATATTCATTTCATGATATCGCTAAAAATTTAGTGGATGCCGATAAAAGTTTGAAAAATTATTTAGACGGTAAAGGTGGAAAAGATACAACTACTGAACAAACAACACAAACAACAACTGACACTACAAAAGTTGCAACTAACAACACTAATAATTCCGATACTGCCTCATTAACCTCTTTACTTAAAAATGATAATGATACAAAAATAGGTGATACATCTACTGCTAATCTTACCGATGAACAAAAAATAGAAAGAGCTAAAAAAGAAAACCCGCTTTTATTCTATTTACAATATGGCAACTACTTTAGAGGTATAGATGAAAATAACAAACCTTTTCATGAAGCTAGAGTATCCATCATTAAAAACTCAGATATCCCTACATTAAAATACTATTTGGGATTACCGGCAGTAAAAAAAGAATTGCCTGCTGACTTAGTATTTATGTTTGGACCTTATGGTGAACAAAAAGAAACAAAAGATTTTTCAATTGTTTATGCTATTCAATTAGAAAGAGGAAAAATAACGCCTCCACTTGATGGCGACGCTATCGAAAATGCACGAGCTGATTATGGTATGGACGGGCAGCCAGAAGTTAGAATGAACATGAATATGCAAGGTGCATCAGTATGGAGAAAACTCACAAAAGAAAATGTAGGAAAAAGCATTGCTATTGTTTTAGATAGTATTGTTTATTCAGCACCAATGATTAATGGAGAAATTCCTAACGGAAACTCTAGCATATCCGGCAATTTTACTCCTGAAACATCTAAAGACTTAGCAAACGTATTAGAAACCGGTAAATTACCTGCACCTGCTAAAATTGTTCAAGAACAAGTTGTAGGTCCAACACTCGGAAAAGAAGCAGTCAATGGTGGTTTAATGTCTTTCGCTATTTCATTTATTGTAATATTTGCTTTAATGTTGATATACTACAATAATGGAGGTTGGGTTGCTAATATCGCTTTAATCTTAAACTTACTTTTCACAATCGGTGTTCTATCGGCACTGCACGCTACTTTAACCGCGGCAGGTATAGCCGGTTTGGTATTAACTATCGGGATGGCAGTGGATACTAACGTAATCATTTTTGAACGTATCAAGGAAGAATTAAAAGAAGGTAAATCTTATGAACAAGCAATAGACGAAGGCTATAAACGTTCATTAAATCCGGTATTAGATGGACACATTACTGTATTAATGACCGCAATTATATTATTTATTTTCGGTCTTGGTCCGGTATTGGGATTTGCTACTACTCAAATTATCGGTATTATTCTTTCGTTATTCAGTGGAATCTTAGTTTCAAGATTAATTACCGATATCAGAATGAGAAAAGGTAAACACTTCAACTATTTCACTAAATTCTCTGAAAAATTATTCCAAAAATTCCATTTCCATTTTATTGAGTGGAGGAAAAAGGCTTATGTTATCATGGCTATAGTAGCTGTTTTAGGTATTGGGTCTTTATTCAATGGTTTCCATGAAGGGGTTGAATTTTTAGGGGGTAGAAGTTTTACTCTTGAATTAAACGGCAAATTCAAAACAAGTGATATCAGAGAAAGTTTAAAAGATGCTTTTGATGAATATCCGGTAGTAAAAACAATTGGTTCTGGAAATGCAGTAAATATAGTTACATCTTACAAAAGAAATGAAGTGGGAGATCAAGTAACAAATGAAATCACTGAAAAACTATATAAAACCTTAGAGGCAGGTAAATATCTAAGTCCAAATATGACATTAGAACAATTCCGTTCACCAAGTTATTTAAGTACCAACATGGTATCTGCCAACATATCAGATGATTTGAAGAAAGGGGCAGTATGGGCTGCAATATGGTCAGTATTAATCATTGCTACATTTATATTCATACGATTTAGAAAATGGCAATACTCATTAGGTACTATTATTTCATTACTACACGACGTATTTATTATGCTTGCAGTATTCTCTTTCCTAAAAGGGATTGTTCCATTCTCTTTAGAAATAGACCAACATTTTATTGCAGCAATACTGACGGTAATAGGTTTCTCGATGAATGATACCATTATCGTGTTCGACCGTATTCGTGAATACTTCCGTAAACGCCCCGGACAAAATAAAGTTGAAATTATCAATGCTGCAATCAATGATACATTGAGTCGTACGATTATGACTTCAGTAACTGTATTCTTAACGCTTTTAATCTTATTTATTTTTGGAGGAGAGGTAACAAAAGGGTTCGCATTTGCAATGATGATTGGGGTGTTCTGCGGTACTTATTCTTCAATATTTGTAGCAGCACCTATCTTGGTTGATTTAGATAAATCAGGAAAAATTACACACGAAGAAGATAAAGAACAGAAAATAGAAGAGCTCAAAAAAATGGCTTAATATTTCTTGAGGATAAATAAAAAACGCTTGCTTAAAATAGCAAGCGTTTTTTATTTTCCTTTACATTATTAAAAATTGTATTATTGCAAAACGCCTATTTTGATACATATCTTCTTTGATTAAACAATGAAAACCACTCTCATTAAAATACTGATACAGCACATCTGCAAATAATGGATTAATTTCAAGAAAAATCTTTCCTTCTTTTTTCAAATTCGATTTGGCAAAAGTAGCAATTGCTTTATAAAATTGGAGAGGGTCTTTATTTGTTACAAACAAAGCGACATTAGGTTCGTTTTCTAACACTCTTACATGCATATCCCTTTTCTCATCAGGCAAAACATAAGGAGGGTTACTGACTATGATATCATATTTTTTTTTATTTATAAATCCTTCCTTTAAAATATCACTTTGAAAAAAATGAATAAAAACATTTTGCTGCTCTGCATTCATTTTAGCCACGCTTAATGCTTCATTGCTGATATCCATTGCTTCAACACTTACTAAAGGGTTATTCTTTTTAATAAAAATAGGCATGCAACCACTCCCCGTCCCTATATCAATAAGTAATATTTCATTATTTTTATTTAGCGTTTGGATATATTGACTTACCAGCAAAGCTAATTCTTCCGTTTCCGGTCGTGGTATCAACACATGTTCATTTACAATTAATTTCATACTCCCCCACCATTCGTATCCCAAAACGTATTGTATAGGTATATTCTTTTTTAATTCGTTTATAATTTCTTGTAGTTTATTTTTGTCAAATCGAATAGAACGTTCCAATACAATATCTAATTTTGACTTCCCTGACAAATGTTCCAACACTCGCCATGTAATTTCATCTAATTCATTTTTATCATAAATTGAATTTAATTCATTTTGAAAAAAAAATTTTGTATCTTTAACATTCATAAAAAAAAATAAAAAAAACACTGCGCAAACTGGTTGCGTACTAAGACCTATACTTTTGTAAAAATAATTATTAACATTTTAAAAAATCATCTTTTAAAACAATAATTATAAAATAAATTTGTTCAAAAACTATAAAAAAAATAAATAAAATGGCAAAAGAAAAAGAAGTGTCAATCGACAACGAAAAATTGAAAGTACTTAAGCTGACAATGGAAAAAATTGACAAAGATTATGGAAAGGGCTCCATAATGAAATTAGGTGATCGAGATACTGTTACCATTGAATCTATTTCAAGTGGTTCATTAGGCTTAGACATCGCACTGGGAGTAGGCGGTTTTCCTCGCGGGCGTATTGTTGAAATATATGGACCTGAATCTTCCGGAAAAACAACAGTTGCAACGCACGCAATAGCTGAGGCACAAAAAAAAGGCGGGATATGTGCTTTTATTGACGCGGAACATGCTTTTGATGCGCAATATGCACAAAAATTAGGCGTAGATACCGACAATCTGCTCATTTCCCAACCGGACTATGGTGAGCAAGCATTAGAAATTGCAGACAGATTGATTTCTTCCGGCGCAATTGATTTAGTTGTGATTGATTCCGTAGCCGCTTTAGTTCCTAAAGGCGAGTTGGAAGGCGAAATGGGTGATTCGAAAATGGGCTTGCAAGCGAGATTAATGAGTCAAGCATTGAGAAAATTAACTGGTACTATTTCTAAAACAGGAAGTTGCTGCATTTTTATAAACCAACTTCGAGATAAAATTGGTGTTATGTTTGGTAACCCGGAAACAACCACTGGTGGTAATGCACTCAAATTCTTTTCTTCTGTAAGAATAGATATCAGAAGAGTTAGCCAGATAAAAGATGGAGACACCGCTATAGGGAATCGTGTAAGAGTAAAAATTGTAAAAAATAAAGTTTCCCCTCCATTCAGACAGGCTGAGTTTGATATCATTTTTGGTGAAGGAATAAGTAAGGTCGGTGAGATAATTGACTTAGCTACCGAACATAATATTATCCAAAAAAGTGGTTCTTGGTATAGCTATGAAAGCAATAAAATAGGTCAAGGTCGCGATTCTGTTAAACAATTTTTATTAGACAATCCTGAATTATCTAAAGAAATTGAAACAAAAATTCTTGAAAAAGTAAGAGAGTCAGCTTAGTTTTTAACAAAAAACATATATTAAAAAACACCTATCCACTTTTGATAGGTGTTTTTCATTTTTAATATTGTAAACTTTCATTGAATTATTAATAAAAACAGATTAAACAAACTAATTATTTTAATTTTACGTCAATTAAATATTAAAAATAATATTATATATATACAAAATATATTAATATCTTTATAGTGTTTATAAAAATTGATAAAATTTCAGAATGAAAAAAAATTATTATTTACTCATTTTTATTTTAAGTTTAATAACTAATTTGAGTTATGCCCAGTTCCCAAATTGCAATGGAATAGATTCCGGCAGAGTATTTATACATACAGGTACGGGGATAAACGTATTTGATCCGGCACTCCCTGTTTCCCCTACTAATCCGAGTGTTTTTATGGCTAATGCCGGAATCCCTATGGGCGGCTTAACTATTAGCCATAATTTAAATGGAAATGCTGCCGCATCACCAACATTTTATACAAACAGTAGTGGTATGTATTCATATTATAATGGAGCAGGTTGGACAAGTACTGGACATACTGTATCTACAGTAAATCCGGGAGGTGGTATAAATTATATTTTTAGTTTAAATGGTGGCACAGGAGAAGTAAACAGATATAATGGAACAGGTCCTGCAACACAAATTACAACAATAACACCTAGCTCAGGTCCTTATGATTTAGAGGCAGATAACCAAGATAATTTTTATCACTTAGAAACACATACCATTCCCGGTAAGTTAATCAAATATGATTTTAATGGAGTACCAATAGATACTTTTGTAGTAATAGGTCATCCAATACAGACTGCCGGCGGTGGGTTTGCTCTCATAGGAAACCAAGTTTTTGCAGTATTTAATGTAACTCCAAGTTTTTATACGGGTGTTATCATTAATGATACTGTAAACCTACAACCTATCGGAAATATTAGCGCAAGTGACTTAGCTACTTGCCCCGGAATGCCGGCCGGGATACCTCCGGTTCCCCCAATAGCTGATTTTACAATGAGTAGCAATGCAATTTGTGCCGGTTCATGTATAACTTTTATTGATTCTTCAAAAAACAACCCATCAACCTGGCTTTGGACTTTCCCCGGAGGAAATCCCGGTAGCTCATTTTTACCCAATCCGGGTACGGTTTGTTTTGACACTCCGGGAGTTTACACAATTCATTTAATAGTTGCTAATGTAGCAGGTGCAGATACAATGACACAAATCTTAACAGTTTACCCTGTACCGGTAGCATCAATCAAAGGCGATACTTCTCTATGTGAAGGTGAAAGTACAGCTTTGACTGCATTACCGGCAGGTATGAATTATTTATGGAGTACGGGAAGCACTCAGCAAACTATTACTGAAACTCCTAACACTACAACGACATATTCGGTTATCGTAACTCAAAATATTTGTTCTGATACCGCCAGTATTACAGTTGATGTTTGGCCATTCCAAAAAGGAGCTATAATGGGTGATACATTGGTTTGTAGTGGAGTGCCTGTCCAACTATGGGTTAGCGGTGGAACAGGTCAATATCAATGGTATCCT
The DNA here is from genome assembly GCA_039811265.1 of Chitinophagaceae bacterium. Classification (GTDB taxonomy): domain Bacteria; phylum Bacteroidota; class Bacteroidia; order Chitinophagales; family Chitinophagaceae; genus OLB11. The sequence continues at coordinate 22,047 of JBDHYI010000005.1, read as the reverse complement.
GTACAAGGATTAAGTTGTGAATTTTGTCCCGATCCTATCGTAAGTGGGGCTGGCAAAACAACTTATCATGCTATTTTATTAGATTCACATGGATGTCAAGATACTTTATCAGTAAATGTTGAAATTCAACCTCCATTTAATTTGATACTACATAACCATGATACGACTATTTATTTAGGCGATCATGTACAATTAATGGCTTCAGGTGCTCCTTTCTATTATTGGACTCCAAGTACATATTTAACTTATTCTCAAAGTAATAGTCCTTTAGCAACACCACTTGAAGATATTACATATACTGTTACAGGTGTTAGTATTTTACAAGGATGCCCTCAAACTGCTTCAGTTCATATTAAAGTAGTGCAGCCGGATGTAATTTTACCAAACGCATTTACGCCTAATGGAGACGGTGTAAATGATATATTTAGAGTTGTGGGTCGTAATTTCATTAATGTCCAAGAGTTTAAAATATTTAATCGTTGGGGAGTAGAATTGTTCTCCACAAACGATATAAATAAAGGATGGGATGGAACATATAAAGGAATTCCACAAGATCCCGGTGTTTATTTCTATCAAGTAAGAGTTTCTTATCCTAATGGAAAAGTACAAGACCTGAAAGGAGATGTAACACTTATTAGATAAATAAGTTTTAATAAATTAAATAATAAAAAACTAATTTAAACTTGAGGGGAATATTTTTTAAAAAATATTCCCCTCACTTATTATTACCTTTTTAATTCTATTCAATATAAAACATCTTAATTAACTTAACAACTACTTTGTCTTAAAACCTAAATAGGTCAAGGAGGAGTTATAGATAAAATGAGATGTATAAGTATAACATTCGACAACTACAAGATTGTGTCATTATACTGATAATATTTTCTTTAAATATTTAATCTCATCTATACTAATACAAAATTTTGCTGTTTGAAATTTTCAAACTAAACAAAGCATATCAATAAAAAATCCTTTTCTTTATTGAAAAGGATTTTTTATTGATATTAATTATGAAAAATAATTATTACAGAGCAGATAATTTACCTTTTAACTCTGCAATGTCTTTTTGAATATTTTCTATTTCTGATTTTATTTTAGTTTGTTCAGTCAAATTATCATTTATTTTATTGGATATTTTCTCAATGTCTTTATTAAAATTTTCATCATTTTTTAGCGTACTTTCATAAGTTTTGTTTGCTTTCTTAACCGCATCTTCTTGCTTACTGATTTCTTTTTTTATTACATCCATTTGGTCAACAGTTCCTGTTTTTTGTTTAACAAATTCTAATGTTTTATTTTGATTATCCAAGTCAGCTTTCGATGATGCAATTTTTGCTTTATTATCTCTTTGTTTTGCTTCTAATTTTGATTTATCCTTTTGTAATGAACTTCCATTTTTAACTGATTTTTTCAAATCTTTTTCTAAGCTTTTTTGTTTGTCTTGAAGTTTTGTAATTTCAGTATTATAACCAAAACTCATTATATCCTTTTTCATAGATGCTAAATATTTTTTAGCATTTTCAATAACTTGCGGATCAGATTCGCTGCTCATAAAATTTTCATACCCCTTTGACAAAAGCATAGCAACGCTTGAAGATGTTTTTTTATCATCTACTTTAAAATAAACATCCATTTTTTCAGGTCTTAATTCCGGGATAATCACTTCTTGATAAGTAATAAATCCGTTTTTAACACTGCCACCTTTTATTTTAGCATCGCTTAATTTCTTTTGAATAGCAGATGTTGAAATATCTCCGGGCATTTCAAATTCGGTGATGATTGCAGGTTGGCTTTTTTTATTAAATTCTATAGTCGTTACGTCAACGTTTTGTGCAGAAATTTTTAAAAACCCGAAAAGAGTAAAAATTCCTAATAATAGTGTCTTTTTCATTTTTTATAATTTTTTAAAAATTTAAATTTTGATTTTATAATTTATTGCTAATTAAATATTAATTCATAATCAATAATTTTGATTACGTTTTCTTTTTTTACATTTACAAATTATAAATTTTTGAATCATTGAGTATAAAAAAATTAGCAAGTCAAACAATATGGTATGGGATTCCGAGTATTGCAACTCGCTTTTTAGGTTATATTTTAAATTTTTCTTTAATATACTTATACAAAGCTGTTGATACTGCTGACATCACGCAGATTTATGCTATTTTTCCTTTTTTAAATATCATTTATACTTACGGACTTGAAACGAGTTATTTTCGTTTTTCTCAGCAGGAAAATAAGTCAAAAGTATATAGCACTTTGTCTTTATCCATTTTTTTTACAACTATACTATTTACGATTATTTTACTCTTGTTAAAAGAGCCGATTATAAAGCTAACGGCAATGGAGATGCATCCTGAGTTCATTACTTATATGGCTATAATTGTTTTTTTAGACACAATGAATGCATTGCCTTTTGCCAAACTCAGACAAGAAGAGCGTCCCAGAAGATATGCTTTCATAAAGTTTATAGGGATTTTAATCAATGTACTATTTGTTATTTGGTATTTAGGAATCTGTCCGAATATCGCTCAAAAAAATCCTGATAGTTTTTTACTAATTGGGTTTAATGAAAATATTGGTATTGCATATTATCTTATAGGTGGTATTGTAGGTAGTGGAGTTACTTTATTAATGCTTTTACCTCAACTGCTCAGTGTAGAATTTCAGTTTGATAAAAATCTTTGGAAGCAAGTGATGGTTTATACTTTCCCTTTAATTATTGTGGGTTTAGGCGGAATGATAAATGATATGCTAAGCCGTTTAGTTTTTCAGCAAGTAAGCCCACTTCCTGTACTCGAAGCAAAGCATGAATTGGGAGTTTTTGCAGCCAATTATCGTTTAGCCGTTTTGATGACTATTTTTATACAAATGTTCCGATTAGCAGCAGAGCCTTTTTTCTTTAATCATTCAAAAAATAAAAATGCACCTGAAACGTATGCCAATGTAATGTTTTATTTTGTGATAGCGAGTTGTTGTATGTTTTTAGGTATAAGCCTATTTTTGGATATTTTTAAAATAATTATGACTTTGAAGTACAAAGAATATGGAGAAGGTATTGAGATTGTTCCCATATTAGCAATGGGCGGTGTCTTCTTAGGGATTTATTATAATTTGTCAATTTGGTATAAACTCACAAATAAAAATTGGTATGGAGCGGTAATTACTTTAGGCGGTGCATTGATTACAATTATTTTAAATATCATTTGGATTCCAAAATACAGCTACGTTGGAAGCGCTTGGGCAACGTTTATTTGTTATTTATTTATGATGGTTATAAGTTATGTTTGGGGGCAAAAACATTATCCAATTCCTTACAATGTCAAACGCATTTTAGCTTATTTATTTTTATCTATTTTAATTGTATTTATCTCTCAGTTTCTTACTTCTTTTTTTGAATCTATTGTAATAAAGACTTTAATAAGCTTGTTTCTATTTATTTCCTTTATGTTAATAGTATTTGCTTTAGATAAAGATAAATTTTCCGGATTGCCGATTATAAGTAAATATGTAAAATGATTTTTTAATAAAAAAGTTGTTTTTTATAAGGCAACTTTTATCCTTTAAAATAAGTAATAAGTAAATTTTAAATTTATTAATTAACAAGGAGAATTAAAAGCTCATTATCTACTTTCTATTATTGTCACTTAATTTTTTAATTAAAAGTGAGTCTATACACCATTTACCACCTCCTGCAATAAGTGGAATAATAGCCAAACCAAACAACATAATAAAATACTCCGCACCTTCTTTAGTATCAGGTTGTCCTTGCCAATTCATAAAAAAACCGGAAATAGGTGACGCAATAAAAACAACACCTAGAAAGTTTGCAATTATCCCCAATGCTGATAATCGAGTAAGAAATCCAAATATCAGAAACAGAGAACCAAAAAATTCGATAAGAATAACCAACAATGCAATGATATACGGTAAATTCATTCCATTAGTAAAGGCATTCATTGTAGCTTCGAACCCGCCTCCACCAAACCAACCTAAAAGTTTCTGAGCACCATGAGGGAAAATTGTAATACCAAGCACTACACGCGCTATAAGAGCATAAATATTGTTATTTTCTGTCAATAATAGTTTTTTCATTTGTGAATATTTTAATTGTTTTTGATTTTTATTAATTGATGCAATTTTATAAAATTAAAGGATTACTCTCAATATAAATTTGCTTTTTTTATCTATTCAATATAGCAAAATGGTTTTGTGTTTTATTCACCCCCATCAATAGGACTGTTTTCGTTTAATAAACACAATACTTAATTTTTTCAGACTAAATACTACTTTATGAAATGAGTATAAAAAAGTTTCTAATATAAAAAATAAGAATACAAATAGAGTAGGTATTAAGCCCTACTCTATCGTTATCGTTTTTAATTTATTTATGATTGTTTTAAAAACTGAATTTCTCCACTGATTTTCACTTCATCACTTACCAATACACCACCTGCTTCTAATGCTGTGTTCCAATTTAATCCCCAGTCTTTTCTATTGATTTTTCCATTAATCGAAAATCCAGCTTTCTCATTTCCCCATGGGTCTTTATTACTTCCACCATACTCCACATCAAGTGATATTTCTTTACTGACACCTTTGATTGTAAGCATTCCGGTTAGTATGAAATTTTCATCATCTTTTGCTTTAACGGCTGTAGAATTGAATGTAATTTCTTTGTGATTTTCTACATCAAAAAAATCAGTGCTTTTCAAATGATTATCACGATCATCATTATTAGTAAATATGGATGTAGCATCTATATTTACTTTTATGGCAGCTGTTCGGAAGTCTTCTCCTTCGATTACCGCATTAAATTTTTTGAACTCTCCATTTACATTTGAAATCATTAAATGTTTTACTTTGAACAAAAGTTCACTGTGTGCAGGGTCTGTTATCCATTTCACTTTTATTGTTTCTTGATTTTCCATTTTACTTAATTTTTTAAAGTTTGAATAAAGTGCAAAATTGCTATGTATTCAAACGTTATCAATTGATGTATGTTAATAAATTAGATGATGGAAATATTTATTTAAGTTAATGATTTTACCGTAACACTATATTATAAATATCCGTTTTATTCCTTTGGATGTTTTTCACTTCAAACCCGCCCGGTTCCGGTATTTTTTCTATCATATCAAAAGTTTTGCAATGATTTGGCAATCCGGAAAATATTAAAGTAAAGTTTATAGTTTCCCCATTTTTTATTGTGAGCCATTCCGGAAAAAGCGGAATATTTATGCAATGAATTAACTTGCTTTGATGATTTGATTCTTTTGCAAAAAGAAAGGTTGACTTCCAAATTCTAATCCTATCATAAAACGAAGAACCGGTATAAGAACAGTGTAAAATTACTTGAGATTTTTCCGACACATTATTTAATAATTTGAGTTTAACCTCTTTATCTATAACGACTTTGGGCTTCAATAAAGTGTTATAGGAGTTTTCTGATTTAGGCATAACAAATAATATTTTTGTTTAGTTGAAATAGAAGATATTTTTTTAATCTATTTGTTTGATACAAGCATTTTAATTGCAATTAGAATCAACACAATGCTAAATATTTTTCTCAATGTATTCACCGGTATTTTTAAAACCCAAGCTGAGCCAAAGTATCCACCTACCATAAAAGCTAAAGCTATAACTATAGCATAATAAATATTAATATGTCCTTCTTTATAATAGTTGTAAGCGGCAAACAAACCGATAGGCGGTAACATAATGGCAAGACTAGTACCTTGTGCTGTATGTTGATCCAGTTTTAGAAAATAAATTAACGCCGGTATTAAAATAATTCCACCACCTATACCAATCATTCCACTAAAAACGCCGGCTGTAAATCCAATTAAAATCAAAATGAGAAGTGTCGTAATATTCATAATTTTTAAAATTAAGTACATCAAAATTAATGATAAGAAAACATCTTTTTAAATAAAGTTTCAAATTCCCTTTACTTTTTAATAATTTTGTAAAACGATTTAAAAACAAAAAATGTCATCCAATACATTAAAAAAAATATTTTTAAATAAGAGCGAAGTGAAAGCAATGGATGCTGAGCACAAACGCAAATTATCCTTCAATATTCAAAAATATAGCGATGCAGTAGTGAAAGGTAAAATGCAATTTAGTGACTTGGAAAGCGCTCGAAAAAAAGCAAAAAATATTAAATGGAAAACAATTGAAAATTTAGATAAATATTTAATTGAATTTGAAAAAAAGTTTACTGCTAATGGTGGTCATGTTATATGGGCAAGAGATGGAGATGAAGCCAATAATGCCATTTTAGAAATTTGTCAAAAACACAATACGACACAAGTGGTAAAAAGTAAAAGTATGGTCACTGAAGAAATTCATTTAAATGATTTTCTTGAAAAGAACAATATAGAAAGTGTCGAAACCGATTTGGGAGAATACATACAACAGTTAGATGGGGAGCCTCCATATCATATTGTTACTCCGGCTATGCATAAAAGCAAAGAAGATGTTGCCAAATTGTTTCATGAAAAATTAGGTGTCGAGCCTAATTTAACTCCAAGTGAATTAACTCTGGTTGCACGAAAAAATTTAAGAGCTAAATATGTATCTGCTCAAGTAGGTATTACCGGTGGAAATTTTTTATTGGCTGATATAGGAGGCGTCTGTGTTACAGAAAATGAAGGAAATGGGAGATTAACTACTTCGTTTCCTAAGGTGCATATTGCTATAGTTGGAATAGAGAAACTAATCCCAAGCATTGATGATTTGAATCTTTATTGGCCACTGTTAGCAACATACGGGACAGGTCAAAAAATAACCGTTTACAATAGTATTTTCACAGGACCTAAAAAACAAAATGAAGTAGATGGTCCCGATGAAATGTATGTTATATTATTAAACAATGGACGTACAAATCTTTTGAAAGATGTCAATACAAGAGAGGCTATGTATTGTATTCGTTGCGGAGCCTGTTTGAACGTTTGCCCTGTTTATAAAAACATTGGTGGGCATACTTATGGCACAACTTATAGTGGACCTATAGGTTCAGTAATTACCCCACACTTAAAAGATTTTAAAGAAAATGTTCATCTAAGTTATGCATCATCTCTTTGTGGTGCTTGTACAGAAACTTGTCCGGTAAAAATTAATATCCATGGTATGTTGCATTATAACAGAACACTCGCTGTAAAAAAACATATTACAGATTTCTCTGAATCTGCTTCATGGAGAATGTGGAAATTGGCAATGACTCATCGTAAATTAATCGACCTTGCGAGTGATAATATGAAAACAAAAGTTGCCAATACTATATTTAAAGACACTTGGGTAAAAAGAAGAACAAAACTTAGCTTTAACAAATCTTTCAAACAAATGTTTGCTGAGCGCAACAAAACGTAATGAACAAATTTATAATTTATTCAACACAAGAAAGCGCAAGGTTTCATTATATCACAAAGTGGATATTTAATGAGTTTTTTTTATGTGACTGTACATGGACAAATGATATAATTACTTTTCAAAAAAGCTCTTCATTTAAAATTAATTATTCTGAGGCTTCTCTTAACTGCGATTTACAAATAATTCCTCATCATTTATTATTTGAGCTTTCTATAGAGCAACAAAAAATTTCAATGAGTAAATGGCATGACTTACCAGTGTTTTTTATCAATGATTCTAATGAAGTTCCGTTTGATATTTTTGCTGCAAGCTTTTATTTAATTAGCAGATACGAAGAATATATTTGTAATGAAAGTGATGAACATGGTCGTTTCCCTCATAGTTGTTCATTAGCATTTAAAGAAAATTTTTTACAATTACCCCTCGTTGATTTATGGCTGTTAGAGTTAAAAAAAATTATTCTACAAAAAAATAATTTATTCATTTTCCCGAATAAAACATTTCAATTTATACCAACTTATGATATTGATATCGCATATAGTTTTAAGGGCAAAAAAAGATCCATTCAATTCTTGTCTTCGATAAAAGACTTATTAAAGTTTGATTTTTCCAATTTATATCAACGTATTTTAGTTTTAAGCGGTAAAGCAATTGATCCTTATGATGCTTATCATTACTTAGACAATTTACATCAAAAATATTCTCTAAATCCTATTTACTTTTTTTTGATTGGCAAACGCAATTCATTTAATAAAAACATTGCTTATTCACATCCCTTAATGCAAAATTTAATTAATAATATTTCTTCAAAATATCAAATCGGAATTCATCCATCCTATAACAGTAGTACAGAAGAAAAAATTCTAAAAGAAGAAATTGACACTTTTCATTCAACAAAAAGCCGTCAACATTATATTCGTTTTACGCTTCCACACACCTATCATCAATTGGCTCTATTAGGTATTAAAGAAGAATATTCAATGGGGTATGGAAGTATCAATGGTTTTAGAGCCGGCACTTCACATTCTTTCTTATGGTTTGATATTTCTAATAATCAAGTTAGCGAAATGAGAATATTCCCATTTTGCTTTATGGAATGTAATTCTTTTTATGAACAAAAATTTACTAAAGAGCAAGCTTATCAAGAGTTGTTGCATTATTATCAAATCACAAAAGATACCGATGGATTATTCATCACTATTTGGCATAATTTCTCATTAGGAACAGATAAACTTTGGAAAGGATGGAAAGAAATATACGAAGATATTTTAAATAGAATTGTGAACTAGGTTCTATCAATTCATATATCTTACTCTTTTTGTAAAGTCGATACTTTTATACACTAAAATTCTACCGAAGGCGAGAACATAAAATAGCTAAATCTTCAATCGAAACCATTTTTTGCTGCTTTTCACAAATGAAATATTATTAGCTGTCTTTTATGTCTTTGGTCCGTTAATAAAAACAAAAGCATAATTTAATTGTATGGCAATAATTACGCCAATACTTAAATAAGAGTTTACAAAACACAACAAAACCCCTGCTAAATAAAGAGATTGAGCTACTATAATTCGGGTTTTAATTGGTTTGTTGACTTTTTCTATTATTTCTGGATCTACAAGATTGTGTTTTACAGCATAAACCCAATGAATATATAGTATTGCGCCGAGTAAAAATAAATTTAACCAATAGATGCCAATTGGAAATTTAAATTTATTGATATAATTTCCTAAGAAAGCAGTTGTGAAAGGTAATAAAGCAACTTGTAAAAGGAAAAGAAGATTTATCCAAGAAAGGTTACGATCGCTCTTTTTAATGTATTGATATTGAGTTGACTGCCCCATCCAAAATATCCCGGTCGTCATAAAAGCTAAAAAAGAAACTAAAAACTTGGGAGAAAGTTCAAGAAATAAATCTATCAGTTCCTTTTCAGAGCTTATTGCTTCAGAAACAGGGGCCTTAAGCTCTATCATCAACAATGTAAGTGCTACCCCAAAAACACCATCACTTATGGCAATTGTTCTTTCAGTAGATTTACCTGCTACTTTATTATAATGTCCTTTTTCAGTCATAAATATTCCGTTTGACCAATTTTAAAAGTTTAATTTCTCACTTCGTTATTGATATAATTTTTTAAATAGACTCGAAAAACTCTCCGTACTCCGGCAACAAATTTACTATAAATACTTTCTTCTTTCTCTTCAACTAAGTAAATTCTATGAATCTTGCTTTCCCACATTATTCTTCGATAATATTTTTAAAACTATAGGTTTATCGTCATCGGTTACTTCGGCTTATAAAATAGAATGCGATAAAAACTTTTTTCTCTTGTTATCGAGATTTAATTTTTTTTTCTGTATTGATTTTATAAGTTAATGATTGTTATTTTATGATTCTTGCTATCAAATAAATAAATCACTCGCGATACCGTCCGCAAAAAGTTTTCCTTTTTGAGTCAAAATATAAAAATCATCTTTTTCAAAAATCATATTAGAATTGACAAACTTCTCCATTTTTTTTATAAAATTTTTAAACTCGTTTTCAGTCATTAATTCTTTTAGATTATGTCTTGAAACTCCATTTGAAGTTCTTAGTGAAATCATGATTGTTTCATTTATTATATCGTGTTGAGAAAGTATTTCTACTTCTTGTGGTAATTGATGTTGAGATATACTTTTCATGTAAAACGCATTATTTGATTTATTCCAAAATCGTTGAATGCCATTATACGAATGTGCAGATGGGCCAACACCAAGATATTTTTTTCCTTTCCAATAATTACTATTATGAACGGCTTCAAACCCTTCTAATGCAAAGTTTGAAATTTCATAATGTTGGTATTTATTATCCATTAAACGATTCATTAGTAAAACAAATTGGTCGGCGGATTGTTGTTCGTTCATTGGTGGTATTTTATTTTTTTCAATAAAAGAACTTAAAGCTGTTTTAGGTTCTACCGTCATTGCATAACATGAAATATGCGGCACTTTATAATGAATCAAGGTTTCGATATTTTGCAGCCATTTTTTATCATTCAATAAAGGATATCCATAAATTAGATCAATACTAAAATTTGTAAATCCTGTTTCAATGATTGTTTCAATGGCTTGTTTGGCTTGTACTGCATGATGGCTTCTATTCATGTATTGCAAATCTTCATCAAAAAAACTTTGTACACCTACGCTAAGTCGATTTATACCTATTTGAAACAATGAATGGGTTTTAGTTTTGTTCAAATCATCAGGATTAGCTTCTAATGTTATTTCTAAAGAATTACTTAAACGAAATAATGAATGGATTTTATTTAAAATTTTTTCAATTTGAGCAATTGCAATGAAACTGGGCGTTCCACCACCAAAATAAATAGTTTCAATTTTTTCATTTTCAAAAAAATTCTTTTGTAAATACAATTCATATACGATTGCTTCTATCATTTCGTTTTGATAATGAGCCGAAGTAGAAAAATGGAAATTACAATAATGACATGCCTTCTTGCAAAATGGAATATGAATATAAATGCCTGCCATCAATATTTAATTTAATAACAAATGTAGTTTCTTTGTATAAAATATAGTTAACTAAAATACGGTTGAAAAAAATCATTTTATATAGTATTTATTTTTTGTTACTAAGTATAAATTCATACACTCAACTTCATAAACTAACAGTGGGCGGAGTTGGGAAAGATTCATTTTATAACTTCACTAAAACACCTTCCCAATTTTCTGATATCGCTGCTTGTAATCAAGCTATTTTACAAGCAAAAAATAAATTATTTGCAATGGGCTATTTGGGTTTGCAAATGGATAGTTTACTACAAAACGACACACTGACACATATCCATGTAAAATTGAATAAAGAATACAAATGGGCTTCTTTAAAAAATAATAATATTCCATTACCACTAATTCATCAATTGCGGTTTAATGAAAATGATTATTTCAACAAAACGATTCAATTGGATAAAATCAATATGCTGTTTGAAAAGACATTGCAATATTTTGAAAACAATGGTTATCCATTTGCCTCTATTCAATTAGATAGTGTTAAAAATATGGATGATAAAATCTCTGCTGTCTTAGTACTTGACAAGGGACCATTGATACGGATAGATACAATTTTAATCAATGAAGACGCTCCGATATCACATAATTTTATTACTCAATACTTAGGTATTCGTGAAGGATCAATCTATAATGAATCTAAAATGAAAGACATCAACAAACGGATTAAAGAACTTCCTTTTTTACAGACATCGGCTCCTTGGCGTATGGATTTTACTTCTACTCAAAATAAATTAAACCTGTATTTAAAATCAAAATCTGCGAATAGAGCAGATGTACTTATTGGCATGCAACCCAACACACAAGAAACAGGCGGTAAATTTTTATTAACCGGTGATGTAAAATTAGCATTTGTAAATGCATTGTCGCTTGGTGAAAGTTTGCAATTAAATTGGCAAAATCTTCAATACAAATCGCCACGTTATGATATCAATGCTTCTATTCCGTATTTGTTAGGCACTCCAATCGGATTGAGTGGTGTTTTTGATTTTTATAAAAAAGATACCAGCTTTCGTACAATACATGGAGAGTTAGGTGCATTTTATCAATTTGATGCAGATAACAAACTGAAATTTTATTATCAATTAGCAAGTTCACGATTAGGTACAGTGAATGTGCCTGCATTAATTTCCTCACGAAAGTTACCCAACAATGCTGATGTTACTTATAAGACATTTGGTACTGAAATAATTTATCAAAACTTAAATTATAAATTGAATCCCGGCAAAGGATATAAAATTATTTTAAATGCTTCAGTGTCACTTCGAAGAATGATAAAAAATACAACTATTGAAAATACAATAGACCCTATTACACAAAAAACATTTTCATATTTGTATGATACTTTACAATTGAAAAATTATAAGTTTAATTTATTTTCTCAAATCAGCTATTATCTGCCTTTATCAAAACGACTGACGCTTGCAAGTATATATAATGGCGGTATTTCGTACAGTAACAAACCATTATTTAAAAACGAATTATATCAAATCGGAGGTTATAAACTGTTGAGGGGATTTGATGAGGGCAGTTTGTTCGTTGATCAATATCACGTACTGACGATTGAGCCACATTATATTTTATCAAGTAATTCTTATTTTTTTATTTTTAGCGACATTGCTTATATCCGTTCAAAATATATAGATCAATTTATAAAAGACACCCCCTATAGCCTTGGACTGGGTATGAGTTTTGAAACCAAATCGGGTATTTTCAATATTAGTTATGGTGTTGGTAAAAGCAAATATCAAAATTTTGAAATCAAAAATTCTAAAATCCATTTTGGGTATATTAATTTGTTTTAGCTAAAATTAGGTTTATAAATATAGTAAGTACGAGGTTAAAAAATAAAAGTATAAAATCGTATTATGTTTTTGAAAATTTGAAATAAATTCAAAGAACGCTATTAGAGATTTTCAATATTAAATCAAGGGGATAATTCTATAAACTGACAAACCATTTTTGTCGTTTTTGAATAAGCGCTATTTTGAGTTATAGTATATTATTTACCGTTTCAAAATAAGTCATATTACAAAGGTTCTATATCGTAATTTAGAAAGTGTTTCTGTATCTTTTATTGTGGAACAAATAACCTTAATAGTGGCATAAAATTATAGGAAATCATAGAAAATAGCAAAACAGCTTCTGTGGAATAAAACCCTTTTTTACCGTTAATGGTATTCTCGCCAACAACATATTTACTCCATTTCCTTATTAGACATAAGACTAACAAATGCCAAGACATTTTACTGAATGATTCCAATGTTTATTAATATAAGATTTCAGATAATTTATTAAATTCCTATCAAATTGAGAAATAGATTCAAATCACATTATTTCCTTTATGTTCTCCTTATTGAAGATTATATTTAGATTTCTCTAGATTCATAAAATTAAAATTTATTGCATACGCGAAATAAATAGTTTAATAAAGCAAAAGTTACAAAAACAAAAAATATTATTCAAATAACGTATTGCACATTTTAAATATTTCCTGTATTAAATAACTAATAATCAATATAAGTTAAAAAAAATAACAAAATTATTTTAGATTTCAAAATTAAATACTAACTTGCGTCTATTTAGGAGTTATCGGTAACCATTAAAAGACAACGAACATGAAAAAAAGAATTATCAATATCTCAAAACTTCATCTTCATGTAGCACATTTATTTTTGCAAAACAAACAACAAGCAAAAATAAAAGAGCTACATTTTTTAACCTTATTCATCACAAAAAGACAATTAAAACTAACTACATGGATGTGTAGTTTAGCATTGTCCATATCCTACATTCAAATATTATTCAACATTAAATTTTAAACAAAATGATAAACCACAACACAAAGAATTTGATTCTTTTGGTGCTCTGCACTTTTCTTTCAAACATTTCAAAAGCACAGAATATAAATTGTTTTATGCCTACTCCAACCAATCCACCTGTAAACTTCGCTCCACAGAATAATGCTATTTGTAATGATTTTTTAAACTACATTCCAGATGAAGATCATTACTCTCATACCCCAACTAAAGTTATCAAAGTTAACATTCACTATTTTCTAACAAATGACCCTTTGAATCCAAGAAATTTAACAGAAACAACAGGTTTTAACTTAAATGATACTTGGAATACAGGGTACCAATTTGCAAAAGATCTAATAGATAAATGTAATTTATTTGCAAATCAAAACGCTCCTTCCCTAATACCACCTAGTAATGGTTATCCGAATCACCCAATTAAGATCAAATACGAAATATATAAGGACCCGAATGACCCAAATGATAAGGGCGTATATTTTCATAGGTTTTCTGACTGGTGGGATAATACTAATAATGTTCCTAATACAAACTCAGATTATTGGTATTCACACGTTAAGGGTGGACTATTGTCCCCTGTTTATCTTAAGAACAATTATGCTATACATGGACCCGAAGTTATTGATATTTTTTTTCAAGACAATGTGCAATTAAATGATTTAGGTGGTATAGCATCTGGTTGGGGTATGGCTACTAATGCTGGTTATTGTGGTTCAGACATGTATGAAGGTTGGAATAACGGGTTACAATGGACTGATAATTGGGCAGGTACAATGTTTCATGAAGTAGGTCATCTGCTAAATTTATATCATTCGTGGGAGTCTGATGGATGTTCAGATACCTACCAATCTGGAGTGACATGTTATCAATGGCCTGGTACAGGTGGCACCCTTTATGACAATAATTATATGAGCTATTGTCCTAAGCCAATTAGTGCATTTACACCAGAACAATTAGGAAGAATAAATTATTTCATCGAATCCAATAACCCCAGATATGTCAGGGATGAAGTAATTTGCAGAACAGATGACCAACAAGATATTACTATATTCACGGGTGAAAATATAACTTGGAATAGTACTAAACATCTAAAAGGCAGTTTAACTATCGAATCTAATGCAACACTTACAATTAAATGCGATGTGTTCTTAAAAGAACTTGCTTATATTAAAGTTAAGGAAAAAGGACATCTAATTATTGATGGAGGTAGAGCTACAAGCGAATGTGATAATAAACTATGGTATGGAATCTTTGTACTTGGTAATGAATCTAAAAATCAAACTACAATTGAACAAGGTAAGGTAGAAACAAAAAATGATGCTGTTATTGAAAATGCAATAATTGGTATAAGAACAGGTGATTTTTATTATAATCAAAATGATTTATCATGGCCAGCATTTTCAGGCAAAACAGGCGGTATAATACAATCAAATAATACACTTTTTAGAAACAATAGAAAATCAATTGAATTTATGAAGTACCACAATATACTACCACCTCCATATAATATTGAAGTTGACAATGTAAGCTATTTTAAAGACTGCAATTTCATAAATGACGATTACCTTAAAGGGTACAAGTATAATGTAGCTAATCAATGGGGACCTGAATTCGTAACTGCTTGGGATGTTCAAGGAGTAAAATTCACAAATTGCTTATTCAAAGAAAATATCACAGCAAATTTTCAACCAGACTTAACTCTTAAAACTACTGCAATAGGTTCTTTTGGTGCAAAATATCATGTGTACAATTGTAAATTTGAGAATTTATACGCAGGCGTTTGGGCTGAATCTGCATTAGATCCAATGGATTATATTGATGTAAAAAACTCAACGTTAGACAATGTTCATATTAATTTAACTTCTATTAATCAGTATGGAGATAAAATTGCCGGTAATACTATTAAAAATCAACCAGCATCAAGCTACTGGAATTTAGCAAATAATTTAATTTATTCATGGGGCATATACACAAAAGGCTCAACACAATTTAAAATTCATGACAACAATATTTCCAGCGTTAATCCAATTGGTGGCATTAGCATGACTCCAATGGGATTACTTTACCAAATGGACAATAATATGGGATTAGTGAATTCAGAAACTTGGTTTGAAAATTGTGTTGTAGCAGAAAACAGAATCGAAAATCAATCTGTATCTGTGCAAACAGAGGATAGAAATTATGATCTAAATTACACTTGCAACGAACATAAAGGTAATCAGCTCAATTGGTATGTTAATCCAGCATCACCATGGGGTTATCTAAACGACCAAGGTATAGCAAACGGAGACAATAGGAATCAATTTCTTGATGGCTGTTTCAACCAAGGTACTAAAAATCAAATACGTTCAGAATTAAGCACACCGTTCTTATACTCTGATGATGTAAATAATACTACTAGACCAGACCCACTATGTGTAACTCCAAATGTAAATTTATCATTTGCAATACCTCCTGGGGCACCAATTTCGTGCAATCAATATACACCAATTTTGGGACCAACAGGCAATGGAACAATAACAATAGACAATGTAAATCTGTCAAATTTGAGCAGTTATCAAAAACAAAATTTACTTCTTAATTTAGCTGCATATCATAGCGAACTAGGTGAAATAGAAAAGGTAATTAGATCTTTAGAAATGTTAAATTCAATTGAAGCAGCCAAGCTATTAGTGTCATTATATTACTCCATAAATGATAACACAAAGGCAACTGAATGGTTAAATAAACTAACGACACCAAATCTTTTACTCAGAGACGAACTGAATCCTGCATTAAACGTAACATATCCTACTGATGCAACCAATCAAGATAGAATAGATTTTGTTACACTATTTCAAAATTTAATACAAAGTCAAACGGCTGGTAGAACAATATACAATTTAAATGATGCTGAAATTACATCATTAAATTTATTATCAGAAAATGATTCACGAAGTGGATTTGTTGCCAAGGGGTTACTTTCATTCATCAATAAAAATGTAAGAACTATGAACCCTGAAACTCCGACACAAAATAGTAGTCGTGAATCAAACGAAATGACTAGTTCAGCAAGTTCAGAGTTTACTGTATATCCAAATCCGTTTTATAACGAAATATCATTAAAACGAAATTCTGCATTGCCTGCAACATTTGTAATCCGTGATATTATTGGAAATACAATAGCAGAATACAAACTTGCCGAAAATGAATCACAGAAAACTTTCTCGACCGATAATTGGAATATTGGTAGCTATTTCGGAACTTTATACTCAACTGGTCAGCAAAATCAAACCATCAAGATAATGAAGGTGAAATAGTATGTTTAAATTTAAAACTTATATAAGCCTGTTTCTTTGTGTAGTAGCGTCAGCTACTACACAGGGGCAGGCCTATTTTAGTCAGTTTGCAAAGTGTGATTCATGTCTTGCAGCTACATATGGCTCCGTTCTGATTAATCACAATAAAGAAATTATTGCACTCGGTGGAGAAGCAAATTGGAATACATTTTCTATTTTTTTAGATCAATACGATGCAAATACAGCAACATATGATCGTCACGTATACCTTGATTCATTAAAAAATGGAGTTTCAACATTTTTTCAAAATTTAAATAATAATTATTTCATCATTTCACAAATTTTAATTAATGACACTGTAGGATTTAATGGAACTTGTATAAATCAACTTCATAAAATTGATACCAATTTTAATTTATATGAGAAAAAACTCATAAATATTAAAAGATATGACAGCGCCGATTATTACTTGAAGTCTATATTTATTAATAATCAAATTTATTTGTTTGGAAGTTTTTTAGATAGTGCAAATGGATACTGGATTAAGTCCGCAGGTCTTTCTGTTATTGACACAAATGGCAATCTAATTAAAAGAAAAGTTTTTCACACATTTCCAAACAACAATACAGTAGTTTCAGATGCATTTCATTACAATTCAAATTTTTACATAACAGGATATTTTCAAACTAATCCAGACATTTGTACTAATTACTTAGAAGGTTTTATTATTAAGATAGATACCCTAGGCAATTATATTACACATCGTTCCTTTTTAAGACCGTATGAAAATTTTGTTTATGGTGGTACATTTTTATCAAACAATACAATATTAATCACAGGAGGTTTTTCCCCTACTTGTAATGTTTTGACAAAACATTGGCATCAACAAAATATGATATTGGACACTTTTCTAAATATATTAGCTGATACAAGCTATTCGACAGTTGATGAATACAATGCTGGCAAATTTGCTTTGAACCGAAACTCAAATTCTTCCATGATACTAGCAATAAAGCAACCATCAACAATAAAAGGTAAGGGTTTTGAATTTCAAGTGTGCAATAATGATGGTCAATTATTAACCGAAGCACTTCATAATGTTCCAAATGATAGTTCTATAATTGAAGAAAAAGGGAATACAGTGAATCATGTAATAAGAAATACAAATACGAATGGTTATATTCTTGTTGGCTCCGGTTCCAGGTTGTCAAACAATGGTCTATGGAACGCTTCGTCACAACCTTGGATTTTAAGTGTAGATAGTAATGGTTGCGTAGACCCAAATTGTGCAGTAACAGTTGGTATATCACGAGAGGAACTAGTTCAAAACGACATAACCATATTTCCGAATCCTTCACACAACAAGTTGTTTTTCATAAATAGCTTTACACTTAAAAATTACACTTGGCAAGTTTTATCACCAGTAGGATATGAAATACAAACAGGCACAAAAAATATTATAGATTTGCGAAATTTTACAGATGGCATATATTACCTAAAAATTATGTTTAAAAATCAATCATTTACCTATAAACTAATTGCATTATGAAGAAGTACATACTTATATTTATTTTCTTATTATTTAGTAAGTTTTTGCTAGCTCAATCCTATGTTCCATTTCAATTTGGTAATACCCGTTGGATGTATAATGAGATGAAGATGTTCAGCACCAAAAGCTTTTGTTATTTTTCTTTTGATACTTCTGGCTATTACCATAATGGCAATAAATTTTGGAAAATTGAATATGTTCTTAATCCTACCTATTCACCAAGTAATATTTATAGGTATATATACGATGACACTATCGCGAGAAAAATTTATACAATTGATACAATTAGCAATACCACCATTTTGCTTTATGACTTCTCAGCAAATGTTGGTGATACAATAAATTCAATTTACAATGTAGGATATTTAGATACCGTTGTAGTCGACTCCATTAATTATATTTCAATAAATACAATACTTAGAAAACACATATATGTTCATTCAAAAAATAATGTCAACCTTTCGAAGACATGGATAGAAGGGATAGGTTCGACTTATGAATTGTTTTACCCAAGCATAAATTTACCAGACCCTGTCTTTGAATTAATTTGTCAAGAGTATAATACATTTATTAATTTTGGCACTAACTTAGGATGCTCAAATTTTATTACAACTACCAAAAATTACGATATTTTAGATAGTCAAATTGCAATTTCATTTAATCCAGACATCAATTCAATACATATTGAAAATCCAAATGCACTGACGTATTCTTTTTACATTTATGACTTATCTGGAAAAATAATCGAACAACTTTTAAGTGCTAGAGTGATAGAAAATATTAATATTGGGCATCTTACTGATGTTGTAGTACTTTATAATTTAAATGTAAAAAGTAGAATAAATCAGAAGGGTAAAATAATTAAGTATTAAAGAATCTATATTACATACTCATATGTTTGCAAAATAAAAAAAGGTGCGCCACAGCACACCTTTTTAAATAGCAACAAATAAATTTACAATTTCACCAACTCTACATTTAACGTCTTCAAACCAGTCAATTTCAAATCCATATCAAACAGTTGGTCAATATATCCAACAGCACCAACAGTAATTTTATAATGCCCCTCAGCCAATTGCTTTGCAAAATCACCATTCACATCCACAGCAATATTCTCAGCAGGTTCGCCATCTTTTTGAGCCAAAACAGTAGCATTCGCAATCACATCATTTGTAACCGCTTCCTTAATTGTTCCTTTAATCCCTGCCACAGGCGGATTAATCAAATCTAACAAATTCTTAAACACAAACTTTGTCAAAATCTCAGGCTCATTCATAAAAATAACTTGTGCATCCTTCATCATCGCAATACCAGTATGATAACACAAATTATTAGCCTTAATCTTCGCCGCAGTTTCCACACTCGTTTCCTCTGCCAATTTAAAACTTGCATATTGAGCATCAAAATTATCACTAGCCGTTTTTTGAGTTGCTACAAATGCAGGAGGCATATTATTACCAGCCGTTAAAGCAGTAACATTCGCAGGCAAAGCCAAATAATTTTTCGCATTCGTATTAAGTAACACCATATCTTCCCAATCCCCACGAGTAGCACCACGATAATAATTTTGCCCAGCAATCACATACTGAACCTTTTGCACTTGCGTATCAGGATAAGCAGTATCAATATACGATTTTAAAAATTGAAAATTTTGAGTACAAATATTTCCCATACTCACCAGCCCAATATGTAACAACTCACTTGCCCCACTTCTAGCATCATCATCAGGCATTGCCTTCGCCGTAGCAATTGCAGTCATTGCAGTAGTTTTATACGCCAATGTATACAACGCTTTAAAAGCAGTAAATCGAGTCAAATGAACTCCATAATTACCCCAAGCAGTTTCCAATGCCGAGTACAAATCACCTTGCGAACAAGGGTAATCCAAAATATTAACGTTTGCCATATCTATATAATTTAGACAATGAAAATAAAACAAAAATTCAAAAACACAAATTATTTGCATCAAAACAATAACATTCACACTCTTGCCATCAACAAAACAACCTATCCTTATAATACTAATAAATGCGCCAAAAAGTCACTTTTTAATGGAAAATAAGCAAAATTGGCTGTCAATTTCATAACAATCTGTGTCAGCGTCATAACAATCTATGGCAGTGTCGTAACAATCTGTGGCAATTTAGTAACAATTTATGGCAAGATAGAAAAGGTTAATGGCGCAAAAGCAACAATGAATGGCATGGTAGAAAAGGTTAATGTCAATATCGTTTTGAAGCATGGCAACCTACCAACAATTTACAACTATCTCATAATTCAGTTAGACAAATACACCAAATTGACAGACAAAAAAGACCCACTTCGAGACTTCCATTTACAAGCACATTTTGCAGGGGCGAAACGCCAACAACACCTGCAAAAAGAGCTTGTACTTCAGTACATAATTTCATCATCATCTATCATTCATCAAGACAACCAAAACCTAAAACAAAACGCTCAAAATGGCAACCGATAACAGAGGGTAGAAAAGCAATGCCGACTGAATTTCAAATGCTCAACAAATTAATTATCTTTGAGCAATGAATAAGTGCTACACATCATCTCTACCTTTCTCGGCACTGCTTCTACCCTCAAACCGTTGGCAGTAATTTTACAGAGACCGAAAACACACAAGAAAAAACATAAATGGTTTATGGAATGGATAAAAAATTTTGAGAAAGTTGGACATTGGGAATTAAATGATAATTTCAAATCTCACAAAGTTTTGAATCATTTAAACTTGAAAGGAATCAATTTTGTAATTGACAAAGAAAAAGCAACATTAGAAAATGTAGTATATGTTTTTAAGACAAAAAATGAAATTTTATATATAGGAGAAACAACAAAAGGAATTAAAGAAAGATTTTCAAGTTATAGGTATGGATTTGACAAATTAATTGATACTGACAATAGAGTTAAAGAAGAAATCACAAAATTATTATTACAAGGCGAACAAATTGAAATATATCTGTTACAGCCAAAAGCAGTTTATAACTTTGATAATAAAAATATTGAACTTTCAATTTCAAAATCTTTGGAAGACTATTTAATTTCAACTTATAATCCAAGAATAAATAAAAAGGAAAATAAATCACTAAAAAATAATATGCACTACCAAGAAAAAATAGATAAGATATTTGCAAATGGAAATTTATGGAAACATAGAACTTTGAGAACATTGTTTGACCCATATTCAAGCGAATACAACGAAACAACAATGGAAAAAAAAGTTGAAATCTTGCAGACAATTATAGACAACAAAATAAATTTGAATGAATTAATCCAAGACTATAAAGAATTTTATACAGAAGAAAACAAAGTTCACGTTGTTGATGTTGCAGATGAAGGACTTGAAATATTAACGAAAAACTTGACAAAATAAAAAAACTACTGCCAATATATAGGGCTTAAACGCGTGTAGCGAAGCGAAGCAGCGATTTAAGCCTCTGTTGAACTGAGGCTTCGGT
>JBDHYI010000004.1:0-162347 GCA_039811265.1 Chitinophagaceae bacterium | reverse complement strand
TGTCAGGAATAAAAAACAACTGTAAACTAATAATAGGATTTAATCTTTAACCTGTAAACTTTTTTTAGGACGAGGCAGTTTGTAAAAAACAAGAAGAAACAGACTCTTAATTCAATAAAAAAGACGTACTTTGTAATCGGTAAATTGGCATAAGTCCAACAATGAAATAATGAGTGAAGTTTTGACATTAAAATATACATTTTCAGGACACGATTCCTTTCACTGCCGACAACTTTGGCTAAAAAAGGGATATGATTTTGTGCAAGAAGGACAATCATTCAACAGCGAAGATGCGGTTGTAAGACTTGGTGTCGGTAAAAATATGGTTTCTGCAATTCGCTATTGGTTGAAAGCATTTAACATCATTGACGGCAAAGACAAACCAACAGAATTTGGAACAAAACTTTTTGACACAGAAAATGGCTACGACCCATTTTTGGAAGACGAAGCAAGTTTGTGGCTGTTGCATTATCAACTTGTAAAAACAGGATTGGCTTCTATTTACAGCATCATTTTTAATGAATTTAGAAAGGAAAAAATCTTATTTAAGGAAGATGTTTTTGTAAACTATCTGAAACGGATTCAAGAAATAAATCCTGAATTGAGTTTTAATGAAAATACGGTTTCAAAAGACTTTATGGTTTTTGTAAATACTTACAAAAATGAAGAAGAAAATAATAATATAGAAGATAGTTTTTCGGGCATTCTCGCAGAAATAGGCTTATTAAAAACCGTTGGTAAAAACAAAGACAAACAATATCAAATTGAAAACAGCGACAGAGATAATTTAGATGAATCAGTTTTATTGTTTTCAATTTTAGATAATCCGAATTACGGAAATTCAATCAGCTTAAATTCGTTGGAATATGATTACAACAGTCCGGGTTCAATCTTCGCATTGAACCGTTCGGGACTGACAAACAAAATTTCTGAAATCGTGACCGATAACAAAAACATCACGTTTACAGACCACGCAGGAATAAAAGAATTGCAGTTTAAAAATAAACCAAACGCATTTTCAATTTTAGACAAATACTATGGCAAATAATTTCACAACATCGGTCAATATCCTTCGGGATACAGAAAGGGATTTTAATTATATCCCAACGCCAAATGCCAAACAGGTAGTAGGTCAAATTGTGAACGATTTCAAGAAAGGAATTCGTTCGTTCAACATTATTGGAACTTACGGAACGGGGAAATCTTCGTTCCTTTTGGCACTTGAACAAAGTGTGAGAGGAAAGAAGCGTTACTTTGAAACAAACTTTCTTGCAAATCCAAAAGTTGATTTTGTAAAAATCGTTGGTTCTTACACTTCAATCGTAGAACAGTTTGCGGATATTTTTGAAGTAACGACAAGCAAAAACAAACACGAAAATATTTTATCCGAAATTTTCAATCGTTATCATTCGCTGGGCAAAAACAACGGAATTTTATTTTTATTGTTAGATGAGTTTGGAAAATTTTTGGAGTATGCAAGTAAACACAATCCCGAAGATGAATTGTATTTCATTCAGCAATTAGCCGAATTTTGCAATAACCCAAAATACAATGTTGTTTTAATTACTACGGTTCATCAAAGTTTTGAATCGTATGCTTATTCACTTACAAGCACACAAAAACAAGAATGGACAAAAGTTAAAGGTCGTTTTCGTGAAATCACTTTCAACGAACCTGTTGAACAACTTTTGTATTTGGCTTCTGAATACGTTGCCGAAAATTTTGAAAACAAAGCACCGAAAGCACAAGTTGAAAAGTGTTTAAAATTGTCTGCCGATACAAAGGCATTCAATTTCAACAAAGATTTTTTAAACGAGATTTCTACAAAACTTTTTCCGCTTGATATTCTTTCTGCAAATACGCTTACACTTGCCTTGCAACGCTACGGACAAAACGAACGTTCTTTATTTTCGTTTCTTGAATCTACCGACCACACAGGATTAAGCAAGTTCAACAAACGAGAAAATCCGTTTTACAATTTGACTTGTGTTTACGAATACCTCAATTTTAACTTTTATTCATTCCTGACTTCAAGATACAATCCTGATTTTTCATCGTGGAGTTCAATCCGTTCTGCCTTGGAAGAAGTTGAAAGAGCGTTTGACGAAAAAATAAACGATTACTCAAAAGCCGTTAAAACAATTGGGTTGTTGAATATTTTTTCAGCAAGCGGTTCAATTTTAGATGAAAAATTTTTGAGTAATTACCTTGAAATAGCTTGCGGTGTTTCCCATGCAAACACAATCATCAAAAATCTTGAAGCAAAGAAAATTATTCGTTTCCGTTCACACAGCAAACGTTATATTCTTTTTGAAGGAACGGATTTAGATATTCAAACTGCCTTAATTGAGGCAGGTGAAAAAATTTCGGCAGTAAACGATGTTACAACATTGTTGAATAAGTATTTGGGCGTTCCCCTATCGGGTCGGGCTTTCCGTTCCAATCTTTTGTTCGTGCCTCACAAAAGGATTTCCACTTCAATCCCTAACGCAAAATTAGCGTCCTAAATGAACAACGAAGTCTTTTATAATATCAGCAAAATCATTGAACGAGATAGCAAAACCACAACATACAAATTTGCTCTCTTGCGTGGAGTTATTGATATTATCCAAGATAATTCACCCTACATTTCTTTTACAGAAAATAGAGTTCATTTTCCAACAGGATTACTTATTGAAAAATGGATTTTGTATTACTACCCGATTTTAGAATCCAAAACAATAATTCCTCAAATAAATGGAGAAACAAATCTTGCTTTTGAAAATTCTTTTTTAAAAATAATCTCATCATACAAAGGCAATAACGGTTTTTCAGCATTCTATAACGATTTGAAGAATAAAGGCATCCCGAAAAACTTGCATAGTGACTTTTTTGAATTAGCAAAAAAACTTCGTGATACAATTACAAAAATGCCAATGAAATACATTGGTCGTTCAATAAGCAACGATTATTATTCCATTTTCAATTTTGAAAACGGAGTTTTGCGAAAGGGAAATTCTAATATTGATATTGAGTTTTTGATTCAAAACTTTGGGACATTTTCTATTCCAACAGAATATTACGAAGCGTTTAAGATTTTAGGTAGTTTTATTAATGGACAAGATTCTATTCTTTTCAAATGGGCTGAATTTTCCGTGAATGCTTCAAGAGAAAAATTATCTATTCATAAAGTGCTTAATGAAGTTTTAACGAGTCCAATTACCGAAAGAGAAATAAAAGAATCTAAACGTATTTACAAAGAAATTTTACAAAAACAAGGTAGCGTTTATTGTGTTTGGACTGGAAAGAAGATTGTAAAGTATGATATTGACCATTTGATTCCTTTTTCTGTTTGGAAAAATAATGATTTATGGAATTTATTGCCGTCAAATTCAACAACGAACAATCATAAACGAGATAAAATTCCTTCCCCCGAACTGATTGAAAAACAAAAAGAATTAATCCTTGATTATTGGGAAATCTTAAACGAAAATCAATCTCAAAGATTTAAAAAGGAAATTCAGGTTGCCTTACTTGGGAATAATGCTTTTAATTCTTGGAAAGAAACAGGAATAAAACAACTGCAAAGTAGTTGTGATTATTTAATTTCTAAACGTGGTTTTGAAGAATGGAAAATTTAAAGTCAAATCCATATAATCATTTAACTGCAAAGGAAAGAGATGCTATGTCTTTTCCTGCAAAACTTTTGCTCAATAAAAATTTATTGGTTGGCGATGTTTTGGATTTCGGTTGCGGTTTTGGGAAAGATGTTGAGTTGCTAAAAGCAAAAGGGATAAACATTACAGGCTACGATAAGCACTATTTTCCTGAATATCCACAAGAGAAATTTGACACAATTATTTGTTTTTATGTGTTGAATGTTTTGCTCCCCGAAGAACAAGCAACCGTTTTAATGGAACTTTCGCAATTAGTAAAACCAACAGGAAAAGTTTATATTGCTGTTAGACGAGATTTACAATTTGAAGGTTTTAGAATGCACAAAATTCATCAAAAGAAAACGTATCAATGCAATGTTGTTTTAAATTCAAAATCATTTTTCAAAAACGAAAATTGTGAGATTTACGAATACAAACATTTTAATCAAATAAAACACAAGGCAAATTTAGAATGTCCATTTTGTAATCCCGATTTAGAAAGAGAATTAATTGTTGAATCCGCAACGGCTTATGCGATTTATGATAAGTTCCCTGTTAATGACGGACACGCTTTAATCATTCCTAAAAAACATTGTGCAAATTATTTTGATTTGACCTTTAGAGAACAATCGGCTTGTGTTTTTATGCTTAACAAAGTCAAAGAAATTATAGAAAAGAAATTTAAGCCTAATGGATTTAATGTTGGGATAAACATCAATGAAACAGCAGGACAAACAGTTCCGCACGTTCATATACATTTAATTCCACGTTATAAAAATGATGTAGAAAATCCGAGAGGCGGTGTTCGTGGTGTAATTCCTAATAAACAAAACTATTAAACTTGACAGTATGAAAGATTTATTTGACAACAAAAAGCCCGTACAAATTGAAATTGGCGAATGGTGGTTTAATGGTAGAATTATTGTTGAACAAAATGATTTCAGGTTGCCCGAATGGATTTCATTTGAAGATAATGACGAAAGCATAACTGTAAGACATTGGTCTAAAAAAGAAGCAATTGCTTACGCAATAGAAACCCCTTGCCGTAACCCAAATTATTTACCAAAAGATTACATAGGAGGAAATTAGTATGAAAGAGCAAAACACAAAATCACTATCGTTTGACAAATCTGAAATGAAAGATTTGATTATTCATCAAATGGCGGCTTTTATGCAAAAAAATTGGAGCGATGATGAAGTAATTGATTTGTTTCATAATCCGCAATTCAAATTCTTTGACCAAGATGAGAAATACAGAGTAACTGCCGAACTGATGAAAGAGCAGAACGAAGCAGTTCAAAAAGAGATTGCATTAATGAAAACTCAATATTCAAATGTTTAATTGCTCTGAAACGTATCAAAGCGATGTTAATGAGTTTGAATTGTCAAACAGTTAAATCATTTGAGAGAAAACAGAGAGGTTAATTTCTCAATACAAGTCTGCTTTAAATTTAACTTAAAAACGATTAATAAAATCAACGTTTGCTTGATACTCACTTGATGAAATTTTCCCTTCCATCATCTCAAGTTCCCACAAGAATTTTCTAAATTCCTTTATTTCATCTCTACCATAAAATAAGTCTTTAAACTTAATAAAAAGCTTACCCGGACAATTAGAGTATAAATATTCACTATGGTTTTTGGGATTAGGAATACCGTATTTCCAACCTTCAGGATATTTTTCTAAATCTGATTCTTCCCATTTCCGAACACAATCAATATATACTTTCCACGCTTCTGGAAATTCTTGTGAATTAGTCATAACAATTACATTTTTAAACTTCGCAAAGTTACAAAACAGGTTCAGAAAACGAGCCTATGCAGTTCTATTTGGAAGGGTTGGCAAATAGTTCCGAATTTCATTTGTTGTTGGGATATTTCAGCTCGGCAGCTATCAATTTGCTTTCTGTTGGTTTTGCAACTTTTATCAGCAAAGGCGGGAAAATGCGAATGGTCATCAATCATTTGCTTTCCGAAAAAGACAAAGAGGTTGTTGAAAAAGGCTTGAACGAGAACACAAACAAGGTTTTTGATTTAACAGATATTGTTACGCTTGGCAGAATATTGGACGAATACGATACACATTTCTTTGAATGTTTGGCGTATTTGATTGCTGAAAAACGTATTGAAATTAAAGTTGTAAAACCGAAGAACGGCAGAGGAATTGCACATTACAAATCGGGCGTATTTAGTGATGGAGAAAATAGCATTGGCTATAAAGCATCTTGTAATTTCACATTAAACGGTTTGTCTGAAAATTTGGAAGAATTAGAAGCGTTTTTGAGTTGGGAAAATGGTCGTTCAAACAAACTCATCAAAAAGCAAATGAAAATCATTGATGATTATTTTGCTGAAAATGATGATAGCGTTGAGTACCTTTCTGCAAGTGATATTGAAGTTGCAATCAGAGATAAATTTGGCAACAAAGACTTGGACGAGTTGATTGTTCAAGAAGACCAATTATTGAAGAAGAAAACGAGTTTGATTAAGAATGGACGTTTAAAACAAACAATTATCAAACTTCATAAGGAAATAGACAAGGCAATTCACAATCCAAGATTCCCAAACAATGGAACGCCACGACCTTATCAAATTGAAGCCTATCAAAATTGGGTTGCAAACAATTACAAAGGCATTTTTGCAATGGCAACAGGAACAGGAAAAACAATTACTTCGTTGAATTGCTTATTGGAAGAATACAAAAAAGAAAACACTTACAAAGCGATTATTGTAGTCCCTACAACAGCTTTGTTAGAACAGTGGAAAAAGGAATGTGCGAAGTTCAATTTCAAAAATGTTATCACAGTAAGTTCAAAAGAAAATTGGGAAAACAATCTTGCATTTTTCAATACTGCAAGTAAATTGATTGATACTTCGTATATCGTAATTGTAACGTATGCTTCACTTTCAAGAGATAAATTTCAAAGTTTTTTCAAGCAACTTCCAAAAGAAACTTTATTGATTGCTGACGAAACTCACAATTTAGGTTCTCAAGGACTTTTGAATATTTTGCCGACAATTCATTTAGAAAAAAGAATTGGCTTATCGGCAACACCACATAGAAAATTTGACGAAGTAGGAAATACAGCTATTGAAGAATTTTTCAATGATAAATCGCCTTACATTGTTTCTTATTCAATGCAACAAGCATTAGATAACGGTTTCCTATGTAAATACACCTACTTTCCTCATATCGTGAAATTGACCGATGAGGAAATGAAACGTTACAAAGAAATTTCGTTGCAACTTTTGCGAATGGGTTTGTTTGATGAAAAAGGAAACTTTAAAAGTTCGCCTGAAATTGAGAAAAAATTATTGGAACGAAAACGAATTATTCATAAAGCGACCAATAAAATTGATGCTTTTCAACAGATTTTAAAAGACGAATTTAAGCAAAGAAAAAACCTGAAATTTACGTTGGTTTACGTTCCCGAAGGAGTTGTAGCAAATTTTGAATACAACGATTTCAGTGAAGAAACAGAAGATGAAAACAAATTGATTAACGAATACACAAGAGTTGTAAGTAATACAGATGATTCTGTAATGGTTAAACAATTTACGTCAAATTCCATAAATCGAGAAGAAATTTTAGTGAATTACGAAAAAGGAATTACACACGTTTTAACTTCAATGAAATGTTTGGACGAAGGTGTTGATGTACCACGTTCAGAATTAGCGATATTTTGTGCCAGCACAGGAAATCCAAGACAATTCATTCAAAGGCGTGGACGAGTTTTGCGTTTGCATAAAGACAAAATTCACGCAACAATTCACGATTTAGTGGTTGTTCCCGAAATTTCAAATAATGAAAGTACATTTGAAATGGAAAAAAACTTAGTAAAAAAAGAATTAGAGCGTGTTGTTGATTTCGCCAACTTGGCAATGAACAAAACCGAAACATACAATTCTTTGAAAGAAGTTTTAGACTTATATGGTTTAAACTTAAATGATATTTAAAAGCGTATTTTATGGCAAGAAAAGACGATATATTAAAAAGTTTTCTGAATCACGAGCTACTAACAGAAAAATACGAATTGCAAGATTCGGACATTCCAACAACGGTTCGTGAAGCACTTAATTCAGACAAAGCAATTATTAAAGCAATCGCTTTGATAGTTGAAGGATTAGACGGAACAACACCTGTAACCGATGCAGTTTTAAGACAGCAAGTAACCCAATTTTTAAACGAGGCAATATGATTATCAAAAAAATATCCATAGAAAATTACCTCTGTTATAGTGGTGTAAAAGAGTTTGAATTGTCAGACGGCTTAAACATTATTTTGGGAGAAAACGGAGAGGGCAAAACCAAGTTTTTTGAAGCTGTTGATTGGTTGTTTAATGGCAGTAACAGCAATTTAAGTTCATTAGTTTCTGCCAAAACCTTGAACGAAACAGAAATCGGAGAAGATTTTAGAGTTCGTGTTGCTATTACCGTTGAGCAATACGATGAAAAGAAAATCATTTCAAAGTCGTTTACTGTAAAAAAGACAGCCGACAATGAATGTTCAACAGCCAATTATATGTTGGAAGGTATTGAAGAAAACAAATTAGGCGAAAGAAATCAAGTAGATGGGCAAAGATTATTAGACAGAATTTTCCCTTTTCAAATTCGTAAATACTCAATGTTTAAAGGGGAATCTGAACTGAATATTTTTGAAAGTGAAGATGCTTTAACCAATTTGATAAATCTGTTTTCTGATGCAAAGCATTACGATAAGTATTCGGAAAAAGGTGCCTTTTTAAGAGATAAAGCAGAAAAAGCTGTTGAAGATTCAACAAAAGCGGACAGTAAAAACAAAAGACTGTATGAAGGTCTTGGAAGTGATATTGCCCGACTTCAAAGAGAAAAACAAAGGTATCAAGTCCATATAAATTCAACGCTTGATGAAATCAAGAAGTTAGAAATAAATCTTCAAGAAGCAGAAAGATATGTTGATAATGCAGATGCACTTGAAACAATAAACAACAGAATAAAAAACATTGAAGATAAAATCTCGGAAGCCAATAAACGAATTGATGAAAATTATACGACTTCATTATTTGATGAAAAATGGATTGCAGTAAACTTTGAACCAATTCACAAAGAATTTGCGGAAAAAGTAAAACAGTTAAGTATTGACAGAAGAAAATTACAATCTGAGTTTGATAAGGAACAAGGAATTAAAGAGGGCGAAAGAAAGGCAAAAGCAGAATTGTTGAATAATGCCGTTCCGCTTCCTGATAATATTCCGTCAAAAGCCGTTATGGAAGAAATGCTTCACGATGAAATTTGTAAAGTGTGTAATCGTGTAGCCCCGAAAGATTCAGAAGCGTATAATTTTATGCTTGAACGCCTGCAAACCTATTTGCAAAGCCAATCGAAACAAGAAGAAGTAATCAATGGTGAACCTTTATTTAAAAAGGACTATACAAATAGACTTGTGAATTTGAGCGTAAGCCACGAAGACAATTTGAAAAATCTTAGAGAAATCAGAACGACAATCAAAGATTTGTTTGAATTTAATGCGGGTAGAAAGAAAGATATAGAGTTACTGAATGAGCAGTTAGAGAAAGAAAAAACGGAGAGAGAAAAAGTTTTAGGAAACTCAAATATTGGAGAAGAAAAACTAAATGATGTTCTTAAAAATTATACAGGTTGGCAACGAGATTTGAAACAGAAAGGAAAAGAACAAATTGATTACGAAGCGAAATTAAAAGACATTGAATCCCAATTAAAAGCAAAAAATGAAGAGAAAGATAAAATTGATTTAAGCTCAGCAAATAAATTCTTGATTAAAACAAGAGAGATTTTACGAGATATTGAATCCATTTTCAAAGACACGAAAGAGAAGAAATTTGATGCGTTTATTGAAAAGTTAGAAACAAAATCAAACAATATTTTCAAACAGATCAACATTGATGCTTTCACAGGAACAATTGTTTTTGAGAGATTAAATAAAAACAACAAAACGATTGTTAATATTGAATTACAGGAAGACGGAAGAACATTTTACAAACCGAATCAATCGTTACTTACATCAATGCACATTTCAATTTTGTTTGCCATTTCAGAGTTAGCAACGGAAATTCAATCCGAGAAATTCCCAATGATTTTTGATGCACCGACATCTTCGTTTGGCGAAAACAAAACAGAACAATTCTTGAATTTGATTTACGAAACAGGCAATCAAAAAATCCTTTTGATAAAAGATTTTCTTTACTCAGATAAAGAAACCAAAAGTCTTTCTATCAAAGAAGAATTTAAAAATGTAAAAAGAAACAAAGCGTTTTGGGTAAAATTGGAAAGGCCATTTGACCCGAACAATTTAAAATCAATTAACACCCAAGTAATTACTTTGTAATATGGAAAACTTATTTGACAAATGGAAAACCAAAATTCCAAAGTATAGTGAAGTTCACAAAGAGCTATTTACTTCGCTTTCGCAGAAATTTGGTGCGGAAGGCGAAAAGAAAATAAACCTTGGAAAACATTTTAGTACAAACTATGAATTGTATATGTATGCGTTCTTTTTAGGTTTGTACAATAATGAATTTTCGCCAATTCCAAACGGAGAAAAGAAAACGGATTTCAGCCATCACATTCAACATTGGGGCAGTAAGACAACAACTTCTTACAGAAAAGATTTTACAAGCCTTCAAGAAAACATTTTCATTGCATTAGTTGCAAAAACAGAATTAGACATTCTTGCATTAGAAAAAGGCGAAATTGAGGAAGATGAGGTTGTAAAACAACTTATTCAAACAATGGAGTCATACACAAATGGAGGCTTGATTTTGATTAAAGAAAAGATTGACGAAAATCCGAATTACTTTCTTCAACCGACCTCATTTTTGGATATGATTTTGGAGAGTGAAAATGAATAATGCCAACGCATTTTGCAAGCATATTGTCTTGTCCTAAAATAGGTTTACACAAAAATGTGTAAAAATGGACAAAAAAAGTAAAGTCATTTCAGGACTAAAAAAACCTTACACCCAATCAAGTACATCATTCACAAAACCCACTAAAAACAGAGAAATTATGGAAGAATTATTATCAGAAAAAAACTATATTTGTAAACCAATGTCAGGAATAAAAAACAACTGTAAACTGATAATAGGATTTAATCTTTAATCTGTAAACTTTTTTTAGGACGAGGCAGGCAATAAATACAACAGAAAAGAAGGGCGAAGTGCCAACATGCGGTTTGAACGCAAAGTTGGTCAAATATTCTATCACCGGAAATATTGAAAAAGTACCTGAAAGAGCTTTTCTCATTTTTTCGACCTCATACAAGCCATTTTCAGCCTATTTACATCCTCCAAATTTTCAAAATCATATTTTCAAATATTTTTTCAGCCTCGCTTAAATCGGCTTAAAATCCCAAAATATTTGCTTATTTTTGATTAATTAATTAGAAAAATTAGTTTTTGGACAGACTTACGATAGACAGAACTTTTTTAAAAACATTTGCAAAACAAAATAAACATTGTTAATTCTAAACGACAATTTAACAATGTTGTATATGTAATTAGAAAAGCCTCCAATTATTGATGTAAATATTGAATATCTCCAAAAAATATGGAATGGAGAATTTGACGATTTTTTAAATAAGTTGGATAAAAATATTATTATTGGGATGACTTAAAATATAAAAAAGGTACTCATTTTAAAGAACCCCTAGAAAATTGGACATTAATAAAATCTTATAGGTTTTAAAAGTACGAGAATATCCAATTTTGAAATTATAAATTCAACTACTTAATTTCATCCCATATTTCCAAAAATTTACACGATTTTGATTTAAAATTAATAGGAGGATTACAAAAGAATCCAATCTTACCGTCTGATAGGAATGAGTTTTTTAGAAGTTCTCTCATAGAAGAAGCTGTTGCTTCCTCACAAGTCGAACGTGCAGCAACCACTACTAAAGTTGCCCGAGAAATGCTAAAAAGTGGAAGAAATCCAAGAAATGAGTCCGAGCAAATGATTTTCAATAATTTACGGGCTATAGAATATATTAGTGAATTCATAGACTCAAAAATTGATTTCAAAATCATTCTGGAACTTCATAAAATAATGACTGCAAATACCGATGCAGAAAAATGTTCCGGTGAATTTAGAAAAAGTGAAGTATATGTAACCGACCACGTGGGCGGAGAAGTGGCACATATACCACCAGACCGGAAAGAGGGAGAACTTTTAATGGGAGAACTTTTCAATTTCATTAATGATGACAAGCATTTCATACACCCAATAATAAAGGCGTCAATGATACACTTTCTTGTTGGTTTCATACATCCTTTTGTTGATGGAAATGGAAGAACGGCAAGAGCTTGATTTTACTGGTACTTATCGAAAAAAGGATATACTATAATCAGAAACATTTCAATTTCAAGAGTAATATTGGAGTCTAGAACTCAATACGACAAAGCTTTTTTAAAGACCGAATATGATGACAATGACTTGAATTATTTTATTGCATACAGTATTAAAAATATAAGAATCGCTTTTGAAAAATTAATAAATTATAGAGATAGAAAATTAGAGGAACGTAAAAAAGCTAATTCTATATCCTATGAGCTTTTGAGTAAAGGTTTAAATAAAAGACAAGCGGATTTAATCGGGTATCTATATTTAAAAAGTAAAAATACAATAACATTAAAAACATATACCGATAAACACGAGATTGTAAGACAAACCGCTAGTAAAGACCTCAACGAATTAATAAAGCTAGGACTAATAGTAGAAAACAAATCTTCAAAACCCTATTTATATAATATTCCTAAAAGAAATACAATAGAAAAATTCATACAGTAAAACCTTTATAGGATTCAGCCTATAAAATACACATTAAGACAAAATTTAATTATTTTTTAAGAAGCTTTATTTTTATTTTTAATTTTATTAAAACTAAAATAAAATGGATCTACTTATCCGGAAAGTGGAAGAAGCCATCAGTCAATTTGAATTAAAAAATGAAAATTTAGGCTTCCGTATTTTGACAGACGCAGCATTGGATACAGCTCACCTACCTGTTTTTCAAAAGCTTATTGATATGACGGAATGGAAAGAAAAAAAGCAAAATGATAATGAACGATATATACAAAAAGCAAAGGACTTAGCACAAGATATTAAAAAAATCACTATTCCAAAAATTCAAAGTAATAAAGTATTAATTCAAGCTGAAAAGATTAAAAAGGAATTTAAAAACAGTAAGTTCAAATTAGGTCCAATTAATCTTGAAATCAAAGAAGGGCAACTTATTGGCTTGGTTGGAGAAAACGGGAATGGAAAAACAACTTTATTGAGAATGTTGGCAAATGATTTATCAATAAGTGAGGGCAAAATTCATTTTCTTTTTACAAAACCCAGACAAGATAGATATGATTTAAGAACAAAATTGACTTATATACCGCAACGAACTCCTAAGTGGTACGGTAGCGTGAAAGATAATTTGAAATTAACTGCCACGTGCTATGGAATTAAGCCTGAGGAAAACGAAACCATTGTATTAATGTGGATGATTCGCTTTGGTTTGTGGAATTTTAGAAATCACAAATGGAATGAATTATCATCCGGGTATAAAATGAGGTTTGAATTAGCACGTACATTTCTAAGAAATCCAAAAGTGCTTTTTTTAGATGAACCTTTGGCTAATTTAGATATTTTGTCACAACAACTCATTATTGAAGATTTAAAATTGTTGGGTAAAAGTTTATCAAATCCCTTGGGTATTATTTTGAGTTCACAACAATTATATGAAGTTGAGAAGGTTTCAGATGAAATTATTTTTCTTAAAAATGGTTTGCCTTCAAGTTTTAATAATTTAAAAAATGAAAAAAATAATCAACAACAGCAATTAGTTGTTGAAATTGAAATTGAAAATGATAGAAATGAATTACTGAATGCATTGGAAGGCATAAAATACAAAGAACTGAAATTTTTAGGGAACAACTATTATATAGAAATTGAAGGTATTAGAGCTGAAGATTTTTTAAAACAATTATTAAATAAACATATTCAAATAAAATACTTCAGAGATATTTCGGTATCAACAAGAAGATTTTTTAATCAGTAAAAAATAACCTTTATTATGAAATTATATCATCAAATAAATAAATTTTTTTTAGAAAGATATCCAATAATATGGAATACTCATTTTATCTGGATGTTGATTATTGGAATTTTATTGCATCTGTTTTATTTTATATTAGGTTATTTCAACTTGGATTATGAAACACTTCAATCGTTTTCAATCAAGAATATTTTTTACAGTAACTCTTCCTTTGGAATATATGTAATCATTTGTTTAATAGCTTTTATATACTTTGGGTTTCGCTTTTTTACTCACAATCCTTTTAAAAATTTTTACCCAATTTCCCATTTGTATTTTTGGAAAAACTTTGTTTTACTTTTTATTTTATTATTTGTTTTTCTTACTGTAAATATTTCTTTTGAAGTTGGTATGAAAGTGAAACTTTCAAAAATATTCTCGGAAAAAGAACATAACAAAATGGTAGATGATATCAACTTAGCTTATCCATTTTTGTTTAATGATATTTCCCAATATCGTATTGATAATAGAGTATATCCGATTCCATTTCCTTTGAGAGAATTGAGCAATGTTGTTACACAATATGATACAGTGAATCACATTGATGAAGTACATGGTATTAATTATGAAGAGCCTTATTTGAATTTTGATGGAGACTTATATCAATTTGGTCATGTAAAAAATGTTCAATTAGATTCTTGCACTTCGATTGAAAAAATAGTGGACTACGTTGATGTAAGCAAGGTAGAAAATATTGAAGAGCATTCTCTTTATAATTTTAATGATTTATATATTTTTAAAAAGGAAGAAGATATTTATAAAAAAGAATTTCAAGATGGAGTTGATGATAGTTCATATAAACATGGATATATTGAAATTGCACCTACTATACATAAAGTTTATAAAGACAGAGATCAAAAAGCAATCGAAGAAATTTTATCTAATCTTGTTAAATGTTGTAAAAAATATAATGTAGCACAACAATTAGACCCTCATAAAATGAGTAAAGCTGTTTTGGAACAAAATTTAGATAAAAATATTTTAATACATACCGGATTCTTTAATTATAAAGATAAAGAGTTTTATCAAGAAACATCACAAGAGAATACAGATGCAGGTGGTTTTGGAAGAAGAGAATTAAAAAGTATCAATTATAATTATTATGTGGATATGCCTTCTTTTGCTAATATCAATAGAAATTATTTTGATTTAAAAAATCGCACTGGTCTAAATAATTTATTAGATAAATCCGTTTGGGCTTGGATTTACCTTTCAATGTTTTTTTCTTTAAGTTTTATTCTTTTTAAATTTTTACAAATTAAGGAATTAATAATTGGCGCCGTAATATCAGGAATTTTAACTGCTTTGTATAGTTCAATATTCTTAATAAGAAGGTTTCAAATTTTCAATAGTGAATTGCAGGTTTTAAAATTTAGTATAATTTATTTACTAATCATTATTACGATTGGCATTGTTCTGATGTATAAAGAATCTATTTCTAAACCTATTGCTACCAAGTGGTTTTTACCTACAAGCATTTCAATTGTATTTTTGCCTATTGTTATTTACATTTTTTTATATGAATTGACAGCTAAAGAACTAGTATCAATATGTGGTAACACTATGACGACACATACTTTTGAGATTGAGCTTAATATGATTTTTTTGATTGAATTAATTTCACTTTTTTTCATATTTAAGTTTTTTAGAAAACTACAAGCCAAACCTTTATAACTTAAAGCTAAAAACATATTACAACTCTAATAGATAGTATCCTAATAAATTAAAATATTCAATAGGGATTATCTTATATTTGCAAGTTCAAAAAATAGAAATACAATAAATTGATGGATAAAAATACCATAATGGGCTTTGGCTTGCTTTTAGTTTTGATGATAGGGATGATGTATTTTAATCAGAAAGAAGAAATTCAATATCAAAAACAACAGCAGAAAGATTCTATTGCACAAGATAAATCAGAGATAAAAGACACATTACTTTTTCAAGCAAAACCCGATTCTAATCAAGCATTGGTAAATGATAGCAATTCAATAATAGCAAACATTCCCGAAGAAATTAGTACAATCGAAAATGATTTGCTAATTGTTTCATTTACAAATAAAGGTGCCTATCCAATAAAAGCCGAATTGAAAAAATTTAAAACGTTCGATGGTAAGCCATTGGTTTTATTTGAAGGTAAAAAAAATCTAATGGATTACTCTTTCAAATCTACAGATGGGAATACCATAAAAACCAAAGATTTGACATTTAATTCATCCAAAACCGACGATCAAAAAGTAATTAAATATACAGCAGCTCAAGCACAAATAACATATAAGTTAGACTTGAATAGTTATATGATGCATATAACTGTAATACCTATAAATAGTGACAAATCTCAAAATTATTCACTGCAATGGAACGCCGAATCTATTATGACCGAAAGAGATATCGAAACACAAAAGATGTACTCAAACGTTTGTTATAATCTTGAAAAAGATGGATATGATTTTTTTGCCATTACAGAAAAAAAGGAAAAGTCATTCAATGAAAATATAAAATGGTTAAGTTTTAAACAACACTATTTCAATACAACTTTAATTACTTCAAATCCTTTAATCAATAAAGCTGAAGTGACTGCAGAACCTGTTGTAAATAAAGATACCAGTTCAAAACTTTTATCAGATTTTCATTCAAGTTTAACGCTGTTGCCAAAAGATCAAATTGAATTTGAATTATTTTATGGACCAAATGATTATAAGCTCTTAAAAAGTTACGGCAAAGAATTAGAAGAAATAATACCACTTAGCTATGGCATTTTTGGTTTTGTAAAATATATCAACAAATGGGTCGTCATGCCTATCTTCGACTTCTTATCTTCATTTATTTCCAGCTATGGTATTGTAATATTGATTTTGACTATCATCATACGTTTATTGATGTCACCATTTACATATAAGAGTTATGTGTCAAGTGCAAAAATGAAAGCACTTAAACCTGAAATAGATGAATTGAGAGAAAAATATGGAGAAGACAAGCAAACTTTTGGCGTTGAGCAAATGAAGCTCTATAAACAGGCCGGCGTAAATCCACTCGGAGGTTGTTTGCCTGCATTGTTGCAATTACCTGTGTTCTTTGCATTGCTCTCATTCTTTCCACATGCTATTCAGTTAAGACAAGAGAAGTTTTTATGGGCAAAAGATTTATCTACTTATGATTCCATTTTAGACTTGCCATTTACAATACCATTTTATGGTAATCACATTAGTTTGTTTACTATTTTATTTGTTATTACGAGCGTGCTTATGTCATTATATAGTATGAGCATGACGGCAGATCAAAGTAATCCAATGATGAAATATATTCCGTTTGTTATGCCGATTATGTTTTTGGGAATCTTCAATAAACTACCCGCATCGCTTACATTTTATTACTTTGTTTCAAATCTTATTACCTTGATTTTGCAATTTATAATTCAAAACTATATTATCGACTCGGATAAAATTCATGCTGACATACAGGCTAAGAAAAACGAGAAACCTAAGGAAAGTAAGTTTATGCAAAAGATGCAAGAGGTTCAAAGGATGCAGCAAGAAAAGTTGAAACAACAACAGAAAAAATAATTATACCGGTATCATGAATATCAAAAGGGAATATAAATAACATTACCAAATATTCACTTCTCGCTCTAATTGAATTTGAAATTTCTCATTAACGGAATCAATTATATGCTGAGATAAATTTAAAATTTCATCTCCGGTAGCATCTTTATAATTTACTAAGACAAGTGCTTGTTTGGGATGCACTCCGTAGTTTTTATTTCGGAATCCTTTCCAAGCGCATTGTTCAATCAACCATGCTGCGGGGATTTTTACATTTTCGGCAGCAGCGTAATGTGGAATCAATTTATATTCTTCTTGAAGTTTTGAAAATTGATCTAAGTTGATGACGGGATTTTTAAAAAAGCTACCGGCATTTCCTATTTCATTAGGATCGGGGAGTTTTGATTTACGGATATTTATAACTGTTTGAGCTATATTTTTAATATTGACAACTCCTTTAAAATCTTCTTCTATTTTTTTCTTGATATCTCCATATTCAAGTTTGAAATGATGTATTTTATTTAGTTTCAAAACAACATTTAAAATAAAATATTTTTTAGATTCCTTTCGTTTGAAAACGCTATCACGGTATCCGAATTGACAATCATTTAAAGTAAATGTTTTTTTCTCTCCGTTTGCTAAATCAATAGCTTCCAAATGATGAAAAACATCTTTTAATTCTACGCCATAAGCACCAATATTTTGAATGGGAGCTGCTCCTATTGTACCGGGTATTAAAGATAAGTTTTCGATACCACTCAAATTATTATTTATACTCCACATAACACATTCATGCCAAACTTCGCCGGAATTAAATTGAACAACTATATGTTCGTTGTTTTCTTCTAAAATTTTTATTCCTTTCAATCTATTGTGGAGGAGTAAGCCATTTAAGTTTTTGGTAAGTAAAACATTACTTCCACCTCCCAAAATATATTTATTTTTTTCAGAAAAGTTTTTATCATTTATCAAGTCAATAAGCTCCGATTCATTATTTATTTCAACAAAAAGCTCTACATTTTGTTTAATGTGAAATGTGTTGTAATGTAATAAAGATTTGTTTTTTTGAATAAGCATATTTTGGTTACTGATTAATTAAACATCTTTTATACATTTGAATTGTGTTATGTATGCCTAAATATAAAGCGTCAGCAATTAATGCGTGACCTATTGAAACTTCTTTCAAATAAGGGATAGATTGGCTAAAAAAAGAAAGGTTATGTAAGTCTAAATCATGACCTGCATTCAATTCTATTCCGAGTTCATTAGCTAATATTGCTGCATGGATATAATCTTTAATGGCTCCATTTTTATTGGCATGAAAATGTTTGGCATAAGCTTCCGTATATAACTCAACTCTGTGTGTATTAGTATCTTTGGCATGCTTAATCATACTTTCAATAGGATCAACAAAAATGGACACTCTGATATTTTCTTTTGAAAACAGTTCAACCATTTCTTTTAAAAACGCTTTATTCGTTTTAGTGTCCCAACCATGATTAGATGTTATTTGATTTTGTTCGTCCGGTACGAGAGTAACTTGATGAGGTTTCGTTTCTATTACTAAATCAATAAATTTATTTTCTTTGGGATTCCCTTCAATATTAAATTCTGTTGTTATATTTTTTTTTAATTGCCTAACGTCATCATACCTGATATGCCTTTCATCCGGCCTTGGGTGTACGGTAATTCCATCGGCTCCAAATGATTGACAGTCTATTGCAAACTGAATTAAATCAGGATTATTACCACCTCTTGCATTACGAAGAGTTGCCACTTTATTGATATTTACAGAAAGCTTTGTCATTATTTTATATTATGTAAAAATAAAAAAGCTGTTCGATAAATGAACAGCTTTAAAAAGATTTAAAATTTATATTTTAATAATGAACTGTCGTGTCTTGAGATTCAGTTGGAGCCGGAGCTTGTTCTGGAACTGTTGCGGATGAGTCATCAGTAGTTGGCATTTCACCTTCTTCAGTTGGGATTCCTGCACCTTCACCACCCATATTATCTTTTGTCATGTGGACTAACCATTTCCCTTTAATTTTTTTCAAAGAAATTTTTTCTACTCCTTTATCTCCATTTGCAATATTCACTGTAGCTTCATCTCCATTAATAGTTTCATCTTTTGCTTCTACTTTTAAGTTTTTAGCTTCTTCTTTTAAAGAATCAGGCATCATTGCAGAAAAAGTAGATAACATTTCAAGCATTTTTACTGTTTCTGGAGTACTTAATTTTTTAGCTCCTTCAAAATCGAAAGCATTTAATTTTTTTGTAAATTCAGTTGCAACATCTTTCGGAGATTCTTTTGAGCCACAACCTATGAAAGCCAACGAAAACGTTGCAATTGTAATAATAGATAGTAATAATTTTTTCATCTTGTTTTTTTATTTAATGGGCAAAAATAATCTTTTTATTAAGAATTAGAAAAAAAATGATAACTAATTAGTATATTAAATTGTCACATTTTAGATAACTCAATTTTTTATTAATAATTAATCTTGCATATCATTCTAGCTTTTTCTTGAGTGAGTATGTTATCTGTAGAATAAAATAAAAATCCTTTAATATTATTTTTTGAAAAAAAACTGTCATTATTTAAAGTTAATTGGATGGCTTTGGCAACCATCTCGGCACAGTATAATTTATTGTTTGTTTTTAAATCAAATTGCATATCAAATGGTATTTCTTTCATGTATAAAGAGTCAACAATTTTATGTAAAACTTTAGTTTCTTTATCATTAAATGAAAAATCACAAATTCCAAATCCCAAATTATCTTTTGGAGTAACAAAACTTTCAAAAGGTTCTTTTCTCAATTTTTCATCAGGGTTATCTTCGCCTCCGATGGCATGAAATACATACCACTTCCCATTTTCTTCAAATGCAATTCCGCAATGTGAAAATGATTTGTCTTTTAAATTAAATTCGGTAAATAAACGGCTGATAATATCATTCCCTCTTCGAAAAACAACATCACCATTTCGCAAAAAAACTTTTGCACTATCTATTTTGCTTTGCGATTTATTATTTGTTTCAATAGGTATCTTTTTATTAATAGCAGTGCCCTCTATATTTATTTTATTATTATTACAAGAAACAATAACAAAAGCTAAAAAAAGTATTTTGTAGATAAACTTCTTTTTACTTGCCATTATTCTTATCTTCACTTTTACTAGTAATTTCGTTTTCTTTATTGTAAGCTTTAATAATTTCTTTTACCAATCGGTGTCTTACTACATCATTTCCATCTAATTCAATATGCGTAATGCCTTTTATATTTTTTAAAATTCTGATTGCCTTTCCTAAGCCACTAATTTGATTTTTAGGTAAATCAATTTGTGATAAATCTCCTGTAATTATTGCTTTTGCATTGGGACCGATACGAGTTAGAAACATTTTAATTTGAAGTTCAGTTGCATTTTGAGCTTCATCTAATATAATGTAGGCATTATCTAATGTTCTACCACGCATATAAGCAAGAGGTGCGATTTCGATGATACGGTTCGTCATATAATAATTAAGTTTGTCTGGAGGAATCATATCATCTAAAGTGTCATAAATTGGTCTGAGATAGGGATCAATTTTTTCTTTTAAATCGCCGGGTAAAAACCCCAAGCTCTCCCCCGCCTCTACCGCCGGTCTTGTAAGAATTATTTTTTTGACAGATTTATTTTTCAAAGCACGCACTGCTAAGGCAACAGCTGTATAAGTTTTACCCGTACCGGCCGGACCTACAGCAAATATAATGTCATTATTTTCGGCACTTTTAACCAATAATTTTTGATTGGCTGTCTTAGCTCTCACTATTTTGCCATTTTGGCCAAAAACAATAATATCATTGTTTATATCATCCATTAGATTTTCATCAATGGAGCCATCTTCATTACCTAAAATTTTTGAAAAATAATTTTCGGAAAGATGTCCGTTTCGTTCTAAATATTGAACGATTTGTTCAATTTTTTCTTTTGCTTGATTTACTTCGCTTGCCTGCCCGGACAGTTTAATAAAAGACCCTCTTGATAATATCTTTAATAAAGGATATCTCTTTTTTAGTAAATCAAACTTATTATTATTTGCTCCGAAAAATTCGATGGGATTAATAGTTTCAAGATTAATAATTTGCTCAGTCAAAATAATATTAATTTAAAGTAATTCTAAGCAATAATATAGAAAAGTATTAATATTTTCAAAATTGGATATCCACAAATGTTTTTTTGTTTTCATTAAATTATAATTTTACTTTTGACAATAAAATACATTTAATATGGCAATTCAAATTGGACAAGACGCACCTGATTTTACTTTATACGACACTGACAAAAACAAAGTGTCGCTTTCAGACTTTAAAGGGAAAAATGTTTTAATTCTATTTTTTCCTCTGGCTTTTACAGGAACCTGTACAACAGAACTTTGTTCTATCCGTGATAATATGAATATTTACAATTCTTTAGATGCTGTCGTTCTAGGAATTTCTGTAGATTCTTTATTTTCTTTAGACAGATATAAAAAGGATAATAATTATGATTTCCCTATGCTTTCAGATTTTAATAAAACTGTAGCAACTGCCTATGGCTGTCTTTATGATAACTTTTTGTTTGATATGCAAGGAGTGGGTAAACGTTCTGCTTTTATTGTAGATAAAGCAGGTAAAATTCAATATGCCGAAGTACTTGAAAATGCCGGTGATTTACCGAATTTTGAAGCAATACAACTATGTTTAAAATCTATAAATTCATAAAAAAATGAAAAAATTAATATTATCCTTATGTTTGTTTGTATTTAGTTATACAATTAATGCACAACTATTGAATAACTTTGAGAGTTGGCACAACTTTAATGGGGGATTAACTCCTTTATCAATTCCAAATGGATGGAATGCAACAGACTCGATTATTTGTACCTTTGGCTTTTTGACAAACCCTACGGGGCAGTTTGTAGCACAAGTATCCAAAGAGCAACCCGGTGCAGGTGGGTCTGCTACAGCATTAAAAGTTGAAACAAAAAATCAAGATGCTATAACAGGAGTTATCAATGCCGGACCTATGCCATGTATGGCAACAAATTCAAAGATTAATGTAGATATGAATAATGGTGGCTTTTCGTTTATTGGTGGTACACCTTGTTTGTATGACCCGGTTTATGCAACGCTTTGGGTAAAAAACAATCCTGTAAATGGAGATTCAACGATTAT
This sequence comes from Chitinophagaceae bacterium, assembly GCA_039811265.1. Taxonomy (GTDB): domain Bacteria; phylum Bacteroidota; class Bacteroidia; order Chitinophagales; family Chitinophagaceae; genus OLB11. Next base: position 139,875 of record JBDHYI010000004.1, on the reverse strand, counting down.
ATCAATATTGGCTTTAGATAATTCAGATGGAGAAGATAGCTTGGTATGCTATGCTGATACGGTTTTAGGAGCTACTATCAATACATTTACACAAATAACATTACCTTTCAAAGGGTATAATCCTAATTTTTCAACGACTCAATTAAGAGTTTTGATATCCTCCAGCCAAAATTTCGACATAGATACTTCCGGAAATTTTACAGGTTTAAATAGTGGCACATGGATAGCAGTTGATGATATCGAAATTGCTGCACCTAACGGAGTTGCTCAATACATTTTATCAGAGAAAAAAGCGAATGTTTATCCTACTTTAATTACAGATAAACTACATGTCAATTTACAACCAAATGATAAAAATAAATATCAATTTGAGTTGTTTGATATACAAGGTAAGAAAATCAAATCATATCCTATTCTGCAAGAATTAAACGTATTAGATATACAAGACTTGCCAAGTGGGAATTATATCTATAACTTGAATTTGGACAATCGTTCAGTGCAAAACGGGAAGATAACACTCGAATAAATTTTTTAAATTTATTTCTTTTAAGCCGTACTAAATTAAACTTGGTACGGTTTTTTTTATAAACACAATGCTATTAATGCGCTGTGACTACCATTAAAGACATTAAAATCGACATGACCCCTAATTCCATTAACTCTTCCTTTTTCATTGTGTTGCCATATTGACCAGTTTCTATTGATACGAGGTGCATAAGGCTGTTCGTAGTGTGCAACCCATAAAGGATAATTGCTAAACTCATTGCCTAAAAATGTTTCGTAAAAATTTGCTCCGGTATAAATAATAGGTTTTTGATTATATTTTTTTTCTAAAATATAAATACATTTTTTAAGTGCTTCTTTTATTTTGTCGGCTGACATTCCATGCGATTTTTCGATATCAATAATAGGAGGCAAATCACCGGCAATTAGTTTGGTATTTTCAATAAAAAATTGAGCTTGCCTTTCGGGGTCACGATTAACGTGAAAGTAAAAATAACTTCCTCGTATGATATTATTCTCTTTTGATTTTTTCCAATTGTAATCAAATTTAGGATCCTTTAAAGTAATTCCTTCCGTTGATTTTATAATAGCAAAAGAAATTTTTTGTCCCTTATCCCTCATTTTAACTACTTGCTCCCAATCTATTTCTTTTTGATATCTTGAAACATCAATACCGTGAATCTCATAACCTGTAGGTATCTTTATGCCGAAGCTTGGGTAAGTTATAAGTTGTTTGGATTGGTTCATTCTCCATAAAAAAAGCCCCAATGCTATTGAGGTCATAATAATTAAATGGAGTATATATCTTTTTTTTGCCATCTAAAAAGGAAATAAATGTAATTTGATTTATCTTTAATAATATATTTGAGCAATATACGTTAAAAGTAAAATGAAACTGTTATTTAAAATATTTTTTTTAATTATAGTAAGCATAAAACTACAAGCACAAATAATAGGAGGAGAACATGCTTTTGAATTTTTGAGATTGTCTGAAAGCCCTCATATCAGTGCATTGGGAGGGGTAAATGTCATAAACCCTTCCAGTGATATTATGCTTAGCAATTCAAATCCGGCTTTGCTAAGACCGGAATTTCATACTCACTTAGGATTAAACTATAATATTTATTATGCAGGTACTAAAGTGAGTAATATTTATTATGCTCATTATGTCCCTTCATTACAAACGACCCTTGGATTAGGTATTCAATATGTAGATTATGGTAATTTTACATTAACTGATAATATTGGAAATATTTATGGCGATAAAAAAGCTGCTGATTATTGCGTAAAACTTACTGCATCAAAACAATATTTAGAAAAATGGAGATATGGTGTAACTTTAAAATATGCTCATTCTTCACTGTTAGATAAAAAGTCAATTGCCTTGTTGGGAGATGTGGGTGTTGTGTTTGCAGATACGAATGGACAATGGTACATGGGAGCTGCTGTAAAAAATGCCGGTGTTCAACTAAAGACATATTCTAAAGATATCGGGCAACAGCCAATGCCATTGGATTTACAAATTGGTATCGTGAAAAAATTTAAAAAAGCTCCTTTTGCATTGAGTATTTTGGCTCATCATCTTTATAAATGGGATATACGTTATGATAATCCCGCTGACCATACCGATAATATTTTAGATTTTGGTGGAAATAATACAACAAAAGAGAAAAACTACTTTACGGATAAGTTATTCCGTCATTTTGTATTTGCTTTAGATATGAATTTAGGGAAGAGAATAGAAATCAGTGCCGGCTATAATCATTTAAGAAGGAGCGAACTGGCATTAAGTGAAAAAAAAGGTGTTTCCGGATTCTCATTTGGAGCTGGTATCTATCTTAATAAATTTACTATTCACTACGCTCAATCGTATTATCATATAGCCGGTGCATATAATGAGATTGGAATTAATTTTGCACTCAATCAACTTTTCGGTATTGGTCATTTAGGTAATAAAATTAATTGGAGTGAGCAGTATTCACATGCTTATTATTAATTTTTGTTGAAAGAATTATTCTTAAAATCGTAATAGCAATTTTTGATATAACTCAAATATTCATATTCTGATACTGTACGCAAAAATTCATAAGATGGTCTATATCGTTTCATAAATTGTTTTAACTCATCACCATCCAAATAAGTTATTTTTTTAACTAATTTATCATTAAAAGCGAAATCAATATATTTTTCTTCTTCCCATTTTTCATACATCTGTTGAAAAGCCCATTCTTCTCTGTTTTTTTTACTTAGCATGGCTAAAGGCATACTACTCATATTGACTTCGTCTTTTTTTTCTTTTCGCAAAACAATATCATATACTTTTCGATAGCGAATACTATCCGATTTATAATCTAACGGTTTCCCTCTAATATCAACCTCACGTAGTTCAATTGGCTTTTTCTTTAAAACGATTTTATAATAGGAAGGCTCTGTTTCATTTTGTATTCTTATTCTTACTGTTTCATATCCCACTTTTGTAAACTCAATGAGTTCACCTTTCTTAACATAAATACCAAATAGCCCATCGTCTTTAATCGTCATACCCTGTTTAGTATATATGTTTTTTACATTTACATTACTAATTAAACTGTCATTTGAAAAATCTCTTACTTCCCCTTTTATAAGACTTTGCGAAATAGCATGAACCGAAATTAATACATTAAGAACAAGTAAGACAATGATTTTAATTTTGTTATTCATGCTGAAATTTTAAGCTTAATTTATACCACTACATTAATCATTCGTCCTTTTACAAAAATGATTTTTTTAGGTGATTTTCCATCGAGCCATTTCTTTACGATTTCATCAGAGAGTACTTGTTGCTCTATAATTTCTTGTGCTAAATCAATAGCAAATTTCAACTCGGTTCTGGTTTTACCATTTATGGCTATAGGATAAGTAAATTCATTTTTTTGTAAATATTGTTCATTTAACACCGGATAACTTGCATCTAAAATGGAAGTGCTATTACCAAGCAAATGCCATAATTCTTCACAAATATGTGGTGCGAATGGAGTGAGTAATATCAATAGTGGTTCTAAAATTTCTCTTTTATTGCATTGGTGTTTTTGTAACTCATTTACGCAAATCATAAATTGGCTGACTGCAGTATTTAATGAAAAATTTTCAATACCATGTGATATTTTTTTTATAGTTTGATGCAATATGGTAAGCTCATCGAATGTTGGTTTTTCGTTTGTAATCAATACTCCATTTTGCTCATCAATATAGAGTTTCCATAATTTTTTTAAAAAACGATGTACTCCTTCAATTCCTTTAGTATCCCATGGCTTGCTCATTTCCAAAGGGCCTAAAAACATTTCATACATCCTGAATGTATCGGCTCCAAACTCTTCAATAACATCATCAGGATTTACTACATTGTATAATCGTTTACTCATCTTTTCAACCAAAGCACCACAATAGTATTTGCCATCTTCTAAAACAAAAGTAGTGTTGTTGAAATCACTTCTCCATTTTTTAAACTTTTCAATATCTAATGAAACACCATCACAAAAATTACAATCAACATACATTTCATCGGTTTCGTATTGGTCTTTCAGACCATGTGAAACAAAAGTATTTGTTTGTTTTATTCGATACATAATACGACTACTCCCTTGTATCATCCCTTGGTTGATTAATTTTTTATATGGCTCGTCAAATTGAATATATCCTAAATCATATAATGCTTTACACCACATTCTTGAATAAAGCAAATGGCCTACTGCATGCTCAGCACCTCCAATATAAACATCTACTTGATTCCAATATGAACTAATTTCTTTATCACAAAATTCTTTATCATTGTGAGGGTCCATATAACGAAGATAATACCAACTACTTCCTGCGTATCCCGGCATAGTGTCTGTTTCCCTTATCCCTTGCGGAATATTTATCCATTCTTTGTTATTGGCTAAAGGACCTTTTCCATTTGGACCGGCACTATAAGATTGCATAAATGGCAGGTGTAAAGGCAATTCACTTTCATGAAGTGCATGCGGTATATTATCGTTATCATAATAAATAGGGAACGGCTCACCCCAATATCGTTGGCGACTGAAACCGGCATCTCTCATCCTATAGTTGATTTTCTTTTTACCAATACCTTCTTTTTCAATTTTATCAAGAATTAAGGTACTTGCTTTTTCAAAATTTAAATCATTTATAAAATCGGAATTGATATAGCTTACATCCTTATCACTATAAACATCCTGTTCTTCATGACCTTTAAAGATAGCAGGAATCGGCAAATTAAAATGTTGTGCGAAATGAAAGTCTCTTTCATCTCCGGCAGGGACAGCCATAATAGCACCGGTACCATACCCTGCTAAAACATACTCGGCAATCCATATAGGAATTTCCTGTTTTGTGAAAGGGTGTATTGCATAAGCCCCCGTAAAGCATCCGCTAATTTTTTTATTTTCAGCTAAACGCTCTCTTTCACTTCTTGAAGAAACATAGTTTTTATAATCATCTACATATTTTTTGCAATCAGCAGTAGTTAATTCATCAACTAATTCATGCTCCGGAGCCATTACTAAAAAGGAAACACCAAAAATAGTGTCAGGTCTTGTTGTAAAAACTTTTACTTTTTTGTTCGATTGTTTAATTTCAAAATTTATTTCTGCACCTATACTTTTTCCTATCCAATTACGCTGCATTTCTTTTAAGCTTTCAGGAAATTCAACTTTTTCTAAACCATCTAAAAGCCTATCAGCATATTCGGTAATACGAAGAAACCATTGACTCATTTTTCTTCTTTCGACCGGAAATCCTCCACGTTCAGAAACTCCGTTGATGACTTCATCATTTGCCAAAACGGTGCCTAATCTCTCACACCAATTGACATAACTTTCAGCCCTATATGCAAGTCGGTATTTCATTAATTCATTTTCCAATTCAGCATTACTAAAATCAGGAAATTGTTGAATTAATTTTTGTTTTAAACTTTCAATAGGTTCTGCTTTTTGAGTATTGCGATTATACCAGCTATTATAAAGTTTTAAAAATATCCATTGTGTCCATTTGTAATAGTTTGGATCAGAAGTATTGATTTCTCTACAAGAGTCATAACAAAATCCAATATTTCGTAACTGTTGTTTATAACGGTTTATATTTTGTTCCGTAGTAATAGCAGGGTGCTGTCCTGTTTCTATAGCATACTGTTCAGCGGGTAATCCGAAAGCATCAAACCCCATAGGATGAAGCACATTGAAGCCTTTTAATCTTTTGTATCTGGCATATATATCGCTGGCAATATAACCTAATGGATGACCTACGTGCAAACCCGACCCACTCGGATAAGGAAACATATCCAATACATAGCATTTTGGTTTGGCAAAATCATTTTTAACTTCATAGCTTTTATTTTGACTCCAAAAGCTTTGCCATTTTTTTTCGATCTCTCTGAAATTATACTGCATAAGCAACAAAGATAAAACCACTTTGCTCATTGAAAAAATCTTTCAGTTTTTTCGCAAATTTTTAGCGTGAATGTTAAACTTTTATAACACATTAAAATTTGGTGTATTATCTACATTTTTTAAATATATTTTTTTTTGAAAAGCAATACAAGATATAACCTATTTAAGGTTTATTTCTTAATTTTAAAGTTTGGATTTAATCATTTTATGGCTTATTCTATTAATTAATATGAAATAAGCATGAGTGTGATAATTCAACAGTAAGATTCTTACAAAACCGATACTGATGCATTTACGATTTTATCATTTACTCTTTATAGTTTTTGTATTTTTTATAACGAGTTTTACAAGTTATGGACAGCAAGAGCAAAAAGAAGAAGTAAATGAGTTTACTGTTTTTTTAATTGGTTCTTCTTGTCCACTCGATTGGGAGAGTCCCTCTACTTTATACAAAACAATAAAAAAATCATGGATAAAAACGACACTTCATAAAAAGGGGAAACGCTTTATGGGGCATGCATCTTTTAGTTTGACTTTCCCATCCTAAAAAAAGTTTCCATTTTTCCTCTAAATTCTAACTTAATTAAATACTTCGAACTTTTTAAAACCGTAGCCCGTACCCTATCCAAATAGTACGAGATGGCATTTTACTACCTAATAAATCACTATAAGATTTATTCAAAACATTATCTGCCTGTATATAAATTCCACCTAATTTTTTAGGAAGATTATAATTTATTTTTACTGACATCACAAAATAAGAAGGCGATAAATAAGCATTTATAGCATTTACGATTTTTTCTTCTCTTTGTTTGTAAATACCATTCCATGAGATGGTTATTTTTTTATATGTAGCAAGAGCAGCAAAGTTCAAAATATGTTTTGCATGCGATGACAGATAAAAAGAAATCACAGAATCATTGTTTTGAGTATGTAAATAAGTATAGCCTAAAGAACCATACAGTGAAACATTTTCATTAATTTTTTTACTAAGAACAATATCTGACTCGTAGCCTATCGTTTCTACCATTGTATTATTTTGAGCTAATGCATATACTTTACCGGGTATTAAATTTTCTTTTCGAGGCATATCTTTATAATCGGTTTGTATCCAATCAATCAGTTGTTTTTGTTTACGATAAAAAATGGTATGGCTCCATTTTAGATATTTTGAAAAACGATAATCTGCACCAAGTTCATAATTCCAAGCACTTTCAGGATTCAAATCAGGGTTTCCTATACTTCCACCGCTTACATTTTGTTTATTAAAATTATTATATCGTTCTGTAAAATCTGCATCTCTAATAGATTTTCCAATGGATGTTCTTAATGTAATTTTATTGGGTGACCAAGCTAAATTCACTTGAGGTAAAATAGCTACTCCGTACGATTCATCCATATCAATTCGAAGGCCTTCATTCAGAAACAAATCTTTTAATAATTCATGTTTTGCCAATCCGAAAATAGCTCCATGTAATAAGCTATGATTGCCTCTGTCATTAGAAATAATCTCTTTTCTGGAGAATTGTATTCCACCTGTAAAATTTATTTTATCATTTATGTTTTCGGAATAATGCGTTTGGATTAAAAATAAATTTGAACGATTATCATTCGGCTTAGAAGAAGGATTATACCAATATTGGTCATGTAATATCTTAAAGGCAGCGTCGGTTTGCCAAAACCCATTCTCTATTTTTTTCACTAAAGAAATTTGCGACCAAAATGTATTTACTTTTTCTTTAGCTGTATCTGAAATAAAAGTTGTATAAAAATTTTGAGCATTAAAATTCCTCCAATCACTTGCCATTCTTGCATTTAATCTCCAATTGTTTTTGAATGAATGAGCATACGATATATTGGCAATATTTAAATGTGCAAATCCGGTTGTTCCCCTCAGTTCGTTCCCCTGTGTATTATCAGTAATAAAACTACCGGACAATATATTTTTTTGCGAAGCTGTTTTTAAATACAATGAACCTTTATACGAATTATATTGCCCTACCCCAGCCTCTATATTTCCTTCATTCATTTTATGAAAAGACTGAGAAAAAGTTTTCGTAATGATATTAATAACACCTCCTACAGCTTCAGAACCATAAATAGCAGACGAGGCTCCTTTTAATATTTCAATCCGTTCAATTTCTGAAGGATGAATTGGAATAGTTGCATTAAAATGTCCGGTCAATGGATCATTAAGTTTTACACCATCAATCACAACCAAAACTTGTTGAAAAGTCCCTCCACGAATAACGATATCGCTTTGTGCACCTTGTGCTCCCCTTTGCTGTACTTCGATGCCTGGTAAATATTTCAGTAAATCGTCCAATGTATTAACGGGAAATTTATTGAAGTAATCACCTTTTAAAGTGAACACATTTCTACCCGATTCTTTAATTTTTTGTTCTTGTAAATTAGCTGTAACCGTTACGTTTCCTAACTCGGTAATATCGTCTGATTTTTTTTGAGCTTGAATTATTTTAAAACTACATAAGCATAAGCCCATCAAAATCCAATGTTTCATATTTTATAATTTGCACGACAAATGTAATAACAAGCTTATCAATACTTAGAAACAATACACCAATATTTTTTAATTCTTGCCAAATTATGTATTAGAAATTTAGGCAGAAAAGAATTTAATAAAATCGTGAATAAGGCATAATAGAATAGTTTCGAGTAATTGGAATTTATTTGAAGTAGAATTTTTATATAACAAAGAATCAAGTGCATAGTTCGGATTTAATATCTTGTATCAAAATTATAATGAGTCCTTTTGAAAAATTAACACGTATTCAATACCTTTGCCCACTTAAACAATAATTAATTACATTTTAAATTCATAAAAATTATGTCACTACTTATAGCAGGCACTATGGCATTTGATGCAATTGAAACTCCATTTGGCAAAACAGATAAAATCATTGGCGGCTCTGCAACGTATGCTGCTTGGAGTGCTTCTCATTTTACAAATAACATTAAGCAAGTTTCTATAATTGGTGGCGACTTTCCTCAAGAGGAAATAGATGCATTGAAATCAAGAGGTGTCCAATTTGAAGGCGTTGAACAAATAAAAGAAGATAAATCATTTTTTTGGAGTGGGAAATATCATTTGGATATGAACACAAGAGATACTTTAGTAACTGATTTGAATGTGTTGACAAAATTCAATCCACAATTGCCTGAGTCATATCAAGATGCTGAATTTATCATGTTAGGTAATTTGATGCCATCTCTTCAAAAACAAGTGATTACACAGCTAAGATCCAGACCAAAGTTAATCATCATGGATACGATGAATTTTTGGATGGATACTGCTTTTGATGATTTAAAAGATGTATTGACGATGGTCGATTTGCTAATGGTAAATGACAGTGAGGCAAGACAACTAAGTGGCGAATATTCACTTGTTAAGGCTGCACAAAAAATTATGCAAATGGGGCCAAAGTATCTTATTATCAAAAAAGGCGAACATGGAGCTCTTTTGTTTCACGAAAAAGATCAAGTCTTCTTTGCTCCGGCTTTACCTCTTGATGAAGTTTTTGACCCTACCGGAGCCGGCGATACATTTGCGGGCGGCTTTATTGGTCACTTAGCTCGTACGAAAGATATATCGTACAATAATATGAAAACCGCAATCATTATTGGTAGTGCTATGGCAAGTTTTGTAGTTGAAAAATTCGGTACACAAAAACTTAAAGAAATTAGTCAGAATGATATTTCAAATCGTTTAAATCAATTTATTGACTTAGTGAATTTTGACATTCATATTGCATAATTATTTAAAAGAAATAAAAACACCATTTTCATTTCATAAAAATCAAAAGTGTAATTCTTTTTAAAAGTATTTATTCTTATTTTTAAGAAAAATTCAACTTAAATGAATTTTCTTAACGTAGAATAAAAATGAAAATATTACATACCTCCGATTGGCATTTAGGTCGCACATTATATTCAAAAAAAGAACGGCATGATGAACACGCTGCTTTTTTAAATTGGCTAATTCAAACCATACAAGACAATTCAATTGAATTGCTCATTATAGCCGGCGATATTTTTGATACAGCTGCACCAAACAGTACTTCTCAAAAAATGTATTACGACTTTTTAATTAATGTAAAAACAATCGGCTGTGACAATATCGTTGTCATAGGAGGCAATCATGATTCGCCCAGTTTTTTAAATGCACCAAAAGATATTTTAGCTGCTTTGAACGTTATTGTTGTCGGTAATTCAACTGACAATATCGAAAATGAAATTATTCTTATAAAAGATAAAAACAATGCTCCTGCTGTTATCGTTTGTGCTGTTCCTTTTTTAAGAGAAAGGGATATAAGTCGTTTTACTGAAGGGGAAAATTATACTGACCGTTCAAATCGAATTAACGAAAACATAAAAAAACATTATGAAAATATTGCTGAAAAAGCTAAAGAGCTTCGCAAAACATTAGGTGTCCAAATTCCAATCATTGCAACCGGGCATTTGTCTGTCGCAGGAGGTAAAAGAAATGATGATGATGGCGTTAGAGAAACTTATATTGGAAATATCGAAGCGGTAGGAAGTGACATTTTTCCCGATATATTTGACTATGTGGCTTTAGGTCATTATCATATACCATCAAAAATTAAAGAGCATATACGTTATTGTGGTTCCCCCATTCCAATGGGTTTTGGCGAAGCCGGTCAAAAAAAATTGATCCACATTATTGATTTCAATACAACTAATTCTATTCAAACAATTGAAATTCCTACTTTTCAAAAGTTAGAATCAATTAAAGGTGATAAAAATTTTATACAAGAAAAAATGGACGCATTAAAAAAAGAAAATATTTCCGTTTGGATTGAAATTATTTATAATGGAAATGAAATATTTCCCGATTTAGCAAAATGGGTAAATGAACAAGTGCAAAACTCAAATATTGAAATCTTAAAAATACAAAACCGCCAATTTATTGATCAAATGCTTACAAGCAGCGATACTACCGACTCCCTTGAAAATATAAACTCTCTGGATGTTTTTGATAAATTACTTCAGAAATATGAAATTGCCGATGAACAAAAAGAGCAATTAAAACTTGCTTATAATGAGATTGTAAACAGCATAAATATTGGCGAATAAATTGTTATGAAAATTCTAAAAATTAAATTTAAAAATATCAATTCATTATTAGGCGAAAATGAAATAGATTTTACAAATCCTGTTTTTTCAAATGATGGGCTTTTTGCCATTACAGGAAAAACAGGTGCCGGCAAAACTTCTATTCTTGATGCAATCTCTTTGGCATTGTATGGTAGAACTCCACGCATGGAAATAAGTCAAACAGAAAATGCTATTATGACAAGAGGTGAAAAAGATTTTTATGCAGAAATCATATTTGAAGTAGAAGGAAAAATCTGGAAAGCATCTTGTAAACAAGAGCGTACTAAAAATGGAAATCTTAAACAGGTCGTTCGTATCATTGCTGATTCTGAAGACAAAATTATAGCCGATAAAGTCACAACTTGTGATAAAAAAATTGTTCAAATATTAGGGCTGACCTTTGACCAATTTACAAAAGTCATTATGTTAGCACAAGGAAGTTTTGCAGCTTTCTTACAAGCAAAACCAAATGAAAAAGGCGAACTTTTGGAGCAAATGACCGGTACTGAAATTTATGCTGAAATTTCAAAAAGAGTATTCAATCTTACAAAAGAAGAAAAAATTAAATTAGACAAAATTCTAATAGAGTTAGAATCTATAAAAATCTTAAGCGATGAAGAGATAACTACTTTTAATGAAGAAATCAAACAAATTGAAAACACAAAAAACATTTATAATAATGAATTAAAAAAAACTGAAACTGCTTTAAATTTGAAATTAGAAATTATCAAAACACAAAAGCAAATGGAAGAATTAAAGAATGATATTCCTATTGCTGAACAAAACACATTAAAAGCAAAAAATGATTTAGACGATATTGATAACAAGCTGACAACTGAAAAAAATAATTTAAAAAATCAGCAACCTATTTTTAATCAAGTTAGAACATTGGATATAAAAATTTCTGAAAAAGAAAAAATACTATCCTCAACCATAAATTCAATTCTCGAAATAGAAAAAAGCATACAACATCTCAATGATGAAAAAAACAAACTGCAAAATGAATTAAATCAAGCTTTACAATCTCTTCAAACAAAGCAACAATGGGCTAATGACCATTCTCAATTTGAAAATTTAATCAGTACATTTATTGCTATCGAAAATGAGCATAATTCTGTATTAAATTTATCAAATGAGATAAAAAAATTAAATACAGAAATTCATGATTTAGAAACAAAAATTGAACAACTGAATGATGAAAAAGAAAAATCAGTTACCGAGTACGACGAAACATGTTCTTTGTATGAAAAGAAAACAAATGAATTGGATTTAAAAAATTTGGAACTTTCAGTTTTCCTAAACGGAAAAACCATTCCTTTTTTACAACAATCCAAAGAACTTATTTCCAATTTTGGTATTCAACTAAAAAATCTGATTGAAATTGAAAAAGACATAATAAGACAGCATAAAGAAATTACTGAACTTGACAATAAACTCACCTTACTTGTAAACTCAAATACTAATCTTTTACAAAAGAATGAAGAATACATTGCTTCTACAACTCAACTTGAAAATCGTATTCAATTATTAGAAGAAAACATAAAACTTACTCATAAAATTTTAAGCTTAGAAGAGCATCGTTTACAACTCAAAGAAGGTGAACAATGCCCTCTGTGTGGAGCCACCCATCATCCTTTTGCAAATAAAAATATTCCTAAAATTGAAGAAAAGGAAATTGAATTATCACAATTAAAAAATGAATTAAGAACTATTCAAAACTCAATTCAACTCAACCTCGAAACTATTGCAAAATATGACTCTGACAGGGAAAATCTTTTATTAAACAAAACAAAAGAAGAAAATAATTTTAAAGATAATATTCAAAAGCAAAAAGAGGTTTCGGAAGAATTGATACATATAAACCCTGGCTTTAAAATACCAACAGCAAACAACAAAATAGAAATCCTCCATAATATTTTAGAAGAAAAACGAATAGAACATAAAAACTTAAATACTATTATAAAACAAGCGTTAGAATTAGAAAATAACATTTCAAACATCCGAGATGTGGAACTCAAGTTAATTTCAAATGTCAAACAAGAAAAAGAAAAAAACAAAATTGATATTGAAACGAAGCTAAAAATCTCTAAACAACAACTGTATGACAAGAATAATATTCTTACAGCATCTGTAGAAAAGTTCAATTTAACAAATAATATTTTATTAGAAAAACTTGAAACTTATTCAGCTAAAGACATCAAAACTTTAAGACAACATCTTGATAATTGGAATAACAATCAAAAACAAATAGAAGATTTACTCAATACGGCAACTCAATTAAAAAACAAATTACTCGCTTTCGAAAAAGATGATAATAATCTATTGAAACTATTACACGAGAAACAACAGGAAAAGCAAAACATAGAAACAGAGAAACAATCACTTGTTTCAAATCGAATAGAAATTTTTTCTGAAAAATCAGTCGATGAGGAAGAACACAATCTTAAAATAAAAATTGAAAAGTTAGAAAAAGATAAAATAAAAAACCAAGATTTTTTTTCAGAATACAATACCAAATTAATTAAACTCAAAACAATTATTACCGAAAAAGAGAACGAACTCAATCATAAACAAAATCAAATTTTTTCAGAAAAATCAATCGAAGAACTTCAAGGCGAAAAAGAGAATATTACAAAAAACATTGATGAGTATTCTCAAAAAATAGGCGCAATAAAACAATCTTTGAAATCGAATGAAGAACATCTAAAAAAACATGGTAATAAAATTAAGGAAAAAGAAAAACAGCAAGCAAATTATGAAAAATGGAATAAGTTAAATGAATTAATCGGCTCAGTTGATGGGAAAAAGTATCGAAATTTTGCACAAACTCTAACCTTTGAACATTTGATAAATCTTTCAAACAAACAACTGCAAAAGTTATCTGATAGATATATTCTAAAAAGAAATAATACCGGCGGAAATCCGTTTGACTTAACTGTAATTGATCAATATCAAAATGGAGAAGAACGAACAGCTCAAAATCTCTCAGGAGGCGAAAAATTTATCGTATCTTTATCACTTGCTTTAGGGTTATCCAATATGGCCGGTAAAAATATGCACATTGATACCATGTTTATTGATGAAGGCTTTGGCACACTCGATTCTGACTATCTTGATATTGCATTAAATGCTTTATCAAATTTACAAAGCGAAGGGAAAATTATTGGTATAATATCACATCTTACTGAATTAAAAGAAAGAATAGCAACCCATATTGAAGTTGTTCAAATAGGTAATGGCCATTCAAAAATTCAAATTGAAAACTAAAACCAAAAAAGAATCATTTATATAAACAAAAAAAGGTTGCTATTAAGCAACCTTTTTTATTAACATTTAAAAGTAATTAGAATCGGTATCCAAAATTTAAACCAAAACCTCTTAACCCAAGCATACCAAATGTGGTAGTTACTTCTGCACTATTTGCAGTTGTAGTTACTGTGTTGTTTTTAAATATTTTACTATCGTCAAAAGTTTGTTGCAAATCATTTTTTAATTTAATTTGATCTGCTACAGTCATATTTGAACCTTGAACAGTCATAGCAATTTTACCTTTATTAGATCCAAAATGCGCTCCTAAAATAAACCAATCTAAAGAAAATTGTTTGCCAATTTTAAAATGAGAGCCTATCATCAAACCACCGGCAAACGTTGTAATTTTACCATCTAAAGTGGCTAATCTACTTATTTTATTGCTATCAAGAAACGTTATATCAGAGCCAAATCCCAAAGTTCTGAAACGGAAATAAGGAGCTAAATAAAATCCTTTTAATGCTTTTCCGGGATAAAACCTGAACTCAGGTGTAAATGCAAAACTGCTTATATGTGCCCCTCCTAATTTAACATCTGAACTTCCGTCTTCTTGTAATTGACTTTGTAAATTGTTGTAAAATAAAGGTGTCCCTTTAGGCATAAATCGAAGTTGTGCTGCAACGGCAATTTTTGGAGTTAACGCTCTTTCATATTGAACTCCAATGTTTTTAAATGCTAAAGATGTAATGTTTAATTTTACAACATTTTTCTTTTCAGGCATTTCCTTTTTTGAACTTTTTTTGCTGTCCGTCTGTGCAAAAACGATACTTGTCAAAGCAAGTAATAAAAATGGGGTGAGTAATAATTTTTTCATATTAAATATAATAATTTATGTTGCAAAGCTATAGTAAATTATTATTATTTAAATACCCATTTTAAGGTATTTTAATTTTATTTACATTTGGATTAAATAGATTTATTTAAAATTATTTTTTTCTATACTACATAGATTTTACCTTTGCACCGCAAAAAACATATCTTATGCAAAGACATTCATGGGCAGAGCCTTTTAAAATTAAAATGGTCGAGTTGTTGAAAATGACCACACTCGAAGAAAGAAAAAAAGCAATTAAAGAAGCAGGTTATAATACCTTTCTATTAAAATCAGAAGATGTTTACATTGATTTATTGACTGATAGCGGGACTTCTGCAATGAGCGATAGACAATGGGCCGGGATGATGACCGGTGATGAAGCTTATGCAGGTAGTACAAACTATTATCACTTAGAAGATGCTGTAAAAAAATACTACGGTTATAAGTATTTAGTACCAACTCATCAGGGACGCGGGGCAGAGCATCTTATCTCTCAGATATTGATTAAGAAAGGAGATATTATACCCGGGAATATGTATTTCACTACAACCCGCCTACATCAAGAACTTGCCGGAGGTACATTTGTAGATATTATTATAGATGAAGCACATGATTCTGAAAGTAATCATCCTTTCAAAGGTAATATTGACTTAAATAAATTAGAATCTTTAATAAAAAAACACGGTGCCAAAAAAATTCCTTATGTGTGCGTAGCAACCACTGTTAATATGGCCGGCGGCCAGCCTATCTCTATGGAAAATCTAAAAGCCGTCAGAGCTTTAACTGCAAAACATGGCATTAAAATCATTCACGACATGACTCGTGTTGCAGAAAATGCATGGTTTATCAAACAGAGAGAAAAAGGATATGCTAGAAAATCTATTGCATCTATTGTTAAAGAAATTTGTTCATTAACAGATGGAGGTACCATGAGCGCTAAAAAAGATGCAATGGTTAATATTGGGGGCTTTCTTGCAATAAATGATTGGGATATCTTTGAAGAAGCAAGAAATATGGTTGTTATCTATGAAGGTTTACACACTTATGGTGGCTTAGCCGGGCGTGATATGGAAGCTATGGCTATAGGTATTGCTGAATCTGTAAATGACAATCACATGGATGCCCGCATAGGACAAGTTTTATATTTGGGAGATAAAATTAAAGAATACGGTATTCCTATAGTGCAACCAACCGGCAGCCATGGCGTATTTCTTGATGCAACTAAAATTCTGAGCCAACTTAGTCAGGATGAATTTCCGGCTCAGACATTAGCTGCTGAACTTTATTTAGAATCAGGTATTCGAAGCATGGAAAGAGGGGTCGTTTCAGCAGGTAGAAATAACAAAACAGGAAAAAATCATTATCCAAAATTAGAGTTAGTCCGACTAACCATTCCGCGAAGAGTCTATACCCAAGCTCACATGGATGTTGTAGCTGAATCTGTAGCTGCGGTATATGATAGAAGAAAAAAAATAAAAGGTTTAAAAATGGTTTACGAACCAAAATACCTTCGCTTTTTCCAAGCGCGTTTTGAACCATTAAAATAGAACTATTAAAATAATTTCTTCAAAATAAATAAGGCTAAAATTTAGTCTTATTTATTTTGAAGT
The DNA here is from genome assembly GCA_039811265.1 of Chitinophagaceae bacterium. Lineage (GTDB taxonomy): Bacteria > Bacteroidota > Bacteroidia > Chitinophagales > Chitinophagaceae > OLB11. The sequence continues at coordinate 123,076 of JBDHYI010000004.1, read as the reverse complement.
ATTATAAGATGTAGTATAGGAGTGTTTTAAAATTCAAATTACATTTGTAAAAATTACTAAAAAAAGTTTTTAAATCCAGCACATAATCTCAATCAATAAAAATAAAATCAAATACTAACTTTATTAGATTTACCTTTGTTTAAATTGTTTTATAAACACAAACAAAATAATGATACATACATCTGAACATACATTCCATATTCCGGTTTTAGGTATTGGATATTCTATAGATACTCCCATTAAAGTAGCCCGTTTTGGCATATCGTCGGTAGTTTCAATAATTCATACAATTGTTTTAGAACAAATGAGAGAATTTTATTGTGATAAATATCGCGAAGAATATATAAAGATTCCCAATGATGATATAGACCACCGTGCTAAAATTGTAACAGCTTATCTTGATTTGATGAAGCGTATTATAGATAAGCAAATGGAAGAAATTGTAAAAGAACCATTTGAAGAAGGGAAGGATATCGTAAAATATTTTACGATGCTTCCTGATGATTCTGCTTTGAAACAAGAATATTTTTCAATGACAAAAATGAACGGGCAAGAAAAAATAGATGCCCAAAATTTACTCCGTAAAAAAATCATACCCGGTTCAATTGATGTCAATATTATGACAAAAGTGGATAATCTGAATTATAACAAGAAAGGCGAACTACTCCCTGTCGAATATTCTGACGCAACTTCATCATTAAGAGGATATGCAAATAGTCAATTAAGTTCTTCCATCATTTTCTCTGCCGGAATGAATCCACGTTTATTTTCATTTTTGGAAAAAATGGAAGACTTTTTCCCAGATTCTAATAAAAAATTAAAAAAGAAAATTATTCTAAAAGTTAGTAATTATCGTTCAGCTTTAATTCAAGGTAAGTTTTTAGCTAAAAAAGGTTTATGGGTATCAGAATTTCGCATTGAATCCGGTCTTAACTGTGGCGGTCATGCATTTCCTACGGAAGGTCATTTATTAGGACCGATTTTAGAAGAATTTAAACTTCATAGAAATGATTTAAATAAAGAGTTATTATCACTCTGCAATCAAGCACTTATCAAATTAAACCGCTCACCACTTCCAGAAAACACCGAAACACGTATTTCAGTTCAAGGCGGAATTGGCACACACCAAGAAGATAAGTTTCTTCGAGAATATTATCAGTTAGATGCTACCGGTTGGGGAAGTCCGTTTTTATTAGTACCGGAAGCAACAAATGTGGACGATACTGTTCTTAAAGAATTAAGTGTTGCTAAACAAGAAGATTATTATTTGAGCAATGCATCGCCACTTGGAGTTCCTTTCAATAATTTTAGAAGAAGCACCTCAGAAGAGCAACGAAAAAAAAGGATTGAAAAAAATAGACCCGGTAGTCCTTGCTATATCAAATACCTCGCATTCAATACTGAATTTACAGACATTCCAATATGCACTTCTTCGAGAGAATACCAATATAAAAAATTAAATCAAATCAATGCAGACCCGTCTTTGAGCGAAGCCGAAAAGAAAAGAATGATAGATGAATTGACTGAAAAAGATTGTTTATGCGAAGGACTTGCATCTCCGGCTTTGCAGAAAAATGACATAAAAGATTTACATAATTTAAGCGCCACTACAATATGTCCGGGGCCAAATTTGGCATACTTTTCCGGCATTATTTCATTGGAAGATATGATAGGTCATATATATGGCAGAGTAAATAAACTAAATGACCTTTATCGTCCTCATGTTTTTATCAATGAATTGAAGTTGTATGTTGATTATTTAAAAAGGGATATTGAAAAAAATATGCACTCATGGAATGATAAACAAGAAAAATATGTTTCTACATTTAAAGAAAATTTATTTAAAGGAGTAGAATATTACAAAGAACTTATCCCAAAAATGGCAAATGAAGCCGAAGAAATTAAGAAGAAAATGAAGGAAGAATTAGACGTATTAAAAACAAAAGTTTGTAATTTGAATATTCATTTTCCAAAACCACAAATGCTTACTATAATTTAATAATAAATAATGCATTTGAATTAAAATCTTTGATTATTTACCACTTAGTATTCCACAAAATCTATAATCAAAATGTTTTTTTTATAATAAAAAATCCAATAAAATTAAAAAAGCTACTCAATTGAGTAGCTTTTTTAATAATCAATTTAGCCTTTTTTATTTAGCTACATTAAATTTCAATTGTTTTGTACCTGCATCAGAAGTAATTTTCACGAAATAAGTACCATTTGAAAGTTTGCTTGTATTAAATGTAAAGATATCAGATTTTACATTTGCTTTAGTTGAGGTTGCAATTGTTTTACCTGTGATATCTATTACTTCATAAGCAATATTTTTTGAAGTATTATTTAAATTAACTGAAACATTAACAATATCTCTTGCAGGGTTAGGATATACAGTAGCTTTACCATCAAATTTAGTTGTTTCATTTAAGCCAACAGGAATTTGATTTTTAGACATTAATAAAGCTATTGAAGGAGAACCGGCATCACTGAAACCACCGCCATACATAGTTTGTGATGTTACATCATAAAGTGGGTTACCTCTACTGATTGTTCCAATTAAATTTGCTGAATAATCTGCATAATAATCAGAACCAATTGCAAAAGTTCTATTATTTCCAATTTCAATAGTCATCCAATAAGTAGTACCTGCTTCTAAAACAACAGGAGATCCGGGAGCTACTACATTTTGGAATGGCATTGTAACAGGAAGACCTGCAATAGGCACTACGTCATTTCCAAGAACTTGAGAAGCATTTGCTAATTCTTCTAACTCAGTGTTGAAGTCAATAGATCCATTATTATTATCATCTGTCCATTTGTAAAGTGTAATCAATACATCTTGACCACTGAAAACAGAATCGTCTATTACATCTCTCATAATAACAGCTTGAGCTGCTTTGGCTTCATAAGAGCCATTACGGATATAGTAAACTTGTCCCCATTGATAAATTTTAGCCGGGTCTATATTTATATAATAGTTTGCAACCGGTGCATTTTTTGTAAAATTGTAAGCCCCTTTACAATAAATTGAGTCTGTCACGGTAAATTCATAATCCCATATATTATTTAATTGAGCATTACCAACTTCTGTGAATGGAATTGTATAAACCGTATTACTCATTTTATATCTTCCTTTATCTGCATCATTCATATCAAAACCAACAAGGTTATTGTTGATTGTATCTAATTTAAGATACAAAATAGAATCAGTTGTAGTGATAGGTGTATTGAAATAGTATCTGATCATATTAGAATCAGTTTGGCTAAATGTACCACCGGTGTAGCTTGGATTGAAATACATACGACCTTCTAAGCCAATAGTATCGAAACTATTTACACTAAAGTTGTAAAAACGTCCACCTGTAAATACTCTGAAAGAGTCATCTGAGCTACCCAATTGAGTTGACAATTGAGAAACAGGTAATGTTTTAGCATAAGGTAAATTTGGTCCATCACTCATAAACCCAATATCAATAGGATTTGCAACAGAGTCAAATCTCCAACCTGCTAATGAAACATTAACTGGCACATTGTTGATTAATTGATTTTTTATATTATTCCCGGCCTCTGTAGTAACCATCACTACAGGGATGGTAACGCTTGCTCCGTCTTGTCCTGCTCCCATACCGGCTACTCCTAATAAATTATTTACTATAATTACTCCGACAGCTCCGGCAGTTTGGGCAGCTTTTGCTTTTGAACCAAATTCACATCCTCCACGAAATATTAAAGCAAATTTACCTGTGAAATATCCCGATGTGAAGGCAGCACAACCATCAGGATTATTTTGATCAAAAGCAACCGGTACATTTTCCCACTTACTGTTTACATTACATCCCCAAGGTGAAGCTCCATCAGAACTTGCCTCAGATGTAATTAGATAACCTTGGATACTCGCAGGTGCATCTACTCTAAAACTAGAGCGTCTATTGCTTTGCGCATTGATTGTGTTTACAATTCCTACTAATAAAAGAAGGAATGTAAATAATGACATTGTAGTTTTTTTCATACTATAAATATTTTTTTAATTTTTAATTAGTATCAAAAGTAATACTTTTTTTATTTCTACAAAAAGAAATATGATTGAAATCTTTGTTATTTCATTCTTTTAAGTTAACTTTCTAAAATCTAATTAAAAAGAAGTAGGAATCGTAATTTCGGTAAGTATAATTTTATTAATTTTATTTTCGTCGTAAGGTACTGAAACTTTAATATAATTATCAGTATAACCTTCCATCATACCATTTTTCTCTGAATGTTCAAAAAGTACGGGTCTTTTATGACCATATTGTTTTTCGGTAAAATAATTCATTTTCTTTTCTGAAAGCGTTCTTAAAATAGCGTTTCTTTTTTTTCTTTCAGGAAATGGGACAACCAATTTCATTTCTTTTGCTATAGTATTCTCTCTTTCAGAGTATGTAAAAACATGCAAATAGGAAATATCTAATTGCTTTAGGAATTGATATGTCTCTTGAAAAAGTTCGTCTGTCTCGCCGGGAAACCCGACAATGACATCTACCCCAATGCAACAATGTGGAATCATTGTTTTTATTTTTTCAACACGACTTTCATAGAGTTCTCTTTTATAACGCCTACGCATATTAGCTAAAATATCATTACTACCGCTTTGCAATGGTATATGAAAATGAGGCATAAATCGTTTTGACTGTGCAACAAATTCAATAATTTCATCCGTCAAAAGGTTAGGCTCAATAGATGATATTCGATAGCGGGGAATATTAGTGTCATTATCTAATGCTTTTATCAAGTCAAAAAAAGTTTCTTGATTTTGGCGACTTCCATTAAACCCTCGACCAAAGTCCCCTAGATTTACACCAGTAAGTACTATTTCTTGAATACCTGCATTAGATAGTTCTTTTACGTTGTCCAAAACCCCTTGTATAGTATTACTACGGCTATACCCACGAGCAAGCGGTATTGTACAAAAAGTGCAACTATAATCGCAACCATCTTGCACTTTAAGAAAAGTTCTCGTTCTATCATTGAGCGAAAATGAAGAATTGAATCCCTCTATTTCATCAATTTCACAACTATATATTTTAGGTTCTTTTGTAGTTTGGAATTGCTGTACATGCTGTACAATATTAAATTTTTCATTTGCCCCAATTACAATATCGACGCCTTCTATTTTTGATATATATTCCGGTTTTAGTTGTGCATAACATCCTGTCACAACTATTGTTGCTTCAGGATTATTTTTTTTTGCTTTTTTTATAAGTTGTTTACACTCTTTATCGGCTGTCTCAGTGACAGAACAAGTATTGATAACATAAACATCTGCCACTTCTTGAAAATCTTTTTTTTCAAATTCATTTTGTTCAAATAAACGTGTAATAGTTGATGTCTCAGAAAAATTAAGTTTACATCCGAGTGTGTGAAATGCTATGGTTTTGGAATTACTCAAGAGAATGCAAAAATATATGATTTATGTTAAATAAAAAAAGTAGCTTAAAAAGCTACTTCTATTTTGTGATTTATTAATGTTATTCTAATAAAAATATTGTGATTGAGCTATATCTTTTTTCCATCTTAAATTTACAGCTATACCACTCATAACCATCCATTGATTTTGAAAGAATCGTCTTCCATTCATTGGAATATTGGTATCTAATTTATATTCGTTTCTATAGTAGTTTATTCCTAGCCTCCATAGAAATTGTTCACTTAATCTGAATGAGCCATATAGTTCACTTAATAGAGAGCCATAGCTTCCGCTTCCCATATTAATATTGAAACCATAAGGTTCCGTTTTATATTTTTTTCCCGGGGGTATTGGATCTGTTTCATAGGATCTGAAAAAGCCATCTTTGCTATCTCCAAAATTTATACCGCCTAAATCAGTATTTAAATGAATATCTACTCCTTTTTTGATATTAATTTTTAAAGCGATATAAGCATTAATTGTATTTGTTTGAACTTTTGGCATATACATCGTGTCGGCACCGCCACGGTTTCGTGCAGATAGTGCGGGGCTTGAAGTACTATAGTCTCTTTTTTCAGAGAAAAATAGGAATCCTCTTAAACCACAACCAATACTAAAACGTTGTTTTTTTCTACCAATTCCATGTAAATACTGACCATTTATACCTATCCCCCAATGTGGGTTTCCGTAGTATCCTAAATCGCCTACTAAGCCAACTTCGGCAGTTCGTTTTTTCAATTGCTTTCGCATGTTTTGTGCATCACTTATTGATACGAAAAACATACTTATCAATAAAAATATTAATTTTTTAGTCATTTTACTTTTCATTTCCAAGCCATAAAAATAATCTTTCGTTGTAAATATTCAATTATTTTTTGTTTCTTTTTTTTGAATGAATAAAAATTGTTTGTTTTTTAAATTAAGGGACGCATTAAAAAACAGGTAAATATATTTGAACTTTTGTTCCAAGTGCGTTGCCATTTTCGTCTTCCAAGTCTATTATATTAACAGGGGTAAATATTTTATTTTCAGACATTTTTTTTAACCGCTCAATTGTAATAATTATTCCTTTTGATTTGTGTTTGTTTGGCTTACCATTATTTAAAGTTGCTTTTCTTCCTACTCCATTATCTGTAATTTCACATAGGATTTCATCATGCTCATTCTTAATTTCTTTAAAATGAATTATCAGCCTTCCTTCGCCTTCTTTGTTTAACAATCCATGCCAAATTGCGTTTTCGACAAATGGCTGTAAAATCATAGTCGGTATATTAATGTTTATTTCTTTGAGTGCATCATCTACTACGATTTCATAAGTAAACTTATTAGAAAATCGCATTAATTCTAAATCAATGTACAGTTTTAAAGTTTCAATTTCTTCACCTAATTCTATTTTAGTCAATTCAGAAGCATCTAATATTTTTCGCATAAGCGCTGCAAAATTTGCCAGATAATTACTAGCCACTTGGGGGTTGTTTTTAATAATATAATTCCTGATTGAGTTTAAAGAATTAAATAAAAAGTGGGGATTCATTTGCGATCGAAGCGATTTTATTTCTAGTTCTGCAACTTGTTGATTATACTCTGATACATTTTTCTCCTTTTCTAATTGAAGTTTTGATTTTTTATTTTTAAAATTTCTATAAATAAGGTAAATAGATAAAAGCGTTAAAGTCAATGTAATTAAGGAAACTATCAAAAGTATATTTTTAGTGTAGATATCTTCTTCTTGTGCTTTTTGAATAGATTTCAGTTCTTTGTTTTCTTTATCTTTCAACTCAGTTTCATATTGAGTTTGTATAAAAGCAAAGTGAGCAAAGTTTTTTTCATTGAGTACGCTATCACTTAAAATTTTATGCTTAAAGAGATAGTAATAAGCCGAATCAAAATATTTTATGTTTGCAAAATCTTTAGCCAAGTTTAAATATAAGTCGAATTCTTCTGTTTTATTTCCAAGAGCTACGGCACTATTCAATCCTCTCTGAAGGTATTTAATAGAACTCTCGTAATTCTTCATTTTTTGAAAACCTAACGAATATGTTTTAGACGATAAAATTTGAAGATATAATTGTTGAGAGGCATACGCAATGGAGTCTGCTATTTTAAGATAATGAAAAGCTTTAGGGGTATTATTTTTTTCAAAAAAATATTTTGCCAAATCTATTTCTAATTGTGCAACAATATTTGGATCCTGAATGTCTTTACTTTGAATCAATGCGTATATCCATATATTATGGGCTTTATCATATTCTTTTTGTAAAAAATATAATTGTCCCATTTGTTCCAAATTGATTATTTGCCCTCTTAATTCATTAATTTGTTTATTTAATTCAAATGCTTTGTTTGTATATTCAAGTGCTTTGCTATAGTCTTTCAGTTTAAGGTAATTATCTCCAATATTATTATAGGATATACTGATTCCTCTCAAGTAATTAATTTTCTCGGCATGATGAATTGCTTTTAAATAGTACTCTGCACTATTTTTAAAGTTTCCTATGTTTGATTCGAGAATAGCATAATTAATATTCGCAAGGCAAATTCCTTTTGTAAAATTTATTGATTGAGAAATTCTTTCTGTTTCTTTAGCATATTTCCATGATTCTGCAGGGGCAATTTCTGAAAGACGATAAGAAAGCCTATGAGTGGTCATAACACGCATTGTGTCTTCTTGCGGATTGGACTCAAGCCAATATATAAGGCTATCTATATATTTATTTTGAGAAAATGCAATTTGCCCTACTATTAAAAGGAAAAATATGAATACACTTTTTTTCATTATTGAAATGAGTGTATAAATCTATAAATAATTTTTATAAAAAAAAATTATTGCCTTTTCATCAACTCTTTGATATCGGTAATAATTTTTTTGGCAATATTTTCAGCAGTAGTTTCTGATGTACCTTCCGTATAAATTCTTATGATGGGTTCTGTATTGGAAGTACGTAAATGTACCCATTCGTTTTCAAAATCTATTTTCACTCCATCTTCTGTATTAATTGGGTATTTTTTATAAATTTCTTTAATGCCTTCGAATATTTTTTTTACATCAATTTTTTGATCTAAATCAATTTTATTTTTTGACATAAAATAATTCGGATAGGAACGTCTTAGCTCTGAAATGGATTTTCCAAATTTTGCCAAGTGAGTTAAAAATAAGGCTATCCCAATCAAGGCATCTCTACCATAATGTAATTCCGGTATTATAATTCCACCGTTTCCTTCTCCTCCAACTACTGCATTTACTTCTTTCATTTTCCGTACAACGTTCACTTCACCTACGGCGCTGGCATAATAAGCCCCACCATGTTTTTCGGTTATATCTTTTAAGGCTCTGGTACTTGACATGTTTGAAACGGTATTGCCTTTTTTATTTTTCAAAATATAATCAGCAATGGACACTAAAGTATATTCTTCCCCAAACATAGTACCATCATCGTTTATAAAACATAGTCTGTCAACATCTGGGTCAACAACAATTCCTAAATCAGCTTTCTCTTTTACAACAACATTCGAAATTTCCAAAAGATTATTAGGGAGTGGTTCAGGGTTATGTGCAAACTTCCCATTTACTTCCTCATTAAGTACTTTTACACTTTCGACTCCTAAGCATTTTAATAAATACGGTACATAAATTGCACCGGTACTATTAATACCATCCACTACAATTTTAAATTTTTTAGCTGCAATAGCTGCGGCATCAACATAAGGATGTTTTAATATCTCTTGTATATGCTTTTCAAGATATGATTCATTTATGGTTATACTACCTAATTTTGTAACCGGTACAAATTGAAAATCTTGATTATCTCCAATTGCTAGAACCTCTTCACCATCTTTGTTTGAAATGAACTCTCCTTCTTGATTTAATAATTTTAAAGCGTTCCATTCTTTTGGATTATGACTTGCTGTGATGATTATTCCGCCACCGGCGTTTTCCATTTTAACAGCCATTTCAACGGTCGGAGTAGTGGTTAATCCTAAGTCAATAACATTAATTCCCAAAGCCTGTAATGTACTTGCAACAATATTTCGAACAAGCTCGCCACTGATACGCCCATCTCTGCCGATGACGATAGTTGGATTATTTGTTTTTTGAATAATCCATTGCCCAAAAGCAGCAGAATATTTTAAAATATCAATAGGTGTAAGCCCTTCTCCGGGTGTCCCACCTATAGTGCCTCTAATTCCTGAAATTGATTTGATGAGTGTCAAAATATTTTTTTTTATCGGAGTGCAAATTTATTGCATTACTTTGCAATTATAAAATTTTGGTTTTTTAAATAAATGTTTTATGAAACAAGAATGGTTTGAATATTGGTTTGACAGTAAGTATTACCATATTCTTTATGAAAATAGAAGTCAAGATGAGGCAAATTTATTTGTGAGCAACTATGCTAAATGGTCATGTGTACAAAAAGGAGAGAATTTATTAGACTTGGCTTGTGGTCAAGGGCGGCACTCATTGGCATTTTCCAAATTAGGATTAAAGGTTATAGGACTTGATTTGTCTTTTGAAAGCATTGAATATGCCAAAAAATTTGAAACAGATAATTTACAATTTTTCGTACATGATATGCGAAAGGTTTTCAGAGTGAATTATTTTGATTATGTCTGCAATTTATTTACCAGTTATGGATATTTTCAAAATAAAAACGACAATGTTTTAGCTGCAAAAGCGATTTATGCATGTCTTAAACATAAAGGAAAGTTTTTAATTGATTTTGTCAATAAAAGTTATGCTTTAAATAATATTCATTCAAATCCTAAAGAAGAAAAAAAATTGCAAGGAGTTCATTTTTTTATTGAACGATTTTATCAAAATAATCAGTTTGTAAAAAAGATTCAGGTAAAAGACGCAGAACTAAATTTTTCTTTTGAAGAACGAGTAAATAGTTTTGAATTAGACGAGTTGAAAGATATTTTTGAAAAAGTTGGGTTTAAATTTTTACAAGTTTATGGTAACTATGATTTTAGCGAGTATAACAAAGAAGAGTCCCCTCGGATGATTTTAATTTTTGAAAAATAATATTGATAGACGCTATTAAACATATCGATTTTATGTTATTTAAGTTCATACATGTGAACATGGCAAATTCTTTTTTTGATGTGTTGATGCCTTTTGTCAGAATTCCATATATATGGGCACCGGTGTATATGTTTTTACTTGTTTGGATGTGGGTCAATCATCGTTATAAGGGTTTATTTTGGTGTTTTTGTTTTTTTATGACATTTGTCTTTTGTGACTATATCAGTGCTTCGTTGATAAAAAATTTGATACAGCGTTTACGTCCTTGTAATGATGAATCATTGCGATATTTAATACGTCAGATAGTAAAATGCGGTTCGGGATATAGTTTTCCTTCTTCGCATGCAACTAACCATTTCGGGCTTTCCTTTTTTATAATATTTACTTTAAAAAAATATTCTAAATGGATATATCCATTGGCATTTTTTTGGGCACTTTTAATTTGTTTTGCACAAGTTTATGTTGGTGTGCATTACCCTTTTGATATTTTGGGAGGCGCTGTATTAGGAATTCTAATTGCGAAATTATTTTCTATTTATTTTGTTAACCGCATTCAAAAATATGCAGGGACTCAATTGTAAAAAACATTTATCTCAAATCAATGACTTCGACTTTTGGATATTTTTTAGAATCAAAAATAAAAATATTATCAGCTATTGCTGCATTGGGCGTATATGAGCTGACATTATAGGAATAAACATTTCCATTTTTTTCATACATTTTTCCACCGGCTACCACACTGTTAGCCTTATCAATATACAACTCTATTTTTGAATATTGTTTACTTTTATTGTTGGGAATTAAAATAATTACATCTACTTTTTTCCCGTTGATACTTTTTTCGCTATCATATTTGTAAGCATATTCTTTATCGTAAAAATTAGTAAATAATTTTGATGGTGTAAAAGTATTTTCATTAGGATCAAAACTGGTAATTTGCACTTCATTGCTTTCTTTCAAATAAGTCCAAATTGTTTTGGTATCGCAATAAATTTCTTGTCCGGAAAGACTCACGTAATATTTTTCACCTTTCATATTCACCATTCCGGATTTAGTTTGAGGTTTTTGATTTTTACCTCCCATAATGGTTATAGAAAAATTAGCTTTTAATGATTTTAAGCTTTTTACTTTTTTACTGACTTCATCTAATATGTTTTTTGCTTTTGGGTCATTTTGAGCAAAAACAGGTTTCATCGAAAACAAGATTAAAACTACTAGTAATACTTTCCTCATTATTTTTTTTTATTTAGATAAATTTTTGTTTGCAAAGATTAATAAGCTTTTGCAAATAGTTTGTCAATATTTAAAATTATTATCTCCATTATCCGGTATTTAATCTTTTTGTATGGTGTAATAAGCACAAGTTGTAAGAAAATTACGAATAAAAGGAATTGCACCCAATAACCAAAACTGCTTTTTAGGGTTTAATCCAAATTTATATTTGTATATAGGGTTTATAAGGAACCACTGTTTATTTACGATATTAAAATCAGATTGATTACAAATTTTTTCAAAACGCTCAATCGAGATACCGGTTTCTTTAACATCTACCAATGTATCAATAATGTGCTGCGTTTCACCTGACACTTTTAAAAACCATTTAAAAACACTCATCGGCAACAAATGATAGTAAGGTAGTTTTGATGTCCATTTTTTTTGTGCAATTTGTTGATGACCTCCAAACGGCATGTACCATGGAGGGAATCCAAAAAAAACTTGTCCTTTTTCTTTTAATATTTTTTTTAAAAATGGGATAAATTTTTCTTGATTATGGATATGCTCTATAACGTCTTTTAAGATAATCAAATCAAATGAGTAAGCATGTTTATCTAAAAAAGATTTATCATATACATTTTGATATTGGATAGACATTAGATTTGAAGAAATTTCATTTTTAAGAAATTCATGAGCCAAATCAATTCGTGCTTGGTCTAAATCAACCCCTATACATTCACAACCTTTTTCATAAAAAGGGACTAAAACACCGCCTTCGCCACAGCCAATTTCTAATATTTTCATTGAGGGCTGAATAGTCAAAGTTTTTTCTATAAATGGCAATACATAATCTCGTGCATTTTCTACTTGTTGGTCAAATCGCATTTTGTGATTACTATGGTGCTCAAGTGCCATGAATGATGATTGTTGGATTTGCGAATATACTAGTTTTTATTTTTTTGAATTTCTTTTGATAAATCAATTTGTGTTTTAATCGAAAAATCATGAATTATTTCAAATAATTTTAAAACAAATTGGCTGTCCAATTTACTTTTTACCCCCCATTGAGTACGTGATTTCACAATCTCCCTCCATCGCTCTTGTTGAAATATAACTATATTATTCAATGCTTTTAATTCTCCTAGCTCTTTTACTTTCTCCATTCTTTTTCCTAATAATTCAATAATTTCAGCATCCATACTATCTAATATACTTCTAATGGTTTCTATTTCGTTTTGAACGCTGTCGCAATTATTATTCCTAATGATTAATTGATTGAGCAAATCAATGAATTGCTTAGGAGTGATTTGTTGTTGTGCATCGCTCAAAGCTTTTTCAGGCTGAGGATGTACTTCTATCATCAATCCGTCAAAGTCAAGGTCTAAGGCTTTTTGTGCTGTTGATAAAAGCAATTCTTTTTTACCGCATATATGGCTTACATCGCAAATCACAGATAGGTTTTGATAACGCCTTTTCAACTCTATCGGTATAGCCCAAATAGGTTTGTTTCGATATTCACTACTATTGTCATAAGATGAAAATCCTCTATGTATAGCTGCAATTGAATCAATACCTGCTGAATGTATTCTTTCAATAGCACCACACCACAGCTCAATATCGGGATTTATAGGATTTTTAACCATCACAGCCGTTTGAGTGCCTTTTAGGGCGTTAGCAATTTCTTGTACCATAAAAGGGTTTACACTGGTGCGTGCTCCTATCCATACAATTTTAATATCATATTGCAGTGCCAATTCTACTTGCTCTTTATTGGCAACTTCTATACATACTGATTTGTTATATTTCTTACTTAGCTCTTGTATCCACTCTAATGCCTCTACGCCTTTCCCTTCAAAATTACCCGGCTTGGAACGTGGTTTCCAAACTCCACCTCTAATCATTGCAATTGGTAAATCTTGAAAAGCCTTAAATATTTCTTCTAAAAATTCTTTCGTTTCAATACTACAGGGACCGGCTATGTATAAAGGTTCATTTTGTAAAAAAATGTTCATTGCGCAAAGGTAAGGTTCAAATAAGGTGTAATGTTTAAACTTTTATTAATTTTATACTTATTGAAAATTTGATTTAAGCGACGATTTTGGTTTAATAATCATATTTCTCTTTCCATCTCAATTTTAAAAATTTTCTAATTTCTTCTTCCTTAGTGTTTTTACCCGGCTTGTAAAAAGTAGTATTTTGAATTGGAGCTGGTAAAAATTCTTGCCCTGAAAAATTCATTTCTTTTTCATGATCGTATTGATAATCTTTTCCATAATTTAGTTCTTTCATTAATTTAGTAGGAGCATTTCTTAAATGAAGTGGTACAGGCAAATCGCCATGCGAGCGAACTAATTCCATTGCTTTTTCAATTGCCATATAGGATGCGTTACTTTTAACTGATGTGGCTAAATAAATAGCACATTGCGACAAAATAATTCTAGATTCAGGATAGCCTATTTTATGAACTGCATCAAAAGTTGTATTCGCTAAAAGCAAAGCATTTGGGTTGGCATTTCCAATGTCTTCACTTGCAAAAATGACCATCCTTCTTGCTATAAATTTCATATCTTCTCCTCCATTTAACATTCTCGCCAACCAGTAAACTGTAGCATTCGGGTCACTCCCCCGCATACTTTTTATAAATGCAGAAATGATGTCGTAATGTTGCTCTCCATTTTTGTCATAAAGTGCAATATTACTTTGGGCCACTTGCTGTACTAATTTATCGGTAATGACGATTTCATTTTCATCGGATTTTGTATTTACTACTAATTCCAATAAATTTAATAACTTGCGGGCATCTCCTCCTGATAAACGAATCAAAGCTTCATATTCTTGTATGCTTATTTTTAATTTAGACAAAACAACATCATTTGAAATAGCATGATGTAATATTTTTTTTAACTCTTCTTCATTTAATTCCTTTAATACATATACTTGACAACGACTCAATAAAGCACTGTTTACTTCAAATGAAGGGTTTTCGGTAGTTGCCCCTATCAATGTAACAATCCCCTTCTCGACGGCATGGAGCAATGCATCTTGTTGGCTTTTATTAAAACGATGTATTTCATCAATAAATAAAATAGTATTTGTTTCTTGTTTTGCTTTTTCAATAACTTCCCTGACATCTTTTACGCCACTACTTATAGCATTGAGAGCAATAAAAGGGCGATTTAATTGCTTGGCTATTATATGTGCTATAGTGGTTTTACCTACTCCCGGCGTTCCCCATAATATCATGGATGGAATTAATCCATTTAATAATGCTATTTGTAAAACTCCTCCTTGTTGAGTAAGGTGTTCTTGACCAATCAGTTCTTCTAATGTTTGAGGTCGTAGTCGTTCTGCTAAAGGAATATTCACTATCCGATTTTGTTTTAAAATTATTTATTTTTATTTAATAGCTCCAAAATCATTTTTGAAATTCGTCTTTTTTGTGTTTCCGTTTTTTTTGCATCAAGTATCCACTTTAAATATTCATTTTTACATGAAATGCTTAAATTTTCAAAAGTAATCAGAGCATTTCTCTCTTTATTTAATTCATCCATGACAAACTCAGGAATTTCAATATTTTTTTTCATTTTTAATAACTACAAATTTATTAAACCCAAATTACACATTCGAAATAAGACAGAAAGAAATTACACAAAAAAATTAAAACCAACTACACTCTACGAATTTTCTTTTCAACAAAAAATCGAAAATGAAATATGAATTTTTAATTTTCATTGGATTTTTCTTCCTCCCAAAAAGGGAAATAATTATGCCACTGCAATGGGTAAACTTTTATCATTTTTTCCATTTCTTTTGTATAATCATTTACAATATTAGGGATGTCTTGTTTCCCTTTATCATAAATTTTTGCTTTGCTCGCAAAAAAATGAAAATGTTTTATACCTTCTTTTAGAGCAAACACAAAGCTTACGGGCGTCTTAAATGTAGTAGCTAATACAAATGGTCCAATCGGGAATTTTGCATTAGCTCCTAATAGCTTTGATTCAATGGTTTTATTGCCTTCTACAAATCGGTCTGCATGTATGCAAACAAACTCATTTCGTTTTAATGCTTCATTAATTTCGTAAATATGACTCATATCTTCTTTTATAAAAATGACATGAAAGCTTCTATTTCTAACTTTTTCAAGATACGCTTTAATTTTTTCTTGCTCGACTTCGTACATCACTATATTGATGGCTGTTTTAAGCCTTTTTAGCAAATGTCCGGCAGCTTCCCAATTACCAATATGAGCGCTAATAAGTAAACCTCCTTTTCCTTCTTGCACCATTCTATCTAAATTTATTACTCCGTCATGATTAATAGTAAAAGGAGAAGGCATATCACTCATTAAAATAATTTTATCAATAAGGCTACGCCCTAAGTAATTAAAATTCTCATAGATAGCCAATTTCGTTTTAAAAAAATGATAGCCCAGTCTTTTGTTAAAATAATATTGAAGTGATGCTTTAGCCTTTCCGGGGAAGAAAAAATAATAAATAGTTACTAATCTCAATAAAGCATAAGCCGGTATAATTCCTGCGGTTTTTATAATTGAAATAAAGATTTTATAACCCAGTGAATTTCCTCGAGTTTTGCCCCAAGCAGCCATTATTTAGATGATTGATTTTTCTTCTACTTTTTTAATGACATAATCATAAAAGTCTTGTAATATAGTCATTGATTGAAAATCTTCCGGTTTTACTTTAAATCCGAAATTACTTTCAATGCTTACTACTAAATCAACATAATCAAGGCTATCAAGATCTAAGGTTTCTTTGATTAAGGATTCAGGTTTAATTTTTGATTCATTAACTTCAAAATCTTCAACCAAAAAATAATTAATCTTATCAGTAATCTGTTTCTTATCCATAGTTAATTTTTAGTTTGAATTGGGGTTCCATTTTCTGACGATTAATGAAGAATTTGTTCCTCCAAATCCAAAAGAATTGGACAAATATACTTCAATTTTTTTCTCAATAGTAGTATTTGCAATTTTTAAATTTTGAGAATATTCATCGGGGTTTTCAAAATTGATATTAGGTGCTATAAAATTATTTTGCATCATCAATGTCGAGTACACGATTTCACTTGCTCCGGCCATCCAACATTCATGCCCGGTCATTCCTTTTGTTGAGCTTATATAAGGCATTGAATCTGCAAATGCTTTATAAATGGCTTCTGCTTCGCTGGCATCTCCTGCCGGTGTTGATGTGGCATGCGCATTTAGATAATCTATTTCTTTCAATGGTACATTTGCATCTTTTATAGCCCGTATTAAACTTCGGTAAGGCCCATCAATAGTCGGATTAGAGATATGAGCACCATTGCTTGAAAATCCATAACCAATTATTTCTCCCAAAATTTTAGCTCCTCTTTTTTTAGCGCTTTCCAAACTTTCAATAATGACGGTTGCAGCTCCACCACTTGGGACTAGTCCATCTCTATCTCTATCAAAAGGGCGAGATGCTTTTGTAGGGTTATTTTCCCTGGTAGAAAATGCTCCTAATGCATCAAAGTTAGGCATAGAATATAAGTTCGTTTCTTGTGCTCCTCCACATACAATCATATCTTGTAGTCCATTTTTTATAAACATATAGCCTAAGCCTATGCTGTGTGAACCACTTGCACAAGCTGCACTCATTGTTAAGTTTATTCCTTTCAATTTAAAAATGGTAGAAAGGTTCATGTTTACCGTAGAGTTCAGCACTTGAAAAACCGATGCAGACCCTAATAACATCGTGTCTTGCTTTTCTCTTAGTTTGTCAATACCTTCAATTACTGCTTGCGCGCATGTATCGTTTCCATAAATAATCCCCACTTCATTATTTTCAAAATAATCTTCATCTACATTGGCTACTTGCATAGCTTCTTTTGTAGCGACGTAGGCATATTCTGCATGCTCGGGCATATTGATTCTTGCTCTTCTGTCAATTATACCTTTCAAATTTGGTCTTTCTACAAATCCGGTTAATGCACTACGGTAGCCGAATTCTTTTCTTTCAGGTGCTAATATTATTCCGCTTTTTCCTTCATACAATGATTTAGCTACTTCTTCAATATTTTTTCCTATACAGGAATAAATCCCAATACCGGTAATGACAACCCTATGATTCATACTTGATTTATTTAATGGCAAAATTAAATATTTTATAAAAAAAGGTTGCTTGATTTAGCAACCTTTTTCAAAATATGTTTTTATATATTATCTAGCTTTCTTTTTGCTTCCGTAAAAATAATTTCCTGCAGGCCCTTTGAGAGAAGGACTGCCTAATCTATCCATACAACAACGGAAACCAATTGTTGAACTTGAATGGTCAGCTTGCATGAATCGTCTTGTACCGGGGCTTAACCAGTACGCTCTATCTGCCCAACTACCTCCTTTATAAACATGAGCTTCATCATTTATCAAGGTTGATTTTGCATAGTCATAATAAACCGCACTTGTACTATCTCCATCTGAATAGTCAATTACGTTTGCTTGTCTGTAGTTTATGTTTTTATTTGCTAATTCTTCATCAGATACATGTCTTTTTACTAAATGTCCTATACTATCTTTTTCCTCTAATGTGTAGTCATCTAATGTTACATAAGTATCAAATACATTTCCTCTGAACGGTCTGAAGTCATCTGCGTCTAATGGTGTATTTGGTCTGTACACATCTAACACCCATTCGCTCACATTACCTGCCATGTTATACAATCCAAATGAGTTTGGTTTATAAGAGTATATTGGAGCAGGTATATCCGCATTATCATTTAAGCCACCTGCAACACCCATTTGATCACCTTTACCTCTTTTAAAGTTAGCCAATTGTTCTCCTTGATAGGCATTTCTCATACCTTCTCTGGTAGATAAGTTGTCTGCCCAAGGATATACTTGTCTATCAGTAACGACTTCTTCACCTCTTCTTCTTTTGCTATCAGGTTCAGGGTTACGACCGATAAGACCTAAAGCTGCATATTCCCATTCAGCTTCAGTTGGAAGGCGATAGTCTGCAGTTAAAATTCCATCTTCATAGCGAACATTTCTTTTTCCTGCACCGGTTGGATCTATATCTCTTTTCTTAATACCCGCTTTTCCTTCATATTGACCGGCGATATAAGTATTTAAATTAAAGTTATCTTCAGACACTTGAAAAGGATTTTTCTTTAAGTATCCTTTTTTAATTAAGATTAATTCATTTACGCGATCAGTTCTCCAAGAGCAATATAAATTAGCTTGATTCCAGCTAACACCTACAACGGGATAATAATTATAAGCGGCATGTCTAAAGTACATTTTCACTTGAGGCTCATTATACTGAAGCGCTCTTCTCCAACATTGAGTATCCGGTAAAGCTTTTTGATATATCTCAGGGTAGTCATTTCCGTAAACTCGATTTATCCAATATAAATATTCACGATAATGAATGTTAGCTACTTCTGTTTCATCCATATAAAATGACGAAACACTTACCGTTCTCGGTACATTATTGTTTTCATAAGTTAAGTCTTCATCTGTTTGTCCCATTGTGAATCGACCTCCTTGTACAAATTGTAGTCCCGGTCCAATGTATTGCCCTTCATACAAAGGCACATCAAATCCCCCATATCCCGGATCATTGTATGACCAACCTGTTTTTGATGATACAAGATTACTTGATTTTTTACCACCGCATGATGCTAAAAAAACAACCGCTCCAAGCAACAATAATCCATTAATTCCGAATATTCTTTTCATGTTAGTTTTTATCATTTTTTTCAAAAATAAATTTATTTTCTATTTTTTCGATATAAAGAAAGTACAATTATATGACATTCATTTGAAAATTACAATCTTCTTGTAAAATTTTCTTAAAAAAATTTTTTTTTATTTTCATTTCAAAATAAATATCTATTTGATTTACACTAATTTATTCATCGATTGCTTTATTTATAAATTGAATAAACGGTGTTATAATCTCAAAAGTATTTAATAATTCTTTCCAATACGCCTTATTTAAGCACTCTTCATCTGTTATACTTTTCGAAACAGTAAAACTTTTTAATTTCAGATATTCTAAAGCAACAATATTATTTTCATCAAAGCCTTTTGGATTTTTTTTCAATTTATATTCTGTATCTAAATCTCCAAACTCAGTTTTAAATTTTTTATTTTTTATTATACTAAAAAATTCTTCTGTATTGTAGTCAATTTCTTGTCTGATTTTTTGCAACTCATCCGCTTTTGGCAACCACATTCCCCCGCCTAAAAAACTACTACCCGGTTCAAGATGTAAGTAATAACATGCCCCTTTCGTTTTTTTACCTTCAGGGCTGAAGGCTGCTCCAAAATTGAATTTGTAAGGTGATTTATCTTTTGAAAATCGAATATCCCGGTTAATTCTAAAAATACATTGAGATGCGGTAACACCTTCGTATAATTTATTCTTACGTTTAAATTCCATTAATATTTTTTCTACCATATTAAAAAAATCTTTTTTGGCATTCTCATACTCAGTATAATGAGCATACATCCACTCTCTATTATTATTTTTTTTTATATTTTTTAGAAAATCTATTGTGGTTTTTGAAAACATTTTTATTAATTTTACATTCTAAAATAGAAAATACAAAAATAATTATTATCTTTCGCAACTAAAAAATATTAAAATTCAGATGTATAAAAAAATTTTAAGTCTTGCTATTGCCTTTACACTCGTAGGATTTTCATTTAGCAGTCATGCGCAATTGAACAAAGAAAAGAAGAGTAAATACTTTCAAAATAATTCTCCTGAACCAGAATTCAATGTAGAGGGATTTTTTACTGATAATGACAGCAATGATGTAGATGAAAAATCTTCTGAAGACGAATATGACGTAAAAGTTACTACAAATGAAAAAGAAGGTAAGTATAAACATGAAAAAAGAGTTATCAACAAACAAGAAGAGGAAGAAGTTATTTATACAAGACCAAAACCTAAAGAAAGAAATGATGAAATAGAACCACAAAAAGAAAAACCTAAAGGGTATTATACAAGCTATGGTACTTATGTTACTTATGATGAAAGCAGAAGCAAATATGATCGATACTACGACGAATCAGCTCCTGTAAAAAAAGAAAATAATTATCAAGAACCGGCACCGGCTCCAAAAAGAGAAGTTGTTCGCCAGCAAAAACCTCGTAAGGAGAAAGAAATCAAGATGACGAATAAAGAAAACGAATATCAAACCACTGTCGTTAAAAGAAGATATACAAACTTAGATGTATTAGCTGATGATTTGGATTTAGCCAAAATCCAAAGACCGGTCTTTAAAGGTATTTGCACAGAAGCCGCTCGTGATGTTGATGCTATTATCGTTAATAAAACTTTGACTAATCTTGAAAAAAATTATCAACTAAAACAATGTTATATTTTAAGAGATAAAAGACTTCGTGAAGTTCTTGATACGGATCAATATAAAAAATTCTTACGCATTAAAGATGCAGATGAATATTTGATACTAACACACGATTTGGAATTAAAAGACGGAGTTAATAAGTAATTTTTCCAGTTTGTTTTCTAAAAATCCACCTTTTTGGTGGATTTTTTTATTTTTACCTAAAATTATAAAATAATGAAAACGAAATTTTCTTTTGTCACAGTATTTTTACTGTTTCACTTTTTCTCTTTTGCTCAAACTAATAATTGGCTTGAAGGCAAAAGCGGTCAATACACCTACAAATATGTAAAAAACGATCCCACTCAAACACGATTTTATACGTTAAAAAATGGACTCACAGTCATCATGAGTGTTAATAAAGAAACACCCAGACTTCAAACTGTCATTGCAACAAAAGCCGGTAGCAAAACCGACCCTAAAAATAATACCGGATTGGCACACTATCTCGAACACATGCTTTTTAAAGGCACTGATAAATTTGGCTCACTTGATTGGGAAAAGGAAAAAAAATATCTGATGATGATTGATGATTTATATGAAGATTATAACTCAACCTCTGATGAAGCTAAACGAAAAATAGTTTATCATGAAATAGACTCCGTTTCAGGTATTGCTGCCAAATATGCCATTGCAAATGAGTATGATAAAATGATGAGCATGATAGGTGCTAAAGGGACAAACGCTTTTACCTCATTTGAACAAACAGCTTACATTAATGATATTCCGGCTAATCAAATAGACAATTGGCTTAAAGTTGAAGCCGAGCGATTTAGAAACCCAATATTAAGAATATTTCATACAGAACTCGAAGCCGTTTATGAAGAAAAAAACAGAAGCTTAGACAGCGATGATGACAAAGTATTTGAATTGCTTTTCGAAAAACTATTCCAAAAACATAACTACGGACAACAAACAACTATTGGAACAATAGAACATCTTAAAAATCCTTCATTAAAAGAAATTAGAAATTATTTCAAAAAAAATTATGTCCCCAATAATATGTGTATGATTTTAGTTGGCGATATTGACCCCGATCAATTGATATCAAAAGTAGATCAAGCCTTTGCTTATATGAAACCGAACCCTGTAAATCCTTATACTTTTGAAAAAGAAAGTGAAATTTCAAGCCCTATCGAAGCAACTGTTTACGGACCGGATGCAGAATATGTCAGTATCGGATTCCGATTTCCGGGTGCTGATAGTAAAGAGGCCGATATTCTTAACTTAATGAGTTCAATATTATCAAATGGAACTGCCGGCTTGATGGATTTAAATTTAGTAAAAAAACAAAAGGTACTTTCAGCAAGTGCAGGTGCTTATACACTTCAAGATTATAGCGTTTTGTTTATAGACGGAAAAGCAAAAGAAGGTCAAAAATTAGAAGATGTAAAAAAATTAATGTTAGAGCAAATAGAGCTTTTAAAAAATGGAAATTTTGATGACAACATGTTGAAAGCCGTTATAAAAAATTATAAAAAATCATTGATGCAACAGCGTGAGAGCAATGCCGGCAGAGCATTTTCAGTGTTAGAGTCTTTTACAAGCGGTGTTGATTGGGAAAAGAATATTCGATTTATTGATGAATTAAACAAAATTACCAAAAAGGATATTCAAGAGTTTACAAAAAAGTGGTTGCGTAATAATTATGTTTGTATTTATAAAAAAATTGGCAAAGATGAGAATGCAAAAAAAATAGAAAAACCCACTATTACACCTGTTGAAGTCAATCGAGAAGCTGAAAGTGATTTTGTAAAAGAAATTGCATCATCTAAAGTAAAAGATATTCAACCCGTTTTTATTAATTACGAAAAAGATATTGCACACCACACAGTAATGAATAACAATAATAGCGTAGAACTTCTTTCCATAAAAAATAAAATAAACTCTCTTTTTTCACAATACTATTACTTAGAAATAGGTAAACTACATAACAAATTAATGCCTATTGCAATCAAATATTTAGAATTTTTAGGAACAGATAAATATAGCAATGAAGAAATCAGTAAGAAATTTTACACTTTAGCTTGTGATTATGGAGTTAGCTCATCAAATGAAGAAAGCTATGTTTACCTTAATGGCTTACAAGAAAATTATGACGAGGCTAATGCTCTTTTTGATCATCTTCTTAAAAATTGCCAACCCAATGAGGATGCGCTTAAAGAAATGATAGCCGACATTAAAAAAGAAAGAGCCGATCAAAAGTTAAACAAAAATGCTATTCGTTCTGCCATGAGATATTATGCTCAATATGGAGAGCGTAATCCTTTTAATAACGAATTAAGCAATGATGAATTAGATAAAATCAAATCTTCTAACCTGGTTGATATTTTACATTCTTTGACTTCATATAGACACAAAATCCTTTACTACGGACCGGATGCAGGAGAAACACTTACGAAAAAATTAAACAAAGCTCACCAACTGCCATATACATTTAAAGCAATACCCGAAATAAAACGCTATACATTTAATCAAATTCAAAAAAATGAAGTTCTTTATACGGACTATGATATGGTTCAGTCTGAAATACAATGGTTCAGAAACGGTGAAATATACAATCCCAACCAAGTACCTACTATCAGTTTGTTTAATGAATATTTTGGAGGTAATATGAGTGGTATCGTATTTCAAGACATCAGAGAATCAAAAGCACTTGCTTACTCTACTTATGCATCCTTTGGCTCACCTCAGCGCAAAGATGAACCTTTTTATATGATTGCTTATGTTGGCTGTCAAGCCGATAAAATGAAAGAATCTATTGAGGCTATGCAAAATTTATTAAACGATTTACCAAAGTCTGAAAAATTATTTAATAATTCAAAAGCAGGTTTGAAAAATGTAATTTCAACAACTAGGACAACCAAAACGGCTTTATTATTTTCATATCTCAATGCCTTGAAAAAAGGTATTCAATACGACATAAATGAAAAAATATATAAAGATTTAGAACATTTTACTTTTGATGATATTAAAAATTTCCATGCTCAAAATATTTCAAAGAAACCTTATACACTAACCGTATTGGGCAAAAATGAAAAAATGAATTGGGATGAATTGAAAAAATATGGAACAATTAAAAAACTTAGCTTAGAAGAGATATTTGGTTATTAATTGCTTTGAACTTCCAATTGAAAAGGGTTCTCTAATTGTAGAGAACCCTTTTCAATTGAAATGATTTTAAATTATTTTATTAATCCCTCCTACCTAAAAATATCATTATATAATAAAGCAGAGTGGCAATAGAAGAAATAGCGGCTACAACATAAGTACGCGCTGCCCATTTTAATGCATCTTTAGCCATATCATGCTCTTGCTGATTAAGCATGTTTGAATTTTCTAACCAAGCTAAAGCTCTATTGCTCGCATCATATTCAACCGGTAAGGTGACAATCGAAAACAATGTAGTAAAAGAAAAAAGAATAATTCCAATCAATAAAACAGTTTGGCTACCTCCCCCAAATCCCAAAAACCCTATACCCGCCATGATTACCCACATAGATAATGTAGAACCAATTTTAACAGCCGGTACTAATTTTGACCTCAATTGGAGCATACTGTAAGCTGTTGCATGTTGCACAGCATGACCACATTCATGCGCCGCCACAGCTGCAGCACTTACGCTATATCCGTTATACACATCTTCACTTAAGTTCACTGTTTTCCTTGTAGGGTCATAATGATCACTTAAAAAACCTGATGTGCTAATAACCTGCACATCATATATACCATTATCCCTCAGCATTTTTTCAGCAATCTCTTTACCGGATAATCTATTGTATAAACCTACTTGTGAATATTCTTGAAACTTCGCTTTTAAACGATTACTCACCAGCATACCAATAAGCATCATAACCCCTGCTATGATATAATAACCTGTGTAAATTCCCATTTTATTAAACTTTTATTTTAATTATTTTACTATGAGCAAATATAAGTCCATAATACTTAAAAAGAACAATTCATGTCATTTTGTCATTTTTTTAATAAATTTTTAAGACATTATGTATTGTTTTTTATTTAAATCAATGATAATGAATAAAAGTTATTAGGTTACTATAAAATTTTATTTGGCTATAAAGGACTTTTGTAGTACCTTAGCACAGAATTTATGGGTTAGTAAGAAATGGGTTATCAATTTTTTTGGTAGCCCTTTCTTTTTTTAAATCAAATTTTAAATCCATAATTTACATTTTTATTTTTTTTATTATTTTAAAAATAAGATTTGAGCAAAACTAAAACAACATATTATTGTCAGGAATGTGGTACTGAATATCCTAAATGGCAAGGAAAATGTTCTGCTTGCAATCGATGGAACACCATTATTGAAGAATTAGTTATTAAAGAAAAAAAGAAAAACACTTGGGATAATAGCGATAAAGAAAATATCAAAACAGTAAAAATTACTGATGTTTCATTCCAAGATACTCCACGTATTAAAACAAAAGATGATGAATTAAATCGAGTGTTAGGCGGTGGTATTGTAAGTGGATCGGTAGTGCTGGTTGCAGGAGAACCCGGCATAGGGAAAAGTACTTTGTTTCTACAGGCTTGCCTTGAAATGACTGCGATTAAAAGTATGTACATAAGTGGAGAAGAAAGTTTACAACAAATTAAAATTCGAGCAGACAGATTAGGAATACAGAACGATCAATTTTATTTATTGACAAGCACAAACACTCAAGTAATTTTTAATGAAATAAAAAAAATCAATCCTGATTTAATTGTCATTGATTCTATTCAAACGTTAGAGTCGCCATTTATTGAAAGTGCTCCCGGCAGTGTGAGTCAAATTAGAGAATGTACTGCAGAAATTATTCGATTTGCTAAAACAACTCATACTCCTATTTTTATCATAGGTCATATTACAAAAGACGGAAGTATTGCCGGTCCTAAAGTACTTGAACACATGGTTGATACTGTTTTACAATTTGAAGGTGATCGCCATTACTCATATCGTATTTTAAGAACAACAAAAAATCGTTTTGGAAATTCAAATGAATTAGGTATTTATGAAATGAATGAAAAAGGCTTGAGAGAAATTTCCAATCCTTCTGAAATATTGATTACTCAAAAAGAAGACGACCTGAGTGGTATAGCCATTGCCTGCACCATTGAAGGAGCAAGGCCATTATTAATAGAAACACAAGCATTAGTATCACAAGCAGTTTATGGAACTCCGCAACGAACAGTGAGCGGGTTTGATTTAAGAAGATTGCAATTACTATTAGCTGTGTTAGAAAAAAGAGGCGGTTTTCACTTCGGAACAAAAGATGTATTTATTAATATTGCCGGCGGTATTCGTGTGGAAGACCCTGCTTTAGATTTAGCCATCATAGCAGCCTTATTATCTTCTTATGAAGATAATCCCATCTCTCAAAAATATTGTTTTGTTGGTGAAGTTGGTTTGAGTGGTGAAATTAGAGCTGTAACCCGTTTAGAGCAACGAATATTAGAAGCTGATAAATTAGGATTTGAAAAAATTTTCATTTCAAAATTTAATCATAAAACTATTGGATTAAAGACAAAAATTGAAATTATTGTTCTTAGTAAAATTGAAGAACTATACCAAGTACTTTTTTAAATATTTCAATTTTTATTTTATATTCGTTTTATAAATTAGACCTACATGTTATTGAATGATTATATTATTACGCCTATTACTCATTTATTTTTTCCAAATCTCTGCCAGGCATGTGGAAGTGAATTATTAAGCAATGAACAAAATGTTTGTACTTTTTGTATCCATGAGCTTCATAAAACAAATTTTCATTTAATGATTAATAATCCCGTAGAACAAAAACTTTTTGGGAGAGTAAATTTTGAAAATGCAACTTCTATTTTTTATTTCAATAAAAAAAGTAAAGTTCAACACCTAATACATCTTTTTAAATATAAAAGAAATTTTGAAGTTGGTAAGTTACTTGTCAAATTAATGCTTCAGCAATTAGAGTACTATCGATGGATTGGTGACATTGAATTAATAGTTCCTCTTCCTTTATCAAAGCAAAAACTTAAATTAAGAGGTTTCAATCAAAGTGAATTTATAGCAAATGAAATTGGCCAAAGTTTAAACATTCCTATCAACAACACAGATTTAATAAGAGTTAAACACTCTTCTTCTCAAACAAATAAAAGTAACTTAGAAAGAATAAAAAATGTACAAAATGCTTTTTCAATAAAAGATGTTCAATGTTTTCAAGACAAGCACGTACTTCTTATAGATGATATTATTACAACCGGAGCCACAATAGAATCGTGCATACAAAACTTAAATGTAATAAAAAATTGTAAAGTAAGTGTACTAAGTATTGCCTATGCAACTGATTTATAGCAATGCTATTATTTGTCTTGATTTCTTATAATGATTACAGGAACATTACTCAAACGCATCACACTCTCGGTAACGCTTCCCATCAAGAGTCGCTTAATCCCTTTTCTTCCATGAGATGACATGATGATTGCTTCTGCTTCTACTTCTTTAGCCAATTCTACTATGCTTTCAGCACTGTCCATATTATCTTTTACAACTCCAATAAAATTATATCCGGCGTATTTAGCTCTTAATTCTTCCAATAATTTTTCCATGTCCTTTTGAGAAGTATCATTTAAAGTCTCAATCATTTTTTGATAATATATTGCTGAGTTTGCATCCATTACTATTGGTGCTTCTACTGTATGAATCAAATGAATGGTAGTTTGTTTTTCATCACCCATTTTTACTGCATAGCGAATAGCTTCTTTTGACTCATCAGAAAAATCAGTTGGACAAAGTAAATTTTTGAAGAAAAGCATTTTAATAAATTTAGTCTTACAAAATTAAGATTTTTATCTCGAAAAAAATAAATTCAATTTATTATAATAATGTTTTGTTTTAAAATTTTTCAACTCAATTTATATTTTATCATCTTCATTAAAATCATTTTTTGATATTTTATTAACAGACAATTAAAGCCAAAAGTTAATACCAGGTAAAATATGGCATGGCTAACATTTTATTATGTTTATAAAATCCTAAATACAAAAATCAAGAAGTGATAAAACATACCTTTGTGCACTAAATTTATTTTCAATGAAATATTTTAAAAAATTCACAATCTTCTTTTTAAGTATATTCATTCTGAATATTTTATTTTCATTTACACCTATTCGAAAAATTTCTGGAAAGAAATGGCATGGTATTGCAAGTTATTACCACCACAAATTTAACGGACGGAAAACTTCGACAGGAGAAATTTTCAACAATAAAAAATATACAGCAGCGAATAATTTTTTACCATTAGGCAGTGTTGTTAAAATTACCAACATAAAAAATGGCAAATCGATAATTGTGAGAATTAATGATCGCATGAATAAAAACAACAAACGACTGATAGACCTTTCTCAAGCAGCAGCAAAAGAGCTTTCTTTTACAAACGAGGGTATTGCTCAAGTGGCAATGGAGCTCATAGATAATAATATGTTTTTAAATTAAATTTTCAACGATTTTATTATAAAAATATGTAAATTGCATATCTAAAAGTTTATGAAATGAGAAAGATTTACTTCATAATACTATTGTTTTTTGTTTTTCAAATTCAAGCACAAGAAAAAAAAGGGGAGGCTAGTTATTATCATTCAAAATTCAACGGAAAAAAAACGGCCACCGGAGATTTATTTGATAATACATTATTAACTGCTGCTTCGAATACTTTTAAATTAGGGACAAAAGTGGTTGTTACTAATCTAAAAAATGGAAAAAAAGTTGAAGTCCTTATCAATGACCGCATGTCTAAATACAATAAACGTCTTATAGATTTGTCGCATGAAGCTGCTCGAAAAATTGATATGATTAAGCATGGTATTTGTCAAGTTAAAGTAGAAATACTTCAAACAATTGAAAGTGATTAAACCTTTCATTTACCTATTATCCAATTTTTAAAATAATTAATAGCAATTTATTCAGCTGTAAATCACATTTTGTTGATATTTTCTATATTGTTTTAACAGAATAAAGCTATTTTAGCATCTCTAAACTACTACGCATAGATGCAATATACGATAAAACAAACCGGAAAGTTTAAATATGTAGAAGAAGGCCAAGGTGAAAATTTAGTTTTGCTACATGGACTTTTTGGAGCATTAAGCAACTTTAAAGATTTGATTGATCATTTCAAATCACATTATACAGTATATATCCCAATATTACCTCTTTATGACCTTACCAATTTCGATACATCTGTTGCAGGTTTAGCAAAACATGTTTCAAAATTTATTGAAACAAAAAATCTTAAAGATGTTCATTTGTTGGGAAATTCTCTCGGTGGTCACATTGCATTAGTTTTTGCACTTGCGCATCCTGAAAGAATAAAAACAATTATCTTAACCGGTAGCTCCGGATTGTTTGAAAACGGGATGGGCGAAACTTACCCTAAAAGAGGAGATAAAGATTATATAAGAAAAAAAGTTGAACTTACTTTCTACGATCCAAAATCGGCAACAGATGAGTTGGTTGAAGAAGTTTACGGAATTGTAAACAATAGATTAAAAGCGGTTAAAATTATCTATTTGGCAAAGTCTGCCATAAGGCATAATTTAGGTGAAGAACTTCAAAATATAAAACAACCCGTATGTTTGATTTGGGGCAAAAATGATACTATTACTCCGCCTATGGTTGCCGAAGAGTTTAAACGTTTGCTAAAAAACTCCGAATTGCATTGGATTGATAAATGTGGGCATGCTCCTATGATGGAAGTTCCTCATGAATTTAATATTATATTACAAGAGTTTTTAAGTAAACATGTAAACTAAAAACAGGGTTATTTTTATAGAATTTAAATGGAGTCTAAAGAATTAATGACAAATGATTTGCCTCAATTATCTCTGCATGACAGCGGTAATAAAGCAATGCAGCTCATGAATGAGTTCAGAGTTTTTCATTTGCCAATTCTTTCTCGTGAAGATTATATTGCCTTAGTATCCGAAGATGATATTTTAGATTGGGATACTCCGGAAGATAGTTTTTCTCATGCTGATTTTTTAACATTCAGGCCGGCAGTGAACGAACAAGCTCATGCTTATGAATCGCTAAAAATAATGAGAGATTTCTCACTAAGTATTCTGCCCGTAGTGAATAATCAAGGAAAATATTTGGGTGCCATAAAACTCGAAAATATTGTTCATTTTTTAGCAGATAATAATGAAATATCAGAATCAGGAGCAATTATTGTTTTAGAAATTGGACAAAATAATTATTCTCTTTCTGAAATTGCCCGTATTTGCGAAAGCAACAACGTTACAATATTAGGTACTTCTATAAAAACAATAGAAAATACTCCTCTACTTCACATAACAATTAAAACTAATCAAACTGAAATCCAACATACTGTAGCTACTTTTGAAAGATACAATTATAAAATTGTAAAAGTTTATAATGCTGATGACAACAATGAAGATTTAAATGATAATTTGAAGAATTTATTGAATTACATCAATCTATAATTTCATTTCTCTACTTAGAATATTTCCTAAAAATATAAACAGCCAATATCCCAAATAAAAAATTAGGAATCCATACTGCGATAAGTGGATGTAAATTTCCTTTTAAAGAAAACATGGTAGAAAACTGCATAATTAAAATATAAATGGCACTTATCATTAAGCCTATTGCCAAGTGAATTCCACTGCCGCCTCTTACTTTTTTAGACGCAATACAAGCCCCAATAACCGATAATACAAATGCTGAAAATGGAGCTGCCGTACGTCTGTGATATTCTATTAAATATTCATTCAAATTTTGACTTCCTTTTTGTCTTTCTTTTTCTATGTATGTTAAAATTTGAGGACTGGTCATCATTTGCTTTATCTCTCTTTTCTCAACTAAGTCTGACGGTGTAAATGCGAAATACTTTTCAACACTTGGATATTTATTCATTGTCTCATGAATGCCATTCAAATTCCTTACGACGGCTTCTGTCAATACCCATTTATTTTTAATGCTATCAAATTGACATCGGTCTGCACTTATTTTTTCTATTATATTTTCATCTTTCAATTTTTCATAACTGAACCGAAAACCGGTTTTGGACTCCACATTATAGCTCTGCATATAGATATATTCATCCGGCGTGATTCGAATATGAAAATTATTATCTACTGAATAAAAATGTTCCCAAATATATTTCTCCTCAAAATTTAATTTTGATTTGTTTGCTCGTGGAATGATAAAATGATTAGCAAACAAAAGTATAAATGAAATTATTGCAGCACCGATTATGTATGGCCTTAAAAACCGTTTAAAAGTCATTCCGCTACTAAGCATAGCAATTATTTCAGAACGATTAGCTAATCTCGAAGTAAAAAAAATAACGGCAACGAAAATAAATATGGGAAAAAGAAGTGCTAATATGTACGGAATAAAATTCTTAAAATAATTTAGGATTTGTAAAATAGGGACTTTTCTATCTACAAAATCGTTTATCTTTTCGGTAAAGTCAATTACAATGGCAATTACAGAGAAAGCACCTAACAGAAATACAAAGGTTCCTAAAAAGTTTTTTAAGATATATTTATCTAATTTGCTAAACATCCGATTTTGCAAACCTAATAAATATATTGTAACTATAATTTGAGCTTTTTTATAATATTTTGATAATTTGGTTCTATAAAATGAAAATCTGCTTGATGCCTGAACCATGCACTTTGCCTTTTGGCATAATTTCGAGTGTGCTGTTTAATTTTATCAATGGACTGTTGCAATGATATTTTATTTTCAAAGAAATCAAATAATTCTTGATACCCTATTGTTTGTAATGGTTTTAAATGTTTATAAGGATATAAAGATTGGGCCTCAGCCACAAGTCCTTCTTGTATCATAAAATCAACGCGAAGATTTATGTGTTGATATAGTTTTGTTCTATCTATATCAATAGCAAAATAATCAATATCAAAATCCCTTTTTTTAATCTTATTCTTACGATATTCTAATATCGATACCCCTATTGAACGTTTAAATACCAAGGCTCTTATTAAGCGATGTGGGTTTTGTATTTCTCCGGTTTGATAAAACAAATTATCCTGTTTTTTTATTTCATCTTGCAAATATGCTAAGCCATATTTTTCATAATTTAAATTTACTTCTTGTTCTATTTCCGGATTTACATCGGGCATTTCATCTATTCCTTCACAAAGTGCTTTTATATACAACCCCGTTCCACCGACACAAACCGCTATTTCTTTTTTTGAAAAAATATCATTCAGTTTTTTTGTTGCATATTGTTCATATATACCGGCAGACATTTTCTCAAAAATACTATGGGAGTTAATAAAATGATGTTTTATAGAATTTAATTGTTCTTCACTTGGTTTTGCCACGCCAATATTCATTTCTTTAAAACATTGCCGGCTATCAACTGATAATATTTCAGTTTGAAAAAAATTGGCTACATCAATTGCTAAGTTAGTCTTACCGCTGGCTGTAGGCCCTCCTATGACAATGAGTGTTTTCAATATCGGAGTTATTCATCAATTTGGTCCTTATCTAAATCCTCCATTTCTTCATCAAAATCTTCATCATCCGGCAATTCGTCAAATTGGTTTAAAATGTCGGCAATAGGATTATCTTCTATTTTGATTCCATAATGAATCGGCGAAAGTCCTTCAGATTTTGTACATTTTGGGTACTGATCTGTTTGAGAATTATCAGGATTTATTGTTATAATTTCAACAAAGAATTTCCATGCTTTAGGATGGATACATTCAAATTGAAAAGTTTGTTCAGGGTCTTGCACTAAGGCCCCAACCGGTGTTTTTTTCATGCTTAATGCAGGTGCATCTCTGAGATTTTTCTCAACTGTAGATGATATGGTTTTACTTATTTTACCTCTTGAATCAATTATGTGAAAATTAGCTTGCATTTCATTTGGCAATTCAAAACATTTTTTAATTGCTGTATGAAATTCAAAAAAACTTTGGCTTGATAATATTTCTATATTTCTATACGTACTATCGTCTTCGTTCCAACTTATTTTAAATTTTAAAAGGGGCATGGCAATGAATTAATTTAGGAATTTGCGAAGTTAAGAAATTGGCTCCAAATTATGCTGTTTGGCAAATAACAACATATATTGAAATGCATCTTGATAGGTATTAGGTATTATTCCGTCTAAAATGGCTTCTCTTACGGCATCTTTAATAATTCCTACTATTTTGGAAGGTGGAATACCAAAGGTTTTCATTATGATTTCTCCACTTATTGGCGGTTGCCAATTTCTTATATGATCTTTTTCTTCAACTTCTTTGAGGCGTACTTTGACATGTTCATAGTTTTCCTTATAACGTGCTACCTTTTCAATATTTTTTGAAGTAATATCTGCATTACAAAGAGTCAATAAATCATCTAAATCTTCACCTGCATCAAACAATAGTCTTCTGATTGCACTATCGGTAATGTTTTCATTTGTAAGGCTTACCGGGCGATGATGAAGAAGAACAAGCTTTTGAACATATTTCATATTTTCGTTTAAAGGAAGTTTTAAAAATTTAAAAATCCCGGGAATCATTTGCCCTCCTATCCATTCATGATTATGAAATGTCCATCCATGACCCGGTTCAAACTTTTTGGTTGCCGGTTTCCCAATATCATGCAGCAAAGCAGCCCATCGCAACCAAAGATTATTTGTGTGAATGGCTATATTGTCCAAAACTTGCAAGGTGTGATAAAAATTATCCTTATGACCTTTTCCATCTATCACTTTTACGCCGGCTAAATCAACAAGATGAGGAAATATATAAGACAACAAATTAGTTCTGTAAAGCAAATCAAAACCAATAGATGGTTTACTACATAACATGATTTTGTTTAGCTCTTCGGCTATTCTTTCTTTAGTAATAATTTGAATTCTTTCTGCATTTTCTTTAATAGAATGATATGTTTTTTCTTCAATCTGAAAATGAAGTTGTGTTGCAAAGCGTATAGTCCTCATCATACGCAAAGGGTCATCAGTAAATGTTTTACCCGGTTCTAATGGTGTTTTTAGAATTTTATTTTCTAAATCATACAGTCCGTTAAATGGGTCTAACAGCTCACCGAAATTATGTTCATTAAGGCTGATAGCTAAAGCATTGATGGTAAGGTCTCTTCGCTCTTGATCATCTTGCAAAGTGCCCGCTACGACATTTGGATTTCTTGAATGTGCTACATAAGATTCCTTTCTGGCTCCGACAAACTCGACTTCTATATCTTCCAATTTCATATGTGCTGTACCATAGTTTTTAAATACAGATACTTTTGGTTTATACGTATATGATTGAGCGACTTGTTGTGCCAAAGCAATTCCATCTCCAACACATACTATGTCAATATCCTTTGTTTCTCTTTTTAAAATTTTATCTCTTACAAATCCACCAATGGCATAAGTTTCCAAGTGCATTTTTTTTGCAATACTTGAAATATTTCTTAAAATATCATATTCTCTATCAGAAAGCGGGATTTGCATGAATGTCTTCTACTACTATTTAAAAAATATACATCATTCTTAAAGAAACAATATTATTATATTGTAATTTTCTTCCTGTCAAAAAATTACTCAGATTACGAATATTTGTCATGGAGTATTGCATTCTAAGTCCTATGGCAAGCCCTTTCCAAATATGAGCGTTCCCATTTGCCACGGCAGCTATTTCATACTTTTTAAAAGGGAATAACTTTGCATCATTCTCATATAAAGCACCATTTCCGTCTTTATAAATTTCTTTACTACTCCCTAAATAGGCAAATGAGGCACCAACTCCTAAGTTATTTTTATTTTTATCAATATAATTAAGCAATAAAGGCACTTCTGCATATTTTAAATAAATTTTATAATCAATCAAAACACCACTATTATCATTCATCATTCTTGGCAATTGATTAATACCCGCTCTTGAACCTTTTTCAGTGTAAAGCAATTCCATACTGATTGCAGTAGGTTTACTTAGTTTCAAAAATAATATTGCACCAAGTTGAAGTCCCACTTTATGATAACCTGCAAAATTATCTCCATCAACCTGGCAAAAGTTTGAACCTATTAACGCCCCCCCATAAAATAATCTATCATTATCTTCATTGTATTGAGCTTTTGATTTAAATGTGAATAAAAAGCAATATAAAAACAATAATAAAAGAGAGAATTGATTTACTTTAGCCATCGAAAGTTTTATTCTTTTTTGCAAATATATGAGTATTAAATATACACCCGCTATATTAAAAAAATTTGAAGAGTTATTTGACGAAATCGGTTATACCGTTCGTTATGAAAAAGGAAATTTCAATAGCGGTTATTGTATTTTTCAAGATAAAAAAATTGCCGTTATTAATAAATTTCTAACTATTGAAGGTAGAATAAATGCACTGATAGATATTCTTGCAAATATAGAAGTGGATACGGCGGAGTTAAACAAA
The DNA here is from genome assembly GCA_039811265.1 of Chitinophagaceae bacterium. Taxonomy (GTDB): domain Bacteria; phylum Bacteroidota; class Bacteroidia; order Chitinophagales; family Chitinophagaceae; genus OLB11. The sequence goes on along the minus strand of JBDHYI010000004.1, from coordinate 87,571 downwards.
GATGTCAAACTATTTTATGAACAAATCATGAATAACTTCCATGTAAAATAAATTTTATTTGCCAAATTCTAATCAAATACGACCAACTACTCATTAAAAACAACCACTTACATAATTATCAAAATAATGATGGTTATTTTTTTTATTTTTAACTTATAAACTTTTGTACTATGAAAAAAATTATTTTAATGTTTTCTATTTTTTTAATCAGCTCACAAATTTCAAGTGCTCAAAGACGATACGTAAGAGATGCCATTGAAAGAAATATGGAAAAGAAATATGAAAAAGATAGAGAAAAAGGATATAATGCGGTCGATGAACGATTAGACAAATTGGATGAAACTGATAAAGAAAAAAGAGCCAAAGTACAACCATTTGAGCCTATGAGTTTTGAAATGGAAATTGAATATCCTGACAGACCAAAAGATAATGGCACCATACAATACTATTTTAAAAATTATGAATGTTCTTTTGTTTTCAAAACTGCACAGGGTAACTCCTCCACTGATAGGATGATTATGAATTACAAAGAAGGAAAATCTACAACCTTAATGACTGATAAAAAGGGAAAGAAAACCGGTATGGTTATGGAAATGAAAAATTATGACTGGATTATAAATTACGCAGTTGATAAAAACACAAAAATGTTAGAAGATGATGATGCCACTATCAAGAAAACAGATGAGTACAAAACAATAGAAGGTTATAAGTGTCGTAAATTTATTTATGAAGATTATACAAACACCATTGAATATTGGGTATCAAATAGTATTGATATGAAGTATGTCAGAATGAATCAAGCCGCTTTTAACAATCTTTATACCGGCCGTAAAAAGACAAATGAAAACCCTTATCAAAAAGTGGGTATGAATGGTCTGATAATACAAACACATATTCTACCTAAAAACAGCCGAAATGAAGAAAGCATTATAACCATGAAAAATATCAAATTTGGGAATGTTCCCGATGGAGTATTTAGCACTGAAGGATACGAAATTGCAACTATGCCAAGCCTTAGAGATATTTGGAAATCAGCAAACGAAAGAGAGTAATTTTTTTTAAAATTTGAATTACACTTTAGAAATTTAGGTAAAAGAAAATATATAAACTTACTTTTTTCATCGAAAAAAATTAAATTAAATTTTCTTTTAGGGAACCAAGTTTCATATATCAGTTTGATATTAGTCAATCCCCGACCCATGGTTATAAGTTTGGACTCATCCTGTTTTCAGCAATTAAATATTATTTTAAATGATAAACCTTTTTAAGACAAAAAAAAGAGGGATAGAAATCCCCCTTCTTTATCAATCACAACATTCCTCTATTTGTTAATCAGGATTATTTCCATTTAAAAATGTATTGATAGTGCTGATATTCCCTCCATTTACTTTTACTTGACTAATTGAATTATCTGCTGAGCTTGGGTGAGTGTCTAATGAAATATTATTTCGTTGGTAGGAAGGAATATTATTCTCATTGTTTTCTATGTCGGCATTGTTCACATTAAAACTCATGGTTCTCAATCTACCGGCTCTTTCTTCTAATGCTCTTTTTTGTAATTCAAAATTGGCTTCTGCTTCCAGTTCCATATCAGTGAGTAATCGATTCCCTTTTCTTCTATTAAGTGTAATTCCATTAATAGTAACAAATTCATCTTGCATTTGTTGTTGTGATTTTTCAACATAAGCAATCGTATCATTTTGTTCATTAATTGGTCCTTTAAAATAAGAATCTAATTCGTTTTGTACTGATAGTTCATTTTCATTTTTTGTTGCAGATGTCGTTTCGAAATCATCCGGAACAGTAGGTTCTAATTCAAAAACAATTTTAGTTTCGTTTGAGCTAATTATTTCTTCTGTTGTATTTGACTGAGTGTTTAGATTATTTAGAGTATTAAAATCTTTAAATGAATCTTCATTTTCTGAAATTATATGATTAGCACTTTGGTCATCAATTAATGTTGGTATTTCTTCCATTACAACTTCATTTACTGATGGAGTTATTTCTTCATTATTTGTAGATTCATTTATATCTTCTAAGAGAAATATTTGAGGTTCCTCCTGTAGGATATTTTCTTCTTGAGCTACCAAGTCTTCTTTATTACTATTTTCAAATGAAGGAATGGTTGTTTCAGGTTGTTCCAAAACATCTTCTAAATTATGTACAATTTTATTTTTTTCTTCAGAAGGTTTTAAGTGTTGTGTGTTGTATGCTTTTTCGGTTGTATTATGTTCAAATCCGGTAGCTATGAGGGTAACACTTATTTTATCTCCCAAATTATCATCGAAACCTGTTCCGAAAATGACATCGCAATCTTCTCCTGTTTGTTCTTCTATATAAGCTTGTATAATTTCCACTTCATCTAATGTATGTTCATACACACCATGAGCTGAATTTACATTGAGCAATACCCATTTTGCTCCTTTAATGCTATTGTCATTTAATAATGGCGAGTTGATAGCTGCCTCTACTGCATCATAGGCTCTATTTTCTCCACTTGCCGTTGCACTTCCTAAGATAGCAGATCCTCCATTTTCCATAACGGTACACACATCTGCAAAATCGACAACAATATGTCCTTGAGAATTGATAACATCCGTAATACATTTAGTAGCAGTTGCTAAAATATCATCTGCTTTTGAAAATGCTTGTGATGTTGGGATATTACCAAATTGGTGTCTTAATTTATCATTAGAAATGATTAAAATAGTATCTACATTTTCTCTCATTTTCGCTATACCTTCTTCTGCTTGTCTCATTCTTTTTTTACCTTCATAAGAAAATGGGGTTGTAACAATACCTACTGTTAAGATATCTAAATCTTTAGCCACCTTGGCTACGATTGGAGCACCTCCGGTTCCGGTTCCCCCTCCCATACCGGCAGTAACAAAAACCATTTTAGTGCTATTGGCTAATAGGTCTTCGATTTCGGAAATACTTTCTTCACAAGCACGCATTCCTACTTCGGGATTAGCACCTGCACCCAGTCCTTGAGTAAGAGATGGACCAAGTTGAATTTTAGTTGGCACTGTGCTATTGTTCAGGGCTTTTTTATCGGTATTACACACGATAAAATCTACGCCTTCAATACCAAGGCCATTCATGTAATTTACGGCATTTCCGCCGCCGCCGCCTACACCTATCACTTTGATGATGGAAGCATTGTTGTTTTCTGGAAGCTCAAATTGTATCATATTTTTTGAATTTTTGGGTTTTAAAATTTAGGATTAAGTATTTAAAAAATTTTATTAATTAAGTTTATCGTCATCAATATTTTCAAACCAATAAATCACTTTATTTTTAACCGTCTTAAAAATATTTGAAATTGTTTTTGCTTTCGAATTCATTCTATCAGCATTTTCTTCCTCTTCCTTAGTCTCATTTTCTGCTGATTGAAAATTGTCTTGAACCGGTTCAGTTATTATTTCATTTTGTTGTTCTTGATTATTTATTGTTTTATCTTCATTAGAAGTGTTTCCAAATTCTGAATCTAAAATATCATTTACTGATGGTTCGAATGCAGGAGATGCTATTTCAGGTTGGTATTCCTGTTGAACAATGGTTACTTCTTCTGTATTGTTGGATGAAAATCTGAGGCGATTGTTTTCATAATCATCATAACCTCTTAGTATAAGACCAATACAAGTTGAATACATAGGATTGATTAAATCTTGGATGTGTCCTTTGTTTAAATGTTCGTTAGGCAACCCAATTCTGGCAGGCATTCCTGTTTTAAATTCAGTCAATTGTTTTAAATGTTTAAGTTGACTTCCACCACCTGTGAGGATAATACCGCCATGTAATTTTTCTTCTAATCCCATTTGTTTGATATGATAAATGACATAATCAAGAATTTCTTCCATACGTGATTGAATGATACGCGCTAAATTTTTTACGGAAATTTCTTTATGCTCTTGTCCTTTCAATCCAGGAATAGAAATAAAAGCATTTGACTGAGCCTCATCAGCCAAAGCCATTCCATATTTCACTTTCATAATCTCAGCATGTGCTTTTAACACCCCTAATCCTTGTCTGATGTCATTCGTTATATTTACGCCGGCAATTGGTATTACGGCAGTATGTTTTAACATTCCATCATGGAATACAGCTAAATCGGTAGTTCCACCACCTATATCCACAATAGCCACCCCTGATTCTAAGTCTTCGGAACACATTACAGCAGCAGCAGATGCAAGAGGTTGTAACACGAGGTCTTTTATATTTAAATTTGCACGTTGAACACAGCGATAAATATTTCTAATAGCCGATTTGTCGCCGGTTACGATATGAAAATTTGCACCAATTCGAACACCTGTCATACCAATTACTTGGTTTAAAGAAAAGCCTGTATGGGTATCGACAGTAAAATCTTGAGATATAATATCAATAATTTGGTCATTATTTGGAATAAACGTTTTTTGTTGATCTTTTATCAACGCTTCAATATCCTCTTTTCTGATTTCTTCATCAGGATTATTGATGACGCGTTCTCCTCTTTTCTGCAAACTTTTAATATGCTGTCCGGCTATTCCAACATAAACATCATGTATATTTAGATTTGGATTACTTTGGATACAGTTTTCAATAGCAATATTAATTGAGCGTATTGTTTCTTCAATATTCAAAACCATACCATGATTTACGCCGTTGCTATCAGCTCTTCCAAAGCCTAGTATTTCTAATTTGCCATATTCATTTTTACGTCCGGCTATGGCAGCTATTTTAGTTGTTCCGATGTCAAGACCTACGATAATTGGATTTTTTTGTTGCATATTTTTCAAATTTGTTTTTTAGTTTTCGTTAAAAAATTTACTATGTTTTACTTCAGTTATTTCTTTTTTTGTTTCTTTCGTTTTTTCCTGTTTTACTTCCTCTGTGCTATTTTTATTTTGCCATTTTTTTTCTTGTTTTTTTACAATTGTTTCTGATTTTATTTTAGGAGTTTCAATAACTTTTTTGGATTCAACTTCCTTAGTACTCATTTTTATTGCTACATCTTTCGGTGCTTTCTCTTGATTTATTTGAGGAGTGCTTATTTTCTCTTTTGGTTCATTTTTTTTCGTGCTGACATCTTGCGTTTTTACAGGTTGTGTTATTGTATTAACTTTATTTACAATTGGTGCTGAGCTTGCTATTGCATTATTTTCTTTTGGCTTTTCAATTCCTTTTTTGCTTGCATCTTTATCATAAGGATCTATTGAAAGGCGTTCTCCTCTTGTATTTCTACATACAATTTGCTTTTCAAAACGTAAATCAATTTCATCGTATTTACTCCAATTAACTTTCTCAAGTCCTTGTTTATAAAATTCAAAAAGCTTAGCCATTTTGTATTCTAAATCACTTGCATCGCCTATTAAAATTGTGTATTTACCTATTGCCGGTGTTAATTCAATTTGACCGGATGGGTTCACGGAAATTTGTGTTATTGCTACATTCCAAAACGTATCATGATTTAAGAAATTAGCAATTTTAACCAAATCCCGTTTCAATTCTAAGTCTTTTGAAGTATAAGCTAATTCAGTAGCGGTAGCTACCGGCAAATCAGGAATGTATTGACTTGAGTATGGAATTATATTGGCATTTTCATCTAAATAATATGGGTCTTCAAAATCGTTTTCAGGTTGAATACGTATTAATGGTTCTTTTTGTTTGATATTAATATTCAATACATAATTTGCATCAATGTATATATCGGCATTTTTAATCCATTTGTTTTCTTCAATTTCTTTTTCTATATTTCTAATATTGATTTCACTCAATTTTGTTTTGTCTTGATGAATATTTTTTTCTTTAAGAAATTCATTTATATTTTGTTTGGTAACAAAACTATATTCGTTATTTTCAAAGTAAATATTAATCCCTTTACAAACTTCTTTTTGAGAAATGCTGTGTGCAAAAACAAACCCTCCAATAATCATAGGTATTGAAAGTAGTAGAAAAATTTTCTTGGCTATTATTTTTAATTTTTCTTTCATTTTGATTCTAATAGGGTTTTAATAGGGTTAACAAATTGGTCTATATCGCCTGCTCCGGCTGTTATCAACACTTCAAATTGCTGATGTTTTATCCATTCTAACAAGCCATCTTTAGATAGTATATGTTTATTATTTAAGCTCATATTTTTTAGAATTAATTCGCTGCTAACTCCTTCGATTGGCAATTCCCTTGCCGGGTAGATATCCAATAAAATCACTTCATCGGCTAAATCCAAACTTTTTGCAAAATCAATTGCAAAATCTTTAGTTCGAGAATATAAATGAGGTTGAAAAACTACTCTTATTTTCTTATTTGGGAACAAAGCCTTTGCACTACTAATGAGAGCTCTTAGCTCTTCCGGATGATGAGCGTAATCATCTATATAGATTAGTTTTTCATTTTTAATGACATACTCAAATCTCCTTTTGACGCCTTTAAACGTTGCAATTGCATTTTTTATTTTTTCAAAATTAATTTCTAATAAATGGGCAACGGCAAAAGCTGCTACGACGTTTTCAACATTATGTAAGCCTCCGATGTTCAGTTGTAATTGTCCCAAGTTTTCTGCACGATTCCATATTTCAAAAATATAAGAGCCGTTTTTAGTTTGTAAGTCAGTCGTATAAAAATCGGCAGCATCATTCATTAAGCAATAACTTATTTTTTGAGGTGCTTTGAACGACAAACTATGTTTCATCCCATGTTTATAGACCAATGTATTTTTAACTTGGGAAATAAATTGCAAATAGCATTTTTCCATTTCATCAGCAGTTCCGTAAATATCTAGATGATCGGGGTCCATTGCAGATACAACCGCAATAGTTGGATATAATTTTAAAAAACTTCTATCATATTCATCCGCTTCAATAACGGCAGTATTATTTTCATTGTGCCAGTAGTTTACACCATAATTTGATGCGATACCACCTAAAAAAGCATTGCAACCATATTCCGTATCTCTTAGTATATGAGCTATCATTGTTGTGATAGTTGTTTTACCGTGAGTACCTGCTACACATATTGCATCCATTTGTTCGGAAATCAATTTCAAGACATCACTTCTTTTAACAACGGTATAATTATTTTGTTGATACCAATTCAATTCTTTATGGTTATTAGGAATTGCCGGTGTGTAAACTACAAGGTCGGCTTTAGTGTCTAACAATGAAACATCATCAACATAATGAACTTTAATACCTTCTTCTATTAATTGTTTGGTTAAAGGCGTTTCAACTCTGTCATACCCATTAACTGAAATATTTCTTTGGTTGAAAAATCGAGCAATAGCACTCATTCCGATACCACCTATACCGATAAAATAGACATTATGGATTTTATTTAAATTCATGCTATTGTTTTATAATTTTAATTAAGTGTTGAGCAATTGTTTTATCAGCATCGTGCATAGCAAATGTTTTAATATTTTCAGACATTCGCTTGCATTTATCTTCATCATTAATTAATTCTAAAATATTATTGATTAAATGACTTTGTGTTTCATTATCTTTCAAAATAGCAGCTGCATTTTTTTGAACCAAAGCCATTGCATTATGAGTTTGATGGTCTTCACTTGCAAAAGGATAAGGTACGAATATTACAGGTTTTCCCACAAAGCTCAATTCGGAAATAGAAGATGCACCCGCTCTGGCAATAATGATATCGGCAGCGGAATAGGCATAATCCATTTCGCGTAAAAAGTCAAATACTTTTATTGATGATTCTGCATATTGACTTGCTTCTTTTGCTTTATTAAAAAAAGCAGTACCGGTTTGCCATATTAATTGGATATTATTTTCAACCAATTTATTTAATTGACTAAGTAAAGCTTCGTTAATGCTTTTTGCGCCTAAGCTACCTCCAAAAGCAAAAACAATTTTTTGGTTTTGATTTAGATTAAAGAATTGAGTTCCTTGTTCTTTTGAAATTTGGTTATGTGCAATAGTTTGTCTAATCGGGTTGCCTGTTTTTACGATTTTTTCCTTTGGAAAAAATCGTTCCATATTATCATAAGCCACACAAATAACAGATGCTTTTTTCCCTAGTATCTTATTGCTTTTACCGGCATAAGAATTTTGTTCTTGTAATAGAGTTGGGATATTTAATTTTTGAGCCATATACAATACCGGGAAACTTGCAAAGCCTCCTACACCTACTACTGCATCGGGTTTAAATTCATTTAATATCTTCTTAGCTTGTAAAAAACTTTTTAGTATTTTGAATGGTAGCGAAATATTTTTCAACAATGAACTTCTATTAAATCCTACTATATCTAAGCCTATGATTTTATAGCCTTCTTTTGGAACTTTTTCCATTTCCATTTTGCCTTTTGCACCAACAAATAAAATATCGGCATTTGGATACATTTGCTTAAATGCATTTGCAATTGATACTGCCGGAAAAATATGACCACCGGTACCTCCGCCTGCAACAATAATTTTATATGTTTTTGATTCAGCCATTCTTTTATTGTTCTACTGTTTCGGTTGTTTGAGTTATTGTTTGATTACTTTTTTCTTCTTCAACAAATCTGCTGACACTTAAAATAATACCTATCGCCATAGAAGTAAATAAAATAGAAGACCCTCCCATACTGACTAAAGGAAGTGTGAGACCTGTAACGGGTAGTAAGTTTACATTAACACCCATATTCAAAAACGCTTGAAATACGAGTGAGAAACTTAATCCTAATGCCAAATATGCGCCAAAAGCATAGGGGCATCTTCTAAATATCAATATACTCCGCCATAAAAAAAGTAAATAAATGAAAATTAAAGCTATACCACCAACAAGACCATATTCTTCAATTATGATAGAATAAATAAAATCAGAATACGGATGTGGTAAAAAATTTCTTTGTGTTGAATTCCCGGGACCCTTACCCAAAAGCCCTCCTTTTGCAATTGCAATTTTAGAATGATAAACTTGAAATGGTGTTTCTTTTTTATCATTTGATTTAAAATGTTGAATACGATTTACCCAAGTAACTGCTCGTCCTACTTTTAAATAATAACTGATAGTAATTAAGCCTCCAAGTAAAATAAAAGCTGTTGCAGCTAATATCATTAAATGTTTGATACGTACTTGTCCGATAAAGAATAACATAGTTGAAGACATTGCTGTCATTAGTGCTGTAGAAAGGTTTGCCGGAGCTATTAAAGCGCAAATAATTATAACAGGAAGAAAAATATTAATAGCTACTTTTTTAAAGTCATCTAAGTTATTTCGCATTCTTGATAGTTGTCTAGCTAAAAACATAAAAAGAGCTAATTTGGCAAGGTCAGAAGATTGAAATGTGATCGGAACAAAGGGTAACTTTATCCAGCGTGATCCTTGGTTTAATTCGGTGCCAAAATACAATGTATAAATTAACAATGGAACACTTATAATAAACAAGATAACTGCAAACCTTGAGTAAACTATATAATTAAGCTTATGGCAAACGTAAATTATTAAAATTCCGGTAGCCAATGTTAATAATTGTTTTATCAAATAAACTTCTGTATGACCTTTGTTTAAGCGATAAGCTAATGAACTTGTTGAGCTATAAACTGCCAATAAACTAATTAATGAGAGTATGATTACAACTCCCCAAATTACTTTATCACCTTTTGTTCTACTTAATAGTTGCTCCATTTTTTATTGTTTTTATAGTTATAATGCTCTTACTGTATTTTTAAATTGCTCACCTCTGTCTTCATAATTTTTGAATAAGTCAAAACTTGCACAAGCAGGTGATAAGAGTACACAGTCACCGGTTTTAGCCAATTTGTATGCCTCACTTACTGCATCACGAATATTGTGTGTTTCCACGACTTCAACCATTTCATTAAATGCTTTTACAATTGGACTATTATCAACTCCCATGCAAACAATAGCTTTAACTTTTTCTTTAACCAAGTCAACTATTTCAGAATAATCATTGCCTTTATCTACGCCGCCAAGGATAAGAATTACTGGTTTAGTCATTGATTCTAGCGCATACCAAACGCTATTTAGATTAGTTGCTTTACTATCATTTATAAATTCAATTCCTCGTATATAAGCCACTGTTTCCATTCGATGTTCCAGTGCTACAAATGTTTTTAAGCTTTCACGAATAGCAGAATTCCTTATTTCAGCCACCCGTGATGAAATACCGGCTGCCATTGAATTGTATTGATTGTGTTTCCCTTTTAATGCAAGTTCGTTAATTGAGATAGAGAATGGTTCTCCATTAACATTAAAAATCATTTCGTTTTGATTGATGTAAGCTCCATTAGAGCGTAATTGTTCTTTCATTGTAAAAAATTGAATTTTTGGGGTTAGTTTATATTTTTCTAAATATTCATTAGTTGCGGGGTCGTCTTTGCATAAAATCAGCGTATCATTTTCTTTTTGATTTTTTGCAATTTTGAATTTTGATTTTACATAAAGAGAAAAATCATAATTGTATCGGTCTAAATGATCCGGAGTAATATTGGTGATTACAGCAATATCCGGTCTAAAATTTATGATATCATCCAGCTGGAAACTACTAATCTCCATTACATACCAAGCTGTTGGGTGCATGGATATTTGTCGTGCAAAGCTATAGCCAATATTTCCTACTATTGAAACATCATAATTTGCTTTTTTAAACATATCATAGCACAAACTTGTAGTAGTAGTTTTTCCATTACTTCCGGTGATACAAATAATTTTACTATTTTCTTTATACCGGTATGCAAATTCAATTTCGCTAATAATCGGGATGTTTTTTTCTATTGCTTTTTGAATAATTTCAACTTTATGTGGAATGCCCGGGCTTTTAATTATTTCATTTGCATTTAAAATTATTTCTTCAGAATGTTTTCCTTCTTCATAAGGGATTTCATTTTGTATCAGTTCATCTTTATATTTTTGAGCAATGACATTTTTATCACTTACAAAAACAGAAATACCTTTCATTTTTGCAAGCAATGCTGCTCCTGTACCGCTTTCGCCACTTCCTAATATGACTATATTATAAATCAATTTGTTTATTGAAGTTTTAATGTTACAATACTTAATACTGCGAGTACGATTCCTATTATCCAAAATCGTATAGCAATTTTACTTTCATGGTATCCTAATTTTTGATAGTGATGATGTAGCGGTGACATTAAAAAAACCCTTCTGCCTTCTCCATATTTTCTCTTAGTCCACTTGAAATATCCTACTTGAATCATGACACTTAAATTTTCAACAAGAAATACTCCGCAAATAATGGGTATTAATAATTCTTTTCTAATAATAATGGCTAATGAAGCAATAATACCTCCGAGCGCCAAACTCCCTGTATCACCCATAAATACTTGTGCCGGATAACTATTGTACCACAAAAAACCAATACAAGCCCCAACAAATGCTCCTATAAAAATAGAGAGTTCGTCAATGTTAGGGATTTGCATAATGTTCAGATATTTTGCAAAAATGAAATTGCCTGACAAGTAGGCAAACAATGCTAAACAAATACCAATAATCGCACTTGTACCTGTTGCCAAACCATCCAAACCATCGGTTATATTTGCTCCATTTGAAACAGCTGTAATAATGAATATTACAAAAATTACATATACTAATGGTGTTGTATATTTTAAGTAATCTTCACCAAACCATGATGCAATTTTTGAATAACTCAATTCATGATTTTTTGCAAATGGAATAGTTGTAACCGCACTTTTTACATGAGCATACGTTCTAATGTTTCCCTTTTCATCACCTCTTTCAATATTATCTTTTAAGACAATATCGTCTGAGCTATATATTGCAGGGGCGTTTCCTGTAGTATCTCTTGTAATATATACATTATCGTTATAATACATCGTCAATCCAATAATAATCCCTAACCCAATCTGGCCAAGTATTTTAAATCTTCCGGCAAGGCCTTCTTTATTTTTTTTAAAGACTTTTATATAATCATCCAAAAAACCGATAAGCCCTAGCCATATTGTAGAAATCAACATTAAAATGATATAAACATTTGCGATTCTTGCAAATAATAAGGTAGGAATAATTATTGCAGATATTATTATAATTCCTCCCATTGTAGGAGTTCCTTTTTTTTGTTTTTCTCCCTCTAAGCCTAAATCTCTAATTGTCTCTCCTATTTGCTTTTTATGTAAATACTTTATTATTTTTTTCCCATAAACTAAAGAAATAATAAGCGATAAAATAACAGCCATTGCTGCTCTAAAGGTGATATAATAAAAGACACCACCTCCCGGCATGTTGAATGTTTCTCTCAAATATGTAAAAAGGTAGTATAGCATATTTTATTTATCTAATAGGTTTAAAGCATTTATTAATTCAATTTTATCATCAAAAGGGTATTTTGTGCCTTTTACTTCCTGATATTTCTCATGTCCTTTTCCTGCTAATAAAATAATATCTCCATTGTTAGCCATGTGGCATGCCGTTTTGATGGCCTCTCTCCTATCGGCGATGCTGATATATTTCTTTTTAAGATTAACCGGCACCCCTATTTCCATTTCTTTTATTATAGTATCAGGGTTTTCGCTACGTGGATTATCGGAAGTAAAAATTACTTTATCGCTATGTTCGCATGCAACTAAAGCCATTAGCGGTCTTTTAGTTTTATCTCTATCTCCTCCGCAACCTACAATAGTAGTTAGTGTTTCATTGCCCTTTCTCAACTTGTTGATGGCAGCTAAAATATTTAGTAAAGCATCCGGTGTGTGAGCATAATCTACGACTCCCATAATATTTTCTTTATTAGAAAAAATATAATCAAACCTTCCTTCTGCGCCATTTAGTGAGCTTAAAATTTGTAAAACTTCGTCACTTTTTTCCCCCAGCTCAATTGCTGTAGCATAGACACACAATAGATTATAAGCATTAAAAGTACCTGCCATTTTGAAGTAAACTTCTTTATTGGCAATTGACATCATTAAACCATTTAAATTATTCTCAATAATTTTACCTTTATAATCAGCGTTATTTTTCAGCGAATACGTTCTTTTTTTCGCCTCCGTATTTTGAAGCATTATCATTCCTCTTTTATCATCTATGTTACTAATGGCAACAGCGCTTTTTGGCAATGAGTCAAAAAACATTTTTTTTACTCTGATATATTCATCAAAGGTTTTATGATAATCAAGATGGTCATGTGTTATATTAGTAAAGCAGGCTACTGCAAATTGGGCTCCGGCAATTCTTTGTTGATGAATAGCATGTGAGCTTACTTCCATAAATACATGGGTGCAATTTTCTTCATACATTTTGTCTAATAAAGATTGCAAGCTTATTGCATCAGGTGTTGTGTGAGTAGCCGGTATTATAGTATCTGCTATTTGATTTTGTATTGTTGAAATAAGACCGCATTTATAACCGAGTTGTGAGAATAATTTGAAGAGTAAAGTTGTACAGGTTGTTTTTCCATTTGTGCCGGTTATGCCAACAAGTTTTATTTTTTTTGATGGATGATCAAAAAAATTGGCAGCAATTATACCTGTAACAGATGTCGTATTTTCAACTTGGATATAACAAATATTCTGGTTGAGTGTTTGAGGTAATTTATTACAGATTATTCCCGCAGCTCCTTGTTCTATAGCAGTTTCAATGAATTGATGCCCATCTGTATGCTCACCCTGAATAGCAATAAACAAATCTTCATTTGTTATTTTTCTAGAATCAATACAAATGTTATTTATTGGATGATTGGCATCTCCAATTATTTGTATTGGTTTTACAGAAGATAATATGTCGTTTATTGTTTTCAAATTAACTGAGTTGTAAAATGATTTTATTTCCTTTTTGAATATTTGTGCCCGGCTCAATAGATTGATTAACTACTTTTCCTTTCCCTACACTGTAAACTTTCAATCCTGATTTTTCTAATAAATAAATCGCGTCTTTCAATCCCATACCTTGAACGTTTGGTACTTTTGTAGATTGAAATTCTGTTTTTTTGGTTATATAAACACCATTAGTATCTTTAGATGAAACAATTTCAGAAGTTGTAATTTCTTTCGCTTTAAGATTTAATTTTGAATTTAAAATATTAAAATTATTTCCATTAATTTCTTTAAACTCAATATTGCATTTTATTTTCTCTCGCTGTGCAATTGAATTTACGTCGTGTGTATTGATAGCATATAATCTATTGGCCACTTCTTTAAAAATAGGTAGTGCTATTTGTCCGCCATAATAATTACTTGAACCTTTTTTAGTTCTAATAACAACACAAATTGTGTATTGTGGATTTTCTTTTGGGAAAAAACCTACAAAGGATCCATGATACATTCTATCAGAATATCTTATTTTTTCTTTCACATGTTCACCATTAGGCAACACTCTATCAACTACATCCGCAACTTGTGCAGTTCCGGTTTTTCCGCAAATGGTGTAATAAGGGTTTTTCAACGCTTTACCGGTTCCGTTTTCTACTACGCCATTCATTGTTTCTTTTATTTTTTCAATTGAATTAGAATCAAGTTGTAAGTCTTTAACTACTGTTGGTTCAAACTTTAAAATATCTTTTCCATACTCTTTAGCACTATTTACGATATATGGTTTCATCATTTTACCATCATTTGCAATTGCATTATAAACCATGCAAGTATGTAAAGGTGTTATCATAACTGAGTATCCCATTCCCATAAATGCTAACCCGTATCTGCCTTTGGTAGCAGAATCTTTTTTGTAATATGATTTGGGTTCTTTTTTCATCAAATTAATTCCTGTATTTTGATCCAGTCCCAAATCATGAAGGTTGGTCCAATAAGAACCGATTTTATCTTTATAATTTTCATAAATCAATTTGGCAAAAGCTACATTAGAAGAATGTGCAAAAGCGTCTTTAACTGAGAGTAGGCCTAAGCCCGCATGACTATCTTTTATTGTGTATGGTCCAAATTTTGCCGTACCTCCTTGACAATTTATCTTATCTTCTATATGAATTAATTTATCTCTCATTAAAGAAATAAGTGATACTAATTTAAAAGTAGAGCCCGGCTCCAATAGCCTTAAAGCATAATTGTCATCTTCGGTATAAGATCCGTCTAATTGACGTCCAAGATTAGCCATGGCTTTTATTTTTCCTGTTTTTACTTCCATTACGATACAAGTTCCAAACTCTGCTTGTTCTTTTTCTACTTGTGTCAAGAGTGCATTTTCGGCCACGTCTTGTATTTGCATATCAATAGTTGTGTAAATATCGGCACCATTTTCCGGATCAATTTCCGAATCTTCGATTGGCATCCAAGCACCTCCGGCTAATTTTCGCACAATACGTTGTCCGGGTTTTCCTATCAATAATGAATCATATTGCCCTTCAATACCGATCTTATTTCCGTTTTCTCTCCATATACCTATTACTCTATTTGCCAATAGCCCATATGGGTAGATACGCTTTGTATTTGTTTCAACTATAAGCCCGCCTTTATTTTGATTTTTTACAAATGGTTGTAGTTTTTTAACTTCGAATAATTTTGAATAGGATACTTTTCTTTTTAATAAAAAATATCTACTTTGTTTTTTGCATTCACTTGTTAAAATGTTTTTATACTCTGTCCATTTTTTTTCTTTGAATATTTCTTCTAAACCTTTTGACAAAGACTCAACATATTTATTAAAAGTATCATTGGCTATTGCTTTGAAATCAATTCTTAAATCAAATTGAGGGATAGATGTTGATAAGAGGCTTCCGTCTTCTGAAAAGATATTACCTCTTTCCGGCGATATCTTTTCAATTTGGACATTCATACTATCCGCTTGACTAAGCAAGGCTTTTCCTTCTTTTAATTGAATACTTGCACCTTTGTAAATAATCATTGCAGCAAACACACACATAAATAAGAATGTTACATAAACTCTAAATCTTATATTTTTACTGCTGTTCATATTTTAAAAGTTCAGTTATTATTAGAAATATTATTAATTGTTATTTTAAACGGTGGAACTTTGGTTATTTTTAGCCCCAATTGATTCGCACTTTTTTCTAAACTACTCTCTTTTGTAAGTGCCATGATTTGTGTTTTTTGGTCTATATATTGCCATCTCAACTCTTTTAATTCTTTTGTGATTTTTATATTTTCTCTTTCTGTATTTTCAGCATAGTGCGAAATGGATATATAAAAAATACTTAGTATAGCTACATAAATCACAAAAGATATATTTTTAACTATGCCTTCCTGGCCTATTTTTTTTATAATTATTTTCCAATCGGGTATTTGTATATTTTTCATATTTTTTATAATTTTTGAGTTACTCTTAGTTTTGCACTTCGAGCTCGTGAGTTTTGTTTTATTTCTTTTTCGCTAGGCAGTATTGGTTTCTTAGTGATTAGTTTCAGTGTCTTATTTTTAGTTTCTTGGGCAAAATGGTTATTATCATTTGGGAAAATTTCATTTTTCATCCATTGTTTTACTATCCTATCTTCTAAAGAATGAAAAGTAATAATGCAAAGCCTTGCATTTTCAGACATAGATTGAGTGATGGTTGATAAAAACTCTTTTAATGCATTTAGTTCATCATTTACCTCTATTCTAATAGCCTGAAATATTTGTGCATAATATTTGTGTTCATTTCCATAGGTTAGGCTTGCAATAATTTGTTTTAATTCAATTATCGTAGTTATTTTTTTTTCTTCTCTTGCTTCTATTATTTTTTTTGCAACAAATTTTGCATTAGTTACTTCTCCATATTGTTCAAAGATCTGTTTTAATTTTAGTTCACTATATTCATTCAACACATTTATAGCAGAAAACGGATTGCGGTTGTCCATTCTCATATCTAACTTTGCATCAAATCTTGTTGAAAACCCACGTTCCGGTGTGTCAAATTGATAAGAACTAACTCCCAAGTCTGCCAGTACACCATCGAGTGATTTTAGTTTGTAGAGTCTAACAAAGCGAGAAGCATATCTGAAGTTTTCTCTTACGAATATGATTCGTGAGTCATTCGGAATGTTTCTTTTCGCATCTTCATCCTGATCAAACACAATTAATTTCCCCTGCTCATTGAGTTTTTTTAATATCTTATTACTATGTCCTCCACCACCATAAGTTGCATCAAGATAAACTCCATCCGGCTTAATGTTCAACTGTTCGATACATTCATTTAAAAGAACTGATTGATGATAAAAAGCATTTTCGTCATTCATTTCTATACTTGTTTTGTAGGGTTTGAATATGAACTCCCCAAAATTTTCATTGAAAGTGCTTTTTGCCTATCTTTATTTACGTCAATAGCTTTTTCATATTCATCGGCATCCCAAATCAACATTTTATCAGACATCCCCAACATGATAAGATCTTTCTTAAAGTCTGCATATTGTATCATTCTTTTTGGGATAACAATTCTGCCTGCAGCATCTGCTTCTATGGGTGATGCCCCACTCATCATTATTATTTTCAATTCCATAGCTTCTTCGTTATAGTCATTCAGTGTGTCTAATGTTTCTTCAACTTTTTTCCATTGACTTGCGGTATATAAAATCAAGTAATTGTCATTTCCTTTTGTAAGCATGAATGTTTTGCTTTCCTCATTGTTTATCTGCTTTTTATAAATAGCAGGTAAAGCAATCCTTCCTTTGCTGTCAAGTGTAACTTCATATTCACCATAAGTTCTTGTCATTACTTATAATAAATTTTACATTTAATGACACAAATCTACACATTTTGACACATTTATAGTTACTTTTTATTAAATATTTTTAATGTTTATTTATCCACAGCGCAAAAGCTAATAAACTCAACAATATCAGGGGTTTTGCAAATTTACAATGTTAATATAATAATTTTAAATGTTGATAACTTGTCAATTACATGACTTTTATGTTAACATGTGGTAAATATCCGATTTTTCTAGTATAAAATGTATTCAAGTGTGTAAAAAACAATGATTTTCTGTTAATTCCTAAAGTTAATATGAATTTCATTTTATCAAAATGAGTTTATTTTTTACAATCATCTGATATAATTTTAAAATTAGAAGTGTCCAAATTCATGTTAAAAAAATAGTATATAAGTTTACTCATTTTCCTATTTATTACCTTCGCAAAAATTAAATTTTAAACAATTATGATGAATAAAAAGTTTCTTTTATTTTTTGTAAGTTTTGTATCTCAATTGTTTTTTCAAAACAATATTAAAGCTCAAAACAACAATAGTCAAAGTAGTATTTTATGGAAAGTTAGTGGTAATAATCTATCAAAACCGTCTTATCTTTTTGGCACAATTCACATGATATGTAATAATGATTATTTTTTTACAAACACGATGCAGTCTGCATTTGATGAAACTGAAAAATTAGTATTAGAAATTAATCTTGCCGATATAAATACCATCATGCAATATCAACAAGCTATGATGTTGCCTGCTGATAAAAAATTGAAAGACTTTTTTGAAACTGATAAGAGTTATGATAAATTCTCCAAACGATTAAAAAAACAAGTTGATTTAGATGTAGATAATTTTCAAACTTTAAAGCCAATTGTGTTGTTGTCCTTAATATCTCAAAAGGGGTTTAAATGTGATAAAACATCATCATACGAAATGAATTTAGTAGATATGAGCAAAAAGAAAGAAAAAGAAATTGCAGGATTGGAAACTACTATATCACAATTGAAGATTTTTGATGACATGAGCAATCATGATATTGAAGGAATCTTAAATAGCAGTCTTGAAGACATGGAAAAAGACAACAAAATACAGGAACAAATGATTTCGTATTATAAAGCGCAAGACATTGAAAATTTATATCGTTTAATCATTGAATCAAAAGAATTTAAAAATCACGAAGATGCTTCGATAAATGACCGAAACAAGAATTGGTCTGAATTATTACCGGAAATGATGAATGAAAAGTCTTGTTTTATTGCTGTTGGAGCCGGGCATTTAGGTGGTGAAAAAGGGCTTATTCAACTTTTAAGAAACAAAGGTTATACTGTAGAAATGGTTAAATAGAAAGGTTAAATTCACTATTAAATCATACTGAAAAACTGTGATATCATAATCAGGAAAGTAAACAAAAGCGAAATTACGCTTAACACAATTGATAATTGGAAATAGCGGTTTAAATCCCGAAAAGCAAAATATAAATTTTGGTCATTCATTTCGTAACAAGCGCTAGAAAGTTTAGAACCAAAATGATACAGTAAATATCCATTAAAAAAGAGGATAGAAAAACTTACTAAACAGAAAAATAGCAAAGCTAATTTACCATTATTTTGTAATATTATCAACATTTCATCATTCATACCATTTACTTGACTAATATTTTTAAGTATTTCATCAAAATTCAAAAAAATTAAGATACAAGTTAAAGCTATTGTTAATGAAAAAACCAAAAATATAATACCTACAAATCTCGACCATTTGCTTAAAGAACGCATCAAGTCTATACTAGGCGCATCCATCGTTTGAGGCAATTGTAAATTTGAATTTTCTATGTCCATTTGTTTTATTTATTTTAAAAATTAGCTGATAAACATTGCGAGAATTGAAACCAAAATCCCTAATAAGATGAGTGAAAATAAAATAATAAAAAGAACTCCAAATACAATAAAATAATTTTTCAAATGACCTAAGCTTATAGAAAAAAAACTACTGTCCTTGCTCTGCTCATATTTTGAAATAAAATTAGCATATTTATATAAATTATATGCCAGCACCAACGAGATGATAGTTTGTATGATAAAAGGAAGGAGCGATAACAAATTACCGGTATTAATCATAATTCCAACAACGAGTTGAATAAAACCCAATACAACACTAATTATAGTGAGGTATGAAAAGAGCTTTGCCCGTTGAGTACTTTTTATAAGTTCAGTATCTAGAATCGTTTTGTCAAAAAAATCTGCCATGATTTTCAATTCAATTTATAATGTAAAGTAAGATAAAAATTTGTTTTCTTGGTTTCAATTTTTTTCCACATTGTAAAAGTGATTTTTTATTTCCACTTTCAATAAAATCATTTAATTCATTATCTATTTAATACGCTTTCGCAAACAAAACTCTTTCCTTGCTTGGTTTGCCTGTCAATATGCACTCTCCATCTTCAGTTTGATTATTAAATGGAATACATCTGATCGTGGCTTTAGTGAGTTCTTTTATTTTTTCTTCGGTTTCAGATGTGCCGTCCCAATGAGCGCTTACAAACCCTGTTTTTTTCTCTAAAGTTTCAACAAATTCATCCCAAGTATTAACCTCTGTAATATGTTCATTTCTAAAAGAAAGTGCTTTTTGATAAATTGAATTCTGTATTTCATTCAATAAATTTTCAACATAATCGGCTAATCCATTTAGCCCAACTGATGATTTTTCTTTAGTATCTCTTCGTGCAATTTCTGCAACATTATTTTCTATATCACGCAATCCTAAGGCAATTCTTATCGGCACTCCTTTCATTTCATATTCTGCGAACTTCCAGCCCGGACGGCTATTATCATCATTGTCATATTTAGCTTTTATTCCTTTAGCCAAAAGTTCTGCTAATAAAGATTTTGCTCTTTCATCTATTTTACTTTTACTTTCTTCTCCTTTATAAATCGGCACAATAACAACTTGCAATGGAGCTAATTTGGGTGGTAAAATTAAACCGTCATCATCGCTGTGTGCCATTACCAAAGCGCCGATTAATCTTGTAGAAACACCCCAAGAGGTTGCCCATACATGCTCTTCTACATTTTCTTTATTATTAAATTTTACATCAAAAGCTTTTGCAAAATTTTGTCCTAAAAAATGAGAAGTTCCTGCTTGTAAGGCTTTACCATCTTGCATCAAAGCTTCAATACAATATGTATCCACCGCTCCGGCAAAACGCTCATTTTCACTTTTTACTCCTTTAATTACCGGCATAGCCATATAATTTTCTGCAAAATCGGCATATACTTCAAGCATTTTTTTCGTTTCTTCTACTGCTTCTTCTTTCGTTGCATGAGCAGTATGCCCTTCCTGCCAAAGAAACTCTGCAGTTCTTAAAAACAAACGTGTACGCATTTCCCAACGAACTACATTTGCCCACTGATTAATTAATATGGGTAAATCACGATAAGACTGTATCCATGTTTTATAAGTATTCCAAATAATTGCTTCTGATGTAGGTCTTACAACTAATTCTTCTTCTAATTTAGCTTCGGGATCTACAATTAATTTGCCGGGGTTTTGCGTATCTGTTTTTAAGCGATAATGTGTAACGACTGCACATTCTTTTGCAAATCCTTCTGCGTTTTTTTCTTCTGCTTCAAACAAACTTTTTGGAACGAACAAAGGGAAATAGGCATTTGAATGACCTGTATCTTTAAACATTTTATCTAATATATCTCTCATATTTTCCCAAATTGCAAACCCATAAGGTTTTATAACCATACAGCCTCTCACAGCACTATAATCTGCCAATCCTGCTTTGATTATCAAATCATTATACCATTTGCTATAATCTTCCTTTCTTGAAGTAATCTCTTTTGCCATTATTTAATAAACATTTGATGTTGCAAAGTAAATGAAAGTTTGTGTGTATTTTATAAAAACATCAAATTTGATGAATTGATTTTTTATTTTTTAAATGTTAAATGTATGTTTATATAAACATTAAAATAAACTTTTGTGTGTTTCTTTAGTCGAAATAAGTAACTTCGAAACAATAATGAAAAATATTTTAAAAACATTAAAACTTACAAATATGAAAAAGTTTTTTTTATTACCGATTATATTGCTTTTTTTCTTTGCAAATAATTCTTTTGCACAAGATGATATATATAGCAATGGTTCAAAACAAAAAAACAGTTATGATGTAAATAAGAACCAAAATAATAATGATTATAATAATAACAATAACTATAATCAAAATTATAATAATTACGATGAATACTATGAAGATAGCACTTCGTACAATAATAATCAATACAGCAAAAGCTCAAAAAGCTATCAATATGATGATGACGAGTATTACAATGATGATGATTATTATTACACATCAAGAATAAAAAGATTTCATCGTCCTTTTTGGACTTGGCAATTTGGTTATTTCAGTAGTTTTTATTTAGACCCTTATTGGTGGGACTGGTCATGCAATTACCCTTCTTGGTATTACTCTAATTATTATAGACCATATTATGGTTGGTACAATTGGGGCTGGAATAATTGGTTTGTCAGTGGAAATGGTTGGTATATAGGCTTTGGAAACAATCCATATTATGGCTGGAACAACTGGTATAATCCATACTATGGGTGTAACAACTGGGGATGGGGTGGCTATGGCTATTATAATGGATATTATAACGGATACTACAATGGATACTATAATGGATATTGGGATGGATATTGGGATGGATACTATAACGGTTACTATGGTGGTGGCAAAAAGAATGTTTATCAATACGGACCACGTTCAAGTATGAATAGTAATAATGTTAGTGTTGTTCCAAGAAGAGACCGACAATTAGAAATAAATACTTATAATATCAGAACAAATACCAATCAAGCAACAACTAAACCAATTGAAATAAATAATAATGCTAAGCAAAATAGTATCAATAATAGGAATAACTCATTGGATAGAACTAATTTACCACAAGTAAATAACAACCAAAATTCTGATATAAGAAAAAACAATATTCCTCTTAATAACTCTAATCCAAGAGAAACTCCCAATAATACTAATCGAAATTTTGACCGTAATACCGATGCTATTCGTAATAATGACAGACAAATAAACAATACCCCTGACAATAATCTTAGGAATAATAATAACATAAGACAACAACCAAATATTGATAACAATGTTGATAGGATGAACCAAAGAATGCAAGATCAACAAATGCAACAACAAAGAATGCAAGATCAACAAATGCAACAACAAAGAATGAGAGATCAACAAATGCAACAACAAAGAATGCAAGATCAACAAATGCAACAACAAAGAATACAAGATCAACAAGCTCAACAAAGGATGAGAGAGCAACAAATGCAACAACAAAGAATACAAGAACAAAGAATGCAACAAAGGAGTTTTGACCGTAGTGAGCCTACACCACGCATGTCTGCACCAAGCCATAGAATGGAATCCTCCTCACCTCAAATGTCAGCACCTTCATACAATGGCAATAGCGGTGGAGGTAGGTCTTTTGGTGGAGGAAGTAGCAGTGGGGGTAGATCTTTTGGCGGAAGAAGATAACTTCTCATACTAAAAATGATTTTTTAAAGCATACTTATTGAAAATATACAGATATTGATTAAGTATGCTTTCTTTTTCCTAAAAATTAAATAAATAAAAAATGAAAAAAATACTTTTAACCATAACAAGTTTAATTATTATACATTTTAGCACGTTTGCACAAGATGAATTTGATGCTTTGCGCTATGGGTATTCCAATTATTACGGAACTGCAAGAGGATTAAGTGTAGGAAACGCAATGGGTAGTGTTGGTGGTGATTTTTCTTCGCTATCTATAAATCCCGCCGGAATAGGCATATACAGAAGAGGAGAATTAGTTTTATCACCATCCTTTCAAGTAAGCAATAATACCGGAACTTATCAAAACAATACAAGTTCAGCAGGGGCTAACAAACTAGCATTATCTCAATTTGGAATTGTTTTAACTAGTGCTAAAAAAGGAAACCTTTATAAAAGAAGTGCTTGGAAAACCGGGTCATTTGCAGTTGGAATTAATAAATTAGCCAATTTCAATAATGAATATACCTATTCAGGAAATAATTTTAAATCTTCTCTCATTGAAAAATATGCAGATGAATTTAATAGTTTAGGAGGTATTAAAGCTACAGGGGCCGTTAGCTATCCTGCTTTCGCAGCTTATGAAACATGGTTGATAGATAGAGGATTTGGAGCTGATTCCAACACAGCATTTTCCTATGTTCCATTTGCTGACGGAATTAATCAAAGCAAACATGTTTATGAAAAAGGGAGTATGAATGAATTTGTAATAAGTGGTGGTGGTAACTATAAAGAAGTTTTGTTTATAGGTGCAACTGTAGGAATACCCACACTTAATTACAAGCGCACTATTAACTATAATGAGGATGATATTTCAGGAAATAATGATAACGATTTTAAGTATATGCACTTTACTGAAAGATTATCGACAAGCGGTACCGGTATTAATCTAAAATTAGGAGCTATCATTAAACCATCAGATTATTTTAGATTTGGACTTGCATTGCATACACCGACTTATTATCAATTAAATGATTTATCACAAGTAGAAATGGAATCCCATACCGACAGTTTATTGATTCGTATGAATCCTAATAATAGCCCTATTACTAAATATTCTCAAGACACTGCTCTCTCTTTTAATTATGGTTATACCAGTCCTTATAAAGCCATTTTAAGTGGAACTGCTTTTATGGGGAAATACGGATTTATTTCAGCAGATGTTGAATATGTCGATTACTCCAGCATGAAATATCATTATGAACCCGGCTATGAAAATATCGCCAATGCAACCAATGCGATTATAAAAAACACATACAAAGGTGCTATTAATGCAAGGGTTGGAGCAGAAGTAAAATTGGGAAATTTAATGTTTAGAACCGGCGTGGCTTATTATGGCTCTCCTTATAAAAATGCTACTTATGATGCATCTAAATTAAATTTAAGTCTTGGAGTTGGTTATAGGGCAGACAATTGGTTTACCGACATCGCTTATATACACAGTAATCAAAAATACAAAGAACAACCTTATACTTTAAGTAATAAATCTGTGCCTTTTGCCGAAATCAAAAATTCAACATCTAATGTTGTTTTATCTGTTGGATTTAAATTTTAATTTTCTATAAAAAGAATAAATAGTTAATTTTACAAGAGTGATGCTGATACCGTCACTCTTTTTTTATTTAAATTGAAAATGAAATGAATGAAAACCTACTCCAATTTATTTGGCAACATCTTGCTTTTGATACTTCTCAAAAAATAGCCAATACAGATAACGAAGAATTAATCATTATTTCGCCGGGCATACTTAATCAAAATGCCGGACCTGACTTTTTAGAAGCAAAAATAAAAATTGGGAATACCACTTGGGTAGGTCATATCGAAATTCATATTAAAAGCAGTGATTGGATAAAACACAACCATCATCAAAACAAAAACTATCAAAAACTTATTCTGCATGTTGTTTATGAAAATGATATGGACTTAAAAGACATAAACAAAGGTCAGTTTATGACTCTCGAATTAAAAAAATATATTAATGAAACTATTTTACAACGGTACGATTTTTTAATGCAGCAAAAAAAATTTATCCCTTGTGAAAAAGCAATACAGAATGTTTCACCAATCATTTTATCACAACAATTCAGTCGCTGTTTGGCTGAACGGCTTGAAAATAAAACACAATACATTATAGAACTTCTTAACAAAAAAAATAATAATTGGCAGGAAGTATTTTATATCCAATTGGCAAAAGGGTTTGGTATTCGAATCAATCAAATTCCTTTTGAACAGCTTGCGCTACAAACACCTTTAAATTTATTGGCAAAATATAAAAATAATCCTATTCAAATAGCATCCATTCTTTTCGGACAAGCAGGAATGCTGAACGATTATTTTGACGAAACATATCCTCTTATATTGCAAAAAGAATATGAGTATTTAAAAAAAATTCATCAACTGGATGCTATAGATTTTAGTCTTTGGAAATTTTTAAGATTAAGACCGGCAAATTTTCCGACTATAAGATTAGCTCAATTTTCTCAACTAATCATTCAATCTTCTCATTTATTTTCAAAAATAATAGAAGCAAATTCTATAGAGGAATTAATATCATTGTTCGATATTTCTTTAGACTCCTATTGGGAAACACATTATACATTTAATCATACCAGTTCAAAAAAGACAAAACATTTAGGGACTAATTTTATTCATACACTCATTATTAATAGTATTGTACCCACAATATTTATTTATGGTAAAATGCAGGGAGGACAATCGTTTTGCGACAAAGCTCTTCATTTTTTAAATAAATTACCTCCTGAAAAAAATAATATTATCCAAAGTTGGACACGATATGGAGTTGAACTTCATACTGCTGCCGACACACAAGCTGCATTAGAGTTATATAATCAATATTGTACTCGTAAAAATTGTTTATCTTGTAGTATAGGTTATCATATTTTAAAGAGAAATTAATAAAAAGGACTGTATTAAAATCATTGTAATTCTACTTCTGTTACTTGATTTGAATTAATTCGAAAATCAATTACTTTAGTACCCATTTGGGGCATTTGTGGATTAACAGGTAAAATTATTTTATAACGTCCCGGCAATATTTCTATTTTTTGCAAATTAGGAGAGCCTACAATTTTCATATTATAGAATGTCTCAAATTTATCACCATGTTCATATTGCAAGAAAATATTTCCATAAGCTGTTTTATTAGTTATTTGCAAATAACCTGGCTCCGGTATCTGCAATTCATATAATGCCCCAAAAGACATATCTATACTAAATTTGCTGGCAGGTAAGGTATTTATCTCTACATAATATGTACCCGGTTCATAAGGTAATCTCTGAGTACAACTT
The DNA here is from genome assembly GCA_039811265.1 of Chitinophagaceae bacterium. Lineage (GTDB taxonomy): Bacteria > Bacteroidota > Bacteroidia > Chitinophagales > Chitinophagaceae > OLB11. Next base: position 61,093 of record JBDHYI010000004.1, on the reverse strand, counting down.
TGTAATACATCCGGTGCATTTGAAAACCTTCTGTTTACCACTGCCTTATATTCCATTGGTCTTGATCTATTTCCCAAATAAGCAAATGAGAGTGTTCCTTCAGTAACTTTAATTACTACTTTATTTAGTTTATTCGGAACTATCGTTACATTTTTTACAAATAAATCATTATACCCTTTTACCACTACATCATATTTTCCTTCTTTAATACTTTGCGGAATTGGCACTCCTGCATTTACTTTTCTGATAAAGCTTGTTGTAGTGCCCTGTGCATTTAAATCTTTAAAAATTATTTCAGGAGTTGCATTTGGGTATTTTTTCCCTGTTTTGCCTTCAAAGAAAACCTGTACTTCTGTTTTTTCATTATTATTTTCAGTACTAGTTGTAAATTCAGTTATTTCATTGTTTGTTGTTGGTGGCGTAACTTTTTTTGTTAAAGTATCTTTTGGCTTTGCGATAGGTTTTGGTGTAGGTGTTTGTTCAGTATTATATCTAAAAAGAGCTGTCCCTAAATTGGTGGGTGCTGATTTAGGTTGAGGTATTCTTATTGCATACGCCACTCTTTTAGGATATGCTTGTGCACGAATAAGCGCAAGAGAATATTTTTTCTTTTCATCATAATTTTCAAATTTTAGAACGGCTGTTTGTTTGTTTTTATATGCAATTGGCTTGGGATTTGTAAACAAAATAACCTCTTGTTTGTAGGGATACTTTTGGGTTATTAACTTTTTAAAAATATCATTTTTTCTTGTGATTGGTGTTTCGTATTCAAACTTAATAGTAGCAATTTCTTTTTTATTTATAGTCTTTGGTTTGGATTGAATTTTAATTTCATTTTTGTTTGATTTTACCAAGTAAGGAATATGAATCATACGAGGAAAAACATGGCTTATTTTTTTCACAGGTGGTGTATCTGTGTCAAAATGGATAATGGCAGTTTGTTTATTATTGACAATGAAATGTCCGGTAAGTACCGTTTTATTATTGTTTGGAGAGTATTTATATTGAATATTTTTCAATCGGTTTAATTCTTTTGCAATTCTTTGAATTGTATGTTCTTTTGTTTCTATTTTCTTATTTTCTTCAAAATTAAAATTCAATACTACCGGCTTTAGTGGCAAGTATTTTTCGTAACCTTTTATCTGAAGAGTTTGTTTTAAATAATTGTAAGCATGAGCGTACAGACGAGTGAGTGATTTTTTATTTATTACAGGTTGTGGCTTAGGGTTTGTTTCATTTGATGGTTCATTTTTAATGGCAGGTGTATTAGTGTAGGCCGGCTTAATATTTAAAGATAATGGTTTATCTACCAAAGGCCTATTTGCATTGACAATAGTTTTAATGGCAAGGTTAATATCATCAGGTTCTGCTACTTTAATATAATTTCCCATACATTCGTATAGTAAATTAAGTTGCTCATTCTTATCAAGGCCTATTATATAAGGAGTTACTTTTATTTTTTTCTTTAAAAAATCTTTGAATGTTGCACAAACATCTCCGTTGCAACTTTCGCCGCCGTCGGTTATAAAAATGATGGAATAATCATAACGATTAGCATCATCAAGTTCGTTGTCGGCTGCTTGTCTCAAGCTATATGCAATAGGTGAAAATCCAATAGGGCTTATGTTTTTAAGTTTTGTTTTTATCTGATATCCGTTTTGGATGTTAAAAGGAACTTCTAAACGAGTATCTGAACAATTTTTTTCTATTGCCGGATATTGTGTGCCATAAGCTCTTAATGCAAATTCCACTTCGGGGTTTAGTGAATAAATACTATCTACAATTCGTAGTAAAATATTAGAAGCAATATCAAAACGCGTATAGTTATCATTCCACTTATAAGTCATACTGGAAGATGCATCTAAAAGAAATAAAACACGCGATTTTTTATTTTGTTGTCCAAATAAAAAAAATGGGAATAAAATAATTATTCCTGCTACAATGATTCTTTTAGCATATTTATTTAATTTGGAAAACATTCCTTACATTTAATAATCACCTAATGTTTCAGGTAATTGAGCAAGAGCCTTTACTAATTGTTCGTCATTTGGGGCTATTCCATGCCATTCATGTGTACCTTCCATAAAATCAACTCCTTTCCCCATGATAGTTTTCATTAAAATGCAAATTGGTTTTTGTTTGCCCAATTTTGATTTTGCATTTTGAATAGTATTATGGATTTCATCAAATTGATGTCCATCCATTATAAGTACATCCCATCCAAAAGCTGTCCATTTTGCTTTTAAATCTTCTAGATTCATTACACTTTTTGTTGGTCCATCTATTTGCTGTCCATTATAATCAACTGTCGCAATGATATTATCTACTTTATGATGGGCTGCAAACATCATGGCTTCCCAATTTTGTCCTTCTTGTAACTCTCCATCTCCAAGAAGTACATAAACGACAGCATTATCATGATTTAATTTTTTGGTAAGAGCTGCTCCTATTGCCACACTTAATCCTTGTCCCAATGATCCACTTGCCACTCTTACTCCCGGTAAATGATCGTGTGTTGCAGGATGTCCTTGTAGTCTTGTATTCAGCTTTCTGAAACTTGCCAATTCAGATATTGGGAAATAGCCACTTCTTGCTAATACGCTATAGAAAAGTGGGGATATATGACCGTTTGACAAGAAAAACAAATCTTGTCTTTTGCCGTCCATCTCAAATTGAGGATTATGGTTCATTTCTTTAAAATATAAAGAAACTAAAAAATCGGTACACCCTAAAGAGCCTCCCGGATGACCGCTTTGTACACCATGTACCATTCTAACAATATCTCTCCTTACTTGTGAGGATATAGCTGCCAAATCTTGCATGTATATAGATTTTTATTTATTAATCAACAAAGGTAAAATTTTGTATTGTACTTTGAAAATAAAAAAACCATGCTTTCACATGGTTTTTTTATTTTTATTTAATAACTATTATTTTTTAATCGTTATTTTATGAATGGAGTTCTTTCCATTTTGTTCTAATTTAAGGTAATAAAAACCGCTTGGTATTTTCTGTACATCAATCTTAACCTTATTATTCAAGTCTATATCGTTTGTTTGTGTTAAAAGTGTCTGACCTAAAGCATTTATAAGAGTGTATTTCATTTTTCCCCTTTCAGTTGTTACAACAGTCAACTCTGAACTGGCAGGATTAGGATATACTACACTTTGTAAAGTTGTAACATCATTAACTCCTGTTGGCCCGTTTCCAATTTCTAAGATATCGATATCATCTACAGCAGCTTCAACCCAAGTGCCGGTAGCTGCGCCTTGAGCACTATCTGTAGCTATAAACATGAATCTCACTTTTTTACCTAAATTTAAATCAGGTACAAACACTGCTTTCCTCCAGCTTACATCCGGTTGGAAAGTTCTTTCTATTTGAAACCAAGTATTACCGTTGTCATAAGAGCCATAAACTTTCCAAGGATCTTTTCGTGGATTAGATGAGCTTTGGCTATTAGAGAACCATCTGAAGTAGCTGATGATAGGAGATGTATAGCTTGACAAATCAAACTCTTGCGATACTAATGTTGTACGTCCTCCATCAACATCAGCAGTTCCGGCACCTGCTCCAGGAGAACCGTTACCTGTTACAGCACATTTACCAGTACCGGATGTGTGATCTTTATCCGTTTGTACGATTTCTCCATTTGTAAAAGAGCCAACCGGTTTTGCTACAACCCATTTGCCGGCCGTTGCATTATCAGATGGAACCCCAACTTGCCACTCGGCATTCAATGGAGATTCAAAATCAAAACTTGATACGGTATGATATCCTATGATATGATAAAAAGGAAGATTTCTATCTTTTGCAGCAATAGTAAATTTAGCTTGTTTTGGAGCGCTGGTTGCATATTGTCCTGTATTGTCATAAAGATTAAAGTAATATTCATATATTTCTCCCATTGTGGTTGATGGAAATACTGCTGTATAGGTATTTCCTGATTTAGTCATTAGCAATGAATCAGCACTTCCCGTTCCTTTTTTACGATAAAACATTTTTAAGTCTCCTACAAATGCAGGGAAATCTGCAATAGCAGTTGCGTCCAAAGTTATTGATGTACCGGCATTGTAAACACCCCACGCATTATGATCAATTTTTGAATTCATCAATAGATAAATACCATGTTTTGCAAATGCATCAACAATTTCAGTGAAATGGGGAGTCCCATCATTTAAGTTATTGTTATTGTCATCGTATTGTAAAGCATCAATTAATATATCATAGTAAACTTGCCCTTCGGCTCCATCCGGTCCATTAGCCAATCCATAATGAGAACGTGAAAATAATTGAGACATTGTATCTACAGCAGTAGAAAGAGGCATATTAGCAGATAAATTCACGGCATAATCCCACCATGCACCTGCAATAATTTCGCCATCTGCATGTACTTCTCCTACGATATTTTGAGGGTATATTTTAGGATTTATATCATATCTTCTAATCAAGCTGTTTGGTTGATTGACATAAAACCCTTTTCCAATATAAGGGTTTTTTAATAAGCTCATAGCCCATACGTCGCCATATCCTTCTCCCATAGCCCCATTGCTAAAATTTTTGCCTTGGCTTTGCCAAAATACATTTGTTATCCCATGACCATATTCATGCGATACTACGTCTCCAACATAAGATAAGGCATTGCAACCACCTGCTGTTGTATAAAAATTAATTGAGCTTCCATTATAAAATGCATTACAATTACCATCTGTTCTATCTATTCTGGCAGTGAGCGGGTTATCCATACTTGTAAATAAGGGGAGTCTTGTTTTCATTAAATCATGAATTCTATTTCCATGATAATACACATTAATATGTCTTTCTGTACCATTAGGGTTTGCCGGCTGATACGTTACTACATCATTATCATTAACTCCTACCGGGCTGTAAACATCTATAGTGTTGCCGTTAGTTTCAGTTACCATTTTAAAATATTTCCCTTGTAGTTTGATTTTTGGATTTACAGGTCCTGCACCGGCCGGTCCATTTATGACTCCATTGGCATCAGTATAATAATCTGTACCATTTATAGTTACTAGTAAATGTGGTAATGGGTTACTGATTTTGGTATCAAAAGAATTAATCGGATAAATATCTCCTTTTACAGTAAAGCCTATTGTATTTACTTTATTGTAACGATATAAAATTTGACCATTAACCGCATCTACATAAGTATTGTATATTCCGGGCAATATTTCATCATCTTGTGTATTTACAGTAACGTCATAGACTAATCTCAATTCTGTTTTCCCATTGGTTGGTAAAGGGAAGTATTTTAATTCTTGTTCAACTGTTGAGTTAATTATTTTAGTGGAAATAGCCATTTCAGCTATTTGAATTGCTTCATTCGGGCTAATAGCTACATTCAATTTGGGAATATCTCTATAAGCATCCGTATAGAATAAAATAATTTTCAAATCTTGAGAAAATCGTACACCTACATTAGACCAAAGCACTTCTTTTCCTTCATGTACTTGTTTAAAATCAACGTGTATAAATCGTGTATCATTGAAATTTCTCGTCAAAACCAATTCATCCATTGGAATACGATAATCTTTCAATTCATTTTGGATAAATGCTTTTGCTTTTTCTACCGGGTCATTTCCTCCTAATGGATAGTCAATAGGCTCTCCTAATGCTCTATGTGGAAGTTGTGTGTAATTGCTAAATCTCGCTCCCCAGCTTGGATACTTTTCTACAAAGGCTTTCCATTGCGGTTGTAATAAGTAACTTGTAGATGTAACACCGTTGATATAATCTAAGGCATCGTGATAGGGTGTAATATTTGGATTAGGATCATAATGCCCATCTCCATTATGTGCAAACACATTCATCACACTACACATCACAATTAGAGAAAATAAAATTTTTTTCATCTTTATAATGTTGTTTTAAAAAAAGAAATCTAAATTAAAAGTAAATTCCCTAATAAAAACATAAAATGAGGTTAATTATAAATGTTTTACTATAAGTGTAAAATAATTTTTGCTTTATTGTTATATCCATTTAAAAATTTACTCAGGATCTATCCATACACCATTAGCCTTTAATAGTTCAATGAGTTCCTCAACCGCTACTTCGCTATCTATATTTCTTTTAACTATATCCTTTCCTTTGTAAAGGGTTATTTTTCCCACACCACTTCCAACATATCCAAAGTCAGCATCTGCCATTTCACCGGGACCATTAACTATACACCCCATAATTGCGATTTTCACACCTTTTAAATGATTAGTTACTGCTCTGATTTTTGCAGTTGTTTCTTGTAGATTAAACAATGTTCGTCCACAGCTTGGACATGAAATATATTCAGTTTTTGAAATCCGCTTTCTCGTTGCTTGTAAAATACCAAAAGAAATTGAATTTAGTTGCTTAATTTGTTGCAATGCAACATCATGTTTTTCAATTTTATCAAATTGATACCCCAACATGATGCCATTTAAATTTCCTTCTAAAAATAATGAGCCCACTTCCACAGAGTAATGAATTAATGATTTTTCAAAATCTTCATTTTGATCATCTACAATTATTACTATTGGTTTAAAAATTTGTTGGTTATGAAGTTCATTAATTATATTCCTAATAGACACTATAGCCTCAATGGATTGACTACTCAAACAAAGAACTACTGTCGGATCCGTTTTTAATTTTTCTATAATACGCTGGTAAATTATTTCTTCATATACATTTTGCTTAGTATCAAGCATAACAAAATTTATTTTTTCATGTTTGATATAAGATGGCTCAATAAACTGTAAAATATCAAACAAGGGATAACAATGTTCATTCGCGCAATAAGGCAACCATTGTTCATAGTAACAAATCACACCAAGAGTACCAGGTAAAGCAAAATCGGGTACTTGATTGCAAAAAATATAATCTGCCGCTTGGTCGTATATTTTCCATTTATCATTTTGCGTATCATAAAGATATCCTGCGCTTTGCAAATCACCTTTCGAAATAAATTCAATTTTTGAGAAATCTAAAATTACTCTTGGTATTTTAAAAGAATTAAAGACAGGCAGTGATTTATTTTTATGATGTAAAAATGAAACAAAAGTAGGCATGAATTTATTTAAAGGTGCATTATGATGTGCATATAGTGATAAAATATTATCACAAACCGGAAGTTCAAATTCCGGGTCTTCTGTTAATGAAACTCTTATTGTATCTCCTATGCCTTCATTTAGTAAAGTTCCTATTCCTATTGCACTTTTTATGCGCCCATCTTCACCGTCACCCGCTTCAGTTACTCCTAAATGCAGAGGATAACATTCATTAAATTCATTTTGCATGTGTATAACCAATAAACGGTATGCTTCAATCATCACATGAGGATTTGAACTTTTCATACTCAAAACAATTTGGTGGTAATCCAAACTTCGAGCAATTCGTAAAAACTCCATAGCACTTTCTACCATACCAAGTGCGGTATCTCCATATCGACTCATTATTCGATCGCTTAAAGAGCCATGATTAGTGCCTATCCTCATAGCTGTACCAAACTCTTTACAGATTAAGATTAAGGGAGTAAATCTTTCTCTTATTCTCTCAATTTCCTCTTGATATTCTTCATCAGTATATTCAATTTGTTGGAACTTTTTTTTATCTATGTAATTACCTGGATTGATTCTTACTTTTTCAACAATTCTTGCTGCAATTTCAGCTGCATTGGGAGTAAAATGAATATCTGCAACCAAAGGTGTCTGATACCCTTTTTCTCTAATTCTATTTTTAATATTTAGCAAGTTTTCGGCTTCATTTTTACTGGGAGCAGTTATTCTAACCATATCTGCACCGGCTTCAATACATCGAATCACTTCTGCCACTGTGGCTTCTGTGTCCATTGTATCTGTGGTGGTCATTGTTTGCTTAGTTATAGGATGGTTTCCACCGATTGTAATATTTCCAATTTTAACTTCTCTTGTTTTTAAACGTTGCATTTTACAAAATTAATTTTAATACATTATTTTAAGTATAATAAAATAAAGAATTTTAATTCTTTCAAAATAAAATAGGCTGCCATTTGGCAGCCTATTTTATACTTATATTAGTTAGCTATTATTTTTTAGAAACTTTTCTAATATATGTTTGATTTGTATTTATATCTGTGATTTTAATTGTATAGATTCCTTTTGCAAGATTTTCTAAATTATTAACACGGATATAATTTTGACCTAAAGATACTTCTGCATTTTTTCTTGAAACAACTTTTCCTGCGAAGTCAGTAATTTCAATATTTAATTCAGAATTTTCAGTTGCATTGTAAGCTATGGTTATATCATTAGCAAATGGTGAAGGGTAAATAAGAACTTCATCGCTAGTGTTATGTACTGGGCTTACATTTGCTACATTTGAGTAAACAAATTGTCCATCAACATCTATGGCTTTAATTCGATAGTAAATTACATCTAATTTCAATAATGATGTTACATCATCATTTATGCTATAGTGTGTATCTCCAATCGTATTACCGGCAGCAGGTTTAGTTGAAACTTTAATGAAGTTTTTATTATCTATGCTTCTTTCAATTTCAAAGTAGCTAACATTTTCTTCATTTGAAGTTGTCCAATTTACCTTAGTCATATTTCCAGATAATGTAGCATAAAGCTTAATACCTGCTACTCCTAATGGGAATTGCACTTTCAATCCTGCATCAATAGTTGGGTTATATTCACCTTTACTAATAGTCACAGGAAGTGTTTTACCTGATATTGGTAATCCATTTCCATTTGGATTATTTACTATTGTTACTATATCATTATCAAGAGAGTCATTTCCAACATTTGATGTAGTAAATGCCATGTTTGGAGGTAGTGTACTAAATTCAACACTATATGTACCCGGTTTTAAATTCGGGAATGAATAATACCCTGTTCTATCAGTTACTGCTGTTTGAATAGGTACTCCGGCTTCATCATACAATGTTACAGTTACTCCCGGTACTCCCGGCTCATTTGGATCTTGAATACCATCTTGGTTAACATCAAACCAAACAAAATCTCCAAGTCCGGCTCCATGAGGTATTGTAATTCCAGCATCGATAGTTGGGTTGTATTCACCAGGTGCTAATGTTACAGACTGTGTTTTACCTGTAATCGGATCAGCATCACTATCTAATGCATCATTACCTCCCTGGTTAGCTTTTGTAAATATTCCTCCTTCAGGTATATTGCTAAATCCAACTACATAAGTTCCCGGTTGTAAATTTATAAAGGTATAGAATCCGTTTGCATCAGTTATAGTAGATGAAATAGGCGTTACTCCATCAGCTGCATACAAAATAACAGTTATACCCGGGATTCCTTTTTCACCAGCATCTTGAATACCATCTCCATTTGTATCATCCCATACAAAATTACCTAAACCTGCTCTGTCGGTATATATACCTGCATCTAAATCTAAATAATTTTGTCCTGCTACTAAAGTAACCCATTCTGTTTCACCTGTATTTGGATCTGCATCGCTATCAAGAGCATCATCTCCTCCGGCATGTTTATCTGTGAAAACATATCCTGCAGGCAAATTAGTGAATTCAACATAGTATGCTCCTGGGGTTAATCCTGTAAATTGATATAAACCGTTTGCATCTGTTGTTGTAGTAGCAAGTTTAACTCCTGCACTTGAATAAAGTGTTACACTAACCCCCGGCACTCCAGGTTCTCCTACATCTTGTACCCCATCTCGATTAAGATCAAACCATACAAAATTACCTAAACTTGCCAATCCGGGTGCTTGGTGAATACCGGCATCTATTGTCAAGTTATCTTCTCCGTCTCTTAAATGAATAACAGCTGTTTTACCTCCGGTACTTGCATCAGCATCTCCATCAACTGTATCATCATTTCCTTGATTTGCAGTACTAAATGTATAACCAGCAGGTAAATTACTAAAGCCTACAATATAATCTCCTCCATATAAACCAGTAAATAAATAATTTCCAAGAGAGTTTGTTGTTTGTGTAGCTAGAACTGTTATTCCATCAGCTGCATATAAAGTAACTGTTACTCCTGCAACTCCTGACTCGCCTTCATCTTGTATTCCGTTATTATTTAAGTCATTCCATACTCTGTCACCCAATGTAGCTGTTCCAAACATTCCCGATTTTTCTACAATACCTGCATCTACTGTTAAGTTCACTTCACCTGATGCTAAAGTTATTATATCTGTCATTCCGGTAGATGGGCTTGCATCTGAATCAACAGTATCATCTCCACCTTGATTATTATTTGTAAATTTATAGCCATTTGGCAAGTTACTAAATCCAACTTTATAATTACCTGCACCTAAGTTATCAAATAAATAATAACCTTGTGCATTTGTAGCTGTTACTGCTAATACATTATTAAGATCATCATAAAGTGTAACTGTTACGCCAGGTACTCCAATTTCATTTGCATCTTGAATACCATTCTCATTATAGTCATACCACACATAATTTCCAAGTGCTCCGATTGGTAAGGCGGGATTATTAATACCGGCGTCTATAGTCATGTTTTTATCTCCCGGTTTTAATGTTATAACTGTAGTTTTACCGGTTGCAGGATTAGGATCTGAGTCTTTTGTATTATCATTACCTTGATTATTATTTGAGAATACAAAACCGCTTGGTAGGTTGCTAAACCCTACAATATAATCACCCGGTGTTAAGTTATTGAATATATAATTTCCAAATTCGTCAGTAGTAGTTGTAGCTACAACTGTCACACCATCTGATTCATATAAAGTAACAATTACACCTGGTACTCCTACTTCATTTGGATCTTGGATACCATCGTGATTTACATCATTCCATACATAATTACCCAAAGATGCTGTATTAGGATTTTGTGCATAAAGCCCTGCATCTATAGTTAGATTTTTTTCGCCTGCACCTATAGTTACTGTAGATGTTAAACCTGTTGTAGGATCTACATCACTATCTGTTGCATTATTCCCTCCTTGATTTTTTGGACTGAATATATATCCTATTGGAGGGGTAACTCCTACGATATATGATCCCGGTGTTAGATTATCAAATAAGTAATAACCTGATGCATCTGTAATAGTAGTTGCGACAATTTTCCCTAATGCATCATATAAAGTTACTGTAACACCTGAAATACCTAATTCATTAGGATCTTGAATACCATCTTTATCTAAATCATTCCATATATAATCTCCTAAACTTGCTACCACAGGTTCTGCATAGTATATACCGGCATCTACGGTTAAGTTTGTGTCATTAATCGCTAAATTGTAATTACCTGTCATTCCGGTTATAGGGTCAACATCTGAATCTAATCCATCATCTATACCTTGATCTTTTGAAGTAAATACATAATTAGTTGGTAAAGTAAACCCTACATGATAATTTCCAGGTTCTAATTTATCAAACAAGTATTTACCATAAGCGTCTGTGACTGTTGCTGCTACCAATTTATTATTATTGTCATATAATGATACCGTAATTCCTGCTACACCAACTTCATTTGCATCTTGAATACCATTTTTATTTTCATCTAACCAAACATAATCTCCCAATTGAGCAATACAATCAAAATCTTTTCCTCTTAATTTGAAAGTGGCCATTTTATCATAACATGTTCCCGGAATGGTAACTCTCACTGTATAAGTGCCGGTATCGGCTAATGTTAAATTGATAAGTGATACAGAATATCCTGTTCCAATTACATTTCCGGCAGGATTTTTCCATTCGTAAACTTGATTTGGTAAAGATGTATCTACACTCATTACAAAATCTGTTAAATTACAAATCGGTAATTGCTTATTAAGAATAATTCTTGGATTTGCCGGTGGTCTTACTGCTATGTCTTGTAAAGACGTATTACCACAAGCATCTTCAACTCTCATTCTAACAAGTGTATATGTTCCATTAATTAAGAAAACATTGCTCGCTTGAGGCCCTTGTGGATTATTGGTTGGGAATGTTTGGAAAATTTCATAAGCATACGGTGACAAACCTCCTTTAACTGCGCCAATCACCTGAACTTGATTTGCTGCACAATTAAATGCAATTGATTTTCTTAATTTAGGTAAGTCGTATTGATTAATGGTAACTGTTTGAAATAAAGTGTCATCACAAAATTTATTCTTCATCATGACTTGGTATGTACCTGCATCTAAGTTATTCCAACTATAAGTACCACTTGACTGATTTGTTTCATAAGTTGTAAAAGTAGCTTGATTTGATACATTTCTTATGCCAACAACAGCTCCGTTCCAAGGGTTATTATCTGTCCAATAAGTAGCTGTAATATTTCCTTTGCCAATACACAGTGGAGTTACACTTGCGGTGAATGTATTGGCAACATGACCATAATCTCCCGTAACAACCGTAACAGTATCCGTTCTACCACAACTATCTGTTGCTATATATTTGTATGTAGTATTCGGGTTTAAAGATCCCATCGCTAGTCTTGTATAAACATCATTTGGGCCATAAGAAATGTTATTTATCCCTGTAGGGCTATTATATGTCATTGTAAGATACTTATTAGAATATACTGAGTCCCACAATTCATAAGTTATAGGAGACGTCATTCTTCTGTTTACTGACACATAACCATTAAACTTACCGAGGGTACACATCTTTTCGGCATAAGCGTCTAATTTCCAATTGTGATTTGTATTAACTGTTATATTATATTCATAACCACAACTATCTTTTATAGTAACAGTATGTACCCCTTCTGCCAAATTAGTAAATGTATATGAATTAGTTCCATTAGTTACAAAAGGAGCTCCATTTAAACTAAATGATACCGGTAATTTAAAACTCAATGAAGCACGAACACTAAATTCAGCTTCGGTACATGAAATATATTTTGCGTTATATGCCTCGCCATACATTCTCATATATGCTTCATAAGCGTTAGGGTTTCTTTTAATAACACCACAAGCATCTTTTACTACACTGAATCCCCAAACTCCAATAGGTGGACTAGGGAACCCAAAAGAAAATGGAGGAGTACCGACAGCCCACACTGTATCTCCAGTGTTTCTAACAAAGCCATAAGTCAATGGTCCTATTGGAGAACCAGAAATGTTTATACTTTGAGTCGTAAACAAATCACAATCTACATATTGAGTAGTTGCACTCGTAATTGACCAATCAGATATATTAAATGCTACACACATATCCGTCCCACAAGAATCTGTTACGCACACTCGAGCATTAGAAATTGTTGCATCAGGATGAGAGAAAGTAATAGGCAAAGAATTACCTGTAGCAATAGTCACCCCATTGGCATCTTTCACTTTATACGAATATCCGGTCATTCCGGGCTGACTTAGGCTTATTGAATCAAAACTATATTGACCACAACCGATTTTAGTAACTTTAGGATTTGATACATCAAAAATGAAGTTAGCTATTGTAACTTGTCTTGTCTGGTAATTGCCGCAGCTATCGTAGCCTCTTACAGTATATGTCCCTGCCTTTAAACCGGTGAAAGTTCCTGTACCATTAGTTGTACCTACTCCCATAGGACCGGCCATAATTTCGTAAGTAAAAGGAGCGCGTCCATCTATTAGGGTTCCTTGTATAACTCCATTAGAGCCATTCATACAATTTGTCACACTAATTGTCGTAGGATTATAAGTTGGCTCAATATAATCTCCAGGCACTATTATATTATAATCGGTATAACCACCCGCACCTTGATCGGCAATACGTAATGTATAATTACCGGGATTTAGAGCTGTCATTATGCTATCGTTAGTAGGACCTGAATAAGCATACTCTGCCGGATAACTAACAAAATCATAAATAAAAGGACCGACGCCTTGCGCTCCGGATGCTGTTATAATGCCGGTGGCAATACATCTTGATTCTTGAACAGTGATAGTAGCACCGTTCCCTTGTGAGTAAGTTTTTTGTGATATTGACAAAGTAATAAACAACAAAAATAAACTCATCAGCTTTTTAAGTGGTGTAGTATTCATTTTCATTTTATTTTTTAAAAGTTTTAAAAATTAAGTTATATTATGTCTATGTTAAGTGGGTAAAAATAATAACGAAATACAATTTTATACAATTAATTTTAATAAATGATCAATTGTTATATTATATTTATATTCATTTTATTGCATATATATATGTATATATTGCTGATATATATGAGTTAATAAAAATAAATACGTTAGAAATTGTATTTTTTGAAAATATAAAATTTTGCTAATAAAGCGTTAAATACACTTTCGAAATTTTACATTTTTATATTTTTATAATCAATATAAAAAAGTATTGTCATGAAAAATAAAATTCTATCTTTATTCCTATTAATATTCAGTAGTCAGGTTCTTTTTGGGCAATTTATGCCAACCGGTAATTTGACTATCTTTTCTGAAAATGGAAAAGCTTTTTATTTAATCCTAAATGGAGAGCAACAAAACGATATAGCACAAACTAATATCCGCATTGAGGAATTACCACAACCTTATTACAATTGCAAAATTATTTTTGAAGATAAGTCAATTGCCCCCATAAGTAAAAACTACTTACAATTGGCCGATGCTAATGGAATTATGCAAGATGTAACTTACAAAATAAAACAAGAAAAAAATGGCAAGCTATCCCTGAAATATTATTCGTTTATTCCGGCAACACAAAATATGATACGCCCTGCATTATGTAATGTATATCGTTACGGGAATCCAAGAGATATTATCGCAGGACCTGGTTTTAATAATATGCCTTTCAGACATGACGATAATTTAAAATTTTATGATGAACATTCGTATCAAGACCATTACAGGGATCAACAAAATAGAAATAATCGATACAGAGAAAATCAATACAATCGTCCGGGTTACCAAGATAAAAATCGCTATCGCCAACAAGAGTATTCAAATCATTATTATGATGATAGGAATCAATATTTAAGTTGTGATAGAGCATATCCTATGAATACAAATGATTTTGAAGCTGCCAGAAATACGATTCGCAATGAAGGTTTCGATGAAACACGTTTGGATATTGCAAAACAAGTAGTTTCCAGTAATTGTTTAAATACGAACCAAATTATAAGTATCCTTCAAACTTTTGGTTTTGAATCTTCAAAACTTGAATTTGCGAAATATGCTTATGATCATTGCACTGATCCAAATAATTATTTTAAAGTAAGCAATTCGTTTTCGTTTAGTAGTTCAAAGCAAGAATTAAATAATTATATCCGACGATAAACTTATTCTTACTTTTTAAATAGCATTAGATTATTTTTAAATGAAAAATCTAATGTGTAATCTAGGTTTAATCATCCTCATATATTTTCATTTTATAAACAAATAAACAACCTATGAGAGCGGGTATTATCAAATTTACAAGCCACAATAATAAGGATGATGCAACTATACCAAATTGGTTAGTGCTAAAAACGGAAAGAAAAAACAATGCAGTTTCGCCCCTCACCCCAAGTTCTGCAATTGTAATAGTAGGGACTATTGCCATTGCCCAAAATATAAGCCATATTGTAAATAGCATATTCGGAAATGAAATAAAGACCAACATTAATCTAAGTAAAAGAATAAATTGGATGGTATAAACAAGGTAGCGTAAAAACGAAATAAATAAAATTTTGTATAGCTCCTTTTGCTCAAAACGTTTAATGATTTCGATATAAATTTTTAATTTTCTAAGAAATTGAAATCGTTCAATCCATTCAATAATTTTATAAAGATGAAAATATAAATAAGTTAAAATAACACATAAAGCAAAACTGCTGAACAATAAAATATATAACCAAAGAGTTTGTTGAACAAAGAAAATATAGTATATCAAACCTACCAAACCAAGGAATCCGGTCACTATCAACTGAGCAAAACTTCCAATTATTGTTACCGTAATCCCTTTAATTTTGTTTATATTTTTTAGATAAAGAATGCGCCCCATATACTCTCCTATTCTATTCGGAGTGATAACCGATACGGCAACCCCGGTCAATACAGATTGCAAAGAAGTTGATAAAGAAAATTCTTCTGTATTTTTCAGTAACATTTTCCATTTCACTGCCTCGATAGTCCAATTCACTATCATTAAAAAAATCACACTGATTATAAGTAAAATTTTTTCTGCTGTCCATTCTGTAAAAAGAGATTCAATTGTAATTTTTAAATTTTCCTGTCTTTGTATTTGATTGTATAAAGAATATGCCATCCATAAAAACAAACTCAACCCGATAATTGTCTTGAGTAAAATTTTTATACTTTTGTTGTTTAGCATTTTGTAAAATTAATAGCTTGAATCACAAATCTGAAATTATTTTAGGGATAGATCCCGGAACTCAATTAATGGGATATGGTATTATAAGTATAGAGAAAAATAAAGCTATACTTGTTGAGATGGGTATTTTGAAACTTGCAAAATATAAAGATGCTAATCATCGATTACAAATTATTTACAACAAAGTGAGTGAATTGCATCGTATATTTAAACCTACCCAATTTGCCATTGAAGCTCCTTTTTTCGGAAAGAACGTTCAAAGTATGCTCAAATTAGGAAGAGCGCAGGGAGTTGCTATTGCTTCTGCAATGCAGCATGGATTAAGTGCTTTTGAATACTCTCCTAAAAAAGTAAAACAATCAATAACCGGAAACGGTAACGCTACAAAAGAACAAGTATGGAAAATGCTTCAAGAAATTTTAAATATAGAAGAACGCCCGGAATATTTAGATGCGACAGATGCCGTAGCCGTAGCGCTTTGTCATCATTACCAAAGTTCAAAACTCGGAATGAATAATCGTGAAAATTCATGGGAAATATTTTTAAAAAATAACGCACACAGAATAAAAAAATGATTAACTTTATAAAATACCTTTTTTGTGTATAATACATGAGTAACAAAACAATTCGTATTATCTTTATTCTATCTGTCTTATGTGCTATTTTAATGATAGTTACACAATTTTTTTGGATAAAAAAAGCTTATAAAAAAGAAAAAGACATTTTTAGTACTCATGCAACCATCGCACTTAAAAATGTTGCAGTTCACTTACTGCAAGCCAATCGCAACACTACAAAAGTTGACAGTATTGTATCACAAGTAGAAGATAATTTTTTTACGGTACGTGTCAATGATAGAATTGATACTACTGTATTAGAGGCACTTTTGAAACGAGAATTACTCAATCAACAATTAAAAACGGACTTTGAATATTTCGTTTATGATTGTGAAAGCGATAGTATTAAATATCAAAAGTATGTAAATTTAAGCTCAAATAAAATAGAAGAAACTTCAAATGTCATACCTCAAGAGGTCAAGCCAATCAAAGTACCCAAAAACTTAAAAGGTAATAATTATTTTGCAGTTCATTTTACTAAACTCGATCAATTTTTAAATTATGAAATGATCAATTGGGCTATCTCAAGTTTAATACTTTTATTATTCCTTTTGATACTATCTTATGCAGTGTTTACAATTTTTAGGCAAAAAAGATTAAGTGAAATTCAAAAAGATTTTGTTAATAATATGACACATGAATTTAAAACTCCCTTGGCAACAATAAAGCTATCATCTGAAGTTTTAAAGAACCCAAATATTATCAATAACCCGGATAGGTTATCTAATTATGCAACTATAATCAATAATGAAACTATTCATCTAACTAATCAAGTAGAACGAGTGTTACAAATGGCTAAAGGGAATAATGAAACAATTAAGTTAAACAAAGAATCGGTAATACTCAATCAATTTTTAAATGAAATCATTGAAAGAACATACAGACCATTAATTAAATCAAAAGGCGGCAAAATAGATTTGAATTATTCATCAGATTATATCGAAACAAAAATAGATAAATTGCATTTTAAAAATGTAATCAGTAACCTGCTTGACAATGCTTTAAAATATTGCAAACAAGTGCCTGAAATAACTATAAATTGTAAAGAAGAAAAAAACACCATAGAAATTTCAATAACAGACAATGGAATCGGTATTTCGAAAGACAATCTTAATAAAATATTCGATAAGTTTTATCGAGTCCCAACCGGTAATTTACATGATGTAAAAGGCTTTGGTTTAGGGTTAAATTATGTTAAAACTATATGTCAATTACATGGTGGAAAAATAAAAGTAAAAAGTGAACTTGGAAAAGGTTCAGAATTTTGTATCTTTATTCCAAAATTTGTAAAATAATATTATATGCCTTTAAAAACACGAATTTTATTAGTTGAAGATGACGCTGCTTTAGGTTTTGTTATCAAAGACAGTTTAGAGGATTTGGGTTATGAAGTTGTGCATGCAACAGATGGTAATCAAGGTTGGAATATATTTTCGAAAAGTTTTTTTGACTTGTGTCTTCTTGATGTTATGATGCCTCAAAAAGATGGTTTTACATTAGCAACACAAATCAGAAAAAAAAATACACATATTCCAATTTTATTTATCACTGCTAAAAACATGCAGGAAGACCGAATTTTAGGATTCAAATCTGGTGGTGACGACTATATTACCAAGCCTTTTAGTATGGAAGAATTAATACTCAGGATAGAAGTATTTATAAAACGTACTAAAGGACCTGATATAGGTGAATTATTTTTCAATATCGGAAACTCTACTTTTGACTTCCCAAACTTAACGTTAAAAAACAGCAATTCTGAATTACAATTAACACAAAAAGAAGCTGATTTGCTAAGATTTTTTTGTTTAAACCCCAATAAAGTTGTAAAAAGAGATGAGATATTGACAAAAGTATGGGGTAAGGATGATTACTTTTTGGGAAGAAGTATGGATGTTTTTATTACAAAAATTCGTAAATATTTAAAAGACGAAAAAGATATAGAAATACAGACTATCCATGGTGTTGGATTTCGTTTTATAAACCCGTCTGCTAAGCAAGATGGCGAAGAATAGTTTCTTGTACAATTGATAAATCTTCTTTGCTCATTGTTAATTTGTTTCTTGTAAAATTCAAATCATCTGCTGTGTTAATTGGAATTAAATGCATATGAGTGTGAGGTACTTCGAGCCCCACAACACTAATGCCACATCTATTGCACTCAAAAGCATTTTCAATGGCCTTTGCTATCGGTTTGGCAAAAACCAACATTTTTTCTAAATAAAAATCATCCAGATCAAAAATTTTATCCACTGCAACCTTTGGAACTACTAAAGTATGACCTTTTACTAAAGGGTTAATGTCCAAAAAAGCATAAAAATATTCATCTTCTTTTATTTTAAAAGAAGGAATATCTCCATTAATTATTTTTGTAAAAATACTGGCCATTATATTGAAATATTTTCAATTTTAAATTGCATTAATCCTCCCGGTGTAACTACATCGGCAACCTCCCCGATTTTTTTCCCTAAAATCCCCTTACCGATTGGCGACAAAACAGAAATTTTTCCGAGTTTAATATCTGCTTCATTTTCTGAAACCAATTGATATTCCAAATGTTTTTTAGTTTTAACATTAAGCATTTTTACTTTACTTAAAATAGTAACTTTACTTGTATCAATTTCACTTTTGTCAATAATTCTAGCATTAGCAATTGCATTTTCTAAGACAGCTATTTTGGCTTCATGGTGTCCTTGAGCCTCTTTAGCAGCATCATATTCGGCATTTTCTTTCAAATCGCCTTTTTCTCTTGCCTCAGCAATCGCTCTTGCAATTTCAGCTCTACCGCTTGTCTTTAATTGGTTTAATTCAGCAACCATTTGATCTAATGTTTCCTTTGTTACGTATGTAATATTTGACATAATTTTAATATTTAATTTTTTACAAAAAAATAATCAACGCTCCCGTTGTCGAAAGCGTTGATATGTGCAAAGTTAATATTATTTTTTAATTTAAACTAATCCGATTGTTTTGCAAGGTTTAATTTAATTCCCAATACATGTACTCCACCAGCAATATTGGTTGGTTTGAATGCATATTCAAACGCAATTGCATGAGCTTTTTCAGCGTTTGATAATTTAGTTTGGAAAGATGCCCCTGCACTTAATCCGGTATAAAGTGTTGTAGATTTATCTTTATTTGTTATACCATTTTCATATCGGTACGCTGCTCTTAACATGAATTTTTCTTTAAATGAATACTCTAATCCAACTCCAATCCAATCATTATTAAAAGCATTTGATATAAAACTAGCCATTGCAGAAAGTCTGTGTTGCGGATTTTCTGTTTCACCTACTTTTTTCTCATCTAGGTAGAAATCATAAGATGTTGCAATATTCAATTGAGAAGGTAAAGAGGCCTTTTCTGAACGAGATTGAACGGTTAATTGTTTTGCAAAATCCGGACTGGTTCCGTTAAAACTAAATCCATCTCCTGAAAATCTTAAATTCGTTCCTATATTTCTAAGAGCAATTCCAATGTGAAGGTTATTTCTTTTCCCATTTGAGTATTGCACCCCTGCATCAAAAGCAATTGCACTTGCTGAAATATTACTAATTGCTTCACTTACATAAGTTGCTGAAAAACCAGCTGACATATTTTTAGAAAAGGAGTGTCCTAAGCCTACCGAGAAATTTAAAAAACTTGGTTTATAATTTCCAATTCCTCCTTCCGGTGAAGTTTCAGTAGTAATAGGAATTTCACCAAACCCAAAACTCATGATATTTACTCCGATAACTCCTACATCTCCAACATTTTGAGCAATACCCACATTACTAATACTCATTCCTGTACCGGATAAATATCTCGTATGAGCTATGCCTACATCTGTCCTCTCTGTTTTAGCCAAACCTGCAATATTGAGCTTCATGGCTTCTATACCAGAAACATAAGAACCATTAAGGCCAAATAAACCACTTGAACGAGCCCATGGGTTAAATAATAACTCACCGGCTCCAGATTGTCCTGAACGATCTCTATTACCGGCAAAAGTACTAGTTGCAATCAGCGTTAAGAATGCAATATATTTTATTTTCTTAAGTATCATATTTTGAATTATAATATTTTAAAATTTTAGAAGCTTATTAAATCAACTGGTCTCATTGCACCAAACCATTTTAATACTGTTTCACCAACGTTAGGTATATTTACATGTATTAAATACATACCACTTGCAATTGGAATACCTTTATCGTTTTTAATATCCCAATCAATGTAGTTTTTAGTCGGATCGTTTTTAGTAATAGTTCTGATTAGCGTACCGTCTAATGTAAATATTTTGACAGTTGCTTTTTCAGGTAAATTAATTATTTTAACTTTAGTATCGACTCTGGTTTGTTCATACTGGCTATATGCGTAATAAGGATTAGGTACTACTTGAATACGTTTTAATAATCCTTTTTTATCATTAGAATAATCATTTTTTGCATCGCCTAATTTTGCCGGTGCTAAATCATTTGTATTAAATGTGTATAATGGCCATGCATTATTACGCAAACTTTTTATATTAGTCGAATCAGGTACATGTTGAGTATAAGGTCTTGAAACACGTATTTTTAATCTTGTCTTAGATGGAATTATGCCATCTTTTACATTAAGTAATTGGAATCCTCTGTTTAATAATGGAACTCCAACCCACATCAATGTTCTGTAAGCAGTACGCATATCTAAATCTTGAGGAGAGTTTGTGTTTTTTCTAATAGCGTTTGCAAATTCCTGACCACCATCATATTTTGTTTTAGCAACATAAATAATATGTTTACCACCCCAAACATTTGTTCCAAAGCTTGTCAAATTACTTGTTGGATTCCAAATAAGATCTCTACCATTATTTCCTTTATCAAATGACGCTTCACCAAAATAAATATTTAATCTCTCACCTGTTTCTACATTTATTGCGTATCCAGGGAAGTAACTCATTCCTGAATCAGCAGGATTGGTAGAATAAACGGGATTACCATCATTATCAAACTCCTTATTCCAGCCGAGATGTTTTCTTAAACTGTATTTGTAAGCCCCTCCCTCTGACGAAGGTGATGCTATTCCTTGTGTTTCTGTCATTTCAATTACTGGGCATCTTGACCATAAAGATTTATCTGATGTAAACACAATATCAACACTTTGAACTGAATAAATACTATTTAATTTTCTATCATTATTATTCGATCCAAACATTAAGCCAAATCCACATGCTTCATTATTAATATTACTTGCGAAATAATATGGTGCGAAAGTTCCATTTAATACTTTTTCAAAAGTATTCATTTGGTCTAAGTTGCCAATATAAGCTCCATTATCTTGAGTAAGTGTATTATCGAAATCAATAGTAGAACATTTTTTATCCTGATCTATATATTCATTACTGTATTCACTACCTGCACGAATCCAGTTTTGATATGATTTACCATCTTCATCAGAAACACCCGATAACCATTTATTATTAACATCTTCAAATAAAACATCTGACGTAATTAAACCGTTTTCAAGTGTAGTTGGTCTATCTCCGGGTCTTATTGCTTGTTTTATATTTACGGATATACCCCAATCAATTTCAGGTAATCCCGTTTGGATGTCATATTTTCTTAAATATTTTTCATTATAATTTACAATATTTCTTTCTGAGAAAATAGTATCATTAGTGCCTACTTTATTAATAAACCAAGTTGTAAGTGGCGCATAGGCTCCTCTAGATGTATCAGCTGTTGGATTTGCATAACTACTATCTGCTTTTACCCAAATTTCATAATCGCCTGCTTCTATTTTATTAGGATTTACCACTTGTAAAAATACAGGTGTACGTCCAGCTTTATAAGTTGGGTATAAAGATTTATAATTTGGTGCTTGAAGAGCTTCCATCTCTGATTCTTCCATTAAATCTATATCTAAACCTCCATTCCCCATACCTTCTATTTTTTTCAATTGAATACCCGTTCCGTAATCAGCATAGGTTTGGACATAAATATTAGAATTTGCTGCAGTTGGCATTGCAGCTATTATAGATATCGGTTGCTCTCTACCATCTGTGCGGCTTTCAACATATTGAATTAATTGGCTAGAATCAGGTTTATTTGCGTCAAAATCTCTAAAGTTATTATATCCATAAGCTACGGCAACATAATAATAAGTTTTATAATTGACTAAATTTTTTGAAGTTCCTGTTGCAAATAAATCTTGAGTTAACTCAAAAGAATGTGCTATGCCTGTGTCAGCACCTGTTATCATTAATTTTGGTATATATTGAGATCCGGAAATAGAAGGATCTATTTCGTAGTTAATTAAAGTTTTTACATTATTTTTTATATCACATTGGAATGCAATTCTAGCTTTATCAGTATTTATTGATCCATCTTTTGCACGAATATCGGATAATGCTACTAATCCATCTTTCAATTGATAAACGATATAACCTTCAAATTTATATAAAGAGTCAATAGAACCATTTGTAATAGCTCTTTTTGAAACTTCTCTAAATTTGCTTTGACTTAAATCAGTGCCATAACCTTCTTCATAGTTATTAGAAGACAATAAATTATCAATATCAAAAACTATTTTTTTATCAAAAGCACTAACAGTTACCAATGGTGCTTGTGGTCCGAAAGGTAATTTAAATTGATTGTCAAATAAGTCTTGTGCTTTATCATCACACGCTTGTATTTTAGTAAAACATGCTGATTTTCCCCCGCCTACGTTAGGAACCCATACAGCACCTATTGTAATGTCATTAGGTTCAGCACCAGGTACTAATGGGAAAGGACCTGAAGAGTGAATGAACCTTCTATCAAATGGTGTATTATTACATGAAACTTCACTCCAACCACCTTTACAAGGGTCTCCTGTAAAGATAAACTTAGTTGCACTTCCAGCTCCATAAGCATTACAAGCAGTTGTGAAAAGAGAACCATCTTTCCATGAGCCTGTCATAAATCCATAAAAGTCGGATTTCTTTTGAGGATTACCTGTCACTGTCCAGTCATTGTTATAATAAGTAAATGCGGTCATTTTTAACTCGACCATTTTAGTTCCATCAAAATATTTTGGACCTTTAAAATAATCAACACCAACCATTGGAATTTCAAAACCATATCCTTGTGCACCTTCGTCATATCCATCACCATTATACAGTATTCCAAGTCCTCTTGCCGTATCGCAACCAACAAAGTCGTCAAATGCATATCCTAAATCAGCATCAGACCAAGTTGACATATAGGTTGAGTCTAATTTTGAAGTACTATAATTAAATACTTTATAATTGTAGAAAGTTGCTTCATTTAAACAATCATTGGTTGAAAAAGCAAAAGCAGCTGCATGTATTTCCAAGCCAATTGCTTCTGATTGGGTTTCGGTTTTAGCATTTCCTTTATCATTAAAAACCCACCAAATATATTGGTCACCTAATATAGCCGGATAATCTCCATTATGCCAATTATAAACACCATCATTATCAATATCAACAAAAGGTGCAAATTCTCTATTTGGGAGTTGCATTGGAGCACCTCCTGCTGTTAGAACTTCAGAATTACCTTTTGCCGGCCATTCTTTGATGACTTGAGCAATTTTATCTTCATTATTTTGAATAATTGATTTTATTTGATCCGGGTCATTGATACCTAATGTTAAACCTCTGAATTTATTAACATCAGAAGCATTAATTTTCCAAAATCTATCCCAGTTGGCACAAGTTTGTGCTGTAATACCTGCTGCATTATCTAAAGGTCCGGACCAATAGTCGTTACCGGTTTGTCGATATGTTTGAGCGGCAACCTTTAATTCGTTTGTTGTATGATCTATTCCTCCTATCCAAATAGAACCGGCAAATAGTGAGTTTTTATGGCTATTTTTAGGTACTTCATAAGCAGCGGAAGCACTTGGTCTATCCCACCACATATCACCACCAGTCATTAAACGGGCTCTAACATTATTAATATCCAAATCTATTACAGCAGTGGTATTATCACAACCTGCAGCTGTTTTATTTAATCCATTTTGAGGTGTTGTTGGTCTTTGTCCAACATTAGGCATAGCTAAAAGATTTATTACTAAACAGTTAAAGAAAGTAGTAATCAAAAAAATCTTTTTCATATATTTTATATATTATTTTTTAGTGTTTAAAAATTAAGTGAAAATCCAACGTAAATTCTTCTTGGGTTGTTAAAATTATCCGGGCTTATTAGTCTATATCTGTATAAATCTATATAAGATTGTTGAAATTGCTGGCTTGATAATGATTGTTGTCCTTGTGGTGAGTTTAAGTAACCATCGTCATCACCAACTCCTGTGTATCTATAAACAGATAATGTATTACGAGTATTTAATAAATTTGTAATATAAGTATATACATTCAAACCGATAGGTTTACCATCTTTTATTACTTTTCCTTCAGCATCTTTTTTACGACCTATGTTTGTCAATAAGAAATCTTTATCTATACGAGTGCTAACTTCGAATTGCCATGGAAGTCTTGAACCATTGATTGTTCCTTGCAATGGAATACTTTGGAAATCTCCACCTACTAAAGGTGTTGCAACAGAAGCTCTTGTATAAGGTTCTCCACTTCTTGCTCTCATAAAAATATTGATACCTGCGTCTTTGAATGGATATTTACCTCCAATTTCCGGTCCTTTAAATTGCTCACTATATCTATAATCTATTGTATAGTTAATAGTATGTCTTGTATCAACAGCTAATGGGAAAACCGTTCTTAAATTAGGTTGTCCTGTTGCTAATAATGAAGATTGTGTTGTTGTAGAAGAACCAGTACCTTCAGCAAATTGTAATGTATAAGCTAATTGCATTCTTAATGGGCCAACTCTTCTATATTCAAGATTTAATTTCAACCCTTTGGTAGATGAAAAGTCTCTATTTCCAAATGAAGTATATTGTATTGGGTAAGCCAATATAAAGTTTTGCATTTGGATTTGATTTTTCCTTTCTCTGTAATATGCTTCAATAGTAAGTCCGGCAGTTTTTGATAAAGCTTGTTGATAACCTATTGTATAGTTAATTGCTTTTTCCATTTTCAGGTTAGCATTACCAATAGCTGATTGTCTTTCTGCTAAGAAATAGTAATCATCCGGTGTTACAAAGTTGCTAGAGCTTGGTGTTTGAGTAATTACATCATAATTACCATAAAATAAAGATTTATCAGAAACCGGGAATGCAAATTGAATCCTTGGCGTTAATGTTACTTCCGGTTTATAATCTTCAAAAGATGAATTAGGGTTAAACGATGCAGATTTGATACTATCTGATTTATTTTGTAACCAAGGTTGGATTGGCATACCTCCTGCATACAAACCTGATAATATTGTTGGATCAGCGATTTCTTTTCCAAATGGATCATACCAAGTATCTCCTTTTCTATAACCTACAATAGTTGGTTTTTGTGATTGATTGTTATCTATATAAGGTACATAGTCTGAAGCAAAGGAACTTGGCAAAGGTGCTTGAATATTATTATTTGTTTTATCAATAGCCACATTATAGGTGCCGGGTTTCAAATCACTATTTTTCTTAATTCCATATAATGAATATGGATCTTTTAATACTTTTTGGTTCGCATCATATCTATCTACACGAACACCGATATTGAAGTTTAAATCTTTGTAGGAGAATTTATCTAAGATATAACCAAACATATAAATTGGTCTGAATGCACCGATTGGTCTTTCATAATCTCCTCTTGCGTCTTTTTTAGTCCAGAAATCATTAAAACTTGGATGTGATTTAGTTTTATTTCCTAAATAATCATATCCCCAATATTGAACATAGTCATTACCACTATTAAATAAGTCATCTGCAGAGAACATATCTAATGAGAATGTTTTAGGGTCATAGTTATCTATATCTATGAATGTTGTATTTAAATATCCATTAGTGCCATAAAGTTTATTTCTAAGTTCTTTATCAAATCGAGCCTGTTCACCTGCTGAATAATAACGATTATAATTTATAGTATCAAAAGGGGAAGGTGTGAGTCCATTTTTAGCTAATTCTTCAAGTGTGTAATCTACTCCGCCGATTCTATAAATAGGATTATCTAAGTCTAAGTTAAGAATATGTCTGTTAGTTAATAATCTCATTAATCTCCAGAGTCCTGAAGCTGCTAAAGAATATCCTCTTTGTGTTCTTTGGTCATATCCTAAACCGAATTGAATATTGTGTGTGATTGGATCAACTCTTTTGCTATTTTTTGAGCCTTGTAAGATATCAAGAGATGCATCTAAGTTAATAGAAACTTGATCAACTTCACTATAAGAATATCCAGATATTTGAGCACCAACTCCTGTCCATAATGAATAGTTTGATTGTGGTCCATCACCATTTCTAAGCCCTTGATATCTTTGAATATCTGTTAAATTGTTAATCGGGAATCTTTTATCTGCAAAAACGGCTTTTGTATAGTTTTCTAACAATGGATTAATACCGGCTGGTTGGAATGAAACAGAATCACTAAAATCGCCTAAGTATTTAATCCCCATAAATCCACCTGCTGCTGTATCAATAGTGTATATAGGTCTTCTGTATGTTGTAAATTTACCTAAGTATCCATAATTAAAGATATCTCTTTTATGATTCGGATTTGCACCTTCACTATAGTCTTTTTGATAAGAGAATTGAAGTGAGTAATATGCGTTTTTGATAGCTGATTTTTTACCGTCTTCTTTTTCTTTTGATGCAGGTTTTCCTAAGCGTTGGTATAATCTTAAAAATCCACGTCCGCTATACCCTTTACTGATTTGATTGGCTTCCGGTGCAAATAATGAATTAGCAAAAGCCCAACCTCTACCATAAGAATAAGTCAAGTAAGTACCTAATGTCACATTGATGTTTTCTGTTGGTTGATAATCAAGTTTTCCTAAATAATTTAAACCATAAGTTTGTGCATAATCTTTTGCTTTTACTTTTTCAAAATCATTTAAAGTAACCATTTCACCTGCTCTTACAAAACTACCGGTTCCGTTGGGATTAGGAATGATAGGTGTTTCTTGGATTTCTTTTAATTTGTCTTTTTTAATTCTATACAATTTATAATAGTATGGGTTATTATCTTTGTCATAACTTCCTGATGCATTGATTACAAATCCAATAACAGGTCTTTTTACTCCATCAACTTTTTTACTTACTAGAGGACCTGATAAGTCAATAGACACCATATTATTATTATAACCTTCAACTGAATGTTGATATTGTAAACCTCCGGAAAGTTCTTTTTGAATACCTCTTGTTGTAATACCGATAACAGCACCTGTAGCATTACCATATTTTGCACTTAACCCATTACTCATTAACTCCAAACGATCAATTGCAGCCGGAGGAAAATTAGCAGAACGACCTGCTCTCAAAGGAATACCATCTACAATAACCATAGTACTTGAAGAACGGTCTCCACCAACACTCAAGTTATTATCTCCTTGTTTTCTTTGATAAGTTCCTCCCATCATACTAACCATATCGGTTGTATTTAAAGTTGGTGCTTTTTTAATATCGGCACCTACCATCACACCGGATGATGGATCTCCCGGATCTACTAGTGGTTTACGATATCGACTTGCTTTAATTACGACTTCTCCTTTAGGTGTTGCAGCAGGTTTTTTCTCCAATTTCGCATCTACTTTTCTTCTACCTTCATTACCTAATGGAATACCTGAAATTTCTTCTGTTACCATTCCTACAAAAGAGATTTTAATGGTGTACTCCCCCGGTTGTAGTGGTTTAATAGAGTAGTTACCATTTAAGTCTGTTTTGGCACCTCCTTTTAGAATCCCCCCTTGGAATGCTTGAACAGTAGCAAAGTCAAGCGCTTGACCTTTTTCATCTGTTACACGTCCATAAATCTCACCGGCTACAGCTTGTCCAAAACTTGTATTATTTGCAACAAAAATTAGTAGTGCTAATAATCGTAATGTCTTCATCATAAACTATATGTTATTAATTTAGCTTGTAAATATATGTTAAACTTCTAATTCTATCCATTTTTTAGAACACATTTTTTTTATCAATATTTTTGGGAAGTATATCATATTCAATTTCAAATATTTGTAAAATCATATTTTATAAATATATTTTTATATTTTTTTAAAAATTTTGACTTTTTGTTTTTCAAGTTTCTTTAGTTTGTGAGAAAAAGTATTTCTACATACTCATTTATTAGAAGAAAATGTTAAAATATTTTCCAAAATTGTATTCAAAAAAACATTATTATGAAAAGTCATTTGAAAATATTTTTCTTAATATTCTTCCCATGAGATACTATCAATTCTCCCTTCTGTAATATAAAAAAGTCCTGCAGTAGGTCTTTCTTCTAAAAGTAATTCATTTGGGCGAAGTATTCCTGAAAATTCTAAGCTTAATCTTTTTTTATATCGGTCTATCGATTTTATTAATACTCCGGCATTTCCTTTATAGTCTTCAAAAGCCAAATAATTATTGGGCATATCTGTAGGCCTATAACCTTTAGGCATAAAAGCTAACTTGCACACTAAATTTCTTTCTTTTACGCTTGTATCCGATTTCATAAGATGTGGGGTATCTCTTATTTCAGAAAAATTATTTATTTGTATCCATATCACTGCGTCATTTTGTTCTGTACGAAAAAATAAATCCATTACATCGGCTTGGCGCATATAGATAGGTTTGCTTACTGACTGTCCATCGAAAATTTTCCCATTCACTTTGCATTGCAACATTCCGTCAGGTATTTTATTTATATATGTTTTTACAGTATTTCCCCCATATTCCGGACGATTCAATATACAATGAATGGTTTCGCCTTGTGATATTTCAAACGCTTTCGAAACGATATTTATAGAAACGCTTTCATTTTCTATTGCAACCGGAACAGAAGTTGCAGATTTTGCAGAAATAATATTTTTTATTTCAAACTGAGTCCCATTATCAAGATAATACGTTTTATTATTTTCTATTTTACCCGATGTGATAATCCCACTTACTGCATATTGATTTGTATTTTGAACTTGTCTTGCATAATTTACTTTCATTTCAAATGCAAATTGTGCATTTATTCTTAAAGAAAACAATGTAATGATTATCCCGAAAATATACTTCATTTTCTCTGTTTTAAAATTGAATGATTTTTTTTGAAAATATAAAAGTACATTTTTTACCCCAAATCAATTTGTTTTTTTACAATTAAGCTTTGCCGGTGTAATTATGAGGTGTTATTTTTTTGAGCTCGGCTTTTATTTTATCTGTTACATCTAAAGAATCAATAAATTGATGAATCAGTTGCTTATTCATTTGGGTTGCTCCCCGAGTGAGTGCCTTCAATGCTTCATAAGGTTTCGGAAACTTTTCTCTTCTTAAAATTGTTTGAATTGCTTCGGCTACAACACTCCAATTATCTTCTAAATCTTCTTCCATTTTTGGCTTATTTACAATCAGTTTATTCATTCCTTTTTTTAAAGAGTTAAAAGCTAAAATAGTGTGGGCAAAAGGCATTCCAATATTTCTTAATACGGTTGAGTCTGTCAAATCTCTTTGCAATCTTGATATAGGTAATTTTGCAGATAAATGTTCATACAAAGCATTTGCAATTCCTAAGTTTCCTTCTGCATTTTCAAAGTCAATAGGGTTTACTTTGTGAGGCATTGCAGAGCTTCCTACTTCATTTTTATTAATTTTTTGTTTGAAATATTCAAGAGAGATATATGTCCAAATATCTCTTGAGAAGTCGATAAGAATTGTATTTAATCTTTTAAGTGTGTCAAATTGAGCTGCCAGATTATCGTAATGTTCTATTTGGGTTGTGTATTGCATTCGCTTTAATCCGAGTGTTTTATTAACAAATTGATTAGCGAAATTTTTCCAATTTGTATTTGGGTAAGCTATGTAATGTGCATTGAAATTCCCGGTTGCTCCACCAAATTTTGCACTGTAAGGAATTTGTTTTAATAGATAAAGTTGATTTTCCAATCGTTCGACAAAGACGGCTATTTCCTTGCCTAAGCGAGTAGGAGATGCAGGTTGCCCATGGGTTCGTGCCAACATGGAAATATACCCCCACTCCTTTGTCATTTTTTTTAATTCTGTAATTATTGATAGAAGTGTCGGTATATAGGATTGCTCAATTGCATCTTTCCAAAGTAGCGGAATAGCAGTATTATTTATATCTTGAGAGGTCAATCCAAAATGTATCCATTCTGAAAGCTGTCCTATATTCAATGCCTCTAATTTTTCTTTTAAAAAATACTCTACTGCTTTTACATCATGGTTAGTAATTTTTTCAATTGATTTTACTTTAACGGCATCTTCTTCTGAAAAGTTTTTTACAATATTCTTTAATGATTTTTTATTTTTCTCAGAGAGAGAAAAAAAGCCTGCTGAAGCTAATTCAATAAAATATTCTATCTCTACGTGCACTCTATATTTTACTAATGCATATTCTGAAAAAAAATTGGCTAATTCTGCTAATTGATTTCTATAACGACCATCAATAGGTGATATTGCACTTAGTGTAGATAATGAAAGCATAAAGGAGTTTTGGCAAAAATAAATACTTAAAGGAAGTATTTCAATAATTATTAATTAGAAAACGTTTTTTATCATATTTAAAAATTCAAACTTAGTATTTTGATTTGAAAATTTTTTACTAAAATTTTATTTTTTTATAAATGAAATTGCAAAGACTTTTCTATATAATTTATATTCGCAACCTAAAATGGAACAGAAGATTAGGATAGGCGCAGTTAGTTATTTAAACACAAAGCCTTTAATATATGGGTTGCAAGAAAACCCTATCTCTCAGCAAATCGACTTGATTTTAGATTATCCATCTAATCTAACAACATTACTACAAAAAGATAAAATAGATATTGCATTGTTACCGGTAGCTACAATACCACTAGTTAATAATGCCAAAATAATTTCTAAATTTTGTATTGCTGCCAATAAGAAAGTAAACTCGGTATGCTTATTTAGTGAAGTTCCCATAGAAGATATTCAAGAAATTTATTTGGACTACCAATCCCGTACCAGTGTTATGTTATTGCGTTTGTTATTAAAAGATTATTGGAAGTTAAGGCCTGCACTTTTGCAAGCTGAGGAAAACTATATTGCTAATATTTCCGGGAAAAAAGCAGGTTTAATCATAGGCGATAGAGCATTAGAGAATTTAGGAAAGTATCCATATATTTATGATTTAGCTGAAGCGTGGTTTCATTTCACCAAACTTCCTTTTGTGTTTGCAGCATGGGTTTCCAATAAAGAAATTGATGTTACTTTTATAGAACTATTTGAAAAAGCAAATGAATTAGGGATAAACCGAATTAAAGACATTGCAAAAGAAATCAATTATCCGCATTTCAACTTAAAAGATTATTATGAAAATAATATTCATTATACATTGGATGAAGAAAAAAGAAATGGTCTTACTATGTTTTTAAAAATGATAGAAAATTTTAATTAAAAAACAGCAATATGAATCTATTTGAAAAATTAAATCAAGCAAAACAACAAAAATTAAAAGAAAATTTAGAAATAGGACTTGCTTTTTTAGAGGAAAATAAAAAAAGAGAAGGAGTGATATGCCTTCCAAGTGGACTGCAATATGAGATTATTAAAAAAGGAAGTGGACCTAAACCCAAAGAAAGTGATACAGTAACCTGTCATTATCATGGAATGTTGATAGATGGAAAAGTATTTGACAGTTCTATTGAAAGAGGTATTCCGGCAAGTTTTCCGTTGAATCGTGTGATAAGTGGCTGGACAGAAGCTTTACAACTGATGGAGGTAGGAAGTAAATGGCGAATATATCTACCGCCACACTTGGCTTATGGCGAGCAACAAGCCGGTCCGATGATAGGTCCAAACAGCACTTTAATATTTGATGTAGAATTATTAGGAATTTAAAAAAAAAGACTTATTTTCGCACTCCAATTTACAAAAAGTTCTTTTAAAAATATTGCCGGTGAGGTGGATGAGTGGCTGAAATCAACGGTTTGCTAAACCGTCGTACGGGTCAAACCGTACCGGGGGTTCGAATCCCCCCCTCACCGCATCACCATAAAACAAACCTTCGGGAGGTAGTTCAGCTCGGTAGAATACGTGGTTTGGGACCATGGGGTCGCAGGTTCGAATCCTGTCCTCCCGACTTTTTAAAGCCGTATCAATTATGATACGGTTTTTTTATTTTATTTTAAATAATTTTACACTTAATTGAATGAATGAAAATAGCACTTTATTTCGGAAGTTTTAATCCTATTCACATTGGGCATTTAATTATAGCAAATCATGTATTGAATCACTGCGACGTAAAGCAATTATGGTTTGTGGTTTCTCCTCACAATCCTTTAAAAGAAACAAGTTCTTTACTTAAAGAAAATCATCGTTATCGTTTAGTTCAATTAGCTGTTGATAGCGAACCTAAGTTTAGAGCCAGCAATTTTGAATTCAAACTACCAAGGCCTTCTTACACTATTGACTCTATGACTTATTTATCAGAAAAATACCCTCAACATGAATTTCAAATATTAATGGGTGGTGATAGCTTTTCTAATATCAAAAAATGGAAAAATTATCAAACACTAATCAATCAGTATAAATTATTAATATACAACAGGCCGGGATTTGAAATTGACAAAACCATATCTTCTAATATTGAAATTTTAGATGCCCCTTTATTAGATATTTCATCTACTTACATACGCTCTATGATACGACAGAAAAAATCGATTCGGTATTTGGTTCCGGATATTGTAATGAATGAAATTTTATCAAATCATTTTTATCAAGTTTAACCTTAATACGTTTTTTATTCTTTCATAAGCATTAATTGCAATTCCTCTTTTTTACTTTTTAGCACCATAAAATAAATTCCATTATCATAGTTTTCCCAAGGAACTTTTATAATTTGAGGGATGCTGTCGATTTGTATTTTTTTCTGATATAATTTTTTTCTTTTTTCGTTTTGAAATGTGAGTTGATAAGTTGCAGCATGTGCTCTACTCATTTCTATTTGTGCATATTTATGAGTCGAATCCGGTAAAATACGAGTAGTATTTTGTCCAAAACAAAAATTCATTATTAATATCAATAAAGTTGTTAATTGTAGATTCATTTTTAGACAAGCAAGCTATTTGGCAAAATTAATAATTTTATTAATTCTAAAAAATTATATGTTTAAAAGTAATAAACTTTGATTTTTCTCAAAATAGTTATTGTATATCAATATATTTTTTATCCTTTTTAACTTAGGCACTTGCTGTTCAAAATTAAGTAAAAAAGGGGGTATTTTTTGTTTTTCCAATATTTGTGAACTCAACCAAAATGCAAATTGCACCGCTGTATCATATTCACCACAATATTGTTTAAAAGGAATTATTTCAGTGTGCTGAAACTGTTTTTTAAAATATTCATAATGATTTTGCTGTTCCTTAAATCCATTTGCACCATGAAAAATTATATCTATATCTTCCTTTACAATATTGTTTTTTCTCAATATTTCATCAATCTCATTATATAAATTTAAATTATTTACATCATAAAGTGTTTTTACATCAATAACTTTTGCTTGATTCTCATTTGTTTTTTTAGTACTTAAAACAAAAAATGTACTTCCTTCTCCCGCAATTGTACCGGGGGCAGCATCTTGAAATAAATCTAAATTATTTATTTTTTTTTCTTTAAATACTCCCCATGATTTTCTGATATTGAAATGTTCTTCCGATATTTCTTCAAATGCGCCACATAAAACATTTTGAGCTCCCTCTCCCAATAACATCAATGCATCTAACAAACTATGCTCAAAAGAAAAAGCTTTATGCACGTATGTTACATTGTATGAATCAATTTTTTTATTCAAAGACACTAACCCATTGACTTGATTATAGGTTGAATGAATAAATTGTGTCGGATTGAGTGCCGTTTCTTGGTATGTTTTTATAGATTTCAAAAAGGCTTCCGTATCTGATAAACTTCCTTTGCCTGTGCCCAAAATTACTCCATCCATTTGCCTGTCTTTTACTTTTTCCAAACAGTCTATCGCAACAGATAATCCCATTTTTAACAAACGGCTCATTCGCCTGATTTGAACCGGATTAATATATTTTTTAAAATCTAAATCTTTACAATACAAAATATTTGTATTGTAATTTTCGGGAGTTAGTTCATTAAAAAAAATATTTGGCTCTAAAGTATTTTGAGGGGAAAGACATGAAATGGATATAATATATTTTGCTTCCATTTTTTATGAGGGATAATTAGAAAAAATTAAACTCGCATTATTACCTCCAAAAGCAAATGAATTTGACATAACGTACTTTAATTGTTTCTTCTCAAATTTCAATTGTGGTACTAAAAGTGATTCTTCAATCGGAGTTTCAAAATGCAGGTTTGCATAAACTGCTTGATTATTTAAAGCAAGGATAGAAAAGACTGCCTCTATAGCTGCCGCTGCACCTAAAGTATGCCCTGTATAACATTTAGTCGAACTAAAAGCTGGTACTTTTTCAAATAATCTTTTCATCGCATTTGCCTCTGATTCGTCATTAGTTATTGTTGCAGTACCATGAGAGTTGATATAATCTATTTCTGTTGTTTTTAATTTTGCTTTTTCTATTGCTCTTTTCATAACTTGATATGCACCTTCGCCTTGTGGATTGGGTGCTGTCGGATGAAATGATTCATTAAAATTACAATAACTTACAAGACTTGCAATGGGTGTATGTTTTCTGTTTAAACAATTAGACTCTCTTTCTAAAATGATATAAGCAGCCCCTTCTCCTAAGTTAAGTCCATTACGATTAGCATCAAACGGACGACAAAAATTTTTATCTATATTTTTCAATGCATTAAAGCCGTTAATAGTAAACTTTGTTAAAGCATCTGTCCCTCCACAAATAGCAATATCTAAAATCCCATGCTCTATCAAACGGCTACCTAAAATTATGGCATTGGCTGCTGAAGAGCAAGCCGTACTTATTGTTGTTACGAAATCTTTAACTTTAAAATAATCTGCAATTAATTGTGTGCAATCGGCACAATCAATACTATCTGCATAAGATTTATAATTATTAAAATTTGTTAATAATTCATCATAGAATCTTTCGACTTCACACATACTCCCAACTGTTGTTGCATTAATTAGCCCTATCTTATATTTATTATTTATTTCAATTGATGCATGATTTAATGCTTCTTGCATAGCACTTATTCCTAATAGAGAAGTTCTTGTATAGATTTGATGTTCTGCAATTTCCAAATCTTTTTTTAAGTCTTTTGTACTTTTTTTTATTTCACCAAAAGGGAATTGGTTTTTATGAATGGTATCTAAAAATTCAATGGATGAAAGAGCATGATTACTTTGAGTCAGTTTTTGAAAATTATTTTGTATTCCCTTCCCAAGAGCTGAATAGACGCCCATTCCGGAAATTACAATTTTTTCTTTCATCTGGGAATAGTGATTACTTTGCTTGGTGCTCAATTATATATTGCGCCATAGCATTGACAGACTCCATCGCTTTTCGTCCTTCTCTTGCATCTTCTAATTTAATGCCATAGTTACGCTCAAGCAAGACCATCAACTCTAAAGAATCTATACTATCAAGCCCTAGCCCTTCTCCAAATAACGGAGCTTGGTCTTCAATATCTTCCGGTTTCATCCCTTCTAAATTTAAAGATTCAATAATTTGCTTTTTTAGGGTTTGCTTTAAGTCTTGTAAATCTTGCATAGTTTAATTTTTATTAATTATCAGCAAATATAAAATTATTTGTAAAATTGCATTCATAATAAAATATAAAATATGGATTTAGGAATAGGTTCACGTGTAGAACATCCCAACTTTGGTAAAGGTGTCATTGTTGATATCGGTACAGATTTTTACAATATATGGTTTAAAAGTAGTAATGCTGTTCGCAGTATTGGGAAAAGTTTTGATGGCTTAAAAATCATTTCACAAACTGAATCAAACGACATTAATGGTATCGTAAATACGGCTGACTTATCCTATATGCTACACAAAATTTTAGACGAGCGAAGTGATATCAGTGAAATCGTAGAGATAGGGAATAAATGGAAAGGCGGCTCTATGCTTTTAAAACCATTTGACGATTCTTTGCAAAGCAAAGAAATACCTATTGATACCTTTTTTCATAAAATTGTGATGGTTAGAGATCGGCTTAGAGTAATGGAACAACAAATCAATGCACATAAAGTATTAAGTGATTCTGAAAAAGTAGATTTGCAACAATACATTACTAGAATTTATGGTTCTCTCACTACGTTTAATGTTTTATTTAAAAATACAGAAGATTATTTTAAAGGGGCAGGCAAAGAATAAATTTCTTATTAATAAATTCGGTAAACGTCATTTGTATCTTTATCAAAATACTTAATATTAATATTAATGTCTTGATATTTTTTATTTTTCGTATTGCTTAAGAAAATTCTTTTGTCATTTAAAAACTCATCAAACTGATTGTTTTCTTCTTCACACACTATAAATTTTGTTTTACCATCTTCAAGCGTGGAAAGCAACCAAACTTCATAGGCGATGCCCCATGAATATTTCAAAAGATTCAAATCTAAATTTTGTATAGGTATGATTCTTTTTGAATCTATTTTAGCAGTCATAGTCCTTACATATTCCAATCGATTTGAAAATTGCTGACCAATGTGCATCACTCTATAAATAAAAAGTATAGAAATCAAACTTATTATAATCATTTTATATTTTTGATTTAAAACATCATAAGCAAATGGCACAGCAATAAATAAACTTAAAATGAGGAATTGACTTTCTATATAAAATTGTACAAAACCATCAGGATATGTCAATACAATCAACATATAAAGCCCTATAAGAAAAACAATCATTATTGTCAATTGAGCGTATTTTTTTTTTACCATTAAATAAAAAGATAGCAGCACAAAAAGAATAATTGCAGGATAATATTCTTCTTTAAAAAAATTAAAAGATTGCTTGAAAGAAACTAACTGAAAAAAATGAGTAACCCTTTCTAAAATACCATGTGTTGATTCGAATTTTGTAACATCATACCAATTACTAAAAAATGTATTTTTTATATAAAATAATAAAATGAAAATAATTAAAAGAGTGCTTAAAAATTTAAATTTCTTAGGGTAAAGGAATATATAATATATCAATATAAACGCTAATACAAAAATGAGTAATGGATAAAAATATACTATCGTAATAGCACTTAAAATACCTACCGCATAATACCATTTTGGAATATTATTATTTTTAAGAACCGTTTCTGTAATAGTTAAAAATAATAAAGTAAAAACAACCCCTTGTACAAATTCACATTGAATCCAAAAAAATGAATACCGCACCATGAGTATATTAAACATGAGCAGCACCATAGCCATTTTTTCATTTTTTAAAATCCATAATATGATAAAAAATGTACTTGCATAAAAAACAATAAAACTCATGCTATAAGCAATTAAAATTCCTTTTAAAGACATTCCTAATTCTGAAACCAATAGAGGGAAAACCTGAGTAATTGCTGCCCCGAAACGTTCTACTTGAATTGCGAACCAATGATTATTTAATATTTCAAAAAGTTGAGTTGCAGTATCACATAGAATCGTTCGTTCTTTATAATAATAAATGGAAAAAAGAAACATAATGCCATACATAATAAGCCCTATGTATGTTAAAGAACGCCTTGTATAATTATTTTCTTTCAAGCCAAAGGTAATTTTTGTGATTCACACAATTATAAAGAATGTATCTATCTAATTTTATTTAATGCTAATTTAATCGAAGTTTTAAAAGATTTTCATTTACTAAAATGCTTACAAAGTTTTTATTGTGTAAATAGACGTCTTTCAAAATAATATTGAAAAATAATAAATCTTATCTAAAAAAATTTACTTGATTTTTGTGAATTTCACATTTAAGCCGTTGCCATCAATGTCTGTAAATTGTATATAATAAAGCCCATTCATCAAGTTTGAAATGTCAATTTGTTTATGATTCAAATTTCCACTTAAAACTGTGCGTCCTATATTATCTGTGATGATATATTTTTTTAATTTTAAATTCGATTCAACATTTAATTCATTCATTGCCGGGTTGGGATAAATAGAAATATATTGTTGTGTATTAATATCGTTAGTTCCGGCAGGTGCGCATGGACTATAAGCTACTCCGGGCGAACCTCCTAAACATCCTGCAAACCAGGTTGTGTCTGAATTTTGATTTCCGTTATATGCTCCATTTTCGAGTGTATATCCACCTCCATTTGGTGTTGTAGGCCAAGGTGAAACAGATTTATAACACACACTAAAAAATAATTTACCGGTATTGTCATAAATTCTTACAACATCACCATTACTACTAAATCCAAAACCTATTGGTCCTACTTTATTGTTGAGTGTTGGGAATTGATTAGTGAACTTTACAGCATCGCTATATGCTACTAAATAACCATTTGGAGCTATATTTGTTCCGGATGGGAAGTAATAAATATTGTTATTGTTTTTATCTCTTATACTCCAACCTGCCAATGAAACAGGAATAACATTTTTATTATAAAATTCTATCCAATCACCCGCATCGGCATTGGCTGAAGAGTTATAATTAATTTCAGTATAAATCAAATTTTCAACACATGGCGTATAAGCCACACCGGGCGAACCTCCCATACATCCTGCAAACCATGAATTAGCAACATTTGGATTAGCATTAGGGTTTGTGAGTTGTAATGTACGTCCATTTCCATCAGCAGTACACTGCCATGTATCAGAATAATTTACTGAATAAATCAATTTATTATTTTTGTCTTTTATTACAATTTTTTGTCCTGCATTACTTAACTTAAAGCACAAAGGTCCAACTTTATTTGTAACATTTGGGAATCGGGTAGCAAAAGCTAAACTATCTTGATACACTACAAGTCTTTGTCCTGCCTGCAATATTGTATTGGGTGGCAACACGCAATACTTCTCATATTCGTCTCCATCTAAAATCATTGCATTTGATAAATCGGCGGCTGTATTTCCATAGTTATATAATTCTAACCAATCACCCGCATCGGTGGTGCTATCACTATGAAAATTTATTTCATCAATTACAACATTAAGACCGGCATTTAAGTTACATCCTTGATTTGCTGCGTACATATTAGCATCTATCCAATTCATTCTGTTAACTATCCATAATTTCATTGAATCAATTTCTCCTTGCCATGAGTTTGCAATCCATTGATTTGGCCAAATATAATTACCAATGGTTTGCCATATAGTTGAATCCCTAACAGCAGCCTGTCTTACATAGTTTGCATAGGTATCTATCTGAGCTAAAATGTTGGACGTTTTTAATTGATTTTGCCTAAGCTCTTGCCATCTACAGCTTAATAAGTTTTTAAACCATTGGTCTTGTAGCATTTTATCAATCCATTTTGAGCTACCATCTCCACATCCTTGATACATTTGCCAACCTGTATATGGGTATCCATTACAATAGTTAGCATTGCCATAGCTTAAATTAAAATCCCATAAAGGTCCCATTGTGAATCGTCCACATTTACTATCTCTGTCTTTATGAATAAATGTGCTTAATCGATAACCATCAATATTATTACTGATTTCATTCATAATAAAGAAATCAGCAAATGAAAATACGTTTGCAATTTTTCTATAACCTAAATTCGGGTCGGCAAAATTTGGTCCCCATAAAACATTTTCAAAATTATTTATATAATTCTTTAAATAATTATTTTGAGTTGGTGTAATATCTGTCCATTTTGGGTAATGATTTTGTATAGAAACTCCTTGGGTACTATACCAACCACCTCCGGCATTTCCGGTTGTTTTATCTATTTTGAAAATATATCCTCCTGTTAGTTCATCCCCAGTATTCATTGATGGTAAAATTTTTTCTACATCTACTCTATTTTTATCCCTTTTGATTTTTTCCATTAAAACATATACTCCTTTTAACTGCCCATTGATAACCAATTCTACAAATTGAACACGGCTTGAATACCAACTCAGCGAGCGCATCAAATCATGCTCAATTACATCTCGCATAAATGTTTTGTCGGTATAAGGGTTTAATAATATCCAATCATGTTCTTTGGGCATTCCAAGTAGTGAAACATTTAAATCATTTCCTAAATTATCAACAGTAGTAAAACCATACGGTTTTTTGGGAAAATTTTGTGAAGTAGAGCCTCTGAACTCAATTGTAATTTTTCCATTATAATTATTATATGGATCTAGAATGCAATTCATAGCCCCCGGACCATTATAGATAATTCCCATGTCACAAGTTATTCTAGGGTCATCAACGATGGTTTGACCTAAAGTGTTTATCGTTACAATTGGGAGTTTTGTATAAAGAGGTGTCGGAGGAATAAACCAAGCAGGTGTCGGATAATAGTTTAGAGGAGCTGTTTTTAGTCCTAGTATCATAAATGGTCTTGATGTCAAGTCATTGGAGTTAGCCG
Organism: Chitinophagaceae bacterium; assembly: GCA_039811265.1. GTDB lineage: Bacteria > Bacteroidota > Bacteroidia > Chitinophagales > Chitinophagaceae > OLB11. The sequence goes on along the minus strand of JBDHYI010000004.1, from coordinate 19,822 downwards.
CTGCGTTATGTGTTTCTACTGCTAAGACATTATTGCCATTAACTAAAAGGCTGGCAATTTGTTGAGGTGTTAGAATAAAATAATCGGGTTGTTTATTTTGGTAAAGCTGTGCTTCATGGTCTGCAGGAGTTAGATTATTGTAATTTGGAGGATTCCCATTTAAGTTTGCACGTGCAATTTCTACACCATTCAGATAAGCAACAAACCCATCATCATAATCCATACAAAACACGACTGAGCCAATCGCTGACGTATCTATAATATTGAATACTTTTCGCATATAGACACTTCTCGTTCCATTTGGGAGAATTGTATTGTCATCATTATCTCCATAACCCATTCCTCCCATACCACTATTCCAAGCAGCGTCATTATAATTTAATGCTGTCCAGCCCGGTATATTTGCTGTTGGTATTTTGTATTTCCATATTGTAGTATCTAATACACACGCTTCCCAATGATTAATATTATCTGTGCATTGTGCTTTTAAATGTTTTGATATTCCAAAACAAAATAAGAATAAAACAATTGAATTTATTGTAATCTTAGCTTTCATATTTTAATAAAAGACTAAGTTACATAATATTTTACTGAAGTTTTACAAATTTAACATTAAATATTGCTCCTTTATCAGTTTTACAATGTAATTGGTACATACCTTCAGCTAAGGATGAAATATCAATTTTATTATTTTTCACTTCAGAATAAATTATCAAACGACCTAAATTATCATAAATCTTAACAGATGAAAGCGTTAGGTTAGATTCAAGATTTAATTCATTGTGAGCAGGGTTTGGATATAATGTAATATAATCTTCTTTAGTTAAATCGTCTGTCGCTGCCGGTACACAAGGAGTATAAACTACACCGGGAGAACCTCCTTTACAACCTGCAAACCAAGTTGTGCTTGCATTTTGGTTCCCGTTGTATGCTCCGTTTTCAAGTGTAAATCCACCACCGTTTGGAGTGGTAGGCCAAGGTGCGGTTGTTTTATAACAAATACTGAATTGAAGTTTTCCGGTATTATCATAAACTTTAGCTACATCACCATTGCTGCTAAATCCAAAACCAATAGGTCCTACAATATTATTTAAAGTTGGGAATTGTGTTGTGAATTTTGTTTGGTCTGAATAAGCAACTAAATAACCATTTGGTACGATATTCGTGTTTGGAGGGAAATAATAAACATGATTACTCCCATCTCTAATTGACCAACCGGCAAGTGAAACAGGAACTGCTTGTTTATTATGAAATTCTATCCAATCACCGGCATCTGCATTCACTGAAGAATTATAATTAATTTCAGACAAAATTAAATTTTCATTACAAGGAGTATAAGCAACTCCGGGAGAGCCTCCAACACAACCTGCAAACCATGAATCACCGATATTGGGGTTTGCATTTGGATTAGTCAATTGCAATGTTCTTCCATGACCGTCTGTCACACACTGCCATAGATCTGAATATTGGACAGAATATATTAATTGATTGTCCTTATCTCTTATTATGATTTTTTGTCCACCATTACTAAGTTTAAAGCATAAAGGTCCTACTTTATTTAATACATTTGGATATTGTGATGCGAATGCTGCACTGTCTTGATAAACTACAAGACGACCACCTGCCGGGATAATTGTATTTGCCGGCAAGATACAATATCTTTCATACCCATCGCCATCAAAAATTGTAGCGTGTGATATATCTATAGCAGAAGCTCCATAATTATATAACTCCAACCAATCGCCTGAATTTATTGAACTGTCACTATGGAAATTAATTTCATCAATTACTAAACTCATATTATTTAATCCGTTACAAGGCATAGTTGGGCTATACATATTGGCATCCATCCATTGTAGTCTTAAAACCATCCAGCTTTTCATTGAATCCATAGCTACATTTAAGTTACTTGGAGTCCAGTTTGTTGGCCAATAAACTAAGCCCCATCTTGCAGAGTCTCTTTGAGCTGCACTTTGTATATATGTTGCAATTGAGTCTAGTCTATGAAATATATTGGCATTAGTTAAATAGTCTGAACGTAAATTGCTCCATCTACAACTTATAATATTTTTAAACCAAGAGTCTTGTAGTAATTTATTCATCCACTTACTTGTTTGAGTTCCACAACCTCCTGTAAGTTGCCAGCCTTGTGTATTTTGACCGAAACACCAGTTAGGTGAGCCAAACGTAAAGTTAAAATCCCAAAAAGGAGCTATAGTATGTTTACCACATTTGCTATCTCTATCTTTATGAAAATAATTACTTGCTCTGTATGCATCTATATTATTAGAAAATTCTTGAAGAATAAAATCATCAGCAAATGAATAAGCATTTGTTTTCTTTCTATAGCCAGTTTCTGGATCTTGAAAATTAGCACTAAATAAATCATTTTCTGCTCCATTAACCCAATTTTTGAGATAGGTCCTTTGAGTGTTGGTTAATTTTGCATATTTAGGGTCATGATATTTTACTTGAACACCTTGAGGTGTATTCCAAGCACCGCCGGGTGCCCCGGTTTCCCAGTCAATTTTATAAACATATCCACCGGTTAAGGAATCGCCGGAATTCATTGTATTGGTTAATTTTTCAACATCAACTCTATTTTTGTCTTGTTTTACTTTTTCTTGAAGAATGTATATACCTTTATAATCACCATTTATAACTACTTCACAATATCGGACTCTTGTTGTGTACCATCCCATATATCTTGCCAAATCATATATCAGAACATCCCGTTGAAATGTTTTATCTGTATATGTTGCATTAAGAACCCAGTCATTTTCTTTAGGCATTCCTAATATAGAAACATTAACTTGATTTACACCTAGTGCATCTAAGGTAGAAAAACCATATCCTTTTTTGGGTACAGACTGAGATGATGAGCCTCTAATTTCTATGGATACTTTTCCGTTATAGTTATTGTAAGGGTCATAAACACAGTTCATATTTCCGGGACCATTATCAATAATACCCATGTCACATACAATACGAGGGTCGTCTTTAATTGTTTGTCCTAATGTATTAATAACAATTATAGGAAGATTGGTATAAAGTGGTGTCGGTGGATTAAACCAAGCGGGTGTCGGGAAATAGTTTTGAGCTGCATTTTTTAATCCAAGCATTAAAAAGGGTCTTGACGTTAAGTCGTTAGAGTTAGCTGTTACATTATGTGTTTCCACAGCAAGAACATTGTTTCCGTTTACGAGTAAAGATGATATTTGTTGTTGAGTTAAGATGAAATAATCCGGCTGTTTATTTTGGTAAAGCTGTGCTTCATGGTCAGTAGGTGTTAGATTGTTGTAATTTGGAGGATTCCCATTTAAGTTTGCCCGTGCAATTTCAACACCATTCAGATAAGCAACAAATCCATCATCATAATCCATACAAAAAACTACAGAACCAATCGCAGAAGTATCTACGATATTGAAAGATTTTCTCATATAGACACTTCGTGTGCCATTTGGCAAAATCGTGTTATCATCATTATCTCCATATCCCATTCCCCCATTTCCTTGAGCCCATGCTCCATCATTAAAGTTTGTTGCTGTCCATCCGGGCATGTTAGCTGTGGGAACTATATATCTCCAAACATGATTATCCAAAACGCAGGCTTCCCAATGATTGATATTATTTACGCATTGCGATTTCGCGTCCACAATGCTAATAGTAAGTAAAGTAAAAATCCAGATGATGTGTTTAAGTTGCTTCATGTCTTATTTTTGGGTGTTGATTGTAAATTTTGTTTTTTGAAATAGCTAATATAATAATAATTTTTTATATTCTGTTAATTATCTATCAAAAATTATATTAATTAAATCGGTAAATTGACTAAAATAACAAGTTAAATTACTTCATCTAATTGAGTCATTAGTTCATTACTCATTTTTTCAATGGCATCAAATGTATATCCTGCAATATGTGGGGTTAGGATAGTATTATGATTTAATAATTGATAAATAGATGAATTTTTGTCTTTTAAAAAATGATTAATATTCTTTTCTTCTTCTAATACATCTAAACAAGCTCCTTCTATTTTACCATTTTTTAATCCATGCAAAAGTACTTCTGATGGTGTAACCGGACCTCTTGAAGTATTGATAAGAATATGATTTTTTTTCATTTTTGAAAAAAAATCATAACTATAATAATTTGTTGTTTCTTGATTTAATGGCACATGAAAACTAATTATATCCGCATTTTCTTGTATGCATTCCAAACTGCATTCCTCAAAAAAATCTTCTTTAAAATTTGTTTTATACTTATCGAATACCAAGATGTTTTTAGTAAATACTGAAAGTTTTTTTGCAAATGCGATTCCCGTATGACCATAGCCTATAATGCCAACTACTTTACCGTCTAATTCAAATCCTCTGTTTTCTTCTCTTATCCAATTCCCGTTTCGTATTTGCATTGATGAGATTTGTATTCGATGTAACAAACTCAACAACATTCCGATAGTATGCTCAGCTACTGCATTTGAAATTCCATTGGGCGAGCTAAAATATTTTATATCGTGTCGCTCGCAATATGTAGTGTCAATGATTTCCATTCCGGAACCTAATCTAGCAATCCACTTTAAAGCATTATATGTTTGCAATTCTTTTTCATCTAACAATAATTTATTAGATGTTACTATGCCTTCCAATAAGTTGTTTTCTATTTTGTCTGAAGGATAAAAAATCAATTCATAGTTCTTTTTAATGAGCCATTCTTTAAATGTTTTAGATATGGGAGCTGCTATTAAAACTTTTTTCAAAATGATAAAATTGATTTTGTCAAAGATAAATTATTTTAATACAAAGCTCTTTGTAACCCGACAATCCATCGCCATTGAAAATAATCAGGTTTTGCTGCAGGTGGAGAAGAAAGGAAGAAAGGAAAATCAACTCTTAAAACAAAAGGAGTAAACTTCTCAAAAGGGCCTAATTTTTTCAAAGTCCAAGCTGTTCCTATTCCTGCATCTGTTCTTAATTTACTCCACGATTTTGTAGGCTCTACATGACTTAAATTATTTATATCTAATTTTCCACGATTGATAAAGCCGGCATCACCGAATAAGTAAACGTTTAATTGAAGATAATCTCTTACATATTTAGGTTTGAAATTAAAAAAGCGATTAAAATCTATTTCCATATTAGCAGCAGCACCACTAATGCCTTTATAGTTTATATAAATAGTTCCGTCTTTTGATTCATCAATTGCATAGTACCCATTGTATCCTCTCAAGTTAAGTCCTCCGGCATGATGATAAGTTGAAAAATCATTCGTTTGAAATCCTCCTGCTTCAAGCGGAATAAATCCTTGAGAACGTGAAAATTTATTTTCCATCATTTCTTCAGGGCTTGCTCCTTGCAAAAACAATTGGCTTTCATTAGGTGTTTCTTTTCCATAACCTAAACGCCCAAATATTCGAGTACGAATATCAAGTTTATTGATTTTTACATCGTGCAATAAAGTTCCTTGTATATAAGAATAATTAAGGCTAAAGGCATTTCGGCTTGTAAGATTAAGATAAGTATTTCCTTTAGCTCTGCTATGATTTGTTTGGTATTGAAGTTGTAAGTATGTATTTGTTTTTTGATTTGGCAATCCACCTCCTATATAGCTTGACCATTCATTCTTATCAAATAAGTAATCGTTTGTGATTTGTCCTAAACGATACAAAGTACTTACTTCCATTGAGAAACGATTACGATTATTTAAATCATAGTATGAATAAATTTTATGTTTGGCAAAACCCTCGATTTTCCTACTTTCTATTCCCCAATTGATTTTATTATTGATTTGTTTCAAGGGTGTTTCATAACGTAGTGTATAATCTATCGGTAGTTTATTTTTTGAAGAATTAGTATGACTTAAAATTCTTGAATTATACCAAACAGTCGTATAAAGCTTTCTGGAGTAGTTCATATAAGAACCATTAAAATTAACTCCCAGCTTTATTCCATCAACTGCATTCCACCAAATATCCGGTCTTAAAAAGCCATTATATTTTTTCCAATCCGGTAAATTGTTTACATAGCTATCAAATTTTAATTTCAAGGATTCAGGAGCCAACATCATACCCAGACGTTTATAATTATCCATCATATCAATATCTGCTAATCGATTACTTGTATCAATTTGTACATATTTAATTCCGTTTGGTATATACAATTTTGCAGTATAAGTTGGATAAAGCAAATCCCAACCATACCATTGTTTTAAGAATTTATTTTGTGTCTTTTTATGAAAGTAAGTGTTAGGAATTGTATAGCTGTATTTTTTATCGTCTTTGGCTGTAACAGTAAAGTCGATAGGCATTTGCATTTCGCCATATCGTTTAAATTTTATTTTGTATTCATTATTTTTTTCTGTCTTTCTAATTGAGGTAATCCCGTAGTCTATTGTTTTGGTTGTTTCTAACCATTGGTCGAAAAAATAATTTAAGTCCTCATGAGTGAATTCGATAATACTTTGTCGAAAGTCTTCAAAATAAGGGTGTGCAAATTTCCATTTGGACACATAGTGATTCATTGCAGTTTGAAATAAAGAATCTCCTAAAAGATATTGCAGATTATACAACATAGTAGCTGTTTTATAATACACATGGCTATATCCGTTTTCATGCCCCAATGCATTATGAAAATCGTGAGAATGTGTGTTTAATGGTTTGTCGTCATGTCTCATTGCATCATAAATATATCTGAAATATACATTTCGATCTCTTGCCAACTTAGGTTCACGAAATGTTCTTTTGTATTTACATTTATCGGGAGTTGAAATCATTTCTTCTCCATCAATTTTATTTAAGCCCCAAGCTGTCAAGAATTGTGTAAATCCTTCATCTAAAGCTGCACGATATGTTTCATTATTTCCTATCATTCCATAAAACCAATTATGTCCAATTTCATGAACGAGTAAGCCTCTGAAGTCCGGATCGGCACCTCCATCAAGTGTTATCATAGGATATTCCATTCCATCGTTAGCATCTGCGGCAACCATTTTTGGATATTCATACATTCCAAAATCTTCCGAGAATGTTTTAATTATTTTCGCTACATAATCAGATGCGTTTTGCCATTTCGATGCATGAGGTTCTGTTACTATAGCTATACATCTAATTCCATTCCATACTGTTTCGCCTATACGATATGCGGGGTCTGCCGTAAAGGCAAAATCATGTACATTGTTTGCAATGTAGTGCCATGTTTTTTGTTGGGTGCTATCATAGGGAATAATGATGCTTGGCTTTTCATTCCAAGGTTTTTGTGCAAAATTTTTGACATCTAATTTTTGTCGTAAGTCATCTGGTAGTACCTCATCTTCATTTTGTAATGCACCCGTTGCTTCTACTATATAATTGGAAGTAAATGTAAGTTTTACATCAAACATTCCATAATCTCCATAAAGTTCTTTATTAAGGTGTTGATCGGTGTCCCATCCTTTTTTAATATCATAAACAGAAATTCTCGGATACCAATGCACTCCGTTAAAATGAGGGAATCCATAAGAATCATAAACGGCCATCCTTCTTCTAAATTGTCCATAATCAAAATAGGTTTTGAAATTCATATCAAACACGACTGATTGTTGAGGTAGTAAAGGGGTGCTCAATTCAATTTTCATTATGGTATTATCAATATAATATTTAGCCGGTTTCCCATTTACTTTTAAATTTTGTACTACAGTACCTAAGCCTTGCTCTTGATATTTACCAAATTTTGTAATCGTTTTATCATTGACCTTATGTAATTCTTCTAAATAAGAACCTTTTGTAAAAGCATTTTGATATAAATGGAAATACACAAAGTGTAAAGTATCCGGTGAATTATTCCAATAAGTGAGTTCTTCAGTAGCATCAATAATTCGAGTGCGTTCATTGATGTTTGCGTCTATTTTATAAGCGACATCTTGCTGCCAATACCCTTCATAAGGTTTTCGATTTTGCCAATACCATTTATTATTTTTATTTCGATAGATATTATCATTTTGTGCAAACAAACTGAAAGAAATTGATAATAAAAAAAGAAATGAAAATGCTTTCATATTGTTTCGTTTAAGAACGACAAATGTAAAATTATATTTGGGAGAATATTGGTAAAACCGAGAAAATTAGAATATTTACAGACCAATTGTCAATAAAGTGTGTGTTGTGGAAACTCCAATTTTAGAATCAATTAATTTATAACCGGCCGCTTCAATTAGTTCCATAAACACTCTGCTATCGTACATTTGGCTATTCCCATTTGCAATTGTTGTAAAGTATAGAGATGTCATTTGTAATGAGTACATAGCTGCATGAAAATATTGATGGTCCCAAAATGTTTCATTTATCATCACAACTCCATTTTCATTCAATGCTGTTTTGCATTTATTTAAAATATGTATTATTTCTTCATCCGAAAAACAATCTAAAAACTGGCTCATCCAGATAATATCATACTTTCCGGGAATTTGTATTGATGTATCCAGAATGTTATGTGCTATTAAATGATACCTCCCTTCAAACCCTTGTGATTTCATATTTTCATCAGCCATTTCCAATTGCCCCGGAAGGTCTAATAAATACATTTCAACTTGCGAATCATATTGCAGACAATGAGAAGAAAACTTACCGGTGTTAGCTCCAATATCTAATATTTTTAAAGGTCTTTTATCATTATCAAAAATGATTTTCATCACTTCAGGAAAAACAAAATCTGAATAATAATGATCAAACTCAAACCAGCTTTTCTTTTGTTGTTCATTCAATTTTGAAAGCCCTTCATACACTGTCTTCCAATTACCCAAATAGGGTAAACCCGCCGGAATTCCTTTCTCGATAGATTCTTTTAGTTTATATGCCCCTTGATAGCACACATCTTGCATGAAATTAGTATTAACAACGACCATGCGATCATTCAGAAAAAAGGAGCCAGTTTTGGTTATAAAATATTTATTATTTTCTTCATAAAGCAACCCGATTCCGATACCCGCTTCAATTAAAATTCTTATACCGTATTCACTTATTTGAGAGAATTCTTTTTTTAAGTCTGAAAATGATGAACCTTCCGGCTTTGATTCTAATTTATTTAAAATACCATAATCTCTTAATAAAACAGATGCTTGAAAAGCATAAGGTGCAAACGAAAGGAAATGTGCTTTTTCTAAAGCAGTAAAAGCATGATATTCTCTGTCTTTAAAAAACGTCTCTTTCTTTGCCTTTGCCATAATAATTTGATTATTGAATTTGTAAATATAATTTAATATATTTTTTAATTTTTTAAAAAATATATTTTTATTGCTTATCCTCAGAATGTCTTTGGTGTCGTGAGTTTCTTTTTAGTGATTTTTGCAAAGCAAAAATTCCTCTGTAAATTCTGAATCCTCCATATAGTATAAATAAAACTCCTAAGGAATAGACTAAGCCTTTTCCATATTGTTCGGAAATAGAAGGAATAAGCAATGCATAAATAGGAATCAAAATATATAACACTCCCATTCCAATATCTAATGACGACTTGAAACCTAATGTTGCTTTATTTATTCTTTCTTCCGTGTCTGAGTTCATTTTTTATTTTTAGATTTCAAAAAAATAATATTATTTTTTTGATGCTTTTTTAGTAGTTGTTTTTTTAGTTGTTTTTTTAGTTGTTTTTTTATTAAATGCACCCGGCAATTGTTCTTCAATCATTTTCTTAATTTCTTCTAAAGTAATATGTGACGCTTCTTCTGATGTATATTTTCCTCCTTCCGGCTTTGGCATTAATTTAAGCATTTTCTTTTGAAAGCGAATAAATGGACTCCAACGTCCATTTTCAATACTAATTTTTTCTTCAGGGAATTCCTGTATATAACGATTAGCTTCTTTATCTATTTTTTTGAGTATAAGTTCTTCACAATCTTTTTCTGAAAGATTTTCAAAATCGTATGCTCGCGGTACATTGATGAACATTTCATTCCATTTAATAAACGGTCCAAATCTGCCTTTCCCTTTTGTAATCGGTTTATCCTGATAAAACGCAATAGGTGCATCTTCTATTGATTTTGTTTTAATCAAATCAATAGCTCTATCTAATGTTACCGTTAATGGATCTTCTCCTTTAGGTAGAGAAATAAATTGATCTCCGTATTTAATATAAGGTCCAAAGCGTCCTACAGCGACACTGACATCAAGATTGTTATAAGCACCTAAGTGTAGTGGTAATTTAAACAACTCCAATGCCTCGGTCAAAGTTATAGTTTCGATGCTTTGTGTTGGTCTTAAAGTTGCAAAACGAGGTTTTTGTTCATCATCATTCTCTCCGATTTGAATCATTGGACCAAATCGTCCGATACGAGCAATGACTTTTTTCCCACTATCGGGGTCTATACCTAATTCCCTTACACCGCTGGCTCTTTCGGCATTTTCCATTGTATTTTCAACTAATTCATGGAAAGGGCTGTAAAAATCTTCTAACATTTTATTCCACTTTAATCTTCCATTTGCAATTTCATCAAATTCATTTTCTATTCCTGCTGTAAAATTATAATCCATTACACTGGCGAAATGTTGTTTTAAGAAATCAGTAACAACCATCCCTAAATCTGTAGGAAATAATTTTGATTTCTCAGCACCGGTATTCTCTTCTGCTATTTTTTGATTTATTGTATCATTATGCAAAGTCAAAATACGATATTTTCTTTTCACTCCTTCTTTATCTTTCCTCACAACATAATTTCTATTTTGAATAGTGCTTATAGTGGGTGCATAAGTTGAAGGCCTTCCTATTCCTAACTCCTCTAATTTTTTTACGAGCGATGCCTCTGTATATCGAGGCAAAGGTTTTGAAAATTTTTCAACAGCATTCATTTCATTTAAGTCGAGTGCTTGTCCGGTTTTTAATAGTGGTAACATCCCTTCTTGATTTTCATCATCACTTTCATCATCGTCTTTTCCTTCTAAATATAACTTTAGAAAACCATCGAACTTCAATACTTCGCCACTGGCAAGCAACTGTTCGTTCTGTGTTGAAATATTAATTTTAGCTATTGTTTTTTCAAGTTCGGCATCAGCCATTTGAGATGCCATTGTTCTTTTCCAAATCAGGTCATATAATTTTTGCCACTCAGGGTTTTCAGTTACTTTATCAGCCATATTGGTAGGTCTTATGGCTTCATGTGCCTCCTGTGCATTTTCATTTTTATTTTTATAAATTCTTTTTTTATAATATTTATTGCCAAAAGAATTATTTATTTCTTCTTGAATATTGTTAAGTGCTTGTTCCGATAAGTTAACGGCGTCCGTTCTCATATAAGTAATCAACCCACTTTCATATAATCGTTGTGCAATTTGCATTGTTTTCGATACGGAATATCCAAGTTTACGACTTGCCTCTTGTTGTAGTGTTGAAGTTGTAAAGGGAGCAGAAGGCGATTTGCGTGCAGGCTTAACAGTAATATCTCCAACAGAGAATTGTGCACCTATACATTTTTGTAAAAATTGTTCTGCATCTTTTTCTGATGGTAGTCTCTTCTCGTATTCAGCTTTAAAAGATACTGCTTTTTCATGAATATCGTTAGCATTAAATATGGCTTCTATTTTAAATTGACTGGTTGATTTGAATTGAATAATTTCTCTTTCACGCTCCACAATTAATCTAACAGCCACTGATTGTACACGGCCGGCTGATAAAGACTTACTACCTGCAATTTTTCTCCATAAAACCGGTGATAATTCAAAGCCGACTATTCTATCTAAAATTCTTCTTGCTTGCTGTGCATTTACCAAATCCATATTAACTGTTCGCGGATTAGCAACAGCTTCTTTAATTGCGTTTTTTGTAATTTCATGGAATACAATTCGTTTAGTTGTTTCTGTATCTAAACCCAACACCTCACATAGATGCCATGATATTGCCTCCCCTTCTCGATCCTCATCCGATGCCAACCATACTTCCTTAGCTTTTTTAGCTAATGCTTTCAACTCATTTACTACTTTAATTTTATCGTCTGAAATTTTATATGTTGGAATAAAATTATTTGCAATATCAATACCCATCTCATCTTTTTCCAAATCGCGAATATGACCAAAACAAGACTTTACTTGAAAATCCGGTCCGAGTATTTTTTCGATTGTTTTTGCTTTTGCAGGGCTTTCTACGATTAATAAATTTTTTGACATATTGCTAAAAATCTTTTGGAAAAATTTTTGCAAGTATATAAAATAATTATCAAATGCTTTTTGTTTAGACAAATAACCTTATTAAAAACATTTGTATTTCAAGTCTTTCTCTTTAATTATACTTTATATATGCTTTGTCGATTTTTATTGAATTTTATTTTCAAAATATTCAATTAATAAAAAACTCAATTACTTTTGTCTTTCCTATTTTTATGAAAAGAGTCATTCTAATATTCAGTTTATTTTTTTTATCAAATAATACTTTTGCACAGCAAACGATTGGTACAACTAAACAAGGCAATGAGTTGTTTTTAAAAGCCAAAAGTTATATTCAACAATCGGATTATGCTAATGCCGTAATGGTATTTAATCAGGCAGTAAACGTAGAACCCGATAATCAACTTTTTATCCGAGAATTAGCATATACATATTTCCTTTTAGGAGATGTAATTAAAGCCGAAAAAACAATCAAACCACTATTAAAAAAAGAAGATATTGATGAAGAAACATTTCAGATAGCTAGTAAAATTTATAGAACATTAAAAAAAACAGATGAAGCTAAATCTGTCATAAACAAGGGAATCAACAAATATCCAAATGCAGGCGCATTATATACAGAAAAGGGAGAAATATACACTCAAGATAAAAAATACAAATTGGCATCTGAAGCTTGGGAAAATGGAGTTGAAAAATCTCCAACTTATCATTTAAATTATTACAACCTTACTAAAGTTTATTTCTTCACAAAACAATACTTATGGGCAATTATTTATGGTGAAACATTTGTAAACATGGAAAGTTTTTCCAGTAAAACAGAAGAAGTTAAAAAAATAGTTTTTGAAAGCTACAAATTTTTAATTTCTGATTTAAATAATAAAGCATTGGACGGCAAAATAAATCGTTATGATACACCCAAAAATTTTGAAACTGCGTGTTTAAAAATATTTGACGACCAAAAAAACATTGTAACAGGTGGAATTAATATTGATAATTTATCTCAATTAAGAGCCAGATTTATAATAGATTGGAATAAACATTTTGCTACATCTTATCCATTTACACTTTTCGATTATCAACAAAAAATGATTCTAAACCATTTTTTTGAACCTTATAATAAATGGTTATTTGGCAATATAGATAATAGTCAACTATATAAACAATGGACACAAAAATATGCCTCCCTAATGAATCAATTCGATAATTATTTTAGAAACAATAAACTTATTCCAAGAGAAAACCAATATTATCATAACTAAATTATTTATTTATTATAAATTTACCCTCTATGGAAAACATTTCTAGAATTTTCGATATTTTATATTACTACGAAAAAAGATTTCCTCATAAAAGTATTTTTCATAATAAAGTAAATGGACAATGGCAAAAAATACTTCCATCAGAAGTTATAAATAAAGCATCCCAATTAGCAACCTCTTTTCTGCAATTTCAATTAGGAGCTAAAGAATTTACGCCCGAAACTCAAGACAAGATAGCCATTATATCAAACAATCGTACCGAATGGATGGTAGTCGATTTTGCAACGCAAATCAGTGGTTGTGTTTTAGTTCCGATATATCCATCCATTACAGAAAACGAATGGGAATACATACTCAATGAATCACAAGCTGCTATCTTATTTATTTCTGATAATTCAATTTATAAAAAAATAAAAAAAATAAAAGACCGTCTTCCTTTTCTAAAAGCCATATACTCATTTGACCAAATAGATGGTGTAGATGCATGGACAAAATTATTTGTAACACCTACCCAAAACGAGCTTGCTGAAATTGAGAAAATAAAAAGCCAAATTAAACCGGAGCATTTAGCGACAATAATTTATACATCCGGAACTACCGGAAATCCCAAAGGAGTGATGCTTTCACATGCCAATATTGTTAGTAATGTACTGGGTTCTATTGATTGTTTTAATTTCTGTGATAGTAATGAACGCAGTCTTAGTTTTCTACCTCTAAATCATGTTTTTGAGCGAACCGTTATGTATATTTATTTATATAAAGGTGTAGAAGTTTATTTTGCTGAAGGTATGGAAACCATAGGCCCTAATCTAAAAGAAGTAAAACCGGTTGTTTTTACTACAGTACCAAGATTATTAGAAAAAGTATATGAAAAAATTGATGAGAAAGGAAGGGAATTAAATGGTATTAAAAGAAAACTTTTTGATTGGGCGGTACAACTTGGATTAGCTTACGAAATCGATCCAAACCAACGTTCATTTTTTTATAATTTACAATTAAAAATAGCCGATGTTCTAATTTATAAAAAATGGCGTGAAGCAATTGGCGGTAATATAAAAGCAATTATTACAGGTTCTGCTGCTTGTCAAGTAAAATTATTAAAACTATTTACCGCTGCCAATATTATAGTTATGGAAGGGTATGGATTAACAGAAACTTCTCCGGTCGTTAGTGTGAATCGATATCAATCAGAAGGACGAATGTTTGGAACTATTGGAAAAATTATTAATAATGTAGAGGTAAAAATAGCTGATGACGGTGAGATATTATGTAAAGGTCCAAATATTATGATGGGATATTATAAACATCCTGAATTAACGGAAGAAGTTATTAAAGATGGTTGGTTTTACACCGGAGATATTGGAACTCTTATCAATCAAAAATTTTTAAAAATTACTGATAGAAAAAAAGAGATATTTAAAATATCAGGCGGGAAATATATAGCACCGCTCCCATTAGAAAATAAGATGAAAGAATCTCCCTATATTGAACAAATTATGGTAGTCGGTCAAAATGAAAAATTTGCGGGTGCTTTAATTGTACCTGCCATAGAAAAAATAAAAGAATATTTTATAAATTTAGGCGTGACCATTTCTAAAGATGTAGATTTTTCAACTGACAAAGACGTTTTAAAATTAATTCGAAATGAGCTTAATAACTTTAACAAGTTATTTCCAGCACACGAACAAGTAAAAAAATTTCAAATTGTTCCAAATGAATGGACAATTGACGGAGGTGAACTAACAGCGACATTAAAATTAAAAAGGAAAAAAATTGCTGAAAAATACCAACACCTGATTGATAATATCTACAAGTAAATCTAATCCTGTCTGTTTAAATATTTCATTTGTTTAAGATAAAAAAAATTAAAATCATTTGGGTTTAACAAAATATTACAGGCAAGTATTCTAATTTAAAGCACCTTATACATAACTTTGAATTAAACACTTTTAATTATGGAAAGTATAAAATCAAAAATTTTATTAGTAGAAGATGATACCAACTTTGGTAAAGTTCTAAAAAATTATCTTGAATTGAATGACTATGTTGTCGAGTTGGCTCGCGACGGCATATTAGGATTGGCTGCCTTCAAAAGAGAAAAATACGATTTATGTCTTTTAGATGTAATGATGCCTAATTTGGATGGTTTCTCACTTGCTGAAGAAATTAGAAATATCGATCTGGATATTCCATTATTTTTCCTTACAGCTAAAAACATGAAAGAAGATATTCTTACCGGCTATAAACTCGGAGCAGATGATTATATATTAAAACCTTTTGATAGCGAAATCCTTTTGCATAAAATAAAAGCTATTCTTAAACGAAACAACGAAACTACCGAAAAGCAAAATGAAATTTTTGAATTTAAAATTGGAAAATTCCATTTTAATAGTAAATTAAGAGAACTCACAATTGGCGATATCACACACACTCTTTCTCCAAAAGAAGGCGCCCTACTCCGAATGTTGTGTGAAAATGCGAACGACCTCTTAACCAGAGAATCTGCACTTAAAAAAATATGGGGTAGCGATACTTATTTCAATGGTAGAAGCATGGATGTTTATATAGCCAAACTTCGAAAATTCTTAAAAGATGATGAGCAAGTCGAAATAGTGAATATTCACGGAAATGGTTTTAGATTAGTAATGCCGGAACCAAACGAAGCCTAATTTTTAAAAAAACTATTTAAAAAACAACATCTTGTATGTTGTTTTTTTTATTTAGTAAAAAAACATACTATATTAGTCCCCTGATTTTTTTTAAACATTATAAAATAAAAATTTATGTTTCCAACCGATTTAGAAATTGCTCAAAACGCAAACATCCAACACATTAAAAACATTGCTGAAAAAATTGGAGTAAAAGAAGATGACCTTCAATATTATGGAAAATATAAAGCAAAACTTCCAATATCACTAATTGATGAAGAAAAAATTAAAAAAGCAAAATTAATATTGGTTACTGCCATTAACCCAACACCTGCAGGTGAAGGAAAAACAACCGTATCCATAGGGCTTAATGAAGGAATGAATAAAATCGGTAAAAAATCAATTGTCGTATTGAGAGAACCTAGCTTAGGTCCGGTATTTGGTATGAAAGGCGGAGCTGCGGGCGGTGGTTATTCGCAAGTAATTCCAATGGAAGATATCAACCTGCATTTTACCGGTGACTTCGCTGCTATAGAAAGGGCAAATAATTTACTTTCAGCATTGATTGATAATAACCTTCAAAACAAAAAATACTCTCTTAATATAGACCCTCGCACCATCAAATGGAAACGAGTAATGGATATGAATGACCGTGCACTACGCCAAATCATAATAGGCTTAGGTGGTACTGCCAACGGTGTCCCACGTGAAGATGGGTTCAATATTACACCGGCATCAGAAGTGATGGCAATACTATGTATGAGTAAAAATTTTGATGATTTAAAAACCAGACTTGGAAATATTTTTGTTGGTTATACTTACGATAAAAAGCCCATTTATGCTCGTGATTTAAAAGCGGAAAATGCTATGGCTATTTTATTAAAGGATGCTATCAAACCCAATTTAGTACAAACTCTTGAAGGGAATCCTGCTATCTTACATGGAGGTCCATTTGCTAATATCGCTCAAGGAACCAATACTATAATAGCTACAAAAATGGGACTTTCTTTAGGTGATTATGTTGTAACAGAAGCCGGTTTTGGTGCTGATTTAGGTGCTGAAAAATTTATGGACATTAAGTGTGGCTACGGTAATTTAAGACCGGACACCATCGTTGTAGTAGCAACAATTAGAGCATTAAGACACCAAGGAGGAGCCAAAAAAGAAGAATACAATACACCAAGCATAGAACGTGTAACTAAAGGATTTGAAAACTTAGAGAAACACATTGAAAACTGTAAAAAATTTGGAATAACACCGGTTGTTGCCATTAATCATTTCCCTGCTGACAGTCAAGAAGAAATTGAATTAGTACAACAAAAATGTTTAGAAATGGGTGTAAAAGCAGTCGTTTCTTATGGCTTTGCTAAAGGCGGTGATGGAACACAAGACCTTGCACATGCAGTATGCGATGCCATTGAAAACAACGAAAATCATTTCGCACCTTTATATGATTGGAATTTGAGCATAGAAGAAAAAATAGAAAAAATTGCAACTGAAATTTATGGAGCCGACGGGGTAGATTATTCATCTTCTGCACGCTCACAACTTAAAACAATTAAAGATTTAGGCTACGATAGTTTACCTGTTTGTATGGCAAAAACACAAAAATCATTATCAGATAAAGAAACAGCTATCGGACGACCAAGAGGATTCAGAATTAATGTAAGAGATTTTGAATTTGCTGCCGGCGCAGGTTTTATTATTCCAATTTTAGGCGATATGATGCGTATGCCGGGACTCCCTAATATACCCGCATCTGAAAATATGTTTATTGATGCTAATGGTACCATTACCGGTCTCAGCTAATTATACTTATCATTTGTTTTTTAGATTATAAAAATAGAGATGGCGTTGTAAACAACGCCATCTGTCTTGTCCTAAAATAGGTTTTACACAAAAATGTGTAAAAATGGACAAAAAAAGTAAAGTCACTTCAGGACTAAAAAAACCTCATACCCAACCAAGTGCATCATTCACAAAACCCACTAAAAACAGAGAAATTATGGAAGAATTATTATCAGAAAAAACTTGGTTTGTAAACCAATGTCAGAACTAAAAAACAACTGTAAACTAACAATAGGATTTAATATTTAACTTGTAAACTTTTTTTAGGACGATACAGACTGCAAACAACAATTTGAAATAAAAGAAATGGAAGCCGACCACATCACACCTTGGCATTTAGGCGGTAAAACTTCGGCTGACAACTGTCAAATGTTATGCAAAGACGACAACAGACGGAAAAGCGGAAAATAAGCCCAAAAACGAACGAGAGTAAATTTTACCTCTATTGATACAACGAGAGTAAATTTTTAGTATTTTTGCCCTCGTATTAGAAACGAGAGTAAAACTTACACTTGAACAAAATGAGCAAATTTGACCACAAAAAACCGTACAACGACCTGCCTTTACTGCCACCAAAGGCAGATATAGAAACAAAAGAGATATTGCGTAAAACGATTTCGGCAGGTAGAGCATTGGCTCAACTGAACGGAACTTTGAAGAACTTGCCTAATCCAACATTGTTTTTAGACACGATTTATCTTCAAGAAGCAAAAGCGAGTTCGGAAGTAGAAAATATCATCACAACCAATGATGAGCTTTACAAATCGTTGGTTGCAGACAGAAAAGTTGAAAATTCAGCTACCAAAGAAGTTTTGAGTTACAAAGAAGCCCTGTGGTTGGGATTGGAACAGTTAAAGAAAAAGCCGTTAATAACAACTAATCTTTGCATTAGCATTGTTCAGTGTATCAAACAAAATACCACTTCAATTCGGGTTACACCCGGAACAACTTTGAGTAACACAAAAGGCGAAATAATTTACACGCCACCAAGTGGCGAAAATGTCATTCGTGAAAAGTTGGCAAATTTGGAAAAATTTATCAATGAAGATGATACAATTGACCCACTAATAAAAATGGCGTTAATGCACTACCAATTTGAGGCAATCCACCCATTCGCAGATGGTAACGGAAGAACAGGGCGGATTTTATTGTTGCTATACCTCAAACTTTCGGGATTATTGGGCACACCAGCCATTTATTTGAGTGAGTACATCATCAAAAACAAAGCGGATTATTACAAAAGTTTGCGTAGCGTAACCGAAAAAAACGATTGGGAAAATTACATTCTGTATATGTTAGATATGATTGAGGAAACCTCAAACAGAGGATTGGAGCGTTTGAGTAAAATCACAACAGCAATAGACAAAACAGCAGAAGAAATAAAAACCAAATTGCCAAAAATCTATTCCAAAGATTTGGTTGAAATTTTGTTTCGTCTTCCCTACACCAAACGCCAACATTTGATTGATGAAAACATAGGAAATCCAAAAACAGTCGGAAATTATTTAATGGCATTAGAAGAAAACGGATTTTTAAAGTCGGTAAAAGTCGGAAAAGAAAAATTGTATTTGAATGAGCGATTGTTGAAAATTTTAGAGGGAAAATAAACATTGATTAAGAAACTATGGGACACATAACCAAATTAAAACTCAAAAACTTTAAGCGATTTGACATTTTTCTGTTGATTTTGGCGACAGCATAAATATTCTTGTTGGCGATAATGAATCAGGAAAAAGTAGTGTCATTGAAGCAATAAACCTTATCCTAAGCGGAAGTCGAAGCAAAATAGAAACTGTTGGACTTGAAAATATTTTCAATTCAACAGCAATTGAATCTTTTTTGGCATCAGACAAAAAGATTGAAAATTACGGTATAATAGACAAAAATTAGGCTATTTTTTAGACCTTTTGTTCAAGTGGACATTTTTTAGGCTGTATTTTTTACTG